>JAQIJP010000020.1:0-61290 GCA_036946185.1 Aeromicrobium erythreum
CACGACTGGGCGTCGTCGACGAGGTCGAGCAGGCTCATGCGGTACATGACGATGAAGTCGTCGCCCACGAGCTCGCGCGTGCGTCGCACGACCTCGAGCGGGAACCGCATCCGCTTCTCGGCCGACCCGCCCCACGCGTCGGTGCGGTCGTTCGTGCGGGCGGTGATCATCTGGTTGATCAGGTAGCCCTCGGAGCCCATGATCTCGACGCCGTCGTAGCCGGCCCGGCGTGCGAGCCGGGCCGACTGCGCGAAGTCCGTCGCGGTGCGGTCGACCTCCTTCGTGCTCATGGCGCGGGGCTTGAAGGGCGTGATCGGCGACTTGCGGGCCGACGCGCTCTTGATGAAGGGGGTGGTAGCCGTAGCGCCCCGCGTGCAGCACCTGCATCGCGATCTTGCCGTCGTGCTCGTGCACGGCGTCGGTCATCACGCGGTGCCGGTCGGCGACCCGCTTGCTGTTCATGGTCCCGCCGAACGGCAGCAGCCAGCCGGTGCGGTTCGGCGAGATGCCGCCCGTGACGGAGAGGGCGACGCCGCCCTTGGCGCGCTCGGCGAAGTACGCCGCCCACTTGTCGACGTCCTTCGCGCGGTCCTCGAGCTTGGAGTGGATCGAGCCCATGATGACGCGGTTGCGCAGCGTCGTGTGGCCGAGGTCGAGCGGGCTCAGCAGGTGCGGGTAGCGGTCGGTGCTCATCGGGTCTCCTGGGTCTGGGCGGCGGCCTCGGCCTGGATGCGGGGGGAACTCGGCGGCCATCGCGGCGGCGAGGGCGTTGGCGGCCGACAGCGGGCGCACCATGACGGTCAGCTCGCGGACGAGCCCGTCGGTGGCGGTGATGAAGTCGGCCCCCTCGACCTCGACGCCGCCCACCGTGGTGCGGAAGCGCAGGACGCTGTGGCCGGCGTCGTCGTGGGTCTCCTCGACGTAGCGGAAGTCGGCGAAGACGCGGCCGACGGCCCGCAGGATCGCGTGCACGACGGGCTTGCCGACGTAGGGCTTGAAGGCGACGGGGCTGCGGAACACGACGTCGTCGGCGAGCAGCTCGCCGACGGCCTCGAAGTCCCACGCCTCGACGGCGGTGCGGAACGCCTGCATCTCAGGTTGGCCTCTCGTGGTGGGATGGATCCGTGATCTCGAAGCTCTCGGCGCGGCTGCTCGTGCTCGCCGGCCTGTTCAACATCGTCATCTGGCCGCGCTTCGCCAAGGCCGTCACCGACGACGACCGGGCGTGGGCGGGCGAGCACTGGGCGAGCGCGCCCCAGCCGTTCTTCTGGGTGCACGCCGTGCTGATCGTGACGGCGATGACGCTCGGGGTGGTCGTGCTGGTGATCGGCATCCGCGCTCACCGCTCGCCCAGGGTCTGAAGGATCTCGTCGCACCACGTGACCCCCGCGGTCTCGGCGAGGATGCCGCCGCGGAGCACGAGCCACGCGCCGAGCTCGTCGTCGCCGACGGCCGACGGGTCGGGGTAGTACCGCTCGGCGCTCGCCTCGTAGTACGCGAGCTTCGCGGCGTGCTCGGCCCGGCGGGTGCGGACGGTCGTGACGATCGCGTCGCGGTCGCCGAAGGGCAGGGCCCGGAGCTTGACCGCGAGCTCGCTGCGCAGCGCCTCGGGTCGGGCCGGGGTGCGCGAGAAGGCAGCCAGCTCCTCGCGGCCGGCCGCGGTGATGGCGTACACCTTCTTGTCCGGCCGTCCGTCCTGCGGGACGACGTCGCTCGCGACGAGCCCGTCGGCCTCCATCCGCCCGAGCACCTTGTAGATCTGCTGGTGGCTCGCCTTCCAGAAGTTGCCGATCGAGGCGTCGAAGCGGCGCGCCAGGTCGTAGCCGCTCGCGGACCGTTCCGCGAGCGACACGAGGATCGCGTGCTCGAGCGCCATGGCGGCGACCGTACTATGCAACGAGTTGCAATGCAACGAGGTGCAGCGTCCAGCCGTCAGGACGGCGGCGACCGTGGCGCCGCGACGCCCTAGGATTCGCGCATGAAGCTGATCCCCCCGACCGGCCTCGCGGCCGCAGCCTTCCTCGTCCTCGCCGTGTCCGCCTGCGCCCCGGCCGACGAGAAGTCCTCCTCGAGCGACGCCCTGCCGCCGCTGTCGCAGTGCCAGCCCGACGACCTGCCCACGGTGAAGTCCGGCACCCTCACGATCGCGACCGACGACCCGGCCTACGAGCCGTGGTTCGACGGCGACCCGTCCAACGGCAAGGGCTTCGAGGGCGCGGTCGCCCGGGCCGTCGCCGGCAAGCTCGGCTTCGCGCCGGCCCGGACGACGTGGGTCACGCAGGGCTTCAACGAGGCGATCAAGCCCGGCGACAAGCCCTTCGACTTCGACATCAACCAGTTCTCGATCACGAAGGACCGCGAGAAGGTCGTCGACTTCTCCGCGCCCTACTACAAGGCGCAGCAGGCGATCATCACGCTCAAGGACGGGAAGTTCGCGAAGTCGACCCGCCTGTCGGACCTCAAGGACGCGAAGATCGGCGCCCAGGTCGGCACGACCTCCCTGGAGGCCGTCAAGCAGATCGACCCGACGACCGACCCGCTCGTCTACGACGACACCTCGAAGGCCGCGCAGGCGTTGCAGAACAAGCAGGTCGACGCCGTGATCGCCGACGTGCCCAGCGCCTACTACCTGGTCGCCGCCGAGCTCGAGGACGCCACGATCGTCGGTCAGTTCGAGCCGCGCACCGGCGAGTCCGAGCAGTTCGGCCTGCTGCTCGACAAGGGCAGCAAGCTCACCCCCTGCGTGAGCGCCGCGGTCGAGTCGCTGCGCAAGGACGGCACGCTCGCCGACCTGGAGAAGCGTTGGCTGTCGGAGCAGACCTCCGTGCCCGAGCTCTCGTGACGCCGTCCGCCCGGCAGGTCGAGCGGCAGCGCTACCGGCGGCGTCGCGCCCTGCTGCGCGGCGCCGTCGCCGCCGTCTCGACCGTGCTGGTCCTCGGCATCCTGCTCGCGGTCGTGCTCACCGCCCCGGGCTGGGACCGGGTGCAGCGCACCTACTTCGACTGGCAGGACGCCAAGGACTCGATCCGCCCCGTCGGCGAGGCCTTCTGGCTCAACATCCGGCTGTTCGTCGTCGCCGAGGTGATCATCCTCGTGATCGCGCTCGTCGTCGCGATCCTGCGCGTCGTGCCGTCGCCGGCGCTCGCGCCGCTGCGGCTCCTCGCGACCGTCTACACCGACGTCTTCCGTGGCACCCCGACCCTGCTCGTGGTGCTCCTCGTCGGCTTCGGCGTCCCCGCGCTCAACCTGTCGGGCGTGCCGACGAGCCTGTTCTGGCTCGGCGTGACCGCGCTGTCGCTGAGCTACGGCGCGTACGTCGCCGAGGTGATCCGGGCCGGCATCCTGTCGGTGCACCCGTCGCAGTGGAACAGCGGTCGGGCGCTGGGCCTCTCCTACGGCCGCACCCTGCGCCACGTCGTCCTGCCCCAGGCGCTGCGTCGCGTGACGCCGCCGCTGCTCAACGACTTCGTGTCCCTGCAGAAGGACACCGCGCTGCTCTCCGTGATCGGTCTCGTCGAGTCCCTGCGGGCGGCCAACATCATCTCCCAGCGGGAGTTCATCTTCACGCCGCTCGTCGTCGCGGCCGTCCTGTTCATCGCCGCGACGATCGTGCTGGCCCGTCTCGCCGACTGGCTGACGGTGCGGGCGATGCGTCGCGAGAGCGGAGGTCGCGCATGAGCGCCGCACCCGTCGTCCTGCGCGCCGAGGGCGTGCGCAAGTCGTTCGGCAGCACCGAGGTGCTGCGCGGCATCGACCTCACCGTCCACGAGGGCGAGGTCGTGTGCCTCATCGGGGCGTCCGGGTCGGGCAAGTCGACGCTGCTGAACTGCCTCGACCTCCTCGTCGAGGTCGACGACGGCAGCGTCTGGCTCGGCGACCGGGAGATCACCGACCCGCGCGTCGACGTCGACCTGGTCCGCCGCGACATCGGCATCGTCTTCCAGGCCTACAACCTGTTCCCGCACCTGAGCGTGCTGCGGAACCTGACCCTCGCGCCGACGACGGTGCTGGGCCGCAGCCGCGACGAGGCGACCGCGCTCGCGACGAGCCTGCTCGACCGCGTCGGCCTGGCCGACAAGGCGTCCGCCTACCCGGACGCGCTGTCCGGCGGCCAGCAGCAGCGCGTGGCCCTGGCCCGCGCGCTCGCGATGGGTCCGCGGGTGCTGCTCCTGGACGAGATCACCTCGGCGCTCGACCCCATGCTGGTCGGCGAGGTGCTGGACGTCGTCCGCGGCCTGCGCGAGGACGGACTCGCCGTCGTCATGGCCACGCACGAGATGGGCTTCGCCCGCGAGGCGGCGGACCGGGTCGTCTTCATGGCCGACGGCACGATCGTCGAGGAGGGTCCGCCGCAGCAGGTCCTCGACGCGCCGCGCGACCCCCGGACTCAGGCGTTCCTGGCCCGCTTCACCGGCTGAGGACCGCGGCGACCGCCTCGACCGCGGCGGCGGCGCCCGCGACGACGTACGGTCCCTCGTCCCTCACCACCCCGCCGGCGCACCGCACGAGCAGCAGGCCGGCCTCGGTCGGGACGAGGTCCGGTCGCGCGACGACGGCGTCGACGGCACCGCTCGCGACGAGGGCCCAGTCGGTCGACGGCGCCCCGGTCCGCAGCACCCGCCGGTACGTGTCGTCGAGGACGTGCGCACCGTCCGGGTCGTGGCCGTCGTCGGTCCACGCGACGGTGGCGTCGGCGAGCGGTCGTCCGCCGCCGACCCGCAGCGTGGTGCCCTCGCGCTCGGCCGGCCGACCCCGCGCGGCGGTGCTCGTCCGGCCCGACACCGCGTCGTGCACGACGCCGACCAGGGCGCCCTCGTCGGCGACGACGCCGATCGTGACGCCGTGCAGCTCGAGCCCGATGCCGTAGTTGGCGAGGCCGTCGAGCCCGTCGACGACCCACGTGACGCGAGCATCGTCCGGACCGTGCCGCCCGCCGTGACGCGTCACGACGGCGTGGTCGCGGTGCCGCACCGCGAGCTGGTGCACGATCCGTCGCTCGACGTCCGTGACCACCTCCGGCAGCCCGCGCTCGTCGGGCTCGAGGCCCTGGCCCGTCCCGGCCGCACGACGGGCGAGCTCGCCGGCCCCGCGCGCGAGCGACGCCGCCAGGTCGCGCAGCGCGTCGAGGTCCGGGTCCACGCCTCCTATTGTCGGGGTCATGACGGATCCCCGCTCCGACCTCGAGGACCTGCTCGGCGAGGGCGCGCACGGCTACTTCGCCGGCGGCGCCGGCGACGAGATCACGCTGCGCGACAACGGCGCCGCCTGGAGCAGGTTCGCGCTGCACCCCCGCGTGCTCGTCGACGTCTCCGCGCGGGACCTCTCCACGACGCTGCTCGGCCGGCGCCGGCCGAACCCGGTGGTCGTCGCGCCGATGGCGTACCAGAGGCACGCGCACGAGGTCGGCGAGCTCGGCACCGCGGCGGCCGCCCGCGCGACCGGCTGCGTCTACGGCCTCTCGACCCAGTCGACGACGTCGCCCGCCGACGTGGCGGAGGCGCTCGGCGACCACGACCGCTGGTTCCAGCTGTACCTGTTCACGGACCGCCAGGTCTCCATGGACCTCGTCGCCGAGGCACGCGACAGCGGCTACGAGGCGCTCGTCCTGACCGTCGACTTCCCGGTCGCGGGCTGGCGCGAGCGCGACAAGCGCACCGGCTTCCGCGTCGAGCACCCGATCGCGCTGAACCCGGACGGCCCGTCGCTCACGACCGAGCAGATCTTCGCGATGCACGACCCGGCGGTCACGTGGGACGACGTCGCGACCCTCGCCGAGGAGTCCGGCCTGCCGCTCCTGCTCAAGGGGATCCTGCGGCCGGACGACGCCGCGCGGGCCGTGGACGCCGGGGCGGCCGGGGTCGTCGTGTCCAACCACGGCGGGCGCCAGCTCGACACGACGCTGTCCGGCGCCGACGCGCTGGGACCCGTGGTCGACGCGGTCGCCGGGCGCGCCGACGTGCTCGTCGACGGCGGTGTGCGCCGGGGCTGGGACGTCGCGAAGGCGCTTGCGCTGGGCGCCGACGCGGTCATGGTCGGCCGACCCGTGCTGTGGGGCCTGGCCCGTGACGGTGCTGCCGGCGCGGAGGCCGTCCTGCGCCAGCTGCTCGACGAGCTGGACTCCACGCTCGCGCTGCTCGGCTGCCCGGCGGCCCGCGACCTGGACGGGTCGTTCGTCGGCCCGGCCCCCTGGGCGCGCTGACGAATCGGTGGACACGACCCCGGCACGATGACAAGATCACCGCGGGAGGGAACCCACGACCGGCACCGCCGGTGACGAGAGGACGCACGATGGCACACAAGGCCGACCCCGAGGTCGTCGCGACGCTGCAGAAGGTCACCGACTTCGACCAGGCGACCGCCAAGGCCCTCGCCTCGCACGGTCGTGTCGTCAACGTCCCCGCCCGCTGGTCCCTCATGGCGGAGTACACGCCGGCCGACAAGGCCTACATCGTGCTCGAGGGCGAGGTCGTGATCCGCAAGGACAACCAGGACATCGCCGAGCTCGGCCCGGGCTCGTTCCTCGGCGAGATGGCGCTCGTCAACCACAAGCTGCGCAGCGCGTCGGTCTTCGCGCTCACGCCGCTCAAGGCGCTGCACTTCACCGACGAGTCGGTCGCCGAGCTCATCGAGGAGAACCCGGCCTTCGCCGAGGCCCTGCGCAAGGCGGCCGAGGAGCGCGCCGCGCGCGACGCCGGGTGACGTGACCGAGCCGTCCGACGACGCCCGGTCCGACGGGCCGGCCTTCGACCCGTCGATCCTCATCGACGTCGCGTCGGACTTCCTGTTCGGCGAGGAGCCGAGCCTCACGCAGGCCGACGTCGCCCGGCAGGCGGGCGTCGACGAGGAGACCGCCTGGGCGCTGTGGCGCTACCTGGGCTTCCCGCAGGTCGACGAGGGCAAGGCGGCCTTCACGTCCGCCGACGTCGAGGCGGTCGAGACCGTCCGGCGGCTCACCGAGATGCGGGTCATCGACCCGGAGGTGCTGCCCGAGCTCGTCCGCGTCATGGGCCGCACGTTCGCCCGGCTGGCCGACTGGCAGACCCGCGTCCTGCTGCGCTCGCTCGAGCTCAACGAGCAGGACGAGCCGCCGCTCGAGGTGCTCACCGAGGTCATCCCGATGGTCGAGCACGTCCAGGGCTACATCTGGCGACGTCAGCTGATGGCGGCCGCGAGCCGGATGGCGATGCGCTCGACCGTCTCGGACGAGGGCGCCCCGACGATGGGGGTCGGCTTCGTCGACATCGTCGGCTACACCTCACGCAGCCGTCAGCTCAGCGCGCGCGAGCTGTCCGCCCTCGTGGAGTGGTTCGAGGGCACGGTCTCCGACCTCGTCATCTCTCACGGCGGCCAGGTCATCAAGACGATCGGCGACGAGGTGCTCTACACGCTCGACGACCCGGTCGAGGCCGGCCGGCTCGCGCTGGAGCTCGTCGAGCGGTCCGAGAGCGACGACCGCTTCCCGGAGGTGCGGGTCGGCACGGCCTACGGGCCCGTCGTGGCGCGCCTCGGCGACGTCTACGGCTCGACCGTCAACCTGGCGGCGCGGATGACGTCGATCGCCCGGCCCAGCCGGGTGCTCGTCGACGCCGAGCTCGCCGACCGGCTGCGCGAGCACGACGTCGACCACCGCGAGTTCCGCCTGCGCCGCACCCGACGGATGAACGTCAAGGGCTTCGAGCACGTCGAGCTGTGGTCGCTCAAGCGTCCCCGCGGCGCCGAGGGCGGGGATCAGACCGATGATCAAGGCGATGGATTATGATCAGTCGGATCGAACCCCGACCCGTTGTCGAGAGAGAGCGTTCCCGATGAGCACCGTGCGGCGCGAGCGACTGCCCAAGGCGGCTGACGTCATCGTCTCGGCGATCCGTCGAAAGATCGTCATCGAGCGCCTGCCCGAGGGGACGGTGCTTCCCTCCGAGGCAGAGCTCACGGAGATGTACGGCCTCAGCCGCGGCAGTGTCCGCGAGGGGTTGCGCCTGCTGGAGCAGGACGGCCTGATCGAGATCAAGCGCGGTCCCGGCGGCGGCATCCGCGCCCGCCAGCCGAACATCTCGAACGCCGGCTACGCCGCCGCGCTGCGGATGAGCCTGATGGAGACCACTGCGCTGGAGCTCATCACCTTCCGTCTGCAGGTCGAGCCCTTCGCGGCTGGGCTCGCGGCACAGAACGCGACCGAGGAGCAGCGCGAGCGACTTCTGGCCATCGCCTCGGGTGATGCGTACGAGAGCGGCCAGCACGCCGACTTCCACGTCGAGCTCGCCGGCATGACCGGCAACGGTGTCGTGCAGCTGACGATGGAGATGCTGCACTCGCCGCTCGAGATGCAGGTCAAGGTCGAGGAGTCGAGCGAGGCCGACATCAGCTCCGCCCAGAAGGCGCACACGGTCATCGCGGAGTCGATCGCCAAGGGCGACGCGGCGCGGGCGCGCCGAGCGATGACGAGCCACCTAGAGGGGTTCCGCGACTTCCTCGTCGAGCGCGACCTGTCCGAGCGGCCGGTCGTCCCGCGGGACCACTGGGAAGGCCGACTTTGATCTGATCATTACATTCTTCATGATGTAATGAGTCCTCCCCGACCCGATCCACGGGTTGCGCGAGAGGCAGGTCCTCGGATGCCCATCATCACCATCGAGATGCTCGCGGGCCGGTCCGCGGACCAGAAGCGCGCCGTCGCGGCTGCGCTCACCGACGTCGCGGTCGAGGTCCTCGCGGTCGAGCGGTCGACGGTCCAGGTGCACCTGCACGAGATGGCGCCCGGCGACGTCGCGATCGGCGGGCAGCTCGTGAGCGACCTGCGTCCTGCCTGAGCCCGCCCCCAGCCTCCCCGAGCGGCACGGTCGGTGTGTCCCTTGACACAGTGCGCCCGAATGGGGAGTATTCATTATGAAGATTACGGAGATTAGATCCATTTCCCGGTCTTCCGTGCGTATCCCCCGTGCGCACGCCCGGTGAGCGAAGGAAACTGACGATGAACACGACTCGACGCAAGGTCACCGCGGCACTCGCCGCGACCGGCCTCGCCCTCGGCCTCGCCGCGTGCGGTGGGGGCTCCGGCTCCGACGAGGACGGGCCGATCAAGATCGGCGCGGTCTTCCCCCTGACGGGTCCCGCGGCCCCGAATGGCGACTGGGCCAAGCTCGGCACCGAGATCGCCGTCGAGGAGATCAACGCCGACGGTGGCATCGACGGACGCAAGGTCGAGGTCGTGTACGGCGACGACGAGCTCGACGCCACCAAGTCGGTGACCGAGATGAACCGTGTCATCAACCAGGAGAAGGTCGACATGGTCCTCGGCCCGCTGGCCAGCGACCCGGTGCTCGCGACGCTGTCGGTGCTGAAGAGCTCCCAGACGCCGTCGATCATGGGTGCGGGCAGCGAGAAGGTCACGCCGGAGCTCGCCCCCTACAGCTTCTCGTGGACGATGAACGCGACGACGCAGGCCCAGGAGATGGTGAAGGCAGCCGTCAAGGCTGGGGCGAAGTCCATCGCGATCCTCAACGACGGCGGTACGCAGGGCAAGACCGCGGCCTCCGCCATGAAGAAGGAGATCGAGAAGCAGGGCCTGAAGCTCGCCGGGACGCAGGAGATGTCGATCCAGAACACCGACGTCACGCCGCAGCTGCTCAGCCTGAAGAAGAACGACCCGGACCACGTGCTGCTGTTCCCCGTGGCCAGCACCGACACCGCGCGCGTCCTCGAGCAGGCCAAGCAGCTCAACTGGGACGTCCCGATCACGGGCAGCTACGGCACGACCTTCGCCGACACCGTGAAGAAGATCGCCGGCCCGAACGCCTACGAGAACACCAACGCCATCACGTTCTCCTCGTTCAGCGCCTGCGCCGCGGGTGACGTCCCCTCCTCGACGGCGGACTTCGTCAAGAAGGTGCGCGACTTCAGCGCCAAGCGCGCCAAGGGTGCGTCGTTCGACTCCGTCGCGCAGACCTACGACGCGGTCTACCTGCTCAAGGCGGCCGTCGAGGAGACCGGCTCGACCGACGGTCCCAAGATCGCCGAGTGGATCGAGAAGAACGCGGGCACGGCCGGCAAGGACCTGCCCACCGTCAACAAGACGTTCACGCCGAGCTCGACGTCGCACTTCCTGTTCGGCGCCGACGCGCTCTCGCTCGTCGACCCGGGCAAGAGCGTCTCGGACAGCGTCTTCCAGCGCGCCGGCTGCTGACGGCCGGCGCGGGAGAAGGGTGAGCTCGTGGATGAACTCTCGATCATCCTGATCCGAGGAATCGGGTCCGGATCGGTCTTCGCCCTCCTGGCGATGAGCCTGAACGTCATCTTCAACGCCAGTGGGATCCTGAACTTCGCCCAGGGGCACCTGCTCGTCGTCGCCGGCGTGCTGGCGTTCCTGTGGTACCCGGAGGGCGGGGGTGTGCTGACCTGGTTGCTCGTGCTGCTCCTGGTGGCCGGTGCGACCGCCGCGCTCACCGGGGTCCAGGGCCTGCTCACCCTTCTCCCCGCTACGATCGTCGGTCGAGCAGCACTCGTGGATCATCACGACGCTGGCGGCCTCGATCGTGATCGGCGCCCTCGTCACGCTGTCGATGGGACCGAACGCCCTCAGCGTCAAGAACCCGTTCGGGACCTTCACGGTCGCCGGGACCCGCGTGCCCTTCATCTACGTGGGGCTCGTGGTCCTGACCGGTGCCGTGTTCCTCGCGCTGCGGTGGTTCCAGCGCCGCTTCCTCGTGGGGCTCGCGCTCAGCGCGCTCTCCCAGGACCTCGAGGCGGCGCGGGCCGCCGGCGCCTCCACCCGTCGGCTCCAGGTGCTCGCCTTCGCGATCGCCGGGCTCATCACGGGCATCACGGGGTACCTCGGTGCCTCCGTCATCGGGATCTCGGAGTCCAACGCGCTGCAGTACCTGATCTTCGGGTTCATCGTCGCCGTCGTCGGTGGCCTGGGGAACAACACCGGCGCACTGATCGCCGGCCCGATCTTCGGGGTGCTGCTGATGTACGTGACGTACCAGGCGGGCAACCAGCTGCAGACGCCCGTCGCCGTCGCCGTCATCGTCGGCATCCTCATGCTCCGCCCCCAGGGCATCTTCGGCCGACCTCACGCTAGGCGGGTTTGACCATGACCGACACCACGACCACCGGCCGCCGGACCCTCGTGCGGCCCGAGCTGCGCAAGGAGCTCGCCCTCACCGTCGCGCTCGTCCTCGGCATCAGCATCTACCCGCTGGTCGCCGGATCCCTGTACTGGGGCCAGATCACGATGCTCGCGAACCTGTACCTCGTGGCCACCGTGGGACTGAACATCCTGAGGTCCGAGGCGGGCCAGATGTCGTTCGGCCACGGCGCCGTCTTCGGGTCGGCCGCGTACGCCACCGCGATGGCAGCCGGCATCGCCGAGTTGCCGTTCGCCGCGGCCGCGGTCGTCGGCTTCCTCACCGGCCTCGCGGTGGGCGTGCTGCTCGCGCTGCCCTCCCTGCGGGTGCAGGGCTACTACCTCGGCTTCGTGACGATGGCCGGTGCGCTGGCGTTCCCGCAGCTGCTGTTCGTCTTCGAGGAGCAGACCCACGCGCTCACCGGCATCTCGGTGCCGGTCCCGGGACTGAACGAGATCGCGTTCTGGCGCGTCTCGTGGCTCACCCTCGTGATCGTCCTGCTCGCCCTCGCGTCGGTCGTCGGCTACGCGGTGATCCGCTCGAGCCGACTCGGTCGCCAGATGCGGGTGGTCGGGGCGAGCCCCGAGGCCGCGGTCACCCTCGGTCTGCACCCGGGGCGCCTGCGGATGCTCGCCTTCGCGATCGCGTCGGCGATCACCGCGCTGGCCGGAGTCCTCTACATCCCGCTGATCCAGTACGTGGCGCCCGGCTCCTTCACGATCGCGCTCTCCGTGCTGCTGTACTTCATCGTCGTCATCGGTGGTCCCGGCACGATCCTCGGCCCCCTGGTCGGGGTCGGCCTGCTGTACGTCCTGCCGAACGCGGTCCTCGCCGACGTCGGTGAGTACCGCCTGCTGATCTACGGCGGCATCGCCTTCGTGGTCATGTTCCTGCTGCCCGAGGGAGTCGTCGGCAGCGTGCACGCCCTGATCGCGCGCCTGCGGCGTCGTGACGTCGGCGGGTCGGTCTCGCTGGGACCCGTGCTCGCCGCCGCGTCCGAGGCCTCGCGTCGTGAGCACGAGACGACCGCGGGCGAGGTGGTGCTGAGCGCCGAGAACCTCAGTCGGAGCTTCGGTTCCGTCAAGGCCCTCGACGACGTGAGCTTCACGGTCCGCAGCGCCCAGATCCACGGGATCGTCGGTCCGAACGGCTCCGGAAAGACGACGTTGCTCAACTCCCTGTCCGGGCTGATCCGGCTCGACCGCGGCACGGTGGTGCTCCACGGGCAGGACATGTCCTCGGCCGGACCGGTGCAGCGCGCACGACGAGGGATGGCCCGCACGTTCCAGGCGCCGCGACTGTTCGGCGACCTGTCGGTGTGGGAGAACATCGACGTCGGCCGTCGCTCCGCGGGCGGATGGCTCGACGCCGGCCTCGCGGACGTCCGCGCCCAGTGGGACGCGACTCCCGGCGACGTCCTGCCGCACGCGCAGCAACGCTTCCTCGAGGTCATCCGGGTGCTGCGGCAGGATCCCTCGATCGTCGTGCTCGACGAGCCGGCCGCCGGGCTGTCGCAGTCCGAGCGCCAGGAGTTCGGACGTCTGCTCCGCTCCGTGGTCGAGGCCACCGGTGCCGCGGTCGTGATCGTCGAGCACGACCTCGAGCTCGTGTGGCAGATCGCCGACCAGATCTCCGTCGTGGACGCCGGGCAGGTCCGGCTCACCGGCACGCCGCAGGAGCTGCGCCACCACGCCGACATCAACCACCTCTTCGCAGGAGTGCAGCATGCTTGAGTCCCGCCAGGTCGCCGCAGGCTACGGCGCGCTGCCTGTCGTTCGCGACGTCGACTTCTCGGTCGCGGCCGGGGAGATCGTCCTCGTGCTCGGCCCGAACGGTGCCGGCAAGAGCACGCTCATGAAGACCCTCGCGGGCTTCGTGACCCCGACCTCCGGGTCGGTCGAGCTCGACGGCCAGTCGCTCGTGGGCCGCACGCCCGAGGCGATCGCCCGGGCGGGACTGCGGCTCGTGCTGGAGGGTCACCGGATCTTCCCCGAGCTCTCGATCGAGGACAACCTGCGGCTCGGGCAGCTGGCCCTGCCGCGCGGCCGCCGGCTCCCGATCCAGGAGGTGTTCGAGCGGTCGTTCGACGTCTTCCCGATCCTGGGCAGGAAGCGGCTCGACATGGCCCAGAGCCTGTCCGGCGGCCAGCAGCAGATGCTCGCCCTGGTCCAGGCCTGGACGGCGCAGCCGAAGGTCCTGCTGTGCGACGAGCCGTCGCTCGGCCTGGCCCAGTCGCTCGTGCCCGAGATCCTGGCGTTCCTGCGCGACCGCGCCGACGAGGGCATGGGCGTGGTGCTGGTCGAGCAGCTGATCGACCACCCGCTCGCCGTCGCCGACCGCGTCGTGATGCTGCGCCAGGGCAGCGTCCTGGTCGAGGGTCCCGCCGCGGACTTCGCCGACCGCGACCACGTGGCCCGACTGATGATCGGCGAGGAGACACCGACCGCCGGTCAGCCCATGTAGCTGCCGCCGTTCGCGTCGATCGTCGCGCCGGTGACGAAGCCGGCCTCCTCGGAGACGAGGAAGCCGACGACGCTCGCCGTGTCCGCGGGCGTCCCGAGCCGGCCCACCGGCACCTGGGCGAGCATCCGGGCGTTGACCTCGTCGGGGACGCCGGCGGCCATCGGCGTCTCGATGCGTCCCGGGGCGACCGCGTTGACGGTGATGCCGTCGGGCCCCAGCTCGTGCGCGAGGGTGCGGGTCAGACCGAGCAGGCCGGTCTTCGTCACGCCGTAGGCGACACCCGCCACCCGGGCCCCCGTCCGAGCCGCCTGGGACGACATGTTGACGACGCGGCCCCAGCCGAGGCTGCGCATGTCGTCGAGCACCGCCTGGATGCCGAGGAAGGGTCCGGTCAGGTTCACCGCCAGCACGCTGTCCCACTCGTCGCGGGTCGTCTCGGCGACCGGTGCCCGGGCGCCGTCGCGCTTGGGGGAGATAGCCGCGTTGTTGACGAGGACGCCGACGGGCCCGAAGGCCGCCCGGGCCTCGTCGACGACGCGGCACCAGTCGTCGGCGCTCGCGACGTCGGCCGCGCTCGTCAGCAGGCGGTCCGACAGCGAACGGTGCGCCTCGGCCAGCCCGGCGAGGGCGGTGGCGTCGCGGTCGGTCGCGAGCACCCGGGCGCCGCGCGCCACGAGCTCGAGCGCGACGGCGGCTCCGATGCCGCCCGCGGCGCCGGTGACCACCGCGACGCGGTCCAGTGGGACGTGTGGAGGCCGAAGATCCGTCACGAGGTCTCCTGGGACGAGGGCAGGACCACCAGGGCGTCGACGGCGACCGGGCTGCCGTCGCGCGCGACGAGCAGCGGGTTCACCTCGATCGACTCGGCGTACGGTGCCGCGGCCACGGCAAGACGCGAGAACCGCGCGATCGTCTGCGCGAGCTGTTCCTCGTCGACCGGCGTGCGCCCGCGGGCGCCGCGCAGCAGGGACGCCCCACGGAGGCCGTCGATCATCGTCCGCGCCTCAGGCACGCTCACCGGCGCCGGGCGCAGCGACACGTCCGCCACGATCTCGGTCAGCACGCCACCGGTGCCGACGACGACCACGGGACCGAACACCGGGTCGACGCTCATGCCGAGGATCAGCTCGGTCTCGGGCGGCACCATCTCCTGCACCACGACTCGCTGGTCCCGCAGGCCGAGCCGGGCGGCGATCGCCAGGACGTCGTCGGCGGCCGCGACCACCGCGTCGCGGTCCGCGAGCCCGACGCGGACGGCGTCGTGCTCGCTCTTGTGGGCGACCTCGTCGGACAGCAGCTTCAGGACGACGGGCAGCCCGAGCGCCTCCGCGGCCGCCCAGGCGGACGACGCGTCGTCGGCCGGGACCTCGCGCACCGTCCGGACGCCGTGAGCGGCCAGCAGCTGCTTCGCCGCGACCTCGTCGAGGTAGCGCGCGCCGTCGCGACGGGCCTCGACCAGACGGGACAGGTCGCCGCCCTGGTCGCGGACCGGCTCCCCGTCGTCGACCGCGCGCGGGGTCCCGTGGCGAGCCAGGGCCGCCGCGGCGCGCAGCGCCCGCAGCGGCTCGGAGAAGGTGGGCACCCCGGCCGCGGACAGCAGCCGGGCCGGGCGGCCCGAGCCGCCGACCCACGTGACGAGGATCGGCTTGGTGGCGGTGCTCGCGAGCTCGATGAGGCGCTCGCAGATCGAGTCCTCCTCCGCCTCGAGGTTGCCCAGGAGCACGAGGACCATGTCGGTCTCCGGGTTCTCGAGGCAGACGCCGAGGGCGTCGATGAGGATCTGCTGGTCGCTCGCGATGGCGCCGGTCGTGTCGATCGGGTTCGCGACCGCCGCGTACGGCGGCAGGACGTTGGCCATCCGCTGCTGCCAGTGCTCGTCCCAGGCGAACACGTCGAGCCCGAGGTCCTCGGCGTAGTCCGTCATGAGGACGCCGGCGCCGCCGGAGAGGGTCACGATGCTGACCTTGCCGCCCTGGGCACGAGCCGTCCCGGCGAACACGCGACCGAGGTCGAGCAGGTGCTCGACATCGAGCGCGCGATGCACGCCGTGGCGCTCGAAGACACCGTCGTACACCGCCTCCGCCCCCGCCAGGGCCCCGGTGTGCGAGGCCGCCGCCTGGGCGCCCCGCTCGGACCGGCCCACCTTCATGAGAGCGACGGGGACGTCGGCCTCGCGGGCCTTGACGAGCGCACGCTCCAGCCGTGCGCCGTCACGGATGCCCTCGACGTACCCGAGGACGACGCGGGTGCTGCCCTCGTCCACGAGCTGCTCGACGAGCTCGGGCAGCCCGAGGTCGACCTCGTTGCCCGTGCTGAGGAAGCGGCCGACGCCGACGCCCTGCGTGTGCGCCATGTTGAGGATGAAGCCGCCCATGGCGCCGCTCTGCGAGACGAAGGCGATGCCGTCGTCGGTCGGCACGAACCGGTCCTGGTCCAGGCCCGTCATGAAGGTGGCGGTCAGGTGGTTCCCGATCGAGACCGCGCCGACGCTGTTCGGTCCAAGGACGCGGACCCCCGCTGCGCGCGCGACGGCCTGAAGCGAGCGCTGGCGCTCCTCGCCCTCCGGACCGGTCTCGGCGTAGCCGGAGGCGAAGACGATCGCGAAGGGGATGCCGAGGGCGCCGCACTCCTGGACGGCCTGCTCGACCGCGGCCGCCGGTAGCACCACGACGGCGAGGTCCGGCGTCTCGGGAAGGTCGGCGATGCTGGCCCACGCGCGCAGGCCCTGCACGGTCTCGCGGCTCGGGTTGACCGGGTAGATCGTGCCGTCGAAGCCGTAGGCCCGCAGGTAGCGCTGGGTCCGCCCCGAGGGCTTGACGCCGTTGTCGGAGGCGCCGATGATCGCGACGCTCCGGGCGTTCAGCAGGATCTCGACGGGGGACGGGTCGCTCATGCAGGTGGCCTTCGGGTCGGGGGTGGGGGTCGTGGTCATGCGGCGTCCCGCGGGTGGTCGGCGAGCAGCCGGGCACCGACGGCCTCGCGGTGCGAGTGTGCCGTGCCGAAGGCCGCCTCCAGCACGCGACCGCGCTGGAGCCAGAGATGCAGGTCGTGCTCCCACGTGAACCCGATGCCGCCGTGCAGCTGGAGGGCGGCGGACCCGGCGAGCCGGGCCGCCTCGCTCGCGGACGCCTTCGCCAGAGCGGTGCTCGTGAGGTCCGGCGCGTCGACGGACACGTCGTACGCGGCACGCCACGACAGCGACCGGGCGGCCTCGGTCGCCACCGCCACGTCGGCGAGGCGGTGCTTGAGGGCCTGGAACGCGCCGATGGGCTGACCGAACTGCTCGCGCTGCAGGAGGTAGTCACGGGTCGTCGTGACCAGGTGGTCGCAGAGCCCGACGAGAACGGAGGCCGTCGCGGCTGCACCGACCGCGCGGGCCAGCTGCAGGGCTGCGGGGTCGTCGCTCAGCAGCGTCGTCGCGTCCAGGCGCGGTGCGCACCGGGCCGGGCGGCGTCCGGGATCGACTCCTGTGACCGGCCGGGCCTCGAACCCGTCGCGCGGTACGAGGTGCAGCGCGTCGCCGTCCGCGACCAGGAGGACGTCGGCGCGCGCACCGTCGGCGACGACGTCGCTCTCGCCGATCATGGTCGCGGCGACGAGGTCGCCAGCCGCCAGCGGCCCCAGCCAGCGCTCCTGCTCGGCCTGGCTGCCGTGGGTGAGCAGGACGCTCGGCAGGATCGCGACGGACTCCACCAGCGGCTCGGGCACGGCGTGACGTCCGGCGGCCTCGAGCGGGAGCACGAGGTCCAGGTAGTCACCTCCGGCGCCCCCCAGGTCCTCGGGCACGAGGACGCCGAGCAGGCCCAGGTGGGCGAGCGGCTTCCAGACGGGCGACGTGTAGTCCTCCGCGTCGCTCCACGCCTCCCGCAGACGGGACGCCGGGACGTGCCGACGCAGCAGGGCGTCGACGCTGTCGCCGAAGCCACGGTGGTCGTCGGTCAGTTCAAACAGCACGGACATCCCCCTTGGGCAGGCCGAGCACGCGCTCGGCGATGATGTTGCGCTGGATCTCGTTGGACCCGGCGTAGATCTGGGCGGCGCGGCCGAGCCAGTACCGCTGGAGCAGCGTGGACGATCCCTGGCCGGCCAGGTCGACGAGCTCGGCCCGCTCGCCGACCATGCGCAGTCCGAACTCGTGCAGCCGTACCTGCATCTCGGACCACCAGAGCTTGCCCATGCTGGCCTGCGCCTCGGGCGTGCGCCCGCGCGAGATCGAGGAGAGCGTCCGCAGCGTCATGTAGCGGTACGCCTCGATCTCCTCGTGCAGCCGGCCGACCTCGCGCTGCACCCCCGCGTCCCGGCGGAGGGCGTCAGGGACGAGGTCGATCATCTCCAGGAGCGTGCGGTGGAAGTGGGCTGCGGTGTTGAGCCCGCTGCCGCGCTCGTGCTTGAGCGTCGTCATCGCGACGCGCCAGCCGTCGTCGATCGCGCCGACGACGTGGTCGAGCGGCACCTGGACGTCGGTGAAGAACAGCTCGGCGAAGTCCGCGGCACCGTTCATCTGGCGGATCGGACGGACCTCGACGCCCGGGTCGTGGCGGTCGATCATGAGGAACGTGATCCCGCGGTGCTTGGGCGCGTCGGGGTCCGTCCGCACGAGGGCGAAGATCCAGTCCGCGTGCCGCGAGTGGGACGTCCAGATCTTCTGGCCGTCCACCACGATCCGGTCGCCATCGACGCGACCGCGGGTGCGCAGCGAGGCGAGGTCGCTGCCGGCGCCGGGCTCGCTGAATCCCTGGCACCAGATCTCGTCGCAGGTCAGGATGTTGCGCAGCCAGCGGTCCTGCTGCGCCGGAGTCCCCAGGTCGATGAGGGTCGGCCCGCACAGGCCGAGCCCGAGCCGGTTGAGCCGTTCCGGTGCGTCGGCCCGCAGGTACTCGTCGTAGAAGATCGCGGTCGACAGCGCGTCCATGCCGCGCCCGCCGTGCTCGGTCGGCCAGTGCACCGCGGCGAGACCGGCCGCGAACAGCTGCTTCTCCCAGGCGCGGTGCTGGGCCAGTCCCTCCGGGTCCGACGGCGGGGCGAAGCGCTCGTCGGGGACGTTCTCCTCCAACCAGGTCCGGACCTCGTCGCGGAAGGCGGCCTGCTCGTCGTTGAGTCTGAGGTCCATATGAATCCTTATACTTTAAATGGCGACAGGATGGTAGCGCCGCCGGGCGATCCGGTGCTAGGTTCATTATTAACCTTATAATGATTGACATCGCTTGTCAGGCCCCCGCCGGCGAGCGCGGAAGGACCACCTGATGAGCTCCCCGGACGACTCGGCCCCCACGATCCGCCTCGAGCGCGAGGGCGCGGTCTCGATCGTGACCATCAACCGGCCGCACCGCCGCAACGCGATCGACTACGACACGAACCTGCTGCTGGCGGCGACCTTGCGCGAGGCCGACCTCGACCCGCAGACCCGGGCGATCGTCCTCACCGGTGAGGGCGTCGGCTTCTGCGCCGGCGGCGACGTCAAGAAGATGGTGGGCGAGACGTCCTTCGGCCCGAAGGACCGGCCGTACGTGTACACGCCGGGGCGCGACCTGATCAAGGCGTTCCTGCGCGTCGAGAAGCCGGTGATCGCCATGGTCAACGGTGCCGCGGCCGGTCTCGGCGCCACGATCGCCCTGATGTCGGACATCGTCGTGATGGCCGACGAGGCGCGCATCGGCGACGTCCACGTGACGGTCGGCCTGGTGGCGGGCGACGGCGGAGCCGCGATCTGGCCCCTGCTCATCGGTCCGTCGCGCGCCAAGGAGTACCTGCTCACCGGTCGGATGCTGAGCGGCCAAGAGGCTGCCGCCATCGGCCTGGTGTCGGCGTCCGTGCCGCTCACCAACCTGCGCAAGCACGTCATGGAGCTGGCGGACGAGCTCGCGAGCCTGCCGCCCTACGCCGTCATGGCCACCAAGTCCGCCATCAACCGGGCGCTCGAGGTCGCCGTCACCAACGTCCTCGACACGTCGCTGGCCTACGAGCACCTCTCGATGGCGACGCAGGACCACCAGCGCGCCCTCGCCGCCCGGTCGAGCGGCGTCCCGGCGACGTACGACGGGCGCTGAGGTGGGAGCGCCCGAGCAGGTCAACGCGATCGTCACCGGCGGCGCGGTCGGCATCGGCGAGGGTGTCGTCCGCCGCCTGCTCGACGACGGCCTCGGCGTCGTCGTCCTCGACGCCGGACGGGACGACCTGGACAGGCTGCAGCGTGACCTCGACACCGACCGGCTGGTCCCCGTGCACGGCGACGTGGCGACCGCGGCCTCCTGGCAGCACGCGGTCGACGCGTGCCACGCGCACCTGGGACCGGTCGGGGCGCTCGTCAACAACGCCGGCATCTCGCCCAAGCGTGACGGCGTCAAGGTGCCGGGTCGCGACATCGCGCTCGAGGAGTGGCAGCGGGTCCTGGCCGTGAACCTGACCGGGGCCTTCCTCGGCACGCAGGCCGTCGTCCCCGACATGGCCGCGGCGGGCTGGGGGCGCATCGTCAACATGTCGTCGCAGGCCGGCCGGACCAGCACGATCGTGGCGGGCGTGCACTACGGCGCCACGAAGACCGGGATCATCGGGCTCACGCGCGCCTTCGCGGGCGAGCTCGCGGCGGACGGGATCACCGTCAACGCCGTCGCCCCCGGCAAGATCGAGACACCGATGATGCGCGGCGCCGTCCCCGAGGCGAACGAGAGCTTCCTACGGGGGATCCCGGTCGGTCACTTCGGTCGTCCGGAGGACGTGGCGGCGGTCGTGTCCTTCCTCGTGGGCCCGGAGGCCGGGTTCGTCACGGGTGCGACGATCGACGCCAACGGTGGAAGCTTCATGGGGTGAGGTCGATGGACGGTCAGGGCGCAGGGCGGGACCACGTGGCGGACGACTTCGCCGACCAGGTCGCGCTGGTCACGGGAGGTGCGAGCGGCATCGGACGTGCCACGGCGACGATGCTGCGAGCGCGCGGTGCGCACGTCGTGGTGCTCGACCGCCAGCCGTCGCCGGACGGCCACGAGTCGCTGATGCTCGACGTCACCGACCGCGCCGCGGTCGACCGCGCGATCGCCGCCGTGGACGAGCGGCACGCGCGGGTCGACGTGCTGGTGAACAGCGCCGGGATCACCGGACCCTCGATGCCCCTGTGGGAGATCGACCCGGACTTCTGGCACCGCATCTACGACGTCCACGTGCACGGCACCTACTACGTCCTGCGGGCGGTCATGCCGCTCATGATCGCCCGGGGCTCCGGTCGGATCGTGAACGTCTCGAGCGTGGCGGGCAAGGAGGGCAACGCCAACTCGGCCGCCTACTCCTCGGCGAAGGCCGCGGTGCTCGGCCTGACGAAGTCGCTGGGCAAGGAGCTCGCGCGCACGGGGGTGCTGATCAACGCGGTGACCCCGGGGCAGTTCGACACGCCGATCATGAAGGACGTCACGCCCTCGCACCACGAGACGCTCCTCGCCAAGATCCCGATGGGACGGATGGGTCGTCCCGACGAGGCGGCGGAGATGATCTGCTTCCTCGCCTCCCACCGCACGAGCTTCTCGACCGGTGCCGTCTTCGACCTGAGCGGCGGCCGGACCACCTACTGACCGGGAGGTCACATGAAGTACGCCGACCTGCCGTCGGGCGACGCCCGCGGCTTCTTCGGGGACGACGACACGAACGGATCGCTGAACCGGCAGACGCCGCAGGTCGTGCGCCAGGCCATCGAGTCGGTCCGGTCGGGCCGGGTCTTCAGCCTCAACGCGCCCCTCGACTGGCCGGACCCACCCCTGTACAGCCGGTCCCCGCTGCGCCACACGACCGTGACGACGCCCCTGGGCAATCTGGACGACTACCTCGACGGCTTCTACCCGCAGTCGTCCTCGCAGTGGGACGGGTTCCTGCACATCCGGGACCCTGAGATCGGCTTCTACAACCACCAGCCGCGCGAACGGCTCGGGGTCCACACGTGGGCGGCCCGGGGGATCGTCGGTCGCGGCATCCTGTTCGACATGCCGCGGTGGTTCGCGGCGCAGGGTCGCGACCTGCCGTGGGACGAGCGGGTGCAGATCCAGGTCGAGGACCTCGAGGCGTGTCGGGTCGCTGCCGGGCTGGAGCCCCGCGAGGGCGACGTCCTGCTCATCAGGACGGGATGGACCTCGGGGTGGCAGTCCGCCGACGCGGCACGTCGCGAGGAGCTGCGGGCCAGCCCGACCTCGCCGGGTCTCGCGGACGGCGAGTCGATGCTCGAGTACGTCTGGGACTGGGGGGTCAGCGGCCTGGCGAGCGACAACCCGTCGCTGGAGGCGTGGCCGCTCGGCCCCGGCTTCCTGCACCCGCACCTGCTGGGGCGCCTCGGCATCCCGATCGGCGAGCTGTGGTGGCTCGACGAGCTGGCCGAGCACTGTGCCGAGACGGGGCAGTACGACGTCCTGCTCACGTCGGCTCCCCTCAACCTGCGTGGGGGAGTCGGCAGCCCGGCGAACGCGCTGGCGATCGCGTGAGTCCCTTGACACGCGGTGACGCAATAGAGAGTATTCATCATAAGGATTATCAACGACGGAACGAGAGTTGACGCCATGACCGCCCCCCACCACGACCCGGTCGACGAGAGCACCGTCCGCGCGGCGCTGGACCAGGCCAACCTGAACGTCCTGCGCATCGCCCTGCTCCAGGTGACCGGTGACGAGTCGCTCGCCCGCATGCGCGTCGACAAGGTCCCGATGCGCGGTGGAGCGTTCTTCGCGTACGTGCTGAACGAGGCGCACCACCAGGAGGTCAAGGACAAGGCGGTCGCCTACCTGTCCTCGTTCGACGGGCAGGTCCCCCCGCCCCCCGGTGAGGACGAGGCGCGACGGCTGATGGAGCTGCTGACCGGTGACCCTCTGAGCGACAGCGAGTTCCGCTTCGGGCTGGAGGAGGTCGCGTTCGCCGACTTCCCCCGCGAGGCCAGGTGGAGCGCCGAGGCGGCCCCGGACGTCCCCGAGGGCTTCGAGGTGGTCATCGTCGGGGCCGGGGCGAGCGGCATCGTCGCCGCCATCCAGCTCGAGCGGCTCGGCATCCCGTACCGCGTGATCGAGCGCCAGGACGACCTGGGTGGCACCTGGCACCTCAACCACTACCCGGACGCACGGGTGGACACGAACAGCTACCTGTACCAGTTCAAGTTCGAGAAGAACTACCCCTGGACCGAGTACTTCGCGTCGCAGGCCGAGGTCCAGGCCTACCTGCGGCACGTCGCGGTCAAGCACGGCGTCATCGACAAGATCGAGTACGGCGTCGAGCTGCGCACCGCGCGCTACGACGAGGGGTCGGCGGTGTGGGACCTCGACCTGGTCGACACCGACGGGGCGACCCGGACGCTGCGCGCCAACGTCGTCGTCAGCGCCGCCGGCCTGTTCAGCACCCCCAAGATCCCCGACATCGAGGGCATCGAGGAGTTCGAGGGTCGGATCTTCCACACGACCGGCTGGGACGACGGCTACGACTACCGCGGCAAGCGGCTGGCGCTGATCGGCAACGGCTCGACCGGCACGCAGCTCATGCCGCGACTGGCCAAGGACGCGGCGCACATGACCGTGTACCAGCGCACCCCGCAGTGGGTCTCCAAGATGGAGGGCTACCGCGAGCAGGTCCCCGAGGGCGTGCGATGGCTCTTCGACCACGTCCCCTACTACTGGAACTGGTACTGCTACTCCAGCCAGATGACGACGTCCGGCATGCAGGGCGCCCAGGTCTACGACCGGGAGTGGCAGCGCAACGGCGGCCAGATCAGCGAGCGCAACGACGGCCTGCGGCAGGCGCTCGTCGAGTACATCGACAGCAAGGTCGGTCACGACCCGGACCTCGTCGCCAAGGTGACCCCCGACTACGCGCCGCTCGCCCGCCGCCTCGTCGTCGACAACGGCTGGTACGACGCCCTGCTGCTCGACCACGTGGACCTCGTGACGTCCGGCATCGACCGGATCACCCCCCACGGCATCGTCGACAACGACGGCGTCGAGACGCCGGTCGACGCTATCGCGCTCGCGGCCGGGTTCGAGGTCGCGCGCTACATGTGGCCGGTCGACTACGTCGGTCGCGACGGCGCGACGCTCGAGGAGGTCTGGGAGGAGGACGGCGCCCGGGCGTACCTCGGCGTGACGATGCCGAAGTTCCCGAACCTGTTCGTGTTCTACGGACCGAACGCGCAGCCACGGGCCGGTGGCTTCCTGTCCTGGATCGAGATCTGGTCGCGGTACGTGACCCGGGCGATCGTCCTGATGCTGGAGCAGGGCCACCGCTCGATGGAGGTGCGCCAGGAGGTGTTCGAGGACTACAACCGTCGACTCGACGAGGCCATGAAGGATCTCATCTGGGAGAACGAGGGCCCGAAGACCACGACGAACTACTACGTGAACAAGCACGGCCGGCAGAACGTCCAGATGCCGTGGCTGCTGCACGAGTACCACCAGTGGGTCGTCGAGCCGGCGCCCTCCGACTACCACCTGGAGCCGTGATGACCGCCGTCGAGCACGAGACGTCGTTGGAGACCCTGACCGTCGAGCGCCGTGACGGGGTCGCGGTCGTGACCCTGTCGCGCCCTCCGGTCAACGCGGTCAACCGGACGATGCAGCTGGAGCTGACCGACACCTTCAACCGGCTGTCCCAGGACCGGTCGGTCAACGCCGTGGTGCTGGCCGGGAGCGGCGAGAAGGCGTTCTGCGCCGGCATCGACCTGCACGACACGGCCGAGCGTCGGCGGGCCGGGGAGGATGCGCCGATCGAGGCGACGCTCGACGAGGGGTGGGAGTGGCGCGGTGCCCAGGCCGCGATCCGGCACTGCTCGGTGCCGGTCATCGCCGCCGTCGAGGGCGCGGCGATCGGGGCCGGGTTCGGTCTCGTGGGGGTCTGCGACCTGATCATCGCCTCGGAGCGTGCGCGCTTCGCGCTGACCGAGATCAACGTCGGCCTGCTCGGCGGGGCCAGCAAGGCGATCCGCATGCTGGGACCGTTCAAGGCCCGGATGATGATGTTCACCGGCGAGTTCCAGTCGGCCCACGAGCTGTACCGGCTCGGAGCGGTCGAGCAGGTCGTCGCACCGGGCGAGGCGCTCGCCAGGGCGCGGGAGATCGGCGAGCTGCTCGCGGCCAAGAGCCCGCTCGCGCTCCGGCTCGCGAAGGAGTCGGTCCTGCGCCTCGAGGGCGAGGAGCTCGAGGCGAACTACCGCACCGAGCAGGACTACACGACCCGGTTGCGGGGCTTCAGCGACTCGGCCGAGGCCATGCGCGCCTTCATCGAGAAGCGTGACCCGGTCTGGACCTGGAGCTGACGCTCAGGAGCCCTGCTCGTCGCTGAACGCGTCGGGCACGTAGTGCGTGGCGGTCGTGCCCCCGTCGACGGCGAGGGTCTGTCCCGTGACGTACCCGGCCTCGTCGGAGGCGAGGTACGCGACGGCCGCCGCCACGTCCTCGGTGCGTCCGGCCCGGGGGACGGGCTTGAGCTCGAGGTTGCCGCGGGTGTACCAGAGCGGGCGGGTCGCGAGCATGCGCTCGGCCAGCGGGGTCATGACCACGCCTGGTGCGACGGCGTTCGCGGTGATGCCGTCGCGTCCGTAGTCGGCGGCGATCGAGCGGGTGAGCGCGATCAGCGCCGCCTTGCTGACGGCGTAGTCGGAGCTGCGCCGGAACCCGGTGATCCCGTTCATCGAGGCGATCGTGACGATCCGGCCGTAGCCGGCGTCGATCATCCGGGGGAGCGTGGCGCGGGTGAGCCGGAAGGTCCCGTGCAGGTTCAGCTCCAGCACCTGGCGCCAGCGATCCTCCTCCAGCTCGTGCACGTGGGTCGACCCGCCGATGCCGGCGTTGTTGACGAGGACGTCCAGCGAACCCAGGTGGGCGTCGGCGGCAGCCAGGACCTGTGCGGGTGCGTCCGTCGCGGTGAGGTCGACGCTCGCCCCGGCGACGCGTCCGAGCGGCGTCAGCTCGCGGACCGTGTCGGCGAGGACCTCGTCGGCGACGTCGACGCAGAGGACGTCGACGCCCTCGCGCAGCAGGCGCTCGGCGATCCCCCGCCCGAGTCCTTGGGCGGCACCGGTCACGACGGCACCCCGGCCGTCGGCGAATCGAGAAATCATGTATAAACCTTATAACGAATGTAAGGTGTTGACCATGAAGGCTGTGTGCATCGAGGGCGCCGGGGACGCCGGACGGCTCGTCCTCGCCGACGTGCCGTCGCCGCGGCCGCAGGCGGGCGAGGTGCTCCTCGACGTCGTGGCGGCTGGGGTCAACCGCGCCGACACGAGCCAGCGCCGAGGTCGGTACGGACCGCCGCCCGACGCCTCGCCGTACCCGGGTCTCGAGTGCTCCGGGACCGTGGCGGCCCTCGGCCCCGGCGTCGAGGGCTGGCGCGTCGGTGACCGGGTCTGCGCGCTGCTCGCCGGTGGCGGGTACGCCGAGCAGGTCTGCGTCCCTGCCGGCCAGCTCATGGCGGCTCCGAGCGCGATCGACCTGGTGTCGGCTGCCGCCCTCCCGGAGGTCGCCGCCACCGTCTGGTCGAACCTGGTCGGTCTCGGCGGCCTGGGGGCCGGTGACACGGTGCTCGTGCACGGCGGGGGGAGCGGCATCGGCACGATGGCCATCCAGGTCGCCCGCCTGGTGGGTGCCCGCGTCGTCGTCACCGCCGGCTCGGCCCGCAAGCTCGAGGCGTGCGCGGCGCTCGGGGCCGACGTCCTCGTCGACTACCGGCTGGAGTCCTTCGTCGAGCGGACGCTCGAGGCGACGGGTGGCCGCGGGGTCGACGTCGTGCTGGACATCGTCGGCGCCGAGTACGCTCGGGCGAACGTCGAGGTCCTCGCGCCGGGCGGCCGGCTCGTCGTCATCGGTATCCAGAGCGGTGCCGAGGCCACCTTCGACCTGCGCGAGGTGCTGCGGCGCCGTGCGGTCGTGACGGGGTCCATGCTCCGCTCGCGCTCGCTCGAGGACAAGGCCGCGATCGTCGCCGACGTCGTCCGGCACGTGCTCCCGGCCGTGCAGGACGGCCGGGTCCGGCCCGTGGTCGACCGCGTCCTGCCGCTCGCCGAGGCCGCCCAGGCGCACGCCCTCGTCGAGTCGTCCGACCACGTCGGCAAGATCCTGCTCATGACTCGTCGAAGGGACTGACCCATGGGTTCGTTGGAGGGAAAGGCCGTCGTCATCACCGGCAGCGGTGGGGGCATCGGCGCGGCCTACGCACGGCTCGCGGTCCACGAGGGGGCGGCGGTCGTCGTCAACGACCTCGACCAGGGGGTCGTCGACGCGATGGTCGCCGAGCTCGTCTCGCGGGGCGGGCGGGCGACCGGCGTCGCCGGCAGCGTGGCCGACCCGGACGTCGCCGAGCGGCTGGTGAGCACGAGCGTCCAGGCCTTCGGGGCGCTGGACGGGCTGGTCAACAACGCCGGGGTCATGGTGGTCGGCCCACCGGACGACGTCGACGTCGAGCGCGCGCGGGGGCTCCTCGAGGTGAACGTCCTCGGCACGGTGCTCTGCGGTGCGGCGGCCATCCGGCAGATGCGCCGACAGGGCCACGGGTCGATCGTGAACGTGACGTCCGGCGCCCACATGGGTCTCGCGGCGACGGCGGTCTACGGCGCCAGCAAGGGAGCGACCGCCGCCCTCACGTACGACTGGGCGACGGACCTCGTCGGGACCGGCATCCGCGTCAACGCCGTCTCCCCGATGGCGTCGACCCAGATGGCGGTCGACGTGCTCGAGCTGCAGGGCTCGACCGGCGACGAGCTGACGCAGCGCCTGGCCGGCTTCCCGACCGCGGAGGACAACGCGCCCGTGGCGATCTACCTGCTCTCCGACCTGTCGTCGGCGGTGCACGGACAGGTGGTCCGCATCGACGGCGGCGAGCTGTCGCTCGTGTCGCGACCGGCCATCATGCGTCCGTCGCTCACCCGGGACGGCTGGACCGTCCCGGACGTCGCCGCGGCCTTCGACGGCGAGCTGGCCGGCCTGCTGAACCCGGTCGGTCTGCTCGAGGTGGTGGGTGACGTCACCTTCCGGTCGCTGCGGGCGCAGGTGCGTCGTCCCGAAGACGACGACTGACCGCCCGCGCCGCCACGCGACCGGCCCGGTTGGCGCCGATCGTCGACGCCGAGGGCCCGTACCCGACCAGCTGGACGCGGGGGTCGGCCACGGCGGTCGTCGACGTGTCGAGGGTGTCGCCGAGCTGGATGCCGCCGCGGGGCGAGCGCAGGTGCAGCGGCGCGAGGTGGTCGACGTCGGGCCGGAAGCCGGTCGCCCACAGGATCACGTCGACGGGCTCGAAGCTGCCGTCGGCCCAGCGGACGCCGTCCGGCTCGACCCGCTCGAACATCGGTCGCCGCTCGTACGCCCCGAGCCGGGCCGCCTCGGCCTCCTGCGGCCGCAGCATCAGGCCGGTCACGCTGACGACGCTGCGCGGCGGGTAGCCGGCCCGCACGCGCTCGGCGACGAGCTCGACCGCGTGACGTCCGGCCTCGGGGTCGAAGGGTTCCGTGCGCCAGACCGGCTCGCGGCGCGTGACCCAGAGGGTGTCGGTCAGCGGACGCAGCGCCCCGAGGAACTGCACGGCGGACGCGCCACCGCCCACGACGAGCACGCGGCGACCGCGGAAGTGCTCCGGGCCGGGGTAGTCGACGGTGTGCAGCTGCTCGCCGCGGAACGTCTCCTGGCCGGGGTAGCGGGGGACGAACGGCCGTCGCCAGGTGCCGGTCGCGTTGACGAGCGTCCGGGTGCGCCAGGACCGGTCGCCCGCGTGCACGACGAGCAGGCCGTCCTCGTCCTCGACGCGGTCGACGGCGACGGGACGAACGACGGGCAGTTCGTGCTCGTGCTCGTAGGCCGCGAAGTACGCCGGGACGAACTGGTTCGCCCGCTCAGGACCGGTCGCCGGCGGCACCGGCGCGTCCGGCAGGTCGGCGACGCGGTGCACGTCGGCCATCGTGAGCGCGTCCCAGCGGTGCTGCCAGGCGCCGCCCGGCGCGTCGTCGGCGTCGAGCACGACGTGCTCCACGCCGAGTCGCCGCAGGTGGTACGACGACGACAGACCGGCCTGGCCCGCGCCGACGACGACGGAGTCGAGCACGGGCGCGTCGGCAGTCATGCCCGGGCCAACGCCCGGGGCACCCTCGCTATGCCGCGACGCGCGTCGCCGCGCGAGCGACCGTCTGGTCGATCACGCGCGTGACGAGCTCGGGGTCGTCGATGATCGGCACGTGGCCGCAGCCGGGCAGCGGGACGTGGTGGGCCGACGGCAGCCGGTCCTTCGCGGTCTGCGCCTGCGAGTAGGGCAGGATCCGGTCCTCGGTCGCCCAGGCGACGGTCGTCGGCACGGGGACCTGGCTCGCGAACCGGTAGGTCACGCCCTGCTTGGCGGTGCGCTCGAACGCCGTGGCGTGCTTGAGCGCGAGCGCGTCGCCGTAGGTGGCCTCCGGCGTCTGCCGGTCGGGGTGCACGTAGAGCAGGTTGCCGCTGAGCACCCGACCGACGCGCGTGCGGGAGAGCGACTCGAGGACCGGCTTGGGCGTCAGGAGGGCCAGCAGCCGCAGGACGAGCAGCGCGAAGAGGGCCTGGAAGCGGGAGACCGGCCCGAAGAACCCGGCAGGGCTCAGGGCCGTGACGGACGCGACGGCGCCGCGGGCCCCGAGCTCGAGGGCGATCGCGCCGCCGAGCGAGTTGCCGACGACGTGCGGCTTGGCGACGCCCCACCGCTCGAACTGGCCCTGCAGGTGCTCGACCGCGTTCTCCATCGAGTACGGCACGCCGCCGGCGAACGCGGGGGACTGCCCGAAGCCCGAGAGGTCGGGCGCGATGACGTCGTAGCGGGTCGCCAGGTCGTCGATGATCGGGTCCCAGATCTGCCGACGGTGCCCGATGCCGTGCAGGAGCACGAGCGTGGGGCCGGAGCCGCGTCGCGTGTAGGCGAGGTCGGGGTGCTGCATCGAGGGTCCTTCCGAAGGGGGCTGCGCGCACACATACTGCCGGTATGTGAGGCGGCTTGACAACCGTGACAGTTTCACTGTCACAATGAAGGTGTGACGATCAACTCCGCTGCTGACCGCCCCGGACCGCTCGCCGGCGTCCGCGTCGTCGAGCTCGCCGGCATCGGTCCGGGACCCTTCGCCGCGATGCTCCTCGCCGACCTCGGCGCCGACGTCGTGCGCGTCGACCGCCCGCAGGGCCCGGGCCTCGCGCTCGCCCCCGCCGAGCGGGACCTCCTGGGCCGCGGCCGCCCCAGCGTCGCGATCGACCTCAAGTCCGAGCGCGGCATCGAGCTCGTGCTCCAGCTCGTCGAGAAGGCCGACGTCCTGCTCGAGGGCTACCGACCCGGGGTCACCGAGCGCCTCGGCCTCGGCCCGGACGTGTGCCTCGAGCGCAACCCCGCCCTCGTCTACGGCCGGATGACCGGCTGGGGCCAGGACGGTCCGCTCGCGCACAGCGCCGGCCACGACATCAACTACATCTCCGTCGCCGGCGGGCTCGACCCGCTCGGCCGCGCCGCGGAGCCGAGCTTCCCGATGAACCTGCTCGGCGACTTCGGTGGCGGCTCGCTCTACCTCGTCGCCGGCGTCCTGGCCGCGCTGACCCACGCCCGCTCGACGGGCACCGGCCAGGTCGTCGACGCCGCCATCACCGACGGCGTGGCGCACCTGATGACCATGGCGGTCACGATGCAGCAGAACAACGTCTGGGACGGTCGGCGCGGCACGAACATGCTCGGCGGCGCCGTCCCGTTCTACGACGTCTACGAGACCTCGGACGGGCGGTTCATGTCGGTCGGCGGGCTGGAGCCGCAGTTCTGGGCCGCGACCGAGAAGCTGCTCGCCGAGGCCGGCGTCGCCGACCTGCCCGACCGCAACGACCCGAGCCAGTGGCCCGCGCTGCGCGAGCGGCTGCGCGAGGCGTTCGCGTCGCGGACCCAGGCCGAGTGGGCCGAGCTGTTCGACGGCACCGACGCGTGCGTCGCGCCCGTCGTGCCGCTGACCGAGGCCTACACGCACCCGCACAACGTCGCGCGCGGCACCTACGTCGAGCGCGACGGCATGACGCAGCCCGCGCCGGCGCCCCGGTTCTCGGCCACCCCGGCCGAGCTCACGACCCCGCCGACCCGCATCGGCGCCGGCACCCGTGACGCGCTGACCGCGTGGGGGATCGACGACGTCGACTCCCTCGTCGCCGACGGCGTCGCCGTCCAGAACGACTGACCGCCCGACCCGACCGCACCCTGGAGGACCCCATGAAGCGCACCATCTTCGACGCCGACCACGACGCGTTCCGCGACACCGTCCGCACCTTCTGCGAGAAGGAGATCGCCCCGTACCACGACCAGTGGGAGAAGGAGGGCATCGTCCCGCGCGAGGTCTGGGAGAAGGCCGGCGAGCTCGGCCTGCTCGGCTTCATGATGCCGGAGGAGCACGGCGGCGGCGGGATCGAGGACTTCCGCTACAACGCGATCCTGTCCGAGGAGGTCACCCGGGTCGGCGCGAGCGGCGTCGGCTTCGTGATCCAGACCGACCTCGTCTCCGGCTACCTGCTGTCCTACGCCTCGGAGGAGCAGAAGGCGCGCTGGCTGCCGAAGTTCTGCACCGGCGAGACGATCACCGCGATCGCCATGACCGAGCCCGGCACCGGCTCGGACCTGCAGGGCATCAAGACGAGCGCCCGCCGCGAGGGTGACGAGTGGGTCATCAACGGCTCCAAGACGTTCATCACGAACGGCATCAACGCCGACCTCGTGCTGGTCGTGTGCCAGACCGACCCCGAGGCCGGCGCGATGGGCTTCTCGCTCATCGCCGTCGAGCGCGGCACTCCCGGCTTCGAGCGGGGCCGCAACCTCGACAAGATCGGCCTCAAGGCGCAGGACACCGCCGAGCTGTTCTTCGACGACGTCCGCGTGCCCGCCTCGAACCTCGTCGGCGAGGAGGGCAAGGGCTTCGTCTACCTGATGGAGAAGCTCCCGCAGGAGCGCCTGTCGATCTCGGTCGTCGCGGCCGCCGCGTGCCGTGCGGCGATCGACATGACGCTCGAGTACGTCAAGGAGCGCAAGGCGTTCGGCAAGCCGGTCGGCTCGTTCCAGAACTCGCGCTTCGTGCTCGCCGAGCTCGAGACCGAGGCCCGGATCGCCCAGGTGTTCGTCGACGAGTCGATCGTGCAGCACAACCGCGGCGACCTGACCGTCTCCGACGCCGCGATGGGCAAGTGGTGGACGACGGAGCTGCAGAAGAAGACCGTCGACAAGTGCCTGCAGCTGCACGGCGGCTACGGCTACATGAGCGAGTACCCGATCTCGAAGGCGTACCTCGACACCCGCATCCAGACGATCTACGGCGGGACGACCGAGATCATGAAGGAGATCATCGGCCGCACGATGGGGCTGTGACCTAGTCCTTCGCCGACTCGACCCGACGACGGTGCTCGTCCACGGCCTGCACGGCGCGCTCCTGGAGCGCGCGGGCCAGGTGGACGCGCACCGTCGTCGTCGTCAGGCCGCGCAGCCGGCCGAACAGCTCGATCGTGCGGGCGGCCTCCTCGCCGCGCGGCACCCAGGTGTCGCCGTGCTCGCCGACGAGCTGGTCGACCGCGGCGTCGACGAACAGCCCGGCGACGGCGTCGACCGCCGGGGCGAGCTCGACGTGCAGGTCGACGAGACGCTCGGCGGACCAGCCGAGCTCACGGGCCTCGGCGAAGGCGTCGAGCAGGGCGGGGCTGTGGAACGTGGCCCGGTCGCCGTCGGCGGTGGCCCAGCCCGTCGCGACGAGCCGGGCGAGCTGGTCCTCGCCACCGACCTGCTCGGCCAGGTCGGCCCGCGCCAGCTCGACGGGTGACTCGTCGGTCCACGCGCCGGTCGCGGCCTCCTCGACGTCGATGACGCCGGCGAGGCCGGTGCCGCTCTCCCACGCGCCGAGCAGCTCCTGGATCTGGGCGGAGGCGTAGCCGCGCCGCAGCAGCGACAGCACGCGGCGCAGCCGGCGCAGGTGCGACTCGGAGTAGACGCCGACGCGGCCGAGCACGCGCGGCGGGTGCAGCAGCCCGCGGTCCTGGTAGGCGCGGATGTTGCGCACGGTCGTGCCCGCGGCCCGGGCGAGCTCGTCGATGCGGTACTCGCTCATCGAGCCTCCACGACCTGTTGACACCGGCGCTCGTCCATGCGCAGACTGTAGCCGCCCAGACTGTGACATCGACCGATGTCACATGACCGATGGCTGATCAGGAGCCCGCATGACGATCGAGGCCACGACCGACTACGCCGAGACCCTGCGGATGCTCTCCCAGGCCTCCGTCGACCGCCACTTCGACGCCTTCGTCGACGTCCCGTGGGACGACCCCGACTTCGCGATCGACCCCACCGACCGCCGCTGGGTGCTGCCGGCGACGGCGGACCCGCTCGGCGCGCACCCCTGGTACCAGGCGCAGCCGCTCGAGCGGCAGATCGCGATCGGGATGTGGCGCCAGGCCAACATCCTCAAGGTCGGCCTGCAATTCGAGAACCTGCTGATCCGCGGGATCATGCAGTACGTCTTCAGCCTGCGCAACGGCTCCCCGGAGTTCCGCTACCTCACCCACGAGGCGACGGAGGAGTGCCACCACACGCAGATGTTCCAGGAGACGGTGAACCGGATCGGCGTCGACGTGCCCGGGATGCCGCGCTACATGAAGCTCGTCGCGCCGGTCATCCCGTGGTTCGCCTCGTTCGCGCCCGTCGGCTTCTTCATCGCGGTGCTCGCCGGCGAGGAGCCGATCGACCACACGCAGAAGACGATCCTGCGCGAGGCCGAGGAGATGCCGCCCGTGATCCGCCGGATCATGCAGATCCACGTCGCCGAGGAGGCGCGGCACATCTCGTTCGCGCACGAGTACGTCAAGCGCCGCGGCCCGCGCCTGACCGGCCTGAGCCGCCAGTTCACGGCGGTCATGTTCCCCGTCATCATGCGGCTCGCGTGCGACCTGATCATGGTCCCGCCGAAGGAGTTCCGGGAGACGTTCGACATCCCCGAGGACGTCATGAAGGACCTCTACTGGCGGGCGCCGGAGTCGCGCGAGCGGCTGGCCGAGCTGTTCAGCGACGTCCGGATGCTCGCCGAGGAGGCGGACCTCATGACGCGGACGTCCCGTCGGGTGTGGCGGCTGCTCAAGATCGACGGTCGCTCGTCCCGCTACCGCGGCGAGCCCGCGGTCGCCTACGAGGCCGCCTGAGCCGGCCGTGACGCACGTCGTCACCCGGAGCTGCTGCACCGACGCGGCCTGCGTCCACGCCTGCCCGGTCAACTGCATCCACCCGACGCCCGACGAGCCGGACTTCGGCACGACCGAGATGCTCTACGTCGACCCGTCGGCGTGCGTCGACTGCGGCGCCTGCGTCGGCGCGTGTCCGGTCGGCGCCATCAAGCCGCACACCCGCCTCGGCGACGACGAGCTGCCGTTCGTCGACCTCGCCGCCGCCTACCACCAGCTGCACCGGCCACGGGCCCTGCAGGCGCCGGTCCCGACCACCGTCCGGCTCGCCCGGTCCGGCGGGCTGCGGGTCGCCGTCGTCGGGTCGGGGCCGGCGGCGGTCTACCTCGCCGACGAGCTGGTCAAGAACCCGGAGGTCGAGGTGACGCTGCTCGAGCAGCACGCGGAGCCGTTCGGCCTGGCCCGGTGGGGGGTCTCGCCCGACCATCGCCGGACCCGCGCGGTCCGCTCCCAGCTCGCCCGCATCTGCGACCACCCGCGGATCACGCTGCGGACCGGCGTGCGCGTCGACGCGCTCGACGACCTGCGTGCCGACCACGACGCCGTCGTGTGGGCGGGCGGCGCCGCGGTGCCCCGCCGGCTCGACGTGCCGACCGGGGTCACGACCCCGGTCGTCGGCGCCGCCGACCTGGTGGCCTGGTGGAACGGCCGACCCGGCGCGGTCGTGCCGGAGGGGATCGACGCCGAGCACGTCACCGTCGTCGGGGCCGGCAACGTCGCGCTCGACGTCGCCCGGGTCCTGACGGCACCGCCCGAGCGGCTCGCCGACGCCGAGCTGTCCGACCTCGTCCGGGCCCGCCTCGCCGCGGTCCCGCGCCGCCACGTCACGGTCCTCGCCCGGGGCGCCGCGATGACCGCGGCCTGCACGACCTCGGAGCTCATCGGCCTCGCGGCGCTGCGCGACCGGACGGTCCGCGCCACCGGCGTCGAGGACCTGGGGGAGCCGACCGGCCTGCCGGGCCACCGGGCCACGGTCCTGCGCCGGATGGCTGCCGCACCGGAGCCGACCGGGGACCGCTCGATCACCCTGGCGTTCGGCCGACGGCCGGACGCCGACACCTGGTGGTCGGGCCTGGTCGTCGCCGCGATCGGCCACCGGCTGCCGGCGGACGTCCCGCTGCCGGTGGACCCCGTGACGGGTGCCGTCGCGCACGAGGCCGGCGCCGTCGTCGGGCGCCCGGGCGTCTACGTCGTGGGCTGGGCGAAGCGCGGGGCCACCGGCTTCATCGGCACGAACCGCGCCTGCGCGCGCGAGACGGCCCGCACCCTGCTGAGGGACGCGAACCGTCTCGCGGTCGTGGCCTGACTCAGGCCCGCCGGCCGGCCTCCTCGGCCTTCTTCTCCCGGCGGTAGGCGGGGAGCGAGGCCAGGACGCCGGCGCCGAGGACGAGCAGGACGCCGCCGAGCGACCACTCGACGCCGACCTTGGTGTCGAGGACCTCGCCGTAGACCATCTTCGCGGCGATGAAGACCAGCAGCGCGGCCAGCGCGGCCTTGAGGTGCTTCAGGCGGGCCACCAGCTCGGCGACCAGGAAGAACAGCGGCCGCAGGCCCAGCAGGGCGAAGGCGTTGGCCGCGAACACGACGTAGGTGTCGGTCGTGATGCCGAGGATCGCGGGCACGGAGTCGACGGCGAAGATGATGTCGACGACAGCGATCGCGACCAGGGCGGCGCCGCCCGTGGTCAGCATCCGCTTGCCGTTCTCCTTGGTGATCAGCTTGTCGCCGTGGTCGCCCTCGGCGATCGTCAGCTTGTTCTTGACGCCCTCGACGAGCTTCTCGTCGCCGTCGTGGTCGTTGCGGTGCTTCCACAGCCGCCAGCCGGTCCAGGCGAGCAGCGCGGCGAACGGGTAGGTCAGCCACGAGGCCGCGTCGAGCGCCGCGGCGCCGACGAGGATGAAGACCAGGCGCAGCACGAGCGCGAGCACGATGCCGTAGGTCAGCAGGCGGACCCGCTTCGGCGTCGGGACGGCGAACGCGCCGAGCACCACGAGGAAGACGAAGACGTTGTCGAGCGACAGCGACTTCTCCACCAGGTAGCCGGCCAGGTACGTACCGGACTGCTCGGTGGTCCCGAACAGGTAGAGCACGCCGGCGAACGCGAGGGCGATGAGGATCCAGGCGATCGACCAGAGGGCGGCCACGCGGACCGGCATCTCGTCGCGCTTGCGGGTCAGCAGCAGGTCGATCGCGAGCAGGACGACGATCGCGACGAACAACAGGGTCCAGTCGAGGGAGGAACCGAGAGGCATGGGGGAGTGCGCTCCTTCGCGGTGCAGTGTCGGATGACAGGGATCGCGAAGGTTTCTCCGCCCGGGCGGGCCACCCGGCGCGGGTGCCCATGGAGGCACCGTGCTGACGCACGCGGGTCGACGGGATACTTCCCTTCGTATGTCGACAAAGATACCGGGGTCGGTGGGCGCGCGCAGCGCGAGACGGGCGTGACGTCAGTCGCCTCAGTCGCGGTCGGCGGCCTTGCGGCGGACCGTGCGGCGCTTCTCGTCGTCGACGGCCTCCTCGTACGCAGTGACGAGGGCCTGCACGGTGAGCGGCTTGAAGCGCTCGACCATCGCGGTGATCATCTCCGGCGGCTGGCCCGAGGCCTTGAGGTGCGGCCAGACCTTGTCGCGGAACAGCGCGGTGAGGTCGTGCGCGAGCGCCTGCCCGTGCTCGGTGATGACGCGCCGCGCGTGGTGCGCGGCGTCGGCCGGGAGACCGGCCTCGAGGAAGCCGATGCCGACGGCGAGGTGGGCGGGCGCGAGCCGGAACACGTCCTCGGTCGGGGTGGGCTCGACGACGCCGATCGCCACGAGGATCTCGAGCTCGTCGTCGCTCAGCGCCCGGCCGGCGCGGACCTCGAGCGCCGCACGGTCCAGCGTCTCCGGCATCTCGGGCGTCCAGGGCGCGAGCAGCGTGCGGTGCAGCGCGACCTGCTCCGGCGAGGCGTCGTCGGGGATCTGCTCGAGGTAGCCCTCGATCGCCGACAGCGTGAAGCCGTGGGCCTGCAGCTCGCGCACGAGCTCGAGCCGCGCGAGGTGGTCCGGGCCGTAGTAGCCGTTGCGGCCCTCGCGGCGCGGCGGCGGGATCAGGCCGCGCCCCGCGTAGAAGCGCACGGTGCGCACCGTCATGCCGACGCGGGCGGCGAGCTGCTCGACGCTCAGCGTCTCCCGGGCGGTGTTCACCGGGCCGAGCCTAGTGGTTCTCGCGACATTCTTCGGGGGTCCCCTGGAAACTCTGACAGTGATGGTGTCACAATCGTCTCCGAAGGTTCTACCACGCGATGCGAGGACACTGACATGACCGAGGCTTTCGTCTACGACGCCATCCGCACCCCCCGAGGACGCGGCAAGAAGACCGGCTCCCTGCACGAGGTCAAGCCGATCTCGTTGCTGAACGGCCTGCTCGAGGAGCTCACCACCCGTAACCCCGACCTCGCCCCGAACGAGGTCGACGACGTCGTGCTCGGCGTCGTCTCCCCCGTCGGCGACCAGGGCGCCGACATCGCCCGCACTGCCGTCCTGGCCGCCGGTTTCGGCGAGCAGGTCGCCGGCGTGCAGCTCAACCGCTTCTGCGGCTCCGGCCTGGAGTCGATCAACCAGGCCTCGGCCCGGGTGAAGTCCGGCTGGGAGGACCTCATCGTCGCCGGCGGCGTCGAGTCCATGAGCCGCGTGCCCATGGCCTCCGACGGCGGCGCGTGGGCGATGGACCCCCGGACCGCGCTCGACACCGACTTCGTGCCCCAGGGCATCGGCGCCGACCTGATCGCGACGATCGAGGGCTTCAGCCGCGAGGACGTCGACACGTTCGCCGCCGAGTCGCAGGCGCGCGCCGCCAAGGCCATCGCCAACGGCTACTTCGACAAGTCGCTGATCCCGGTCAAGGACGTCAACGGCATGACGATCCTCGACCACGACGAGTTCGTCCGTGAGGGCACGACCGTCGAGTCGCTGTCCGGGCTCGCGCCGTCGTTCGCGCAGATCGGCGACTTCGCCGGGTTCGACTCCGTCGCGCTCGAGAAGTACGTGCAGGTCGAGAAGATCAACCACGTCCACCACGCCGGCAACAGCTCGGGCATCGTCGACGGCGCGGCCCTCGTGCTCATCGGCAACGAGCAGGCCGGCCAGCGGCACGGCCTGACGCCGCGCGCCCGCATCGTCTCGACGGCCGTCATCGGCTCGGAGCCGACGATCATGCTGACGGGCCCCGGCCCCGCCGCCCGCAAGGCGCTCGACAAGGCCGGCCTGTCGATCGACGACATCGACCTCATCGAGATCAACGAGGCGTTCGCCGCCGTCGCCATGAAGCTCATGCGCGACCTCGACGACTACCCGCACGAGCAGACGAACGTCAACGGCGGCGCCATCGCGATGGGCCATCCGCTCGGCGCGACCGGCGCGATGATCCTCGGCACCCTCGTCGACGAGCTCGAGCGCCGCGAGAAGCGCTACGGCCTGGCCACGCTGTGCATCGGCGGCGGCATGGGCATCGCCACGATCGTCGAGCGCGTCTGACCCGCGACCTCATTCCCAGGAGAGAACACACCCATGACTGAAGCAGTGCGGTACGAGGTCGAGAACGGCATCGTCCACCTCGTCATCGACGACCCCAGCCAGAACGCCAACACGATGAACCAGGCGTACTCGGACTCGATGGCCAAGGCCGTCGACCGACTCGTCGACGACATCGCCAAGGACGCCGACGCGATCAAGGGCGTCGTGGTCCGCTCCGGCAAGAAGACCTTCTTCGCCGGCGGCGACCTGAAGCTCATGACGCAGGCGACGCCCGACGACGCCCAGCAGCTCTTCGACAACGTCGAGGGCATCAAGGCGACGCTGCGCAAGCTCGAGACGTCCGGCAAGCCGGTCGTCGCGGCCATCAACGGCTCCGCGCTCGGCGGCGGCCTCGAGATCGCGCTCGCCGCGCACCACCGCGTCGCGGCCGAGGGTCGCTACGAGGTCGGCCTGCCCGAGGTCACCCTCGGCCTGCTGCCGGGCGGTGGCGGTGTCACGCGCACCGTCCGCATGTTCGGCCTGCAGGACGCGCTCATGAACGTCCTGCTGCAGGGTCCGCGGATGAAGCCCGAGAAGGCGCTCAAGACCGGCCTGGTCGACGAGGTCGTCCCCGCCGACGAGCTCGTGCAGCGGGCCGTCGCGTGGATCGAGTCGGTCCAGGGCGACGAGGATGCGGCCAAGCAGCCGTGGGACCGCCAGGGCTACCGGATGCCGGGCGGCACGCCGTCGACGCCGAAGCTCGCGCAGTTCCTGCCGGCGTTCCCCGCGACCCTGCGCAAGCAGATCAAGGGCGCGCCCTACAAGGCGCCGCGCAACATCCTGGCCGCAGCGGTCGAGGGTGCGCAGGTCGACTTCGACACCGCGAGCCGGATCGAGTCGCGCTACCTGGTCGAGCTCCTCGTCGGGCAGCAGTTCAAGAACATGACGCAGGCGTTCTTCTTCGACCTCGGCGCGATCAACGCCGGCAAGAGCCGTCCGGAGGGCATCGCCCCGACCAAGGCCGAGAAGGTCGCCGTCCTCGGCGCCGGCATGATGGGCGCGGGCATCGCGTACGTCAGCGCCCGCGCCGGCATGGAGGTCGTGCTCAAGGACGTCTCGCTCGAGGCCGCCGAGAAGGGCAAGTCCTACAGCCAGGGTCTGCTCGACAAGCAGGTCGAGAAGAAGCGTCTGACGCCGGAGAAGCGGGACGAGATCCTCGCGCGCATCACGCCGACCGCCGACTACGCCGACCTGGAGGGCTGCGACTTCGTCGTCGAGGCCGTCTTCGAGTCGGTCAAGCTCAAGCACGAGGTCTTCGGCGAGGTCCAGAAGGTCGTCAAGCCGGACGCGCTGCTCGGCTCGAACACGTCGACGCTGCCGATCACGATCCTGGCCGACGGTGTCGACCGTCCCGAGGACTTCATCGGCATCCACTTCTTCTCGCCGGTCGACAAGATGCCGCTCGTCGAGATCATCGCCGGGGAGAAGACGTCGGACGAGGCCATCGCCCGCGTCGTCGACTACACGAAGGCGATCAAGAAGACCCCGATCGTCGTCGGCGACAGCCGTGGCTTCTTCACCAGCCGGGTCATCGGCACGTTCGTCAACGAGGGCATCGGCATGCTGGCCGAGGGCGTCCACCCGGTGACGATCGAGCGCGCGACGACGCAGGCCGGCTTCCCGGCCGCCGTGCTGCAGCTGAGCGACGAGCTGAACCTCGAGCTCATGACGAAGATCCGCAACGAGTCGAAGGCGGCCGTCGAGGCCGACGGCGGCACGTGGGACGAGCACCCGGCGGAGAAGATCATCGACCGGATGATCGAGCTGGAGCGTCCGGGTCGCCTCAAGGGCGCGGGCTTCTACGACTACGAGGGCGGCAAGCGTGCCGGCCTGTGGTCGGGCCTGGCCGAGGAGTTCCCGGTCGCGGCCGAGCAGCCCGCCTTCGAGGACCTCAAGGAGCGGCTCACGTTCATCATGAGCCTCGAGACGGTCAAGTGCCTCGAGGAGGGCGTGCTGCGCACGGTGCCCGACGCGAACATCGGCTCGATCTTCGGCATCGGCTTCCCGGCCCTGCAGGGCGGCGCGATCCAGTACATCAACGGCTACGAGGCGGCCGACGGCCGCATCGGCGTCGAGGCGTTCACCGAGCGGGCCCAGCAGCTCGCCGAGCAGTACGGTGCGCGCTTCACCCCGCCGCCGCTGCTGCTGGAGAAGGCGAAGAACGGCGAGAAGTTCGCCTGATCGGTCGCTGACCACGGCCCGTCCGAGCTCCGGCTCGGGCGGGCCGTCGTCATGGTGGGGGCAGGCGACGCTCGACCGTGCTGCGGGCGTCGCGGCGCAGCAGACGGTGACCCTTGAGGGCGTGGTGCCGGGTGCACCGTGGGTCGAGGTTCTCGCCGGAGGTCCTGCCTGCCGGCCAGGGTTCTCGGTGGTCGAGCTCGCACTCCGCCGCCGGCCGCGTGCACCCGGGCGCGACGCAGGTGCCGTCGCGCAGGACGATCGCCCGGCGCAGCAGGTCCGGCGGGGCGTACCCCCGGTAGTCGTGCCGGAGCGTGTCGCCGGTGACGGGGTCGAGCAGCAGCCGGTGGAAGTACCCCTGGCCGTCGGCGGCCGCCTCGAGGACCCACGCGGCGGGGACGGTCCAGGCGCCGTCGGCGGACTCGGCGTGACCGTCGGCCGCACCGACGAGCACGGGGGCGTCGATGGTGACCGCGACGTCGATCGTCGTGCCGGTGGGGCGGGCGGCGTCGTCGGCCGAGCGGGTGAGCGCCCACGCGGCGAGCAGGTCGGCGCGCAGCTGGTCGATCGTGCGGTCGTCGCCGGCGCGGCGCCGGGCGCGTGCCTCGCGGCGGAGCCGGGTCGCGATCGCGGCGGCCTGGTGCGAGGGCAGGTAGGCGGCGACCCAGGCCATGCCGTCGTCGACGTGGGTGACCTGGACGTGCCGGCGGCGGACCTCGGCCTCGGAGCGCTCGACCGCGAGGTCGGCCTCGACCCGCGCGACGAAGCGGCGCAGCCAGGCCCGCGTCTCGGCGACCGTGTGGGTCTCGGCGTACGTCACGCCCTGGGCGTCGAGGCGTTCGCGCGAGGAGTCGTGGTGCAGCCGGTCGAGCGTCAGCGAGATCTCCCGCGCCCGGGCGAGGTCGATGCGGCCCTCGGCGAAGGCGGCCCAGGTCAGCGGAGCGTGCTCGAGCAACCGGTCTGCGGTGGCGAGCAGCTGGTGCACCTGGCCCTCGGACCGGCCGGTGGCGCGCCCGATCTCACCGGGGATGCCGCTGCGCTCGACGAGCCGGAGCATGGGGGAGTCGTGCTGCGCGATGCGCTGCAGCTCGGCGTCGCGGAACCGGACGATCGCGGCCACCTCGCGGGCCTCGGCCCGGGCCCGCTCCCGCGCGAGCGCCGTGAGGTCGCTCGTCGTGGGCGGGGTCGTCGGGCTCATGCTTCGAACCTAGGGAGGTGCTCCGACACCCCCCTCCGCCGCGCGCGCACCTGTGGACAAGCCCCGTTCGGACGAGCCTCGCGGACCCGGGCGAGTGGAGTAGATCACGCCCCCTCGCCTCCTCAGGGTCACCTAAGTTAGGCTGACCTTCGCTGTACTCACCGTTCCCCCAGCGAAGGATCCCCCCGCATGTCCCTCAAGACCGTCCGGCTCCTCGTGGCCGGTCTCGTCGCCGCCCTCGCGCTCACCGCGTGCGGGTCGAGCGAGTCCGACGACTCCGCCGACGGCGGCTGGCAGTACACCTCCGGCAGCGGCGACACGATCTCGCTCGACCAGAAGCCGAAGCGCATCATCGCCAGCGCGCAGGAGGCCTCCGCGCTCATCGCGTACGGCATCAAGCCCGTCGGCATCTACCTGAGCCAGCCGGTCAAGACCGAGCCGTCGCTCAAGGGCGTCGACCTCAGCGGCATCGAGATCATCGGCACGACGTGGGGCAAGATCGACGCCGAGAAGGCCGCCGCGCTCAAGCCCGACCTGATCGTCGCGGACTACTGGCCGCCGGAGAAGGCGTACTCGGGCTTCGAGGAGTCGGTGAGCGCCGAGTCGAAGAAGGTCGCCAAGCTCGCGCCGATCATCGGCGCCAAGCAGCAGGGCTCCCTCGAGGACATCGTCGAGTGGTACGACGGCTTCGCCGAGAGCCTGGGCGTCGACACCGACGAGGGCAAGGCCGAGGCCAGCAAGAAGCGCTACGAGGAGGCCAAGGAGCGCTTCAGCAAGACCGTCGCCGCCAAGGAGGGCCTGTCGGTCATGGCCGTCTCGCCCGCCGACGACATCCTCTACGTCGCGGTCCCCAAGTACTCGACGTCGCTGACCGACTTCAAGGAGTGGGGCCTCGACGTCATCGAGCCCGACAGCCCCAAGAAGGACTTCCCCTACTGGGAGTACCTGAGCTGGGAGAAGGCCGACAAGTACCAGCCCGACCTGCTGCTCGTCGACGACCGCGACTACGCCGGCAGCCTCAAGACCGCCGAGCGCCAGCCCACGTGGGACGACATCAAGGCCGCGAAGGCCAAGGCCGTCACGCCGTGGCCCGGCTTCTGGGTCCACACCTACGACCAGTACGCGTCGCAGCTCGACCAGCTGACGGTCGCCGTCTCCAAGGCGAACGCGGACCTCTCGTCGTGACCCTCACGCACGTCAGGTCGACGGGTTCCTCCACCGCGCCGGAGCACCGGCACGGTGGAGGGCTCGCCGTCGGCCTGCTCGTGCTGCTCGGGGTGCTCGCGCTCATGTGCTTCGTGAGCGTGACCCTCGGGACCCGGGACGTCGGTCTCGGGACCATCTGGAAGGCCCTCGTCGAGCCCGACCCCACGCGGACCGACGTGACGGTCATCCGCGAGCTGCGGGTGCCGCGCACGATCGTCGGCCTGCTCGCCGGCCTCGCGCTCGGACTCGGCGGCACGCTGCTGCAGGGCCTGACCCGCAACCCGCTCGCCGATCCCGGGATCATGGGCATCAACGCGGGAGCCGCGTCGTTCATCGTCGTCGCGATCATGCTGTTCGGCATCCAGGACCTGTCGACGTCGATCTGGTTCGGCTTCCTCGGCGCCGCGGCCGCGACGTTCGTCGTCTACGGCGTCGCGTCGATGGGTCGCGAGGGGGCGACGCCCGTCAAGCTCGCGCTCGCGGGTGCGGCCGTGACCGCCGGGCTGACGTCGGTCACCACGGGCATCGTCATGTCCAACGTCGACGCGCTCAACCAGCTGCGGTTCTGGCAGGTCGGCTCGCTCGCCGGCCGCTACTGGCCGGTGGTCGAGCAGACCGCGCCGTTCATCGTCGTGGGCAGCCTCGTCGCGCTGCTCGCCGGCCGGGCCCTCAACGGTCTCGCGCTCGGCGACGACATGGCGGTCGCGCTCGGCCAGCGGGTCCGGCTGACCCGTACGGTCCTCTTCGGCCTCGTCGCCGTGCTCGCCGGTGCGGCGACCGCGGCGTGCGGCCCGATCGTCTTCGTCGGCCTCGTCGTGCCCCACGTCGCCCGCGCGATCTGCGGTCCCGACTACCGCTGGGTGCTGCCCTACAGCGCCCTGCTGAGCCCGATCATCCTGCTCGGTGCCGACGTCCTGGCCCGCATCTCGGCCGGCGACGGCGAGCTGCAGGTCGGCGTCGTGCTGGGCGTGCTCGGCGCGCCCGCGTTCATCGCGCTCGTGCGCCGACGGAACCTGGCGGAGCTGTGATGGCGATCGACCTGCAGGCTCCTCCCGAGTCCCTCGCGACGACCCGCTCGGGCCGTCGCGGACGCCGCCGTCACGTCGCGGTCGTGACGGGCCTGCTGGGCGTCGTCGCGTTCGCGCTGTTCGTGGCGACGATGATGATCGGCAGCTTCCCGGTGACCGTGTGGGAGGTCGTCGCCTCGACCTTCCGGCTGTCCTCGGACCCGTCGGTCGACTTCGTCGTGCGCGACCTGCGCCTCCCAGCCGCTTCCACCGCGCTGGCCGTCGGCCTGGCCCTGGGCGTCTCCGGCCTGGTGTTCCAGAAGATCCTGGCGAACCCGCTCGCGTCGCCGGACTTCGTCGGCATCTCCGCGGGCGCCAGCCTCGCCGCGGTGTCGTCGATCATCCTGCTGAACGTCAGCGCGCTCTTCGTGTCCGGCGCGGCGCTCGTCGGGGCGCTCGTGGCCTCCCTGCTCATCTACCTGCTGGCCTGGCGCGACGGCGTCACGGGCTACCGGTTCATCCTCGTCGGCATCGGGATCAGCGAGCTCCTGGTCTCCCTCACGGGATACCTGCTCGCGCGGGCCGACATCTTCGAGGCCCGCGAGGCGATGACGTGGCTCGTCGGGTCGGTCGGCAACGCGGGCGCACCGCAGCTGCGGCTGCTGCTCGTCGTGCTCGCGGTCCTGCTGCCGCTCACCCTCGTGCTCAACCGGCACCTCGACGTGCTCGAGCTCGGCGACGACGCCGCCCACGCGCTCGGCGTGCGCGTCGAGACGATGCGGCTCCTCCTGCTCGGCATCGCGGTCGTGCTCGTGGCGCTCGCCGTCGCGGTGGCCGGCCCGCTGCCCTTCGTGGCCCTCATCGCCGGACCGATCGCCGTCCGGCTCATCGGGGCCAACGGCTCCGGCCTGCTCGCGGCGGCCTTCGTCGGGGCGGTCATGGTGCTGCTCGCCGACATCGTCGCGAACCACCTGCTGCCCGTGCCCCTGCCGACCGGCGTCGTGACCGGCGCGATCGGCGCCCCCTACCTCATCTGGCTCCTGGCCACCGTCAACCGGGAAGGACGTGGCGGATGACGTCGCACGAGCTCCGCGCCGAGGACATCTCCCTCGGCTACGGACCCGAGGACATCGTGTCGCACCTGGACGTGACGATCCCCGACGGCCGGATCACGGTCATCGTGGGCGCCAACGCCTGCGGCAAGTCGACCCTGCTGCGCGGCCTCGCGCGGCTGCTGCGACCGCGCACGGGCGCGGTCGTGCTCGACGGCACGTCGGTGCAGGACATGCGCAGCGTCGACGTCGCGCGGGTCCTCGGCCTGTTGCCGCAGACGCCCGTCGCGCCCGACGGCATCACCGTCGCCGACCTCGTGGGCCGGGGCCGCTACCCCGCACCAGGGATGGTTCCGGCGCTGGTCCGACGAGGACGAGGTGGCTGTCGCGACGGCCCTCGAGGCGACCGGCACCGCCGACCTCGCCGACCGCCCGCTCGCGGCGTTGTCCGGCGGCCAGCGCCAGCGCGTGTGGGTCGCGATGGCCCTCGCGCAGGACACCGACCTGCTGCTGCTCGACGAGCCGACCACGTACCTCGACATCAACCACCAGGTCGAGCTGCTGGACCTGCTGACCGACCTGAACCGCTCGCACGGCAAGACCATCGTGCTCGTGCTGCACGACCTCAACCTCGCCTGCCGGTACGCCGACCACCTGATCGCGATGAAGGGCGGCGCGATCGTGTGCCAAGGCGCCCCGACCGACGTCGTCGACGCCGCCGTGGTCACGGACGTGTTCGGGCTGCCGTGCGAGGTCATGCCCGACCCGCTGAGCGGCACCCCGATGATCGTGCCCCGCGGCCGGCACCACGCGGACGCGCTCGACCGCGTCTGACCGACCGGCCGCGGCCACCGGCCGTTGCCCGCGACCTCACCGCGCGTTCACGCTCCGCTCCTAGCGTCCCGGCATGAGCAAGGACCCGTTCAGCCTGCGCGTGCGGCGCCGACTGGCCCGCGCGCTGTACACGCCACCGCCGCCGCCACCTCCGCCGCGCGACCCGAAGCTCGTCGAGCTCGACCGCCTGCGGGACGAGTGGAAGGGTGGGCCGGTCCGCGACGACCGGATCAACGAGCACCTGACGCTCATGCTCGACAAGGCCGGGGTGACCGGCGGCCGGGTGCTCGAGATCGGCGGACGCGGCCACCCGCGCGGCCGGGTCTTCGACGCCGACCGGTTCGAGTACCTGAACCTCGACCTCGCCGAGACGGGCCCCGGCGTCGTCATCGGCGACATCACGGACTGCCCCGAGATCCCGGACGCGTCCTTCGACGTCGTCCTGAGCGTCGACGTCTTCGAGCACATCGACCGACCCTGGCGGGCGGGCGAGGAGATCGTCCGGATCCTGCGCCCCGGCGGCCTCGTCTACACGTCGACGCTGTTCAGCTGGCGCTACCACCCGTGCCCGATCGACTTCTGGCGCTACACGCCCGAGGCCCTCGAGTTCCTGCACGCGGGGACCGAGACGATCGACAAGGGGTTCGACACGACCGAGCGGCGTCGCGACGTACGCAAGAAGGCCGAGGAGGACCCGATGCCCTTCGACGCACTGGGCGGCTGGCGCGAGAACGTCCGCGTGTTCCACGCGGGCGTCAAGCCGGCCTAGCGCAGGCTCGGGTCGCTCTCCCGGCCGAGCCGCGAGTGGCGGCGACCGTAGACGAAGTACAGGCCGACGCCGAGCAGCATCCAGACGACGAACCGCAGCCAGGTCTCGACCGACAGGTTCACCATGAGCCACAGGCAGGCCAGGACCGAGAGCGTGGCGACGAGCCCGACGGCCGGCACGCGGAACGAGCGGTCGAGCTCGGGCCGGGTGCGGCGCAGCACGAGCACACCGACCGACACGACGACGAACGCGAACAGCGTGCCGATGCTGACGAGCTTCGACAGCTCGGTGAGCGGCACGAAGCCGGCCAGCACGGCGACGAAGCCGCCGACGACGACCGTGATGATCGACGGGGTGCCGAAGCGCGGGTGCACCTTGGCGAGCTGAACCGGCAGCAGCCCGTCGCGCGACATCGCAAAGAGGACGCGCGCCTGGCCGAGCATGAGCACGAGGATGACCGTGGTCAGGCCGGCGACGGCGCCGACCGAGATGAGCTTGCTCGCCCAGTCCAGGCCGTTCGCCTTGAACGCGGCCGCGAGCGGCGCGGCGGTGTTCATCCGCTCGTCGCTGTACTTGAGCATGCCCGTGACGACGAACGCGACGGCGGCGTAGAGCACGGTCACGATGAGCAGCGAGCCGAGGATGCCGCGCGGCATGTCGCGCTGCGGGTTCCTGGTCTCCTCGGCGGTCGTCGCGACGACGTCGAAGCCGATGAAGGCGAAGAAGACGACGGACGCGGCGGCGATGATGCCGTAGACGCCGAACACCGTCGGGTCGACGCCGAAGATGGCCTGGAGCAACGTGGAGTCGATGCCGGACTCGCCCTCCACCGGCTTCGACGCGGGCACGAACGGCGAGAGGTTCGCGGCCTTGACGAAGAACAGGCCCGCGACGATCACGAACAGCACGACCGCGACCTTGATGATGACGAGCACGCTCGTGAACCGGCCCGAGAGCTTGGTGCCGAGCAGGGCGACGACGGTCAGGCCCACGACGACGGCGACCGCGCCGATATCGACGGTCGCGTCGTCACCGGCGAGCCACGTCGGCAGGCTCAGGAGGTCCTGCAGGTAGGCGGACCAGCCACGCGCCACGACGGCGGCACCGAGCGCGAGCTCGAGCACGAGGTCCCAGCCGATGATCCAGGCGACGAGCTCGCCCAGGGTCGCGTACGAGAACGTGTAGGCGCTGCCCGCCACGGGGACCGTCGACGCGAACTCGGCGTAGCAGAGCGCGGCGAGCCCGCAGGCGATGCCGGCGAGCACGAACGAGACGACGATCGCGGGTCCGGCGCTCTTGTAGGCCTCCTGGCCGGTCAGGACGAAGATGCCGGTGCCGACCATGACGCCGACGCCGAAGACCGTGAGGTCCCAGGCGGACAGGTCCTTCTTGAGCTTGTGGTCGGGCTCGTCGGTCTCGGCGATGGTGCGTTCGACGGACTTCGTGCGGAAGAGGCTCACCCCAGGATCCTGCTGGGTGGTCCGCGCTACCCGCAAGTCCGGCGGATCAGCTCGCCTGGCGGGCGCCCTCGTGCTCGAGCCGCTCGGCGGCCTTGGCGATGTTGCGCTGCATGCCGCCGAAGACGATCCCGTGGAACGGGTAGATCGACCACCAGTAGGCGTGGCCGAGGAGCCCTCGGGGATGGAAGAGGGCGCGGTGGTGGAACGTCGTCGTGCCGCCCTCCGTCGACCCCACCTGGAACTCGAGCCAGGCCAGGCCCGGCAGCCGCATCTCGGCGCGCAGCCGCAGGAACGTCCGGTCGTCGGTCGCCTCGACGCGCCAGAAGTCGAGCGCGTCGCCCACGACGAGGTCGCGGGCGTTGCGGCGACCGCGACGCAGGCCCGGTCCGCCGACCAGCCGGTCGAGCCAGCCGCGGACCATCCAGGCGAGGGCCCACGAGTACCAGCCGTTCTCGCCGCCGATGCCCTCGATGACGCGCCACAGGTTCTCCGGCGACGCGTCGACCTCACGGGTGCGCTCGTCCTTGTACAGCGAACCACCGGCCCAGTCCGGGTCCGACGGCAGCGGCTCCGACGGCGCGTGCGCGAACGACGCCGACGACCAGCTCGTCGGCACGTCGAGGTTCTGGATCTTGCGCAGGGCCAGCCCGACCGCCTGCTCGTAGCCGATCAGGCCGCCCTCGGGGTCGGGCACGTACTGCGCGATGTCGTGCTCCTGTGCCACGGAGGTGTTCTTGAGCGACTCGACGAGCGGCTTCGCGAGCGACGCGGGAACGGGCGTGATGATGCCGACCCAGTGGCTCGACAGGCCGGGCGTCAGGACCGGGACCGACAGCACGCGACGCCGCGGCAGCCCCGCCTCGGCCGCGTAGCGCTGCATCATGTCGAGGTACGTCAGGACGTCGGGGCCGCCGATGTCGAAGCGGCGGTTCACGTCGGTCGGCATGTCGGCCGAGCCGACGAGGTAGCGCAGCACGTCGCGCACCGCGATCGGCTGGATGCGCGAGTGCACCCACTTCGGGGTGACCATGACCGGCAGCCGCTCGGTCAGGTAGCGCAGCATCTCGAACGACGCGGAGCCGGAGCCGATCACGACGCCGGCCTGCAGGACGGTCGTCGCGACGCCGCTGTCGAGCAGGACCTGGCCGACCTGCTCGCGCGAGCGCAGGTGCTTCGACAGGCGCTCGCCCTGCGGCACCATGCCGCTGAGGTAGACGATCCGCTGGACACCCGCGGCCTTCGCGGCGTCGGCGAAGCCCTGCGCCATCCGACGCTCGGTCTCCTCGAAGTCGTCGTCGGCGTTGATGGAGTGCAGCAGGTAGTAGAGGACGTCGACGCCCTGCATCGCCCGCGTGACGTCGTCGGTGTCGGTCGCGTCGCCGCGGACCACCTCGACGTCGTCGGACCAGTCATGGGCCCGGGCCTTGCCCTCGTCGCGGACGAGGACGCGGACGTCGTGGCCGGCCTTCAGCAGCTCGGGGACGAGCCGTCCGCCGATGTAGCCGGTCGCGCCGGTGACGAGGGAACGCATGGACCCAGTCTCGGATCCGCCGCCCTCCGCGGCATCTCGACGTCAGCCGGCGCGGGCGGTCCGGACCAGCGCGCGGTGCGGCTCGATGTCGCTGTAGGCGAAGCGGTGCTCGAACGGCAGCGGGTGGCCGGGCGTCCCGTGCGGCGCCGCCGGGGCCGGGGCCTCGGCGTGCTGGTCGCACGTGTGGCCGCGGGCGTCGTTGCGTCGCACCAGGCGGTCGCCCACGATCGCCCCCAGGGGCTCGCCGTCCGGGGTCACGACCTCGCAGTCGCCCCACGGGCACCAGCCCAGCCAGGACCCGTCCAGGCCGAAGACGTAGGCGTCGTCCCAGCGTCGGCGGAAGGCGATCGGCGTCCCCGCCATGTCGTACAAGAAGTCACTCATGTCCAGCTCCCGAGGTTCTGCCTCCCGACCGTACGACGAGGACGGGTCCCGGTTCGAGCAGGACCGCAGGACCCGGGAAAAGATGGCCCGGAAGGACTATCCGTCGTGGTGCGGCAGGATGGTGCCATGAGCGAGGACAGCCTGCGCAGCGTCGGACTCGAGCGGATCGAGCGGTCCCGCTACGCGATCACGAACGCCCGCGGCGGCCGGCTCGAGATCGGCACCGGCGACGACGCCGACTTCACCCCCGTCGAGCTGCTGCTCGCCGCGATCGCGGGCTGCACGGCCATCGACGTCGACCTGCTGACCACGAAGCGCGCCGAGCCGGAGCACTTCCGGGTCGAGGCGACCGGCCACAAGCAGGCCGAGCACGTGCTGGACGACCTGCAGGTCCTGTTCGACGTCGCCTTCGGTGACGACGAGGCAGGCCGGACGGCGCAGGAGCGCGTCGCGGGGGCGATCGCGACGTCGCACGACCGCCTGTGCACGGTCAGCCGCACCGTCGAGCGCGGCACGCCCGTGGAGTCGCGCGAGCGCTGACGCTCAGGCGACGCGCGAGGAGTCGAGCAGGTCGAAGGCGTCGAGGACCTCGTCGACCGACGGCACGCGCCGCTGCGGCGGGACCTCGACCGCGACGACCGCGAGGGCCTCGTGGCGGGCGCGTCGCAGGTGGCGCTTGATCGTCGACGTCGAGCAGCCGAGGCGCTCGGCCAGCTGCTGGCAGGTGTCGTCGGGGTGCGCGTGGCGCGCCGACAGGACGGCCTCGTGGCTCACCGGGCTGCCCGCGGCCCGCGCGAGCGCGAAGCCGAGGTCGGCGGTCGGGTCGACGACCTGGATGCCGAGGCTGCGCCGGATCGCGGCGCGGTCGGACTCCGTGGTGCAGGCGACGAAGCCCGACACGTCGACCTCGACGACGGCCCGGTACAGGCAGTCGACGAGCATGGGACAACCGGCGCACTGACGGTGGACGTCCGGCGACGGGGCGTCGACGGCATAGTCCTGCGGCATCTGCGCGCACGGGGGCGTGTACTCGGACACGATGGTCATGGGCTCCCTCTTCCCGGTCACATCGTCAACCACTTTAGAGGTACATGCCGCCTGTCGTGGCGTTTTCGCCGGACTGGTTCGGATCGCCACCTTTGCTGTCGTTTGGTTCCGGGAGCGCCAGGCGCATGTTCTGGATCTGGGCCTGCGCCTGGACCTGCTGGGCGTAGAGCGCGGCCTGGATGCCGTGGAACAGTCCCTCGAGCCAGCCGACGAGCTGGGCCTGGGCGATGCGCAGCTCGGCCTCCGAGGGCGCCTCGGCGTCGAACGGCAGGCTCAGCCGCTGCAGCTCCTCGACGAGCTCGGGGGCCAGGCCCTCCTCGAGCTCCTTGATCGACTGCTGGTGGATCTCGCGCAGCCGCAGCCGGCTGGCCTCGTCGAGCGGCGCGGCCTTCACCTCGTCGAGCAGCTGGCGGATCATGCCGCCGATGCGCATGACCTTGGCGGGCTGCTCCACCAGGTCGGTCAACGGCGTGGAGCCGCGCTCGGGCTTCTCGTCGTCGCCCGACGGGTCGACGACCTGGCCGACGAGCGGCGTCTGCGGCTGGGGATCGGGGTCGCTCATGCGCCCACCCTAGTTCGGTCCACCACTCAGGGCGTCAGCAGAACCTTGCCCACGTGGCTCGACTCCTCGAGCACCGTGTGGGCCTGCCGGACGTCGTCGAGCGGGAGCCGGGCGTGCACGACGGGCCGCACCGAGCCGGTCGTCACGAGAGGCCACACGTGCTCGACGAGGTCCTGGACGATCGCGGTCTTCTCCTCGACCGGGCGCATCCGCAGGGACGCCGCACCGATCGTGGCGTTCTTGGCCAGCAGCGCCCCCAGGTTGAGCTCGCCCTTGACCCCGCCCTGCATGCCGATGACGGCGATCCGGCCGCCGCGGCGCAGGACCTTGACGTTGCCGGCGAGGTACTTGGCGCCGATCGAGTCGAGGACGACGTCGACCTCGCCCTTGAGCTCCGCGGCGAAGTCCTGCTCCTTGTAGTTGATCGTGCGCTCGGCGCCGAGCTCGCGGCACACGGCCGCCTTCTCCTCGGACCCCACCGTCACGACGACCGACGCGCCGCGCGCGACGGCGAGCTGGATCGCGGTCGTGCCGATGCCGCTCGCGCCACCGTGGACGAGCAGCCGCTCGCCCTCGCGCAGCCCGGCCGTCAGGAACACGTTGGCCCACACCGTCGCCGCGGTCTCCATCAGGCCGCCGGCGTCGACGAGGTCGAGTCCCTCCGGGACCGGCGCGACCTGCCCGCGGGGCACGGCGACGAGCTCGGCGTAGCCGCCGCCGCTCAGCAGGGCGACGACCTCGTCGCCCACCGCGAGGTCGTCGACGCCGGCGCCGAGGGCCTCGACGGTGCCGGAGCACTCGAGGCCCATGACGTCGGTCGTGCCGGGCGGCGGGTCGTAGTTTCCCTGGCGCTGCAGCAGGTCGGCGCGGTTGACGCCCGCCGCCGCGACCCGGACGAGCACCTCGCCCTCACCGGCGACCGGGTCGGGTCGCTCGCCGACCCGCATCGCCTCGACACCACCGGGCTGGTCCACGATCACTGCGCGCATGGTCCCCACGCTAGCCACGGAGCCGCCCGAAGGCCCGGCGGAGCCCTCGTCCTGGTCGTCAACCGTCAGGGTTCGGGGTGGGGTGGACGCCGAAGGCCCGGCGGAGCTCCCGTGCGTGACGAGAGACGCCGGGCCGGCTCGGGGTGGGTCAGGACGCGACGCGGTGCACCGACCCGTGCGTGAGCACGACCGGCGGGTCGACCTGGACCTGGTGGACTCCGACCTCGGCGAGGCCGGAGCGCAGGGCCGCCAGGCTGATCCGCACCCGCGGCTCGCCCCGGCCGAGGGCCCGCTCGAGGGCGGCGGCGCTCGTGAACGCGACGGCCGTCCGCCGGCCGTCGGGGCACCGGCAGAGCCGCACGCTGACGCAGCCCTGCGGGCCGCTGCGGACGGGGACGAGGAGCAGGTCGTGGTCGGAGTCGGTCATGGGTCCAGCGTGCGCCGCCGCCGACGTCGGCGGGAGGGGCCGCGCGTCACGATCGCGTCAGGACGGCGTCAGGACCCCAGGACGGCCCACGTGCCCCCGGCGGCGACGCCGAAGACGACGAGCGCGAGCACCACCACGAGCCAGGCGGGGAGCCCGGGGTGGGCCGGCGACGGTGCCGTCCGCACCTCGCCGCCGGCCACGGCCTCCAAGTCCTCGGCGAGCGCGGCCGCGGTCGGGTGGCGCTGCTCGGGGTCGTGCGCCGTGGCGCGCAGGACGACGGCGTCGATGCTCGAGGCGAGCGTCGGGTCGAGGTCCCGGTGCTCGCCGACGGGACGGGGCCGGGACTCGGGCGGCCGCACCAGGAGGGCCGATCCCTCCGCGACCTCGAACGGCAGCTCGCCCGTGACCAGGACGTAGGTCAGCACGCCCAGGGCGTAGACGTCGGACCGCTCGTCGATGCCCTGGCCGAGCGCCTGCTCCGGCGGCATGTAGGCCGGGGTGCCGGTGGTGACGGTGAAGCCGCTGGCCTCCGCGAGGCGCTTGGCGCTGCCCAGGTCCGCGACGAGGACGCGCTCGGCGTCGTCCGCGCGCTCGACCAGGAGGTTCGACGGCTTCACGTCGCGGTGCAGGACGCCGGCCTCGTGCACCGCCGCGACGGCCCGGGCCGCCTGGGCCGCCAGGTCGAGCGCCCGCCCGGGCTCGAGCGAGCCGTCGGCGCGGTCGGCCAGGGTGCCGCCGTCGACGTGGTCCATGACGAAGTACGGCTGCCCCTCGTGGACGCCGACGTCGTGGACGCGCACGACGCGGTCGTCCTGCAGGCGGCGTAGCAGGCGCGCCTCCTCGAGGAAGCGCTCGCGCACGTCGGCGTGGTGGGACCAGTTCTCGGCGAGCACCTTGACCGCGACCGGGATGGACAGCTCGTCGTCGTGGCCGCGCCAGACGGTGGCGAACGCGCCCGACCCCTCGACGGCGTCGAGCCGGTACCTCCCGATGTGCCTCATCGCGTCCGAGTATGGTCGACCTCACCGTCCGGGGAGGGACGGGCACCAGGACTTCGGGGGATCGATGGCGAGCGACAGGGAGCTCGAGCGGCTGCTCGAGCGGGCGCTCGGAGGCGACCGGAACGCGCTCGAGGACCTGCTCGCCGCCCTGCGTCCGCTCGTGCTGCGCCGGTGCGCCACGTTCCTGCCGTACAACGACGACGCGGAGGAGGCCGCCCAGGAGGCGCTCCTGACGATCGCGACCCGGCTGCACGACTACTCCGGCCGCGGCTCGTTCCGCGGCTGGGTGACGGTCGTCGCCTCGAACACCGCCCGGCAGACGTACCGGCAGCTGCGCCGCCGCTTCGACGAGCGCTCGACCGAGTCGCTGCCCGAGTCCTTCGACCCGCGGACGACGAGCGTCATCGCCGGCACGCGGCTGGACCTGCTCGACGCGCTCGACCAGCTCGAGTCCGAGCACCCTGCGACGGTCGAGGCGTTCGTCCTGCGCGACCTGGGCTCGCTGCCGTACGACGAGGTGGCCGCCCTGACCGACGCCCCGCTGGGCACGGTCAAGGCCCGCATCCACACCGCCCGCCGGTTCGTGCGGGAGCGGCTGCGCGGCAACCTTCCGGGCCCGGACGGCATCTCATGAGCATGAGGATCAGTCGCCGCGTCGCGGCCGCCGTGCTGGGTGCCGCGCTCGTCGCGGGCGTCGGGGTCGGTGTCGCGGCCCACGAGCTGCGTCCCGAGGGCCCGTCGGAGCGTCCGGTCGCGCGCGAGACCCCGACGCCGAAGCCCAGTCCGACCCGGACGAAGAGCTCGGCACCGCCGCGGGCGCCGAGCGGGTCGAGTGGCGGCGGGTCCGGTGCCGGCACCACGCCCCGGCCCGCCCTGCTGCCGCTCGCGTCGCTGACCGTCACGACCGGAGGGGTCGGCCCGCTGCGCGCCGGCATGACGCTCGACGAGGCCGAGGACTCCGGCTACCTCGAGCGCGTCGACGGACCGTGCCCCTTGCGCTTCCGCTCGCCGTACTCGAGCGCCCTGCGGGTGAGCGCGGACGCGACCTCGGGCCGCGTCCTGTCGTTCACGGTCGTCGGTTCCGTGCCCCGCACGCGGTCCGGGCTGGGCGTCGGCAGCACCTACGCCCAGCTGCGCGACGTGGCCCAGCCCGGTGGAGACGTCGGCGGCCGGGCCGCGATGTTCGTGCAGGACGGCTCCGGCTGGATCGGCTTCGCCCTCGACGCCCCGACCGCGGAGCTGACCGACACCTCGCGGGTCGTGCTCGTGCAGGTGAGCGCCGCCCGGCCGGCGCTCGACGGCGCCGGGTGCTGAGGATCAGCCGAGCAGCTGGCCCGTGATCGCGCCCTTCGGCTCGACCCAGAAGTCGAGCGCGAGGTCCTCGTCGCGCTCGCCGATCCGGTAGACCGAGAAGTCCGTGACGCCGGCCTCCTCCAGCACGTCGTCGTCGATGAAGAACTGGCCGGTGCACTCGCGCGACGGACGCGTGAGGATCTCGTAGGCGGCGTCGGCCATGATCGCCGGCGTCCGGGAGTGCTTCTCCATGCCGCCGAGGAGGTTCCGGACGGCGGCGGTGTCGATCGCGGTGCGCGGCCATAGCGAGTTCGCGGCGATGCCGTCCTCGCGCAGCTCGCCGGCGAGCCCGAGCGTCACGAGGCTCATGCCGTACTTCGCGATCGCGTAGGCGGTGTGCTGCGTGAACCACTTCGGGTCGGTCGAGATCGGTGGCGACAGCGTCAGGACGTGCGGGTTGTCGGAGCGACGCAGGTGCTCGATGCAGAGCTTGGAGAGCAGGAACGACCCGCGGGCGTTGATGTCGTTCATCAGGTCGTACTTCTTCATCGGCAGGTCCTCGGTGCGGGACACGTCGATGGCGCTCGCGTTGTTGACCACGACGTCGATCCCGCCGAAGCGCTCGACGGTCCTGGCGACGGCCTCCTCGACGAACGCGTCGTCGCGGATGTCGCCGACGAGCGGCAGCGCCTGGCCGCCGGCCTCCTCGATCGCCGCGGCCGCCGTGTGGATCGTGCCGGGCAGCGCCGGGTGCGGCTCCGCGGTCTTGGCCAGCAGCGCGACGTTGGCGCCGTCCCGTGCGGCGCGGACGGCGATCGCCTCGCCGATGCCCCGGCTGCCGCCGGACATGATGATGGTCCTGCCGGACAGGCTCATGGGAGTCCCTTCGTCGAGCGTCGGTCCTCGCATCCTGACGCGCCCCGCAACAAACCGTCAAGCCTGACGGTTAGTGGCGCCCGACCCGTCCCACCTGCCATGCTGGGCGTGATGAGCACCGACGACGCACCCGCCTGGTTCACCACGGCGCTGGAGCGGACGCCCGAACGGCACCGGCTCGAGCACGCCGGGCTCGGCACCGCGTACCGCGCCTGGGGCGAGCAGGGTCGTCCCGTCGTCGTCCTCGTCCACGGGGGCGCCGCGCACGCCGGGTGGTGGGACCACGTCGGACCGTTCCTCGCCGACCAGCGCCGCGTCGTCGCGGTCGACCTGGCCGGCCACGGCGACAGCGACCACGCGTCGGCGTACTCGCTCGCGGACTGGTCCGACCAGGTCGTGGCCGTCGCCGCGGCGGAGTCCGGCGGGAGTGACGTCCCGCCCGCCCTCGTCGGCCACAGCATGGGCGGATTCGTCTGCCTGACGGCGGCGAGCCGCCACGGCGAGCGGCTCGCGGGGGCCGTCGCCATCGACTCGCCGGTGCGGGAGATGTCGGCCGAGGCCCGGACCTGGCTGGCGTCCAACCCGACCCTGCCGCCGCACAAGGTCCACCCGGACCGCGAGACCGTCCTGGAGCGGTTCCGCACCCTCCCCGAGGACGACGCCACGCTGCCCTGGCTGCGCCGGCACATCGCCGCCGAGTCGGTGCGCGAGGTCGACGGCGGGTGGACCTGGAAGTTCGACCCCGCGATCTTCCTGAGCGCCCGGATGGAGCCGGAGGCGCTCGCCGAGGCCGCCTGCCGCGTGGCGCTCGTGCGCGGCGAGCGCGGGATGGCGACCCGCGACATCACGACGACCGTCGCCGAGGTCCTCGGCGGCCACGTGCCCGTGACGCTCGTGCCGGACTCCGGCCACCACGTGATGCTCGACCAGCCGATCGCCCTCATCACCGCCCTGCAGTCCCTGCTGGGGGAATGGAGCCGACCATGACCGACCCGACCACCCAGGCGCCGCCGGCCTTCGCCGCCCTGCAGCAGCTCCTCGAGGAGCGGCGCAGCTGCCGGGGCTACCGGCCCGAACCGGTCGACGACGCGACGATCGGTGCCCTGCTGACCGCCGCCCAGCGGACCCCGTCGTGGTGCAACACCCAGCCGTGGCACGTCGTGGTGACGACCCAGGCGGAGACGGAGCGGCTCAAGGCCGACATGGCGGCCGACGAGCGCTACGGCTCGGACCTGCCGTTCCCGCAGTCGTACGAGGGCGTCTACCAGGAGCGACGGCGCGCGTCCGGCTGGGCGCTCTACGAGGCCGTCGGCGTCGAGAAGGGCGACCGGGCCGGGTCGGCGGCGCAGACGATGCGCAACTTCGAGTTCTTCGGCGCCCCGCACGTCGCGATCGTCACCACCACCCGCTCGCTCGGCGTGTACGGGGCGATCGACTGCGGCCTGTACGTCCAGACCTTCCTGCTCGCGGCCCAGGCCCTCGGGCTGGGCGCGTGCGCGCAGGCCGCGATCGCGATGCGCTCGGAGCTCCTGCGCGATTGGTGCGACCTCGACGACGACCGTCAGGTCGTGTGCGCGATCGCGTTCGGCCACCCTGACCCGGACCACCCGGCCAACGGCTTCCGCACGACGCGGGCCCCGCTGACGGAGTCCGCGACGATCCTCTAGGGCAGCAGAGAGCCCACGCCCAGGACGGCGGCGTCGGTAAGTCGACGCCCGTTGAGCCTGGAGCGGTCGTCCACGAAGCGGGCTCCCGGGTTCTGGTCGTCGACTTCGATCCCTAGCGCTCCGCTGAGTTCTGGGCCGATCGAGCCGAAGAAGCCCGGGAACCGTCCTACGGCCTCCCCGCCAGCACGAACCCGTCCGAGCTGGCCCGGATGCGGGAGCTCGACTACGACGCGATCTTCGTATAGACACCCGAGCAGTCTCGAGGCGAGGACGTCCTCGGCACGATCCCACGGCAACCGACTTCGTCATTCTCATCACCGAGCCGGCCCCGCTCGCGCTCGTGCCGGTCGTCACGACTGTGCTGATGGCCACGACGCCACGGCCACCTCGCGCGACGCCATGACGTGCGGCAGCGCCGTTCGATTGCGGGGGCGTTATCGTTGAGTGCAGTTGGCCCAGCGGGTGTGTACCGCCAAGCCTGAAACCGGGCGCTCTCAAGTTCGCTGTCAATTCCACTGACTGCATGGGCGAGGACGAGCCGGTTGCTGCAGACTCATTCCGCGCCCGGAGGCTCAAAGTCAGCGTGATGCTGAAGGGTGAGCCACGGTCCCGCGCGACCAGCTCGAAAGCCGCTTCCTTAGCCAGACATGGTGCACACCGGCGAACCACGCTGCCCCGCCGAGGAGCATCAGGTAGCCCACACCCACCGATGCGATGGCGCTGTACCACTCCCGATCAACGGGTTCCCCGAGAACTAGCAGGAATCCAAGGAAGACGCCCAGAACCATTAAGTAGAGGCCAAGGCCCATCAGGCTCGGCGGGCCCCAGCGGTTGGCGCGTGTGTTCCACGTACCGACCGGCAGTGGCCGCCGAGAGGACCGTGGTGGCGGGGCCGGAGCCCGCATTGGCAGACCGATGGCGGAGCGGCTGCGCGCGATCGTTCGACCGGTGAGGTCGTACTCAATCAGACGGATGTTGCGACCGTTGGAGTACTCGATGGCCTGCGCCGAGAAACCGTTGTAGGAGAAGAAGAATAGATCGACACCGCCCGGCGCCGCGCCAAAGAGACGCTGGACGTCGGGACGGCCCGCAGCTCTTGAGAGATGCTTCACCTGAGCCACTGCACGTGCCGAGCGAACGTCGATACCGCCGTCGGCGCCGCCTCTAGTGACTCGAGCATCGAGGTAGCCCCACATGCGCATGGTCTGGGCGGCAAGTACCTCGGCGTACTGCCAGGTTGCCTGCTGCGTCATGGACGAGATCCTAGATCCGACCGGAGAAAGCTGAGGGCGATATCGGGGCCCAAATCTGGTTGGGGTCGTGCCGATCACGGTGGCTTTGTGCACCCAGAATTCGAGCAGCAGGTCGGTCCGGCATTGATCGAGGAACCGACCGACGCCGTCTCTGGCCGTGGGCCTTTGAGGGGCGGCGGCTAGCCGATCCCGCTCCCGCAAAAGATATCGACCTCCGCATGTCTCAAGCCTCGGCCTCTTGGGGGGCGGGGTTATCGCGGCGATTCTGAGGCATTCTGAGGGCGCTGCCTCATACGCTTGCGAGATGAACGATGCGGTACTCGACAACCCCGCCGCGCGTCTGGACTTCTGGCTGCGCATGGGGCGTCCCGAGGCAGACATGATCCGCGAGATGCGGCACGGGCGTAGGGGTCACGACGGACGTTCGTATCAAATCCGTGAGACGTGGGCGAAGATCTGGCACCTGGACATCGAAGACCCAGACGAGCTCGTAACCCTGCACGAAAACGGCATGACCCTTATCAAGGAGGCACGTCAAGTTCGGCAAGTGGTCTCGGAGTCTCCGAGTCCGTTCGCCGCGCATGCACTCGCCCACTTTGACCAGATCGAGGAGTGCGTCGCGCATTTTGTGCGCATGGAGAGCGCAACCATGGACCAGATGTTCAATCCGGTTGAACAGGGTGGGTGGCACTCTCTCCCGCTTCTTAGCACTCTGTTGCGCGAGGAAGCGCCGGAAATAGTACCTCCAGACGAAACGCGCGAAGACTTGATCGCGCAAACGCACGGTCTCGTTCAGAACGTGCTGGCAGATGAGGATCTTGATGCCGCAACCAAGACACAGATCGTCGATGCATTACTGAAGGTGCAGGATTCGTTGGTCAGGTTCAAGATCGGCGGGGCGCCAGTAGTGGAAGAAGCCTCCGATCGACTGGCGGGCTCCCTGGTTCGATCCGTGCTGCTCCGAGGCAGAGAAGCTTTAGATCACCCGACTACCAGGGCGGTTTTTGTGCTGCTTGGAGCCATTTCAGCGGCCTTCGGTATACCTGCGGACTATCTGGCAATCTCGGCCGGCTTTGCTGGTGAAATCGGCCCTGGGGAGTAGGCGCATGGCGAATCGAGTTTGCTGGCACTGTGACGTTAAAAGCCACATGACGCGTGTCGACGGTTCGCAAAGATGGATTGAAGAGCCGAACGACAATTGGGTGGTAGTCGGAACGGTGAGTTGCGATGAGTGCAAGTGGCACAGCCTTGCGTATGGCATCTATCAGAGTCCGTACCCGCCTGACGCGGAAGGGATGTGGAGCACGCTCGAAGAGCCCGACCTTTGGCTGCCTGCGCACGGAACGGGACAGACTTATGAGGACGGAGTGCCCGACCATATCGCTTCGGCGGCGTCCGAGGCGCACAGTTGCCACAGCATTGGCGCGTATCGCGCAGCGATACTTATGGCGCGTTCTGTCATCGAGGCGACAGCGAAGGCGAAGGGGATCAAGACCGGGTCCCTCTTCGTGAAGATTGATGCGATGACCGAGAAGAGTCTGCTCAGACCGCTGATTCAAACGGCTGCTCACGAAGTCCGAGCGTTTGGGAACGACATGGCACATGGCGACTTTGAAGAGGTCGTTACGAATGAAGACTCGGCAGAGGTTCTGGGCTTGATGGCGGAGGTGCTGCATGAGGTCTGGCAATCGCCGACGCGCATCGCTCGTCGCAAGGCCAAGCGGGAAGCGCGCGGAGCAAGCGTCGACTAGTTCGTCGCACTAGCCTGCCTGCGCTGGACTGCGTCCCGCGCCCTGGCCGAGTCGCCGTATCCGCAGCGGCGCGCCGCCGGGGTCCAGTCGCGGTGATATGTGTCGGCGAGACGTCCGCGATGGTGCGCCACCACGGTGACGCGCGACGACTGTTCCAACTGGCCCGCGGTGCAGGGCCAGATCGGATCTCCTCGCCTTGGGGCTAGTCGTCGCTCAGCCTCCCGAGCCCAAACCACACCAGAAAGCCGCCCTTGTGGTGACGAGGACGAATATTGCCCGGCTCTGAGAGGTCGGCCGGGACCGCCCGGACGGTCCCGTCAGCCGTTCGCCTCGATTGGACCGGCAGGGGGCCTGGGCCGGGATCCGGCGCATCCGGGCGCCGTCCTGGCGGGTGAGCAGCTCGGAGGATCCCGCTTGGGTTGGTGAGGACGGCCAGGTGGCAGGCCGTGTGGTGGTGCAGACACGTCCACATCCCGGCCG
>JAQIJP010000021.1:0-28386 GCA_036946185.1 Aeromicrobium erythreum
CACGGGGATGTTCGGCGTGTACTCCCCGGTCCGTAGCGCTGCTCGTACTCGCGCTGCAGGTCGTTGATGCCCTCGACCTTTCCGTCCCACGACCCGGTCGACATGAACGAGAGCAGCTTCGGGACCTCGACCTGGAACAGCGGCTCCGAGCCGTCCGGCGTCCCGAGCGTGAAGGGCGAGAACGGCGCCGGCGCCTTGGTCTCGTACAGCGCCTCGGCCGCTGCCATCTTCATCGGCTGGACCTCGGTCATGATCTTGGCCTGGACGTCGCCCGTGACGACGGTGCCGAGCCCGGCCACGAGGACCGTCACGGCGCCGAGCCGCAGCGACGTGCGGAACGCGCGCGAGGCCTCCGCGTCGTCCCGCCGGCGCATCAGGTGCCACAGCGAGACGCCCGCGACGAACGCCCCGCCGACCATGAAGCAGCCGAACATCGTGTGCGGGAACGTCACGAGCACGACCTTGTTGGTCAGGACGGCCCAGAAGTCGGTCAGCTCGGCGCGCCCGGAGTCGGGGTTCAGCCGGTACCCGACGGGGTTCTGCATGAACGAGTTCGCGGCGAGGATGAAGTACGCCGAGAAGGCCGTGCCGATCGCGGCGAGCCAGATGCAGGCGAGGTGCAGCGACGGCTTGAGCCGGTCCCAGCCGAAGATCCACAGGCCGAGGAACGTCGACTCCAGGAAGAACGCCAGCAGGCCCTCGATCGCGAGCGGGGCGCCGAAGACGTCGCCGACGAACCGCGAGTAGTCGCTCCAGTTCATGCCGAACTGGAACTCCTGCACGATGCCCGTCACGATGCCCATCGCGAAGTTGATCAGGAAGAGCTTGCCGAAGAACCGGGTGAGCCTCAGGTACTTCTCGTCGCCGGTGCGCCGCCAGGCGGTCTGCAGGATCGCGACGAGGAAGACCAGGCCGATCGTGACCGGGACGAAGAAGAAGTGATAGACGGTCGTGATGCCGAACTGCCAGCGTGCGACGTCGAGTGCCTCCATGGCCGAACCCCTCCGGTCCTACTACGTGCCGTAGTAACTACTACCGATCGTAGGAGATGACGGGGTCATCGGCAACGGAGTCCTACGTCACGTAGTAGATTGGCTCCCATGGCCCGACTCGGTGAGCTGGAGCGCTCCGTCATGAACGTCCTCTGGGACGCGACGAGCGCGCTGTCCGTGCGCGACGTCCAGGACGCGCTCGGCGACCGCGACCTCGCCTACACGACGGTCATGACCGTGCTCGACCGGCTCGGCGCGAAGGACATGGTCGAGCGCGAGCGCGACGGCCGGGCCTACCGCTACCGGGCGGCCCGCAGCCGCGAGGAGGCCACGTCCGAGGCCCTGAACGACGCCCTGGACGCCTCCGGCGACCGCACCTCCGCCCTGCTGCACTTCGCCCGCACCGTCGACCCGGCCGAGGCCGCCGCGCTGCGCGCCGCGCTCGCGGAGGTCGAGGCCGCCGACCGCTCCGGCCCCGACGGCCCATGACCCCGGTCCTGCTCGGCCTGATCGGGCTGGCGCTGGCGCTGCCCGTGCCGGCCTGGCTCGCCCGGGCCCGGTGGCCGCTGCGGGCGCCCGCCGCCGGGATCGTGCTGTGGCAGTCGCTCGCGCTCGCGGCGATCCTGGCCATGTCCGGCGCCGGCCTGTCGACCGCCCTGTGGCTCGTGTCCGTCGACGACCCCGGGCCCGCACGCGTGGCGCTGCACGTGCTCGTGCTGGGCGTCGGTGTCATGGTGTGGGCCCGGTTCTGGTGGGCGGCCTGGCACGTCTGGCGCGACACGGTCCGCCGCCGGGCCCGGCACCGCGAGCTCGTCGACCTGCTGGGCGAGCCGCACGGCCTGGCGCCCGCGGTCCGCATCCTGGCCGAGCAGACCCCCGTCGCCTACTGCCTGCCGAAGCGGGGCGACAACCGCGTCGTCATCTCCCAGGGCACCGTGGCGGCGCTGGACCCGGACGAGCTCGACGCGGTCCTCGCGCACGAGCGGGCGCACGTCCGGGCCCGGCACGACCTCGTGCTGGAGGGCTTCGGCGTGCTGCGGCTGGCGTTCCCGCGCGTCCTGCGCACCGACGCGCCCCTGCGGCAGAGCCAGGTCATGGTCGAGCTCCTCGCCGACGACGCCGCCCGCCGCGAGCACGGCGGCCCGGCCGTCGCCCGCGCACTCGTGGCGCTCGCCGACAGCCCGGCCCCGAGCGGCGCGCTCGGCGCGGGTGGCGGATCGACCGCCCTCGCCCGGCTGGAGCGCCTGCGCGAGCCGACCCCGCACCCGCGCTGGCCCGCGGTCCTGTCGCTGACGATCTCCGCGGTCGTGCTGGTGGCCCCCACGGTGCTGCTCGCGGTCCCGTGGATGGTCCACGCCTGGCAGACCCTCGACCTCTGACCCCTTCCGACCGGCCCGGTCCTCGCTGGCAGTGACGTTCTGACGACGACACGCCGGCGTGTCGCGTCGAAACGTCACGCTCAGCGGGGACGGGAGGGACGGGACCCCGGCACCGGGTCAGGTGAGGGGCTCGAGCACCGCGCGGACGACGTCGGGCACCGGCGTCGGGGTGCGCTCGGGACCGCTCACGTAGACGTGCACGAACCGGCCGACGGCGGCCGGTGCGTCCAGGTCGTCCTGGTACAGCGCGATCTCGTAGACGACGCTCGAGCGGCCCAGCCGCTCGACCCGCAGCCCGGCCTCGACCGTGCCGGGGAAGCGCAGCTCGCGCAGGAACCGGCAGCTCGTCTCCGCGACGATGCCGTACTGCTCGAGCCGGCGGATGTCGGTGCCGGTCGCCTGGATGAGCCAGCCGTTGACGGCCGTGTCGAAGAACGAGTAGTAGACGACGTTGTTGACGTGCCCGTAGACGTCCTCGTCCTCCCAGCGCGTCGTCGTGGCGTAGCGCGCGGGGTAGTCGGCGAGCGGGCGGAGCTCGTCGCTCACGCCGACTCGTCCTCGCGCAGCCGCTGGCTGATGACGGTCGAGACGCCGTCGCCGCGCATCGAGACGCCGTACAGCGCGTCGCCGACCTCCATCGTCCGCTTCTGGTGCGTGATGACGATGAGCTGGGAGTTGGCGCGCAGCTCCTCGTACAGCTCGAGCAGCCGGCCGAGGTTGGTGTCGTCGAGCGCCGCCTCGACCTCGTCGAGGATGTAGAACGGGCTGGGGCGGGCCTTGAACAGCGCGACGAGGAAGGCGACCGCCACGAGCGAGCGCTCGCCGCCGGACAGCAGCGACAGCCGCTTGACCTTCTTGCCCGGCGGCCGGGCCTCGACGTCGATGCCGGTCGTGAGCATGTTCTGGGGGTCGGTGAGCAGGAGCCGGCCCTCGCCCCCGGGGAACAGCCGCGAGAACGCGTCGGCGAACTCCCGCTCGACGTCGTACCAGGCCTCGGTGAAGACCTGCTCGACCTTGGCGTCGACGTCCTCGACGATGTCGAGCAGGTCCTGACGGGTCTTCTTGAGGTCGTCGAGCTGCTCGGACAGGAACTGGTGCCGCTCCTCCAGCGCCGAGAACTCCTCGAGCGCGAGAGGGTTGACCTTGCCGAGCATCGCGAGCGAGCGCTCGGCGGCCTTGAGCCGCTTGGCCTGCTCCGCCCGGACGTACGGGACGGGCTGGGGCTGCTGGGGCTCGTCGACCTGCTCGACGTCACCGCCGGGGTTGTCGGCGTCCGCGGCCTCGGGGGCGGACGGCGGCACGAGCTGGTCGGGCCCGTACTCGGCCACGAGCACGTCGGCCTCGATGCCGAGCTCCTCGATCGCGCGGGTCTCGAGCGCCTCGAGCCGCAGCCGCTGCTCGGCGCGGGCCATCTCGTCGCGGTGGACCGAGCTGGTGAGCTTCTCGAGCTCCTCGGTCAGGCCGCGCAGGCTCGCCCGGACCTCGCGCAGCGACTCCTCCCGGCCCGAGCGGGACTCCTCGATGCGCGAGCGCAGGGCGGTGGCCTCGCCGATCGACGCGTCGACGTGGTGCAGCACGAGGTCGGCGACCGCGACGACCGCACGGGCACCCTCGGCCTCGCGCAGCTGACGCTCACGGCGCTCCCGGGCCTTGATGCGGGCCTCGCGCTCGGCGCGGGCGGTCTCGCGCAGGGCGTTGGCCTGGCCCTCGAGCGCCCGGGCCCGCTCCTCGTTGGTGCGCAGGGCGAGCCGGGCCTCGGTCTCGGCCCGACGCGCGGCGGACGCGGACTCGGCGAGCTGCTCGAGCTCGGTCGTGTCGGGCTCCTCCTCCGGTGCCTGCTCGGCCTGCTGCAGCCGCTCCTCGAGGCCGGCGAGGCCCTCCAGGTCGCGGGCGTGCGCGGCGCGGGCCTCCTCGATCGCGGCGCCGAGGCGGTCGGCCTCGGACCGGGCGGCGCGGGCGGTCGAGCCCAGGTGCCCGAGCTTCTCCGCGACGGCGGCCATCTCGGCGTCGGACTCGTGCAGGCGCGCGAGGGCCGCCTCGACGCGACCCTGGGCGGACTCGACCTGCTGGTCGACGGTCTCGCGCTCGAAGCGCAGACGCTCGATCGTGTGGGTCAGGGTCTCGAGCTCGGCCCGGGCGTCCTCGATCGCGGCCTGGACCTCGATGAGGCTCGGCGCGTCCGACGACCCGCCCGCGGCGAAGTGCGCGCCGAGCAGGTCGCCCTCGCGCGTGACGGCCGTGACGTCGGGCGCCTGGGCGAGCAGCTCCCGCGCAGCGTCGAGGTCGTCGACGACGGCGATCTTGAACAGCAGCCGACGCAGCGCGGGATCGAGGGAGTCGGGCGCGTCGACGACGTCGACGGCGTAGGTCGCGAAGTCGGGCAGGCCCGGCCAGACGGGCTCGTCGGCGTCGGAGGACCCGCCGAGCAGCAGCCCCGCCCGGCCGAGGTCCTCGGTCTTGAGCTTGCGCATCGCGTCGACCGCGGTGTCGAGATGGTCGACCGCGACGGCGTCGGCCGCGGACCCGAGGGCCGACGCGATGGCCGCCTCGAAGCCGCTGCGGACGGTGAGCAGCGCCGCGACGGAGCCCATCAGCCCGCTCAGCTCGTCGGTCGCGGCCAGCAGCGCGCCGGCGCCGTCCTTGTGCGACAGGCCGAGCTCGAGGGCCTCCTGGCGAGCCGTGACGGCGGCCTGGCGGCGCGACGCCTCCTGCTCACGCTCGGCCAGCTCGTCGCGCCGGGCGCGGGCGGCGTCGAGGGCCTGCTCGGCGGCCTCGAGCTCGTCGTCGAGCCCGGACTCGCCGGCGCTCAGGCCGGCGATCTCGTTCTCCTGCGCGGCGAACGCCTTCTGGGCCTCGTCGGCGCGCTGCACGGCCTCGTCGCGGGCGCGGGTGAGGCGGCCGAGCTCGGCGTCGGCGGCGTCGGCGCGACTCTTGAGCGCGTTGACCTGGCCGTGCAGCCGGGCCAGGCCCTCGCGCTGGTCGGCGGCGGCCCGCAGCAGACCCGCGATCCGCCGCTCCTCGGTCGTGTACGCCGTCTCCGCCTCACCCCGCTCGACGACGGTGCGCTCGAGCTGGGCCGCAGCGTCCTGGACCTGGGTGCGCATCTGCCGGTGCTGATCGGCGACGCGGTCGGCCTCGGCCTCGAGCTCGGCCGGGTCCCGGCCGTCGGAGCGGTCGTCGCCCTCGACGGCCGACAGCCGCATCCGCTCGGTGGCCAGACCCGTCGTGCCGCGCATCCGCTCGCGCAGGCCGGACAGCGCGTACCAGGTCTCCTGGGCCGCCGACAGCGCCGGCGAGTCCTCGCGCAGCTGGTCCTCGAGCTCGATCTCGGCTCTGCGGGCGTCGGCGACCGCCTTCTCGACACCCTCGCGGCGCTGCTTGAGCGCGGCCTCGTCGGCGAGCTCGGTCTGCAGCGTCTGGCGGGCGGTCGCGACGTCGTCGGCGAGCAGGCGGGCCCGGGCGTCGCGGGCGTCGGTCTGGATGACGACGGCGCGCCGCGCGACCTCCGCCTGGCGCCCCAGCGGCTTGAGCTGACGACGCAGCTCGGTGAGCACGTCCTGGAGCCGCGTCAGGTTGCCCTGCGTCGACTCGAGCTTGCGCAGCGCCTTCTCCTTGCGCTTGCGGTGCTTGAGGACGCCGGCCGCCTCCTCGACGAAGCCGCGTCGGTCCTCGGGCGTCGCGCGCAGCACCGAGTCGAGCTGGCCCTGGCCGACGATGACGTGCATCTCGCGGCCGATGCCCGAGTCGCTGAGCAGCTCCTGCACGTCGAGCAGGCGGCAGCCGTTGCCGTTGATCGCGTACTCCGACCCGCCGTTGCGGAACATCGTGCGCGAGATCGTGACCTCGCTGTACTCGATCGGGAGGGCGCCGTCGGTGTTGTCGATCGTCAGGACCACCTCGGCGCGGCCGAGCGGCGCACGCCCCGCGGTGCCGGCGAAGATGACGTCCTCCATCTTGCCGCCGCGCAGGGACTTGGCACCCTGCTCGCCCATGACCCAGGCCAGCGCGTCGACGACGTTGGACTTGCCCGAGCCGTTCGGGCCCACGACGCACGTGATGCCGGGCTCGAGCTGGAGGGTCGTCGAGGAGGCGAAGGACTTGAACCCTCGCAGCGTGAGGCTCTTGAGGTACACGGAACTCCTCGGTTGCGGACGACTGCCGGTCAGCCTAGACCCGCGCGGTCCCGGTCCGGGCCAGGTGCGGCGACACGCAGCCGCCCGGACACGTCGACGCGCCCGTCACCGCGAGGGGGACGGGGGCGTGAGGGCGCGGGTCAGTGCGCGGGCTCGAGCAGGTCGCCCGCGGTGACGTGGTCGACGCGCTCGGAGAGCGTCTTCAGCAGGCCGTCGTTCTCGACCTTGAGGCGGAGCACCTCGGCCTCGAGATCGGCGATGCGCTGGTGGAGACGGGCCGTCTCACGAAGCTGGTCGACGGTCGGTCCGCCGACGAAGCCGATGAGGGCCTTGGCCATGGGGTGGTGTCCTTCCGACAGCTGGGACGCAGGCGAACGACTGCGTCTGCCAGTGTCCCACCGCGCCCGGTCGCAGGTCAATCTCGTGACGTCGACGCACGCGGTAGCGTCACGGGCATGACGAGCGACCCGTTCCGTCCCGACGACGTCGACTGGCGCGGCGTCTCCCCCGCCCTCGCGACGGCCCTGCGGATCTGGATCGGCGTCCCGCTGCTGGTGGCCCTGCTCGTCGTCGGCGTCGCCGCCGCCCTCGTGCCCGGACCGACCTGGCTGCGCCTGCTGCTCGCCGCTCTCGCCGTCGTGCTCGTGCTGGGCCTGGGCTGGGTCGTCTGGTGGCCCCCGCGCTACCAGCGCAGCATCGCGTACGCCGAGCAGGAGGACGACCTGCTCGTGACGCGCGGCGTGATGTTCAAGCGGCTCGTCGCGATCCCGTACGGCCGGATGCAGTTCGTCGACGTCGCGGCCGACCCCGTGGACCGGGCCCTGTCGATCGCCTCGGTCACCCTCCACACCGCGAGCACCGAGACGGCCGCGACCATCCCCGGTCTCCCGGCCGACGAGGCCCGCCGGCTGCGCAACCGCCTGACCGAGCTCGGGGAGGCCCGCGGTGCCGGAGTCTGAGCCCGCGGTCCCGCCACCGACGCCGGACGGGCCCGTCGTCCCCCAGGCCGACCGTGTCGGCCGGCGGACCCACCCGTTGACCGGTGCCGTCCAGGGCGCGCTGTGGGCGCTGGCCGCCGTGTTCGGCCTGTCGTCGTCCTTCGTCGGCAGCAACCGCTGGGGCGACCTGCCGCTGTGGGTCACGGTCGTGGGGACGATCGTCGGCGGTCTCGCCGTCGGGCAGGCCGCGGGCTTCCTCGGCTGGTGGTTCACGCGGTTCGTCGTCGACGACACCGAGCTGCGCATCGACCGCGGGATCCTGACGCGGTCGTCGCGCCGCATCCCGTTCGAGCGCATCCAGTCCGTCGACCTGGCGCAGCCCTTCCTGCCACGCCTGGTCGGCCTGGCCGAGCTGCGCATCGACATGGCCGGCGGCGAGGACTCCCGCAGCACCCTGCGGTTCCTCGCGCTCGACGACGCCCGGGCGACCCGCCGGCTCCTGCTCGACCTCGCCCACGGGCGCGGGCCCGCCGACCAGGAGGCCCCGGAGCAGGACGACGACCTCGTGCTCGTCGCCCACGTGCCGCCGGGCCGGGTCGTGCTCGGGGCGCTGCTGAGCGTCGAGCTGCTCGGGGCGCTGGCCGTGCTGGGCGTGCTCGTCCTCGCGGCCGCCGGCGTGCGCGAGCCGCTCGTGCTGGTGGGCGGCGTCGTGCCAACCCTGACGTGGGCCGCCCGCATCGTCGGCCGCCAGGTCGTCGCGCAGTGGGACTTCTCGCTGCACCGCACGCCGCGCGGCCTGCGCATCGAGCGCGGCTTGTTCTCCCGGACGTCCCAGACCATCCCGTTCGCGCGTGTGCAAGGTGTCGCGGTCGAGGAGCCGATCATCTGGCGCCGGCTCGGCTGGCAGCGACTCCAGGTCGACGTCGCGGGCTACGCCGCCCACGACAGCGACGACGTGACCGCGACGAGCAACGTCCTGCTGCCGATCGCGGACCGCGCCCTCGCCGCGTCCGTCGTGCGCGAGCTCACCGACGGCGGAGTCGCGGTGCCCCGCACCCCGGTCCCGTCGCGCGGCTGGTGGTTCGCGCCGGTCGGCTGGCGGTACCGCTGGGTCGGGGCCGACGAGCGCGTCGCCGTCGCGTCGACCGGCTGGCTGTGGCGTCGCACGAGCGTCGTGCCGCACGTCAAGGCCCAGTCCGTGGCGCTGCGGCAGGGGCCGCTGCAGCGGCGGCTCGGGCTCGCGAGCGTCGACGTGCACAGCCCCGACGGACCGGTCGACGTCGGCGCACGCCACCTGGACGTCGAGGACGCGCGGGCCTTCGTCGTCGCCGAGGTCGACCGCGCCCGCGCGGCCCGGCGCGGCGCGGCACCCCCTCAACCCCGTCCTGAGCCCTGAGCCCTGAACCGGGGTCGGGCTGCGGCGACGGGTCAGCCGCCGGAGGTGGCGTCCTCGGCGGCGGCGTCCATCGCGCCGACGAGGTCGCGCGAGTCCAGCCAGCCGTCGGGCAGGACGACCTTGCGCGGGCTGCCCTGGCGGCCGCGCGGCTCGCCGAGCTGGGAGACCGGGAACGGCTCGTCACGGTCCAGGTCGGCGAGGACGACGTCGAGCGCCGCGTACGACGAGACCGAGGCGAGCTGCCCGCGCACGCGCGACCCCGCCGAGAAGCCCTTGAGGTACCAGGCGACGTGCTTGCGGAACTCGATGCACCCGCGCTCCTCGCCCAGCCACTCGCCGAGCAGCACCGCGTGCCGCCGCATGACGTCGGCGACCTCGCCGAGGGTCGGCAGGACGGGCTCGGTGGGGTCGCCACCGAGGACGGCGGCGAGGTCACGGAAGAGCCAGGGCCGGCCCAAGCAGCCGCGGCCCACGACGACCCCGTCGCAGCCGGTCTCGGCCATCATCCGGGCGGCGTCGGAGGCCTCCCAGATGTCGCCGTTGCCGAGCACGGGGATGTCGACGGCGGCCTTGAGCTCACCGATCGCCGACCAGTCGGCGGTGCCGGAGTAGTGCTGCGCCGCGGTGCGCCCGTGCAGCGCGATCGCCGCGCAGCCGCTCTCCTGCGCGATGCGTCCGGCGTCCAGGTAGGTCAGGTGGTCGTCGTCGATGCCCTTGCGGGTCTTCATGGTGACGGGCACGCCGTAGGGCGCGGCCGCGCGGACGGCGTGCTCGAGGATGTCGGCGAGCAGCGTGTCCTTCCAGGGCAGGGCCGCGCCCCCGCCGCGCCGCGTCACCTTGGGCACGGGGCAGCCGAAGTTGAGGTCGACGTGGGACACGCCGTGGTCGCCGCAGAGGATCTCGACGGCACGGCCCACGTGGACCGGGTCGATGCCGTAGAGCTGGACGGAGCGGACGGCCTCGTTCTCGGCGAAGGTCAGCATCGACAGGCTCGTGCGGTCGCCCTCGACGAGCCCGCGCGACGTGATCATCTCGCACACGTACAGCCCGGCGCCCTGCTCGGCGCAGAGCCGGCGGAACGCGACGTTCGTGACGCCGGCCATCGGTGCGAGGACGACGGGGACCGGCACCTCGAGGTCGCCGAGGCGCAGGGGCGCGGCGGCGACGGGGGCGGTCACGGTCATGCCCCCATTGTCCACGGTCCCCCGGCGATCGCCCGCCTCCCGGGGGTCAGACGGGCGGGAGCCAGCCGTTCTCGACCGCGACCCGCACGGCCTCGGCCCGGGTGCGGGCGCCGGTCTTGCCGATCGCGCTCGAGAGGTGGTTGCGCACGGTGCCCTCGGACAGGAAGAGCTCGCGTGCGACGTCGGCCACCGTCCCGCCGGATGCGGCCGCGCGCAGGACGTCGGTCTCGCGCTCGGTGAGCGGCGAGTCGCCCTGCGTCAGCGAGTCCGCCGCGAGCGTCGGGTCGACGACCCGCAGCCCCTGGTGCACCCGCCGCACGGCGTCCGCCAGCTGGCGCGCCGGGGTGTCCTTGACGACGAACCCGCTCGCGCCCGCGGCCATCGCCTGCTTGAGGTAGCCCGGCCGGCCGAACGTCGTGACCATCAGGACGCGGCAGCCGAGACCGGCCGCGACGACCTCGCGGGCCGCGCTCAGGCCGTCGAGCCCAGGCATCTCGACGTCCAGCAGCGCGACGTCCGGACGGTGCTCGCGGACGGCCGCGACGACCTCGTCGCCCCGACCGACCTCGGCGACGACGTCGAGGTCGGGCTCCATCGACAGCAACGCCGCGAGGGCACCGCGCACGAGGGCCTGGTCGTCGGCGAGCAGCAGCCGGATCGCGGTCACGACGGCACCACGACCTCGACGGCGAAGCCGCGGCCGGCCGGGCCCGGGCCCGTCGTGACGACGGCGCCGAGCTCCTGCGCGCGCTGCCGCAGCCCGTCGAGACCGGTGCCGCGGTCGCCCTCGTCCCTGGCCGGCGCACCGACACCGTCGTCGACGACCCGCAGGCCGTGCTCGTCCATCGTCACCTCGACGCGCGACGCGTGGCTGTGCCGCACGGCGTTCGTGACGGCCTCGCGCAGGGCCCAGGCGTACAGCTCGCGCCAGCGGGTCGGGACGTCCTCGGTGACCGTCGGCAGGTCGGGCTCGATGCCGGCGGACTCCAGCGCCGACCGCGCCTCGGCCACCTCGGTCGGCAACGACAGGCCCCGCAGGCCGCGGGTCGTCGCCCGGACGTCGGCGAGCGCGTCGCGGGCCAGTCGCTGGACGTCCTCGAGCTCGGCCTGGGCGCGGGCGGGATCGCCCTGCACGAGCCGTGCGGCGAGCTCGGACTTGACGGAGATGACCGTGAGCGAGTGCCCGAGGATGTCGTGCAGGTCGCGCGCGATGCGGGAGCGCTCCTCCTCGACGGCCAGCTCGGACAGCTCGCGCTCCGCGGCGGACAACCGCGCCTGGCGCTGCATCGCGAGCCGGAACGACCACACGGCGCCGGTCGCGAGCAGCACCGCGAAGTCGTTGCCGTGCGCGCTCCAGCCCGGCACGACGCGACCGGCGACGGCGACGCCGACGAACAGCGCGAACGCCACCACGAGGCCGGACCACGAGGGCATCGAGGCAGCCGCGAGCGCGGCGACGTAGACCCAGACCACGAGCCCCTGGTCACCGGCGGCCCACACGAACACGCACGCGACGACGGCCGCGAGCGCGACCCGCGCCACGGCGGCGCCGTACGCCTGCTCGACGTGCGTGTCGCGCACCCGGCGCAGCCCGACGAGGTACAGCGCGACGAACGCGGCGACCGCGACGAAGCCCACGAGCGACCGAACGCTCCACGGGTCCTGCGCGAGCTCGCCGAGCGGGTTGACCAGGAACACCAGCCAGATGCCCGCGCCGATCATCCGCCCGAGAGCCGACCGGTCGTTCCCGGTCACCCACAGCGACGACGTGCTCATGTCCTCATCCTTCCGCATCCACCGCGCCCGGCGGCGCCACCGGGCCCGGCGCCCGCGGTGGGGTGCCGGGCCGCGGTCGCGCCGGTCAGACGCGCTGCGTGTCCCGGCTCATCCGCCACGCGGCACCGAGCACGAACACCAGGCCCCAGGCGACGACGTTGAGCGCCGCGAGCGCGAGGTCGTGCTCGCCACCGAACGGGGCGCGGGCCAGCTCGCCGACCCCGTAGGCCGGGGTGAGCTTCGCGAGGGTCGCGAACACGTGGCTGAACTCGGTCAGCGGCACGAACAGACCGCCCGCGAACGACAGGATCGCGAGCCCCGGGCCGAGGATCTGCATGACGTTCTCGCTCGGCAGCAGGTAGCCCATGAACAGGCCGAACGCCGCGAACACCAGGGAGCAGACCCAGGCGAGCAGGCCGCATACGACGAGGCGCCACAGCGGCAGCTGGGCGCCTGCGAGCGAGCCGACGACGAAGACGGCGACGACCGCTGCGAGGCCCATCGTCATCGCGACGAGCGCCTTGACGGCGATGTACGCGACCGGGTTCAACGGCGTGAGGCGCAGCTGACGGCTCCAGCCGACGGCCCGCTCGGTCGCGACCATGGCGCCGCCGGAGGTCGTGGCGATCATCGCGCCGTACACGGCCATGCTGACCATGATCCGCGCGGTGAGGTTGCCGGCACCGGACGCCTGGTCCTTGTAGTCGCCGTCGGTGCCGAACAGCAGGAAGAACACGCTCGGCATGACGAGGGTGAAGATCACGGCCCGGCGGTTGCGCAGCAGGCGGCGCAGCTCCAGGCCGACGAGGGTCGTCGAGAAGCCGCCGAGCGGCGGCACCCGCCGCTCGGTCGGGACGACGGTGCCGGTGGCGGTGCCGGTGGTGGTGCTCATGCGAGGACTCCTTCGCGGTCGCGGGTGTCCGCCGGGGCGTCGGCGGTGAGGGCGACGAACGCGTCCTCGAGGTTGCGCGACGTGATCTCGAGGTCCGTCGCAGGGGTCTGGGTCAGGAGGAACCGGGCGACGCCGTCGCTGTCCTTCGCGTGCACCACGACCGAGTCGCCGCGCACGTCGACGCTGTCGACTCCCTCGAGCGACGCGAGCGCCCGCGTGTCCGCGCCGCGCCACGTCGCCCGCACGGACCGCCCGGCGGCCATGGCCTTGACCTGGGCGGCGGTGCCGTCCGCGACCACCCGGCCGTGCCGGACGAGCACGATCCGGTCGGCGTACGCGTCGGCCTCCTCGAGGTAGTGGGTCGCAAAGAGCGTCGTGCGGCCACGGTCGGCGTCCGCGCGGATCGCGGACCAGAAGTCACGGCGGCCCTGGACGTCCATGCCGGTCGTGGGCTCGTCCAGGATCAGCAGGTCCGGGTCGGGCAGCAGGGCGAGGGCGAACCGCAGCCGCTGCTGCTGCCCGCCCGACGCCTTCGCGACCATCCGGTCGGCGACGTCGGCGATGCCGGCCCGGTCGAGCACCTCGTCGACGGGACGCGACGGCCGGAACAGCGACGCGGTCAGCTCGACCGTCTCGCGGATCGTGAAGTCCTTGAGCAGGCCGCCGGTCTGCATGACGGCGGCCACGCGACCGAGCGCGACGGCGTGGCGCGGGTCGCCGCCGAGGACCTCGACGGTCCCGCTCGTCGGACGGGAGAGACCGAGGAGCATGTCGACGGTCGTGGTCTTGCCGGCGCCGTTGGGGCCGAGGAAGGCCACCACCTCACCGGGCTCGATGGTCAGGTCCAGGCCGTCCACGGCGCGCACCGACCCGAAGGTCTTCGTCACGCCGGCGAGCCGGACCGCGGGAGTCGTGTCGTTCATGCCCCTACGGTCGCGCCGCGCGACCCCCGGGACCCGGAGCAGCCGTCACGAACCCGGCATGACAGGTGTCATGGCCCAGCCGGTGTCATGACCCGGTCAGGGCTTGACGCGGACGGCGTCCTTCTCGCTGCCGGGCTGGATGTCGATCGACGCCAGCTTCTCGCCCTCGGGGATGAGGTAGATGAGGCAGATCGACGCGTTGGCCCCGGCGAGGAACGACTGCGGCAGCTTGGCCGTCGGGCACGGCTTGAAGCTGCCGACGAGCTCGTTCGCCGGGTAGAGCGTGTTCGCGGACGACCGGGCGAAGATCGGCAGCGTCGCCCCGCCCAGGCCCGCCGGGCCGCGGTTCCGGGCCGTGACGCGGACGTAGTACGGGACGGACTTCTTGGCGCTCGCGTCGAGCGAGAAGAACCGGAAGTCCTTGATCGAGCCCTTCGTGATCGAGTCGACCCGCACGCTGACCGCCGTCGGGGCAGCACCCGGGTCGTAGACCACCGTCGCGGTCTTGCCCACCGCGACGGTCGAGCCGGCGTCGGTGATCGTGACGCCCGACGGCACCTCGAAGCCCTTCGGGACCTTCGGGGCCGGGTCGTCCTCGTCGGACGAGCAGGCCCCGCCGAGGAGCAGGGCCGTCACCGCCAGGACGACGAGGACGGCACGGGTCACCCGGGGACGTCGTGCGGGTCGCCCCGCCAGCATGGTGCTCACGGGGCGATTGTGGACCAGTGCGGAGTCAGCAGCCGGGCAGGCGCGCCGCGAGCCACTCGCGGACCTGGCCCAGGCCGACGCGCTCCTGCTGCATCGTGTCGCGGTCGCGGATCGTGACCGCCTGGTCGTCGAGCGTGTCGAAGTCGACCGTGATGCAGAACGGCGTGCCGATCTCGTCCTGGCGGCGGTAGCGCTTGCCGATCGCCGCGGCGTCGTCGAACTCGACGTTCCAGAAGCCGCGCAGCTCGGCCGCGAGGTCGCGCGCGACCGGGGACAGCTGCTCGTTGCGCGACAGCGGCAGCACCGCGGCCTTGGCCGGCGCGAGCCGGTGGTCCAGTCGCAGGACGGTGCGCTTGTCGACGCCGCCCTTGGTGTTCGGCGCCTCGTCCTCGGCGTACGCGTCGACGAGGAACGCCATCATCGAGCGGTTGACGCCGGCTGCGGGCTCGATGACGTAGGGCGTGTAGCGCTCGTTGGCCGCCTGGTCGAAGAACGACAGGTCCTTGCCGGAGTGCTCGCTGTGCGTGCCGAGGTCGAAGTCGGTGCGGTTGGCGATGCCCTCGAGCTCGCCCCACTCCGAGCCGGCGAAGCCGAAGCGGTACTCGATGTCGACGGTGCGCTTGGAGTAGTGCGAGAGCTTCTCGGCCGGGTGCTCGTAGAAGCGCAGGTTGTCGGCGGCGATGCCGAGACCCGTGTACCAGCCCATCCGGGTCTCGAGCCAGGTCTCGTGCCACTCCTCGTCCGTGCCGGGCTTGACGAAGAACTCCATCTCCATCTGCTCGAACTCGCGGGTGCGGAAGATGAAGTTGCCCGGCGTGATCTCGTTGCGGAAGCTCTTGCCGATCTGGCCGATGCCGAACGGCGGCTTCTTGCGCGACGACGTCAGGACCTGGGCGAAGTTGACGAAGATGCCCTGCGCGGTCTCGGGCCGCAGGTAGTGCAGGCCCTCCTCGGACTCGACGGGACCGAGGTAGGTCTTGAGCAGGCCGTTGAACATGCGCGGCTCGGTCCACTGGCCGCGCGTGCCGCAGTTCTCGCACACGATGTCGTCCATCGGCACGGCGTCCGGGTCGCTCAGGCCCTTCTTCTCCGCGAACGCCTCCTGCAGGTGGTCCTGGCGGAAGCGCTTGTGGCAGCTGAGGCACTCCACGAGCGGGTCGACGAAGGCCTTGAGGTGGCCCGAGGCCTCCCAGACGGCGGTCGGCAGGATGACCGAGGAGTCCAGGCCGACGACGTCGTCACGGCCCTGCACCATCGAGCGCCACCACTGGCGCTTGATGTTCTCCTTGAGCTCGACGCCGAGCGGGCCGTAGTCCCAGGCGGACTTCGTGCCGCCGTAGATCTCGCCGCACTGGTACACGAAGCCGCGTCGCTTGCACAGGCTGATGACGGTGTCGAGGGTGCTCGATGCCATGGGGAAGTCTCCGTTTCCGGCTGGATGTCGGCGGGCCGTGCGGGTCGTCGTGACGATCCGCGCCCGAGTCGCTCCAGCCTATCGAGCCGACCGCGGCGGACGTCACACGCCATCGTTTTGACAACGGTTCCCACAACTGTCGAGAATCGTTCCCATGAAGCGTTCCGTCGTCGCCCTCGCCACCGCCGCCCTGCTCCCCCTCGCCGCCTGCGGGAGCCCCGGAGCCGACGACGGCAAGGTCAAGGTCCTCGCCGCGTTCTACCCGTGGCAGTTCGTGGCCGAGCGCGTCGGCGGCGACGACGTCGACGTCGAGAACCTCACGCCGCCCGGCGGCGAGCCGCACGACCTCGAGCTCAAGCCGCGCCAGGTCGCCGACGTCCAGGACGCCGAGGTGCTCATCTACGAGACCGGCCTGCAGGCATCTGTCGACGAGGCCGTGAAGCAGGCCGACCGCAGCTCCGGCACCGTCGACGTCGCGAAGGTCGTGCCGCTGCGCACCGTCGCCGAGGACGACCACGACGCCGAGAAGGCCGAGGAGCACGACCACGGCCACGAGGAGGGCGACGAGGACGGGCACAGCCACGGCCACGACCACGGGCACGACCACGGGGGCAAGGACCCGCACGTGTGGCTCGACCCGGTGCGGATGAAGACCATCACCGGCGCGGTCCGCGACGCCCTCGTCAAGGCCGATCCCGACAACGCCGCCTCCTACCGCGCCAACGCCACAAAGCTCGAGGCCGAGCTCACCCAGCTCGACGAGGACTTCCGCACCGGGCTCAAGCAGTGCAAGCTCCGCACGATCGTCACGGCGCACGACGCGTTCGGCTACCTGGGCGCCCGCTACGACCTCGAGCAGGTCTCGATCGCCGGCATCGACCCGAGCAACGAGCCGAGCGCCGCGCAGATCGCCGCGCTCTCGAAGCTCGTCAAGAGCAAGGGCATCACGACGGTGTTCACCGAGGAGCTCGTGAGCCCCGCCGTCGCCCGCACCGTCGCCGACGAGGCCGGGGTCCGCACCGCTACGCTCGATCCCATCGAGGGCCTGTCCGACCAGACCTCGGACCAGAACTACCTGACCCTCATGCGGGCCAACCTCGACGCCATCCGGAAGGCCGACGACTGCTCATGACCGACGCCGCACCCGCGCTGCGCCTGGAGGGCGTCGACGTCGACCTCGGTGGCCGGGCGGTGCTCCGCGACGCGGCGCTCACGGTGCGGTCCGGCGAGCTCGTCGTCCTGCTCGGCCCCAACGGCTCGGGCAAGTCGACCCTCGTCCGTGCCGCGGTGGGCCTCGTCCCGGCCCGCGGCACGATCGAGCTGTTCGGCACCCCGCTCACGCGGTTCCGCGACCGTCGCCGGCTCGGCTACGTGCCGCAGCGCGCGGGCGTGACCTCCGGCGTCCCGGCCACGGTGCGCGAGGTCGTGCTCGGCGGGCGGCTCCCCCGCCACCCCGTCCTCGGGCTGCACGGGCGGGCCGACCGCCGGGCGGCCGAGGAGGCGGTCGAGCGGGTCGGTCTCGGCGACCGGCTGCGCACCCCGTTCACGGAGCTGTCCGGCGGTCAGCAGCAGCGCGTCCTCATCGCCCGTGCCCTGTGCGACGACCCGGAGCTCCTGGTCATGGACGAGCCCACGGCCGGCGTCGACCGCGACCACACGGCCCAGCTCGCGACGACGCTCGCGGGCCTGGCGGCCGAGGGCGTCGCGATCCTCCTGGTCGCCCACGAGCTCGGTCCGCTGCGTCCGCACGTCGAGCGGGCGGTCGTCCTCGAGCACGGCCGGGTCGCCTACACCGGTCCGTGCGACGCGGCGCCCGAGGAGGGCCACCAGCACCCGCACTCCAGCGACCCCGAGAACCTGGCGCCCGTGCCGGGCGAGGGGGTGTGGTGATGCTCGAGCTGCTCGACTACCCGTTCATGCAGCGCGCGCTCGTCGCGGCCGTGTTCACCGGGCTCGCCGCGCCCGCGATCGGCACCTACCTCGTGCAGCGCCGCCTCGCGCTGCTCGGCGACGGGCTCGGCCACATCGCGCTGACCGGTGTCGCACTCGGCCTGCTGACCGGCTGGGCCCCGCTGCTCACGGCGGTCGTCGTCGCGGCGGCGGGCGCCGTCCTCATCGAGGTCCTGCGCCGCAGCGGCCGCACGAGCGGTGACGTCGCGCTGGCGATGCTGTTCTACGGCGGCATCGCTGGCGGCGTCCTGCTCACCGGGCTCGCGGGAGCCAGCGCGGCGGTGCTGAATCGCTTCCTCTTCGGCTCGATCACGACCGTCAGCAGCACGGACGTCTGGATCGTCGCCGTGCTGGGCGTCGTCGTGCTCGCGCTCTCGCTCGGCCTCGCCCCGCAGCTGTTCGCGGTCTGCCAGGACGAGGAGCACGCCCGGGTCAGCGGCGTCCCCGTCAACCTGTACGGCCTGCTGATCGCGGTGCTCGCCGCGGTCACCATCACCGTCGCCATGCGCACCGTGGGGCTGCTGCTCGTGTCGGCCCTCATGGTCGTGCCCGTCGCGGCGGCCCAGCAGGCCACTCGCAGCTTCCGCGCGACACACCTCGTCGCGATGCTCCTGGGGCTCCTGGCAGCGCTCGGCGGGGTCACGACGAGCTTCTACGTCGACACCCAGCCGGGTCCCACGATCGTCATGATCGCGCTCGCAGCGTTCGTGCTGGCCGCCCTCGGGCGGGTCGTCCTCGGCAGGCGCCGTCGGGTCCAGGCGCTAGGCTCCTCGTGACGGAGAGGAGCACCGTGGTCGACGTCCCGACGCAGCAGCGCAGCACCCGGCAACGGCGTGCGGTGAGCGCGATCCTCGACGACCTCGACGGCTTCGCGAGCGCGCAGCAGATCCACGACCAGCTCGTCCACCGCGGCGAGAAGATCGGGCTCTCCACCGTCTACCGCAACCTCCAGGCCCTCGTCGACGCCGCACTCGTCGACGCCCTGCGCAACGACGAGGGCGAGGTCCTCTACCGCCGCTGCGCCGCCGGTCACCACCATCACCACCTCGTGTGCCGGTCCTGCGGGCGCACGATCGAGGTCGAGGGGGCTGCCGTCGAGCGCTGGGCCGACGCCGTCGCCACCGAGCACGGCTTCGTCGACGTCGAGCACACCGTCGAGGTGTTCGGCACCTGCGCGTCGTGCGCACGCTGACCCCGCCCGGCACGACGGTCCTCGACCGCGCCTCCTGGGAACCCCGCGCCACCGCGCACCGCGACCGTGCGCGCACCTGGACCGCACCGCACCTCGAGCGCCGCCACCGCGGCGAGAAGCACCCCGTCGACGACTTCCTGTTCGAGTACTACGACTGCTCCCCCGGCCGACTGGAGCGCTGGCACCCAGGACTGGGCGTCGCGCTGGCCGACGCCCCGGACCACGCCGCGCTCGGCGCGTACCTCGGCGACCACCGCCTCACCTGGGCCGACCCGGCGCGACTCGCCCGGCGCCTGCCCGGACTGCGCTGGACGCGCGAGCTGCTGCGCCGCACCGGCGGGCGAGCGCCACGACTCGGCTGCTTCGGCCTGCACGAGTGGGCCATGGTGCACCGGACCGACGAGGTCAGGCACCCCCAGCTCGCCCTGCGCCTCGGGGCGTCCGGCACCGCCGAGGTCGTGGAGTCGCACCGGCTGGCCTGCACGCACGTCGACGCGTTCCGGTTCTTCACGCCCGCCGCGCGGCCCCTCAACGAGCACCAGCTGACGCGCGAGGACCAGCTCGACCGCGAGCAGCCGGGCTGCCTGCACGCCTCGATGGACCTGTACCGCGTCGCCTACCGGCTCGAGCCCTTCGTCGAGACCACCGTCGTGCTGGATGCGTTCGAGCTCGCGCGGGACGTACGCCAGGTCGACATGCGGGCCTCCCCCTACGACGTGTCCCCCCTCGGCCTCGAGCCGATCCCGGTCGAGGAGGCATCGGGCAAGGCGGAGTACGTCCGGCTCCAGCGCGGGTTCGCCGAGCGCGCCGCGCCCCTGAGGTCCCGGCTGCTCGGACTGGTCGAGGGCCTGCTCGCGACCGCGCCCTAGGCTGGGCGCGTGGAGCCGATCGTGCAGGCCCGGACGGGACCCGAGCTGACCGCCGCCGAGGTGTACGGCATCTGGCGCATCCGCGACGCCGTGTTCTCGGTCGAGCAGGCGTGCACCGACCCCGACGTCGACGGCGTCGACCTGCTGGAGACGTGCACGCACCTGTGGACCGAGGACGAGGACGGCCTCACGAGCTACCTGCGCACCTTCGTCACCCCGGCGGGGCTGCGCAAGGTCGGCCGGGTCTGCACCCGCGCCGACCAGCGCGGGCGCGGGCTCTCGGGCCTGCTGCTCGACGCCGTGCACGCACGCTGGGGCGCCGAGGCGGAGATCCACCTCGGCGCCCAGGCGTACCTGCACGACTGGTACGCGTCACACGGCTACGTCAGGTCCGGTCCGGACTTCGTCGAGGCGGGCATCGACCACGTGCCGATGACCCGACCGCCCGGACCGGCCTGACGGCTCAGACGTCGTCGCCGTCGTTCGAGTCGCCGCTGTCGGAGTCGGCGGAGTTGCGGTCGGCCGTCAGCACGTTGCTGATGGCTTGGCGCAGCTCGGTGCGCGACTTCGACTCGGCCGTGAACACGGCCGAGCGGATCAGCGAGTACTGCGAGCCGTAGCGGATGAACACGCTGCGAGCACCGTCGTCCAGGTCGGACGCGGCCTTCTTGGCGTTGCTGATGACGCTGTTCATCTGCGTGGTCGCGGTCTGCTTGAGCGACTCCATGCCGTCGGGCGTCTCGAGCCGGTTGAAGGCGTCGAGGCGGCTCTGCAGCACGTCGACGATCTGGCTACGGACCTTCGACCCGGTGGTCGTGGTCGAGGGCAGCAGCGAGCTGGGCGTGTTGGCGACGAGGCGCTCGGCGGCGTCGGCGTAGGCCTGCGCCTCCGTGGCGTCCTCGGCCGCGTCCTCGACACCCTCGATCGCGTCCTTGATGCCCTCGGCGTCCTCCAGCGAGTCCTTGAAGCGCTCGGAGTTCTTCTTGCCGTACTCGGGCACCTCGGGCGCCTCGGGCACGCCACTGGCGAGCCGCGAGATCTCCGACTTGAGCGACGACGGCGTGGTCGAGCGCGAGCTCAGCGTCGAGTACGCCCGGCTGCGGTAGGAGCGCAGCTCGATGTCGTAGCGCGTCGCCGCACGGTCGGCCTCCTCCACGTCGGCGCGGTGGCCGGCCTGGATGACGACGAAGACGATCGCGACGCCGAGGATGAGCAGCAGCGCGACGCCACCGCTCACCAGGCCGATGATGAGGCCCTTCTTGCTCTTCTTGGGCGGCTGGCCGCCCGGCGGGAACCCGCCGAACTGCTGCGGGCCCTGCGGCGGCCCGGACGGCGGACCCTGCGGCGGCTGCCCGTACGGCGCACCCTGCGGCGGTCCGGACGGCGTCGCGAACTGCTGCGTCGGCGGGTCCGACGGCGGACCCGACGGCGCGCCCTGCGGCGGTCCGGACGGAGGTCCCTGCGGCGGACCCGAAGGCGGCTGCGAGGACTGGCCGTTCTCCCCTGGCTGATCGGTCATTGTGGACTCACCCCATGTTGTCTCAGGCCGAACGTCACGGCATCCAGCAAAGCCTCCCACGAGGCCTCGATGATATTGGCACCTACTCCTACCGTGACCCAGGAGATCTTGCCATCCGAGGTCTCGATCAGCACGCGGGTGACCGCGTCGGTGCCGTGTCCCTGGTCCAGGATCCGGACCCGGAAGTCGGTGAGGTGGAAGCGCGCCACGTCGGGGTAGATCTGCTCGATCGCCAGGCGCAGCGCGTGGTCGAGGGCGTTGACGGGACCGTTGCCCTCGCCGATGACCGCGACCCGGCGACCGCCCGCCCGCAGCTTGAGCGTGGCCTCGGCGCCGGAGGCGGCGTCCTGGCCGCTCGCGAGCGACCCGGCGAGGACCCGCCACGACTCGATCTCGACGTACCGCGGCCGTCCGCCGTCGAGCTCGTCGGCCAGGAGCAGCTCGAAGGACGCGTCGGCGGCCTCGAAGGTGTAGCCGCGCTGCTCGAGCTCCTTGACCCGCTCGGTCAGGCGCGCGAGCCGCTCCGGGTCGTCGGCCAGGTCGTAGCCGAGCTCCTTGCCCTTGAGCTCGATGGTGGCGCGACCGGCCATCTCCGAGACGAGCAGCCGCATGTCGTTGCCGACCCGCGCCGGGTCGACGTGCTGGTACAGGTCCGGGTCGACCCGGATCGCGCTCGCGTGCAGGCCGGCCTTGTGCGCGAACGACGACACGCCCGTGTACGGCTGGCGCGCGGACGGCGGGTAGTTCGTGATCTCGGCGACGGCGTGGGCGATGCGCGTGGCCTCGGCGAGCCGCCCCTCCGGCAGCACCTGCCGGTCGAGCTTGAGCTCGAGGTTCGCGACGCACGTGACGAGGTCGGCGTTGCCGGTGCGCTCGCCGTAGCCGTTCAGGCAGCCCTGTAGGTGCGTGACGCCCGCGCGCACCGCGGCCATCGAGTTGGCGACGGCGCAGCCGGTGTCGTTGTGGGCGTGGATGCCGAGCCGGGCGCCGGTCGTGAGCGCGTCCGCGACGACGTCCTCGACCTGGTGCGGCAGCATCCCGCCGTTCGTGTCGCACAGGACGACGACCTCGGCCCCGGCCTCCGCCGCCACCGAGACGACCTCGAGGGCGTAGTCCCGGTTCGCGCGGTGCCCGTCGAAGAAGTGCTCGCAGTCGACGAAGACCCGCTGCCCCTCGGCCCGCAGGTGCGTGACGGTGTCGCGCACCATCGCGAGGTTCTCCTCGAGCGTCGTGCGCAGGGCGAGCTCGACGTGCCGGTCGTGGCTCTTGGCCACGAGGGTCACGACGCTCGCCCCGGAGTCGCGCAACGCCGCGACGAGCGGGTCGTCGGCCGCCGCGACGCCCGCGCGACGCGTCGCGCCGAACGCCGCGAGCGTGGCGTGCTTCAGGTCGAGCTCCTTGGCCGCGAGCGCGAAGAACTCGGTGTCCTTCGGGTTCGAGCCGGGCCAGCCGCCCTCGACGTACCCGACCCCGAGGTCGTCCAGGTGCCGCGCGATGTGCAGCTTGTCCTGCACGGAGAGGTTGAGCCCCTCCTGCTGGGCGCCGTCGCGCATCGTCGTGTCGTAGACGTGGAAGCTCGGGTCGGCCTCGGTCCGCATGTCGTGTCCTTCGTTCCCAGTGCCCGCCCAACAAAAAAGCCTCCCGGGGTCGGGAGGCAGCGCGTCGGGCAGGTCGTTCAGTGCCCGGCGCGCCCGGCGATGATGATCGTGAGGTGCTGCACGAGCGTGAGTCTAGACTGACGGGCGCCATGAGCACCAGACAGGTACCCGTCCCGGACACGTGCTCCGCGGCGTTCGTCGTCCTGACGCCCGACCGGCTCGACCACGTCGACGACGTCCCTCTCCCCGACCCGGCACTGCTGCGGCGTCACGGCACGAGCGCGACGGCACTGGAGCGGCTCGCCGACTGCCCGAACCCGCTGGTCCTGCAGACGAGCGCCCCCACGGTGGACGCCGCGCCGGCCCTGCGCGACACCCGGATCCGCGCCCTGGTCCTGGCGGCCGAGCACGACGGGCTGGTCCTCGACCTCAGCCCGCCGCGGCTGCTGGAGCAGCGGCCCGACGAGGTCAGCCTCGCCCATGCCACGCAGTGGTACGTCGGCGACCCGGACGCCGTCGCCGAGCGCGCCGTGCGGACCGACGGTCTCGAGCAGTTCGGGCTGCCCGAGGTCGTGGTGGCGGACGTCGGCCCCGAGCGCCGCGCCATGGTCGACGCGGTCGTCGCCGGCCTGGTGCACCGCCTGATCGCGGAGTGGCCGGGCAACGACCCCGTCGGACCCGCGACCATCACGCTGCGCGACATCGCCTTCGGCCTCGGCGACCCGCAGGCGGCGACGACACCCGCGGGCCGCTCGGTCGACGTCGAGATCGACTACGACGCCGCCGCCCACCTGCTACGGGTCACGCTGCTGCAGGACCCGGCCGAGACGCTGTTCGCGCCCTGACGCTCAGTCCGCGACGGGCAGGCCCTGGCGCGGCGCCAGGTTCGCGAGGGACTCGGGCTGCAGGATGCGGGCGAGCTCCTCGGGCGGCAGCAGCTTCTTCTCGAGCACCAGCTCCGCGACCCCGCGCCCGGTCGCGAGCGCCTCGCGGGCCACGGCGGTGGCGGCCTCGTAGCCGATGAACGGGTTGAGCGCCGTCACCAGACCGATCGAGCTCTCGACCTCGCGGCGCAGCAGGTCCTCGTTCGCCGTGATGCCGTCGACGCAACGGTGCGCCAGCACCCGCATCGCCTCACGCATCCGCCACAGACCGGCGGAGAGCGAGTAGCAGATGACCGGCTCGAAGGCGTTGAGCTGCAGCTGTCCGCCCTCGGCCGCCATCGAGACCGTGACGTCCATGCCGATGACCTGGAACGCCACCTGGTTCACGACCTCGGGGATGACCGGGTTGACCTTGCCGGGCATGATGCTCGACCCCGCCTGCACGGCGGGCAGGTTGATCTCGTTGAGGCCGGCACGCGGCCCGGACGAGAGCAGCCGCAGGTCGTTGCAGATCTTGCTGAGCTTGACCGCGACGCGCTTGAGGACGCCGGACAGCTGCACGAAGGCCCCGCAGTCCTGCGTCGCCTCGATGAGGTCGACGGCGCTCACGAGCGGCAGGTCCGTGAGGGACGCGAGGTGCTCGCAGGCGATCGGGACGTAGCCGACGGGGGCGTTGAGCTGGGTGCCGATGGCCGTCGCGCCGAGGTTGATCTCGTGCAGCATCAAGACGGCCTCGGCGAGCCGCGAGCGGTCCTCGCCGAGCATCACGGCATAGGTCCGGAACTCCTGGCCGAGCGTCATCGGCACGGCGTCCTGCAGCTGGGTGCGGCCCATCTTGAGGACGTGCGAGAACTCCTGCGCCTTGCGGTCGAAGGACTCCTCGAGCTCCTGCATGGCCTCGAGCAGCGCGTGGGTCGCGAGGATGATCGCGATCTTGACGGCCGTCGGGTAGACGTCGTTCGTCGACTGGCTGAGGTTGACGTGCTCGTTCGGGTGCAGGTGCTCGTAGGCGCCCTTGGGGTGGCCCAGGATCTCCAACGCGCGGTTGGCGATCACCTCGTTGGCGTTCATGTTGGTCGAGGTCCCGGCGCCGCCCTGCATGACGTCGACGACGAACTCGTCGTGGAGCTCGCCGGAGCGGATCTCCTCGCAGGCCTGCCGGATCGCGGCGTGCCGCTCGTCGTCGAGCAGGCCGAGCTGGTGGTTGGTGGCCGCGGCGGCCTCCTTGACCGCGGCGAGCGCCTCCACGAGGAACGGGCTCTGCCCGATCTGGATGCCGGTGATCGGGAAGTTCTCCTGCGCGCGCAGGCTGTGGATCCCCCAGTAGGCGTCGGCGGGGATCTCCCGCTCGCCGATGAGGTCGTGCTCAGTACGGGTGGCTGAGGGTGTGGCGTGGATCATGTCCCCGATCGAACCACAGCCGATCCGGGGCGGCGAGGGAGCGCGCCGGGCTCAGGCCAGCCGGTGCATCCAGCCGTGCCGGTCCTCGGCCCGGCCGTACTGGATGTCGACGAGCGCGGACCGGATGTCCATCGTGACCTTGCCGGCCTCGCCGTCGCCGGCGACGGCCTGGCCGTCCGGCCACTTGAGCGCACCGACGGGCGTGACGACGGCCGCGGTGCCGCACGCGAACACCTCGGTGATCGAGCCGTCGGCCGTGCCCTCGCGCCACTCGTCGATGCTCACCCGGCGCTCGACGACCTCGTGGCCGAGGTCGCGGGCCAGGGTCAGGATCGAGTCACGGGTGACGCCCTCGAGGATCGAGCCCGAGAGCTCCGGGGTGACGATCGAGCCGTCGGCCTGCACGAAGTACAGGTTCATCCCGCCGAGCTCCTCGATCCAGCGCTGCTCGACCGAGTCGAGGAACGCCACCTGGGCGCAGCCGTGCTCGGCCGCGACCTGCTGCGGCAGCAGGCTCGAGGCGTAGTTGCCGCCGCACTTGGCCGCGCCGGTGCCGCCGGCGCCCGCGCGCGAGTAGTCGGTCGACAGCCAGATCGAGACCGGCTTCACGCCGCCCGGGAAGTAGGCCCCGGCCGGCGACGCGATGACGGAGTAGGTGACGTGCTGGCTGGGCCGCACGCCGAGGAACGCCTCCGAGGCGAACATGAACGGTCGCAGGTACAGGCTCGTCTCACCGCCCTCGGGCACCCAGCCGCGATCGGCCTCGACGAGCGCCTGGATCGAGCCGGTGAACCAGTCGACGGGCAGCTCGGGCAGCGCGAGCCGGTGCGCCGAGCGCTGCATCCGCGCGGCGTTGGCCTCGGGCCGGAACGTCCAGACCGAGCCGTCGGCGTGGGCGTAGGCCTTGAGGCCCTCGAAGATCTCCTGGGCGTAGTGGAGCACGGCGGTCGCCGGGTCCATCGCGATCGGGCCGTACGGCACGACGCGCGCGTCGTGCCACCCCTCGGCGGGGGTCCACTCCGCCAGGAACATGTGGTCGGTGAAGTGCTTGCCGAAGCCGGGATCGGCGAGGATCGCGGCTCGTTCGGCGTCCGTCCGGCCGGCGTCGTTGCGGGTGAGGGTGCTGGCGAACGGGGTGGTGGTCATGCGGGACACGGTAGTCCTTCCGGAAGTCGATGGGCAGGGCTCAGCCCGCCGATACGCCTCCGGCCGTGGCGCTCGCGACGGCGTCCGTCGCGCGGGCGGCGATGGCCTCCCCCACCTCCTCGGTGCGACGCGGCGCGCTGCCGCGCTCGGCGATGTCGGCCTCGACGGCGCGCGTGATCTGCGCGGCCGCCTCGGGCAGGCCGAGGTGCTCCAGCAGCAGGGCGCCGGAGAGGATCGCGGCCGTCGGGTCGGCCTTGGACTGGCCGGCGATGTCGGGCGCGGAGCCGTGCACGGGCTCGAACATGCTCGGCGCGGTGCGGTCGGGGTTGACGTTGCCGCTCGCCGCCAGGCCGATGCCGCCGGTGATGGCGGCCGCGAGATCGGTGAGGATGTCGCCGAACAGGTTGTCGGTGACGATCACGTCGAACCGCGCCGGGTCGGTGACGAGGAAGATCGTCGCCGCGTCGACGTGCAGGTAGTCGACGCTCACGTCGGGGAACTCCGTGGCGACAGCCTCGACCGTGCGGCTCCACAGGTGGCCCGCGTGCACGAGGACGTTGTTCTTGTGCACGAGCGTGAGCTTGCGCCGCGGCCGGGCCTGGGCCCGGGCGAACGCGTCACGGACGACGCGCTCGACACCGTACGCGGTGTTGACGCTGACCTCGGTCGCGAGCTCGTGCGGCGTGCCGACGCGGATCGCGCCACCGTTGCCGACGTACGGACCCTCGGTGCCCTCGCGGACGACGACGAAGTCGACGTCGCCCGGGTCGGCCAGCGGCGTCGGGACGCCCGGGAAGAGCGTGCTCGGCCGCAGGTTGACGTAGTGGTCGAGCTCGAAGCGCAGCCGAAGCAGCAACCCGCGCTCCAGCACGCCGGACGGGACGCCGGGGTCGCCGACCGCGCCGAGCAGGATCGCGTCCTGGCCGCGGATCTCCTCGAGGACGGAGTCCGGCAGCGTCTCGCCCGTCGCGTGCCAGCGGCGCGCGCCCAGGTCGTACTCCGTCGTCGCGAAGGCGACGTCGTGCTGCGCGGCCACCTGCTGCAGGACCGCGAGGGCCTGCGTGGTGACCTCCGGGCCGATGCCGTCCCCGGGGACGACGGCGAGGTCGAAGCGTCGAGTCATGTCTGCATCCTAGGACCCGAGTCTCATCATCTGAAACACGGGTCTCACGAGTCGGACGTCAGTTGTCGTCGGGCCGGTCGGTCGGCTCGAGGTCGAGGACGGGCGCGTCCTCGCGCAGGTGGGCGGGGCCCCATTCGATGAGTCGCTGATCCATGGTGTCTCTCCAAGCAGTGGTGATGGTCGTTCGGTCTCTGGCGAGTCCGACGCCGGGTCCGACGTCCGTCGGGGCCACGCCCGGTGGATCTTCCGGGCGGTCAGGAGAGGCGGATCAGGTCGTGATCACGATCCCTGCTGCGGACGTCGGGCCAACGCCAGGACTCCGCGGCAGGGAGTGGCCCTATGAGGCCCTGCCGCGGCAAGCGATGGCTACGAGCTGCTTCCGCACGGGTCCATCGTGCCACGCGGCACCACGCCCCGCGCGGAGGCGTGACGCGTGTCTCGCCGCGTGAGACGCGCCGGACCCCCGGCGCGGGACGGCCTGCAAGACTGCGGACGTGAGTGCCCCGACCGAGATCCCCGCCATCGTCCGCAGCACTCTCGCGTTGTCCCTGCAGCGCGGGTTCATCACCTCGACGCGGCACGAGACGGGCCGGCTGCTCGCCGCGCTCGCGGCGTCGCGTGGCGGCACGCTGGCCGAGCTGGGCACCGGCTGCGGCGTCGGCTCGGCCTGGCTCTCGAGCGGCGCCCCGAAGGGCACCCGGATCGTCTCGGCCGAGCTCGACCCGTCGCTCGCCGAGGACGTCCAGCAGATCTTCGCCGACGTCGACAACGTCGACGTCACGGCCGGCGACTGGACGACGCTCGAGCAGTACGCGCCGTTCTCGCTGCTGTTCGTCGACGTGCGCGAGGTCATGGAGTCGATCGACGTCCTGGCCGACCTGCTGGAGCCGGGCGGCATCGCGGTGCTCGACGACTTCGCGCCGTCGTCGTCATGGCCGCCGATCGTCGACGGCATGGTCGACACCGTCC
>JAQIJP010000022.1:0-43114 GCA_036946185.1 Aeromicrobium erythreum
GACCGGGTTGCGCTTGAGGACGAGCCGGTCGATCTCCGGCAGCAGCGTCCCCGCGAGCTCGCCGCCGCCGCACAGCCACAGGTCGCGGCCGCCGGGGGTGCCCTTGAGTCGTCGGACCGTGGCGAGCGGGTCGTCGGTCGCCTCCAGGGAGGGATCGAGACCGTCGGGGTCGCTGGTCGCGACGACCTGGCGCAGGTGCGGGGTAGGGCGAGGAGATGCCGGCGTCGAGCGCCGGCTTGCAGCGTGCGACGCCCCATCAGGACGGTGTCGAAACGTGTCCCGGGCGGCTGGGTTCCGAGTGCCGCGTGCGCGTGGACGGGGAGGGCGTCGGCGTAGTCCTCCAGCACGACGGTCATGTGGTCTCCCTCGGCGAGGAACGCCTCGGTACCGCCCTGGGCGTCGGCGATGAAGCCGTCGAGGCTGACGGCGACGTAGTAGACGAGCTCGCGCATAGGATCCTCCGATCACGACAGGTGTCGTGATCGAGAGTACGACATCTGTCGTGGTCGCGGTAGGGGTGCGTCCATGGCGCGCAACGACGAACGACGCTCGCGGCTGGCCGACGCGGGCCTGCAGGTGCTGGCCGAGCAGGGAGCCCGCGGCCTGACCCACCGGGCCGTCGACGTCGCGGCGGGCCTCCCGCTCGGGACCGCGTCGAACTACTTCCGGTCGCGGGACGACCTCGTGGCGGGCCCTCGTCGACCGCATCGCGGTCCGGCTCGAGCCGGACCGGACGAGCGACCGGCCGCTCGGAGCGACCCCGCGCGAGGTGCTGGCCGCGCAGGCTGCGCGACGTGGTGCGCCGGCTGAGCGCCGATCCGCACGTGCCACTGGCGCTCTTCGAGCTGCGGCTCGAGGCGGCGCGACGACCGGCCGTCGCCGAGGCGCTGGGCGCGTGGCGGCGCCGCGCGTTCGAGGCCGACGTCGCGTCGTGGGCCTCCAGCGGGCTGCCCGGGGACCGGCCGGACCTGCTCGTCCTGCACCACGCCGTGGACGGCATGATGCTCGACCACCTGACGGTGCCGCTGGACCCCGAACGCTCGGTCGACGACGCGATCGAGGCTCTCGTGGACCGACTGCTGCCCTGATGCCGCCCCGTCGCGCTCAGGAGGTCGAGCGGTCGGCGCAGGCCGACTTCTGCTTCTCCTGCGGCTTGTCGTCCTCGGGGTCGCTGAGGCCGAAGTCGCTCCAGCCCTTCGTGCGGGCCGCCTCGAGGAACTCGCGGAACGAGCGCGCGTCGGCCTGGCCGCCGTCGCGGGCCTCGTAGCGGCCGTCCTCGTAGAGGGTGCAGGGGTCGATGCCGCGGACGACGCTGTAGTTCGCGAGGGACGGCCAGCTGCCCTTGGCCCCCGGCTGGCTGCCGGACAGCTGGATCCAGCGCTGGACGAGGACCGGCGCCGGGCGCTCGCGGTCCTCGAGCGGCTCGCCCGTGGGGCCGGTCTCGTAGAGGACGAAGACCTGCAGGGCGACCCGCTGGAAGGCGCTGCCCGTCGGGACGGGTGCCTCGTTCGGTCCGCCAGGCGGCCTTGACGACGCGCGGCTCCCGCACCGGCCGGGACGAGGCGTCGAAGATCGACACGAGGTACTGCGAGGACGGGATGTCGCCGTTGCGCTTGCGGAACCGACTCCAGGTACTGCGCCCGGGTCTCCGGCTGCAGCGGCGCGACGAACTTCTCGCTCGTGGCGAGGCCGGGGGTCGGCCTTCCACCAGCGCTCGTCGAGCACCGAGCTGCGCACGAGTCGCTTGAGCCGGTCGGCGTAGGGCGTCGTGTCGGCGGCGGTGAAGCCCTTCGCCGGGCGCGGGTCGGCAAGGTCGTCGAGGTCGACCGCCGGGAGCTTCGCGATGCGGTCGACGACCGGAGCGGTGGGGGACGTGGTGCGCTTGGCGGACGGCTCGTCGTCGCCACCGCCGGTGCAGGCGCCGAGCAGCAGGGCGAGCAGGGACCCGAGGACCACGAGGCGACGCATCCTGCGAGGGTACCCGCGGCCTCCGGCTCGCACGGGGAGCCGCGTCGGCCCAGGATGGGGGCACGACATGACGAGGAGGTCATCGTGAGCGATCAGGAGCCGACGCCCGGTCCGGGCGAGGAGGTCCGACCCGACGACCCCGGGGTGCCGAACGACCCGCCGGGACCCGACGTGCCGAGCGACGGCGCCGGGACGCTGCCGCCGGACGTGCCGACCGCGCCGAACGTGGAGCAGCCCGAGGGCACGGAGCACGAGCAGGACGACGACGAGGGACCGACCGACGCCGAGGCGACGGACGACGAGGAGGCGCCGGAGGGCGCTCCGGACTGAGCCTCAGGCGTCGGGCGGTCGACGGTCACGCTTGAGCTGCGAGCGGCGGCGCTTGGCGTCCTGGGTGCGTCGCACCGACGAGCGCGACGGACGGGTCGCGCGCCGCGGTCGTGGCGGCACGACCGCTCGCGCGACGAGCTCCTCGAGGCGGACCCGTGCGGCCTCGCGGTTGCGGTGCTGCGAGCGGTACTGGGACGAGACGACGGAGATCACGCCGTCGCGCAGCCGGCCGGAGAGGGCCGTCCGTGCCCGGTCCTTCTGGGCGGGGGAGAGCACGACGGTCGCGTCGAGGTCCCAGAGGATCTCGACGCGACTGTCGGTGGTGTTGACGTGCTGGCCACCGGGCCCGGAGGAGCGGCTGAACCGGTAGGTCAGCTCGCTCTCGGGGATCCGGACGCGCTCCACGGCTCAGGCGTCCTCGGCGAGGATGCGGTACAGGTCCTTGCGGGCCTGCGTGACGACGGCGGTGGCCTGCTCGCGCTGGCCGGGGGTGCCCTCCTGGGCGACCTGCTTCCAGGCGCCGAGGAACGACTTGAGCGCCGTGGCGTAGGCGCGCACGTCGTCGCCGCCACGCTCCTCGCCGGACTCCCAGGGGGTGCCCAGGTCGTCGCGGTGCTCCTCGACGTGGTCGCGACCGGCCTGCGTGAGCGAGGCGGTCTTGCGGCCGTCGACCCGCTCGAACTCGAGCAGGCCCTCGTCCTCGAGCTGTTGCAGGACGGGATACACCGAGCCGGGGCTCGGCGTCCAGGCGCCCTCGGAGCGCTCCGCGATCTCGCGGATCAGGTCGTAGCCGTGCCGGGGCTGCTCGGCGAGCAGCAGCAGGACCGCGGCGCGCACGTCGCCGCCCCGCCCACGTCCGCGGCGTCCGCGACGGCGGCCGGGGTGGCCGAACGCGGGGCCGAAGCCGAAGCCGGGCCCGAGCTCGCGGCCGAGGTCCCAGCCCATGTCGCGGCCGATGGTGCCGTCGCCGTCGCGGCGCGGACCGCGGCGGCCGGAGTCGGGTCGGCGGGGGTGGGGCCGGCCCGGGTGGGGGCGTCGCCCCCGGGGATCGAGGTCGTCGCTCATGACGTCTCCTTCGGTTCGGGCGTCGCTGCGGGATCACCGCGCGACGCGTTGTCGATAGGCAAACGATATATCGGAAACCTATCGAACACAAGCGCCTCCTGACACCCGCCCGCGGAGGAGGCGGACGGCGAGCACTGCCCGACGTATCGAGACCAATACGGAAGTGGTCTCGATACGCGGGAGGTCGCTCGTTCCTCGCTCCTCCCGCTACTCGACCAGCGAGTTACGTCGGTCGAGTAGGCGGACGGCGAGCGCAGCGAGCATCGTCTGACGTATCGAGACCAGGTCCTGGGGGTGGTCTCGATACGGGGAGCGGGCTCCTTCGTCGCTGTTCCCCTACGCCCCCACTCGCAGAGCTCGCGGGAGGTGCCCCCAGACCGCCGGACCCATCGTCCGACGTATCGAGACCACGGTGGGCGGCCTAGGGGCGGTAGCGGTGGTTGGTCTGCCAGGTGGTGGCGCCGGGTGGGCGCCAGGCGATGGTGCCGTCGGGCCTCTTCTGGTGCTCCCACTCGACGTCGTGGACGTGGTGGTGGTGTCGGCAGCAGAGCAGGGCGCCGTTGTCGAGGTCGGTGGGTCCGTCGTCGTAGGGCTGGAGGTGGTGGGCTTCGCACCAGGCGGGTGGTCTGTCGCAGCCGGGGAAGGTGCAGCCACCTTGGGTGGTGGCGAGGGCGCGTCTCTGGGCTGGGGTGAAGAGTCTCTTCTTGAGGCCGTGGTCCAGCACGTTGGAGCGTCCGTCGAGGACGGTGGGGATGATCCCGGCGCCGCAGGCGACCTTCCGGGCTTGGCTCGCGGAGAGTCGCGTGCCGTCGGAGAGTGTCGCGGCGGCGATGCCGTCCTGCAGGGTCTCGAGGTCCATCGTGACGGTGACGACGGCGGAGACGCCGCCGTCGTTCGGCAGCCGATCGGTCGGCAGGTGGGTCCAGAGATCACCGAACGCGAGGCCGGCGCGATACGCCCTGGCCTCGTACGGGTCCTCGAACGTGGGCTCACCGGGCACGGGAGCCTTCGGGGTCTTGGCGGGGGGCGGTGACGGCGTCGTACCAGGCCTTCGCCGAGGCGGCCTCGAGCGTGGGCAACGTGAAGTCTCCGGACCAGGTGCCGTCGTGGTTGTCCCACATCCGGAACCTGCTCCTGGCGCGCGCCTTGCGTTCACGCTCGACGAGGATCTCGTTCTCGAACTCGTCGGTGGCCTTCTTGTTCGCGTAGACGTCCATCAACCGGTCGGTCCGTCGGCGCAGGTCCGGGAGCCTCAGTCGGTCGGCGTCCTTGAGCAGCGTCCGTTCGGCGAGGTCCCGCTGGGCCGGTGTCGCCTTGGGCGGGAGCTTCGCCAGGCCGGTCGCGATGACGTCGGCCTGCTCGGGCGTGACCTTTCCCTTGGAGAGGGCTTCCTGGGTGTGGGAGGTCTTGGAGATCCGTTCGGCCCGACGCACCAGTCGGTCCGCTGAATGGCGATCGCCGCCGAAGTCCTTGGCCAGCAGGGCACCGGTCGAGGTGGCTCCGGCAGCGCGGGCGGCGCCGGACTCCTCCAGCGCACGAGCGGCCGCCATCTTCTGACCCACGAGCCGGGCCTCGGCCCGCGACAGGTCACTCACGAGCCGCCGGGCCGTCGCCGGGTCCAGACCCGCCCAGGCCTTCGGGTCCATGCGGTCCAGCTCGGCGTGCAGCCCCGCGACAGCCGCCACCAAAGGGTGGGTGTCCAGCGTCTGCGCAGTCATCGGGAGTCCTGTCTCGAGGTGATGACTCCACGCTAGGCAGACCCTCTGACACACCCCTCCGACACCCGATCCGGCTGTGGACAAAGGGCTTCGCGCCCCCATTCGCAGAGCGAACGGGAGGTGCCCCCAGCTCAGCCGCCGTGCTTGCGCGAGTCGCCGTGCTTGCGTGAGCCGTCGGGCCTGCGCGAGCACGAGGACCCTGGGCTCGTCGAGGAGTCGCGGCTCAGGGGTGGTCGGGACCCGACCAGGGACGCGAGAAGTCGAGGACGTTCGACTCCGACCGGCCCGGCTCGACGTCCGGCTCCGGCGGCTCGGGCTCGTCCTGCCACTCCTGGTCGATCGCGTCGTCCTCGGGGAAGTGCCCGAGGTAGGCCATCGCGGCGTCGTGCAGGCGCCCGTTCGTGGCGAGCGCGTTGCCGCCCCACGGCCCGTCGCGGCCGTCGAGCGACGTGAACCGTCCGCCCGCCTCGCGGACCACGACGTCGACCGCCGCCATGTCCCAGAGGTTGAGCTCGGGCTCGGCGGCGACGTCGACGGCGCCCTCCGCGAGCAGCATGTACGACCAGAAGTCGCCGTACGCGCGCGAGCGCCAGACCCGCCGGTTCAGCGCGCGGAACGCGTCGCCCTTGCCGAGCGCCTCCCAGCCGCCGAGCGAGCTGTACGACAGCGACGCGGCGTCCAGCGTCGACACGTTCGAGACGCGGATCTCGCGGGCCTGCATGAACGACTTGCCGGTGTACGCGCCGCCGCCCTTCGAGGCCCACCAGCGGCGGCCGAGGGCGGGCGCGGAGACGCAGCCGACGACGATCTCGCCGTCCTCCTCCAGCGCGATGAGCGTCGCCCACACGGGCACGCCGCGCACGAAGTTCGAGGTGCCGTCGATCGGGTCGACGATCCAGCGCCGCCCCTGGGCGCCGACGTTCGGCTCGACCTCGCCCTGCTCCTCGCCGAGCACGACGTCGCGCGTGCGGGCGGAGCGCAGCGTGCGCCGGATGGCCTCCTCGACGGCCTGGTCGGACTCGGTCACGTACGTCATGTCCGGCTTCGTCGAGACCTGCAGGTCGATCGCCCCGAAGCGGTCCATCGCGAGGTTGTCGGCGTTGTCGGCGAGCACGTGCGCGAGCCGGACGTCGTCGTTCCAGGAGTGGGACATGGCGTCAGGGTACGGGCAGCGACGCCTGCGACGGCGCAGGTCGGGCGCTCACCACGCGTCCGAGGCGTCCTTGCTCGCGAGGATCCGCCGGACGCCCTCGACGCGGTCGGCCGACACGCGTCCCGCCGCGACCGCGAGGTCGAGCCCGCACTCGGGCTCGTCGGCCAGGTGGGTGCAGCCGCGGGGACAGTCCGCGACCGCCTCGACGAGGTCGGGGAACGCCGTCACGATCCGGTCGGCGTCGACGTGCGCGAGGCCGAACGACCGGAACCCCGGGGTGTCGACGATGAAGCCGCCCCCCGGCAGCTCCAGCACCATCGCGGAGGTCGAGGTGTGCCGCCCGCGGCCGGTGACCTCGTTGACGTGGCTCGTGCGCCGGTCGGCGTCCGGCACGAGCCGGTTGACGAGGGTCGACTTGCCCACGCCGCTGTGCCCGATGAGCACGCTGACGCGATCGGACAGGAGGGCGAGCAGCTCGTCGAGGTCGCCGTCGCGTCGGGTGACGACGGCGCGGACGTCGAGGGGCTCGAGCAGCGCGAGGACGGGCGCCGCATCGCCGAGGTCGGACTTGGTGAGGCACACGAGCGGCTCCATGCCCGCGTCGAGCGCGGCGACGAGGCAGCGGTCGATCAGCCCCAGCCGCGGCGGCGGGTCGGCCAGGGCCGTGACGACCACGAGCTGGTCGGCGTTCGCGACGACGACGCGCTCGATCGGGTCGTCGTCGTCGGCCGTGCGCCGCAGGACGGTGCGCCGCTCCAGGACCTCGACGATGCGCGCGAGGGAGCCCTCGTCGCCGCTCGTGTCGCCGACGACCCGCACCTCGTCGCCGACGACGACGCCCTGGCGCCCCAGCGCGCGGGCCTTCATCGCGGTCACGGGACGCTCGACCGACCCGTCGAGCAGCGCGAGGGTGTACCGGCCCCGGTCGATCGTGACGACCCGGGCGACGGCGGCGTCGGAGTAGTCCGGACGCTCCTTGGTGCGAGGACGGGTCCGCCGGCGCGGGCGCTCGAACGCGGCGTGCTCGTCGTCGTGCCTCACGAGACCAGACGCTCCCACACGGGCGCGAAGTTCGGGTAGGTCTTGACGGTCGTGGAGACGTCCTCGACGAACAGCTCCGGCACGCGCAGGGCCAGCACGACGGCCGCGTGGGCCATCCGGTGGTCGTCGTAGGTCTCGAAGATCGCGCCGTGCAGCGGCCGCGGCTCGATCGCGAGGCCGTCGTCCAGCTCCGTGGCGGCGCCACCCAGCCGGTTGATCTCGGTCGCGAGGGCGGCGAGCCGGTCGGTCTCGTGCCCGCGCAGGTGTGCCACGCCGCGGATCCGCGACGGCCCCTCGGAGAGGGCGGCGAGGGCGGCGACCACCGGGGTCAGCTCGCCGACGTCGTGCAGGTCGAGGTCGACGCCGCGCAACGGCCCGGAGGCCGAGAAGACGAGGTCGTCACCGTCGCGCTCGGCACGGCCGCCGAACGCCTCGACGATCCATCGCCAGGCGTCGCCCGCCTGCTGCGTGTGCTGCGGCCACTGGCGGACCCGGACGCGTCCGGCCGTCACGAGGGCGGCGGCCACGAAGACTCCGGCGTTCGACAGGTCCGGCTCGATCTCGACGTCGAGCGCCGCGACCGGGCCGGGCTCGACCCGCCAGCGGTCGGTCTCGGAGTCGTCGACCACGACCCCGCGCCGGCGCAGCTCCGCGACGGTCATGTCGACGTGCGGCAGCGACGGCAGCGAGCCGCCGCGGTGCCGCAGGTCGAGACCCTGCCGGAACCGCGGAGCGGCGAGCAGGAGGGCGGACACGAACTGGCTGGACGAGCTGGCGTCGACCTCGAGCGGGCCGCCCGCCACGTCGCCCGTGCCGTGCACGACGAAGGGCAGGGCGTCGCGCCCGTCGTCGTCGACCCGGACGCCGAGCGCCCGCAGGGTCGAGATCGTCGTGGCCATCGGCCGCTCGCGGGCCCGCGGGTCGCCGTCGAGGGCGACCTCGTGCGGGGTGAGCGCGGCGATCGCCGGGACGAAGCGCATGACCGTGCCGGCCAGCCCGCAGTCGACCGTCACGCGGCGCGCGACCACGTCGGTCGGGACCGGCGTGACGTGCCAGTCGAGGCCGTCGCGCTCGACGGTGGCCCCCAGCGCCGTGAGGGCGCCCAGCATGAGGGTGGTGTCGCGCGAGCCGAGGGCACGACGCACGGTCGACGGACCGTCGGCGAGGGCCGCGAGCACGAGCGCACGGTTCGTGAGGGACTTGGAGCTGGGGACCAGCACCTGGGCGTCGATCGGCGAGGTGCGGGTCGGCGCGAGCCAGGGCAGCGGTCCAGTCATCGGCGCCAGCCTAGGGCACCGGGGACCGCCGCCCGGCCCGGCGTGTCAGTGCCGCAGGTGGTCGATCTGATCGCCGACCTTGTCGGCCGCGTCGACGACGCGGTCCTTGGCGCGGCGGGGCAGCGCCTTCTTGTGCGGGTCGGGGTCGAGCGTCGACATCAGCAGGCCGCCGATCATCGACAGGTTCTTGAGGAAGTGGATCGTCTGGTTCTGGCGCGCGCCCGGGTCGGTCTCGTTCCAGAACTGGTGCCCGACGGCGGTCGTCGGGGCGAGCGTCCCAGCGAGGACGAACGCCGACAGCCGCGGGAAGCGGCCCGTGGCGAGCGCGGCACCGGCCACGACGTGCACGGCGCCGTTGATCCGCACGAGGTTCTCCGGCGACACCGAGTACCCCTGCTTGCCGAGCTGGTCGGCGACGGGCTTGGCCTTGGGCCCCATCGCGGACGCGTGGCGGACGGCGTTCACCCCTCCGTAGACGAACATCGAGGCGAGCAGCGGGCGGGCGACGGTGCGCAGGACGGTCATGACGTCATTGTGTCCAGACCTCCGGTCCGGCACCACCCGAGCCGCCCCACGGCCCGGCGCGACGGCCCTGGGTGTCGGCGGGCTGTGCCAGGCTGGACGCATGTGCGGTCGCTACGCCACCACCCGGACCCCCGCGGACCTCGACCGGGCCTTCGAGGCCCGCCTCGGCGAGGGTGCGGCCGACCTCGAGCCCGACTACAACCTGGCCCCCACCAAGACCGCGCCGATCGTCGTCGCCCGGGTCCAGGACGACGCGCCGCCGGTCCGTGAGCTGATGGCCGCGCGCTGGGGCCTGGTCCCGTCCTGGGCCAAGGACCCCAAGATCGGCAACCGGATGATCAACGCACGGTCCGAGACGGTCGCCGAGAAGCCCGCGTTCAAGCGCGCGTTCGGCCGGCGCCGGGCGCTCGTGCCGGCCGACGGCTACTACGAGTGGTACACCTCCGACGACCCGGACGCGCCGCGCACCAAGGCCGGCAAGCCGCTCAAGCAGCCCTTCTACATCACGCCCAAGGACGGCGAGGTCATGGCGATGGCCGGCCTGTACGAGTTCTGGCGCGCCGGCCCCGACGAGCCGTGGCTCGTCACCTTCACGGTGCTCACGACGAGCGCCGAGGACGACCTGGGCCACCTGCACGACCGGATGCCGCTGCTCGTCGAGCCGGAGGCCCGCGACGCGTGGCTCGACCCCACCCCGCACGACCCTGCCGAGCTGCTCGACCTGTTGGTCCCGGCCGCTCCGGGTCGGCTCGCGGCGTGGCCCGTGTCCACCGCCGTCAACGACGTCCGCAACAACGGGCCCGAGCTCGTGCTGCCGCGCGAGGCCGAGGTCTGAGCGGTTCGAGCAGTCCGAGCCGCGCCGTGGAATACGCCGTCCCGGGGTCCTGTTGACCCCGGTACAGGAGGTGCGCACGTGCTCGCTTGCGCTGAACGGCCGACCACCGGATCGGCAGTAGACTGGTCGGTGATGACCGACCCCACCAGCATCGGCCCCGTCGTCGACGTGGCCACGGAGACCCCGGAGCAGCGCCAGGCCCGATTCGAGGCCGAGGCGCTGCCCTTCCTCGACCAGCTCTACTCGGCCGGCCTGCGCATGACACGCAGCCCGCAGGACGCCGAGGACCTCGTCCAGGAGACGTACGCGAAGGCGTTCAGCGCCTTCCACCAGTACAAGCCCGGCACGAACCTCAAGGCCTGGCTGTACCGCATCCTGACGAACACCTACATCAACTCGTACCGCAAGAAGCAGCGCCAGCCGCAGCAGGTCACCGAGGAGATCGAGGACTGGCAGATCGCCGCCGCGGAGTCGCACTCCTCGTCGGGCCTGAAGTCCGCCGAGATGGAGGCGCTCGAGCACCTGCCCGACTCCGACGTCAAGGACGCGCTGCAGAAGCTGCCCGAGGACTTCCGGTACGCGGTCTACCTCGCCGACGTCGAGGGATTCCCGTACAAGGAGATCGCCGAGATCATGGAGACGCCGATCGGCACCGTGATGTCGCGGCTGCACCGCGGGCGCCGCCAGCTGCGCGAGCTGCTCGCCGACTATGCCCGCGACCGCGGCATGGCCGTGCAGGGAGCAGGTGACGCATCGTGACGTGCGACGGACCGGACTGCGCGAAGGCGCTCGAGAACCTCTACCTGTTCATCGACCGGGAGATCGACACCGCGAGCTGCGACGAGATCCAGGCGCACATCGACGACTGCTCGGACTGCCTGAGCGAGTTCGACCTCGAACGGGTCGTCAAGTCGCTCGTGTCGCGGTCCTGCTCGGAGACCGCTCCGGAGCCGCTGCGCGACCGCGTCCTGACGTCGATCCGCACCGTCCAGGTCCGCCTGGAGAACGGTGACGAGGTCGTCACGAGCGAGCAGATCTCCATCACCGAGCGCCGCGGCTGACGCCGCCGTCGCCCCCGGACACGACGAAGCCCCCGCCGATCGGCGGGGGCTTCGGTGGTCTCACGCGTTGGGGCGCTTGCCGTGGTTGGCGCCCTTCTTGCGACGCGCGCGGCGCTTGCGGCCGGTCTTGCCCATGGTGATCTCCTTCTGACGACTGCCGTCATCCTCTCACGAGCGCTGCGCCCGGCCTCACTCGGAGTAGCCGCCGTCGGCCAGGCCCGCGTCGACCTCGTAGCTGTTGTCGCGACCCTCGACCTGGTGGGGGATGGGCGCGCGGAACGGGCCCCAGCCCTTCCAGTCGACGTCGATCGACTCGTTCGCGTAGCCCGTGATGAACCCGAGGTAGCCCTCGTCGGCCCACTGCCGGGAGTGGCGCTCCTCGTGGTGCAGCAACCGGTCGAGGTCGAGGGACGAGTCCTCGTACGGGCCGTCGTCGCCCTCGCGCCACTGGTTGCCGGACTCGATGACGTCGACGAGGGTCGCGTGCGTGTCGTCCGGGTCGTCGATGTTGAGCATGAAGATGTCACCCCACGTGCTGCCGCCGGCCTGGCTGTACAGGTCCTGCAGGGGGTTGCCGCCCAGGCCCATCAGCATCCCGTTCGGCGTGGTGGCCAGGCGACCCCCGTTGACGTCCACGAACGAGACGTCGTCGTCGTACGTGAAGCTGTTGGCGTCCTGGCGGTCGATGATGCGCTGGATCTCGGTCGAGCCGTACGGTGCCTCGTCGAACTCCGTGCCGCCGGAGTCCGCGTACTCGGTACGCGCGTTGAAGACGTAGGTCATGAGGACGGCCTTGCGGGCGTCGTCGCCGCTCATGCCCTCGGGCAGGACGAAGAACGACTTGCCGGTGTCGTCGCGGACCTCCTCCATGCCCTCGAGCACGTCGAAGTCGTCCGGCTGGATGTCGTGCTCCTCGACGACGTCGCGGATCGTGAGGATGCTGACGTCCTGGAGCAGGGCGTTCTCGAGCCAGCGGCGGTACATCTCGTCCGGGGTGCCCCGCAGCAGCCCGTCGCGGTCGAGCTGGTCGATGACCAGGTCGACGCTGGCGGCCGCCGCGCGCTGCCGCTCGTCCGACGTCAGGACCACCGTCGGGTAGAAGCTCGCGCTCCACAGCGGCAGGTAGCCGGCGAGCAGCAGCCGACGGACCTCGTCGTCGGTCGGCCCGTTGGACATCGACAGCGCGACCTCGTCGGCCGCGGTGTCGAGGGTGGTCGTGGCCGTGGTGTAGCGACCTGCGAGGGCCTGCGCGGCGGCGTGCCGGGCGTCGGCGGGCTCGACGTCCTCGTCCGTCAGGCGCTGGGTGACGTCGGCCTGGTAGTCGATGTTGATGCCGTCGACGGTCGTGTCGAAGGTGTCGACGTGCCCCGCGAACTCCCGCGTGAGCGCCAGGGCGAACTGCGACGTGCGGGTCAGGCGGGTGATCGTCTCGATGCTCGTCGCCGGGTTGATGGCGACGGAGGCGCTGAACGCCCCTTGCGTCTGGGTGAGGATCGCGCGCTCGTCGCGGCCGAGGTCCTCCGCCAGCGTCCCGAGCGTGCTCAGGTCAGCGTTGACCGGCGCGACGGCGTCACGGATCGTGTCGCCGTTCACCCCTGGGTAGAGGTCCTGGTAGTACTCGAAGTGCCCTGGCGTGCGTCGGACCACGGTCGTCCCCCTGTTCGTCCGTCCCTGGGATCGTAGGCCGTCGCCGCGGATCCCGCGAGGGTCACGGCAGCCGCGACAGGAATCGCTCGCGGTCGACGACGACGCGACGGACCTCGCCGGACGCGAGCAGCGTGTCGCGCTCGACGTCGTGCGCCGTGACCCGGAAGCGGAGCAGCCGACCGTCCTCGTGGACGACCTCGGCTCGGGCGCGCACGGTCGCGCCGACGGGGCTCGCGGCGAGGTGCTCGAGGTCGACCCGCGTGCCGACGCTCGTCCGCTCGGCCGGCAGGTCGAGGGCCGCGCAGGTGGCCTCCTCGCACCAGGCGAGGAGCCGGGGCGTCGCGAGCACGGCGAGGTCCCCGGACCCGAGGGCGCTCGCCGTGTCCGCGTCGGTGACGGTGTGGACGATCTCCGCGCTGGCTGCCATGCCCCCACTCTGCCGCACCCCCGCACGGCCGACCTGCCGGACGCTCCCACCCCACTCGCCGGCTGCGCTCGTCGAAGCCCCGCGGCCGGCACGCGTCGCCGGGCTGCCGCTCAGGTGGGGGAGGACCAGGCCGACCACAGCGCGGCGTAGCGTCCGCCGGCGGCGACGAGGTCCTCGTGCGGACCGTCCTCGACGACCCGGCCGTGCTCCATGACGACGACGCGGTCCGCGCGGGCCGCCTGGGAGAGCCGGTGCGCGACGACGACCGCCGTCCGGCCGGCCACGACGTCTGCGGCGGCCTCCTCGAGGGCCTGGGCGCCGGCCGAGCCGGCCTCGGCGGTGGCCTCGTCGAGGACGACGACGAGCGGGTCGAGCAGGGCGATCCGGGCCAGGGCCAGCTGCTGCACCTGGGCAGCACCGAGGGTCACGTCGGTGCGACGGACGTCGGTGTCGAGGCCGTCCGGCAGGCGGCGCACCCAGTCGGCGGCGTGCGCGGTCGCGAGCGCGTCCCACACGGCGTCGTCGTCGGCGTCGCCACGGGCGAGCAGCAGGTTGTCGCGGACCGTGCCCGCGAAGAGGTGGACCTCCTGCGACACGACCCCGACGTGCCGTCGCGCGGTCGCGGCGTCGAGCGGGCGGTCGCCGAGCTCGACGGCGCCCTGCGTCGCCTCCAGGTGGCCCGCCGCCACGAGCGCGAGCGTCGTCTTGCCCGCACCGGTGGACCCGACGAGAGCGACCTGCTCGCCCGGCGCGACGACGAGGTCGACGTCGTGCAGCACGGGACGGTCGGCCTCGTAGGCGTGGGTCAGGCCGTGGATCCGCAGGTCGGCGTGGGCCGGGTCGGTCGCGACCACGGCCGGCGCGGTCGCCGGGAGCAGGGCGACGCCGGCCAGGCGCGACAGGGACGCACCGGCCGACTGCACCTCGTCGAACACGTAGAGGACCGCGCCGATCGGGTTGAACAGGCGGTGGAAGTACAGCGCGGCGGCGGACGCCGCGCCGACCGTCGCGTGGTCGCCGGCCACGAGCCAGTAGCCGGTCGACAGCACGAGCAGCAGGGCGATCGCCTCGGACCGGTTCGTGCGGGCGCCGAACCGCGTCAGCAGCGCGAACACGTCGAGCGTGACCCCGGAGGCGACGCGGGACGTGTCGGCGATGCGGCGCACGCCGTGCTCCTCGCGGCCGAACGCGCGCAGCGTCGTCGCCCCCTGGATGCCGTTGACGAGCGCCTGGGCCCGCTCACCCTCGGCGGTCCGCTCGCGGCGGTAGTACGGGCCGGACCGGGGAAGGTACCAGCGCAGGCCGAGCGCGTAGAGGGGGATCGCCGCCAGGCCGGCGAGCCCGAGCCGCCAGTCCAGCGCACCCAGCCCGACCGCGGTGAAGGCGATCGCGACGACCGAGTTGACCAGCAGGGGGACGGCCTCGTCGATCGACTCGGTCACGTTGCGCACGTCGTCGCCGACGCGGGACAGGACGTCGCCCGCCCCGGCGCGCTCGAGCCGCGCGGACGGCAGGTGCAGGGCCCGGTCCAGCACCAGCTCGCGGAGCGTCGCGAGCGCCGGTGCGGCGGCGCGGGCCAGGAACGCCTGGGCCGCCGCGGCCGCGAGACCGCCGACGACGGCCGCGACCGCGATCACGACGACGGCCGACCGGATCGCGCTCTCGGGGCCGTCGGTCCGCACGACGTCGACGATGCGGCCGAGGACGAACGGGACGACGGCCCCGGCGGCCCCGACGACGGTGAACGACACGGTCGACAGCAGCAGCGACGTGCGGTGCGGGGCGAGGACCCGGCGGGCGACCGCGAGGGTGCCGCGGCGGTCCGCGACGGGCAGCAGCTCGCGGCTCATCGCAGCACCAGCTCGCGGTAGGCGGGGTCGGCCAGCAGGTCGGCGTGCCGGCCGCGGGCGGTGACGCGGCCCGCCAGCAGGACGACGACCTCGTCGGCGACGTCGAGCAGCGCCGGGCTCGTGGTGACGACGAGCGTCGCGCGTCCGGGCCGGGCGCGCAGCCGCCGCAGTCCCGAAGCGACGGCGCGCTCGGTGACCGCGTCGATCGCGCTCGTCGGGTCGTGCAGGACGACCACCGGCGGGTCGGCGAGCAGGGTCCGGGCCAGGGACAGGCGCTGGCGCTGCCCGCCGGACAGGCTCGTGCCGTCGGCCAGCACCTCGCGGTCGAGGCCGTCGGGGTGCAGGGCCACGACGTCGTCGGCCGCGGCCGCCTCGACCGCCGCGGCGAGGCGCTCAGGGTCGGCCGTGCCGTCGGGGTCGACGACGGACCGGACGGTGCCCTCGAAGACGGCCGGGTCGTGCGGGCTGACCGCCAGGCTGGCTCGACGGGCCGCCATGGTCGTGTCGACGAGGTCGTGGTCGCCGAGCAGGACGCGCCCGGAGCGCGGGACCTCCCGCCCCTCGAGCAGCGCCAGCAGCGCCTCGACGTCGGCCGGGTCGTCGGCGACGACGGCCGTGACGGACCCGTCCCGCGGGTGCAGGTCCACGTCGTGCAGTCGACCGGCCGACACCGCGTCGAGGGCGACACGCGTCGTCGGTGCAGGCTCCGCGGCCCCGACCGCCAGCAGCGGTGGCGACTGCAGGAACCGGGTCAGCCGTCCGGCGGAGGCCCAGGACTGGGCCGCCTGCGCGCTCAGGTCGCCGAGCCCGGTGATGGGCTCCGCCAGGTACTGCGCCAGCCCGACGACGGCCACGAGCTCGCCGACGGTCAGCTCGCCCGAGAGCGCGCGTGACCCCGCGAGCAGCGCGACGAGGGCGAGCAGCAGGCCGCTGGCGCCGGTGGTCAAGCCGTTCAGGAAGCCCCACGACGTGGCCATGGCGCGACTCGCGTCCCGGGCCCGCGCGCTCGCCTCGCGGTAGCGCGCGACGGCGACGTCCTCGCCGCCGACGCCCTTGAGCGGGCGCACACCGCGGACCAGGTCGGTCGCGAGTCCCGACGCCTCGGCCACCGCGCTCTGCTGGGCCTCGGTGCGGCGGGCGACGAGCGGCGTGAGCAGCTGGGTCAGCGCGACCACCACGGGCGCGCCGACGAGCACGACGAGGGCCGTCACCGGGTCGACCGCGACGAGGTAGACGGCGACGACGACGAGGGCGACGACGCTCGCGATCGCGAAGCCGAGCTGGCGCAGGACCTGCGACGTCAGGGTCGTGTCGCCCGTCGCGAGCGCCAGGGTCTCGCCGGGCAGCAGCCCGCTCGTCGAGCCGCGCGGGTGGAGGGCGTGCCGGGCGACCTCGACGCGCAGCTCGTGCGCCTCGACCTGCTGCGCGCGCATCGACAGCCGCGCGCCGAACCGGTAGGCGTAGCTGAGCATCGCGACGTCGGCCGCGAGGAGGCCGCAGCCGAGCAGGAAGCCGCCGAGGTCGAGCGGGGCGACGCCACGGTCGATCGTCAGGCCGATGAGGACCGGGACGAGGGTCTCGCCCAGCTGCCACAGGCAGATGAGCGGCCAGCCCGCGAGCAGCAGGCCGCGACGCCGTCGGAGCATCCGGCGCAGCAGCTCGCCCGCGGTCCGCGGCGCCCGGTCGACCATGAGGTAAGGGTAGCCTCACCCGTCCGGCGGGAAGGTGCTGGGGGACGGGCCGGTCAGCCCGTCCGGGGGTGCAGCCGGATCGCGATCGAGGGGGGCAGTGCCACGTCGACGAGCCACCGTGCCTCGCTCTCGCGCAGCCGGGCCCGGACCGCCTCGTCGTCCCGTCCGAGCCGTTCGAGCACGGCGGTCAGCTCGCGGCAGGTCGCGGCGACGCTGAGCGTGCGGCCGAGCCCGTCGAAGAGGTCGACGCACTCGTCGAGCAGCCGCGCAGCGTCCTCGAGGCGGCCCAGGTCCGCGAGGGCGCGGGCCCGGGTGCGCTGCGACCGCGCGTGCAGGAACGCGTCACGTGACGACCGGGCACGGTCGCGGGCGATCGTCGCGAGCTCGAGCGCGTGCTCGACGTCGCCCAGGGCGAGGGCGATCTCGGCGCGCGCGTCCAGCGCGGTCGTCGTCGGGCGGACGGCGCCGTGCTCGGCGAGGACGGCGAGCGCCTCGTCCGCGAGCTCCCGGGCGTCCTCGAGCCGGTGCTGCCGGGCCAGCGCGCGGGACAGGTAGGTGGTCGCCCGCGCGTAGCCGACCCGCTCCGCGGTGGGTGCGAGCACGTCGCGGGCGCGCCGGAGCACGGCCTCGCAGGCGGGCAGGTCGTCGAAGTCGTTGAGCAGCTCGCCGCGCACGACGAGGCTCCAGCCCGTCCGCACCGGGTCGGGCCGGGCGGCCAGGACCTCGTCGACCGCCGCGAGCTCGGCCTCCGTCCGGGGACGGTCGGCGAGCGAGAGCGCCGCGTAGGCCGCCACGAGCCCGCCGACCGTGCGGACGTCTCGGGTGTCGGTGCCGGGCAGCGCGTCGAGATGGTCCAGCGCGCGGCGGGCCCGGCCGAGGGCGGTGAGCGCGGGGCTCGACTGGCCCACGAGGTCCTGCAGGTGCCAGGCGTGCAGCACGTCGAGCCACGCCGTGCCCAGCAGGTCGTCGGGCTCCTCGCCCAGCGCGTCGCGGACGGACTCGACCACGGGCGCCCAGTCGTCGTCGCCGAGCTCGAGCCCGCGGGCGTCGTCGCACGCGACGAGCAGCCTCCAGGCGAGGTGCGCCGCGTGGCCCCGCTCGACCAGGGCCCGGGCGCAGGCCGTCGCGAGACCCAGCTCCGTCACGACGACCAGGCGGCGCTCGGCGGACGTGAACGTCGTGACGGCGACGCCCGGGACGCCGTCCGGCAGCGGGGGAGGAGGCATGAGCTGCAGCGGCAGGTCGTCGTGGTGGGCCACGAGGTGGCCGAGCAGCGTCGCCGCCAGCCGCTCCAGGCCGTCGTCGGCGAGGGCGGCGACCGGCTGACGGCGGACGAACCGGGCCACGACGTCGTGCAGCCGGTACTGGGGCAGCCGGCCCTCGCGCAGCACGGGCTCGACGAGGCACGCGTCGACGAGCTCGTCGACCGCGCGCTCGGCGTCGTGGTCGTCGTCCAGAAGCACCTGGGGGACCCACGGGCTGACCGTGTGCAGCGGGAGCTCAGCGAGCCGCGCCGCGGCGACCCGTGACGACTCGGGCAGGCGCTCCCACACGTGCAGGACACCGGCCTCGAGCGCCGCCTCGGCCGAGGCGTCGAGGCCCAGGCCCGTGCCCTCCCCACCGCGGTCGAAGCGCTCCACGAGGCGGCGGACGGTCAGGTCGGGACGGCTCGCAAGCCGGCTGGCGACGAGCCGCAGCGCGAGCGGCAGGCCGCCGGAGAGTCGCACCAGGTCGGCGGTCGCCTCCGGGTCGGCCTTGAGCCGGTCCGCGCCGGCCACGGCGGCGAGCAGGTCGCGAGCCTCGTCGTCGTCGAGGGACCCGAGCCGGATCGTCTCGGTCGGGTCGAGCCCCTCCGGCACGCTGCGCGACGTGACGACCGCGAGCGACCCCGGCGCCGCGGGCAGCAGCTGGTGGAGGTCGGCGGGCACACGGCCATCGTGGTGGTCGACGTTGTCGAGCACGACGAGGACCCGCCGCTCGCCCAGCACTGAGCGGTAGAGCCCGGTCCGGGCGTCGGGGTCGTCCGGCACGACGGCGGCGGGGACGCCGAGCATGCCAAGGAAGCTGCGCGTGGCCCCGTGGGCGCCCGAGGCGGGATCGAGCTCGGAGACGTCGAGGTACAGGGTGCCGTCGGGGAACGACGCAGCGAGCCGGGCGCCGGCCGCCGTCGCGAGCGCGCTGGTGCCCGAGCCGCTCAGGCCCGTGACCGCCACGACCACCGGCCCGGCGTCGACCCGCGACGCCGCCTGCTCGAGCCGGGCGAGGGAGTCCTCGCGGCCGACGAAGACGGGCGGGGTGCGCGGCAGCGTCCGCGGCACCGGTACGGCCGGCCAGGCCGGCGGTCGCGAGGCGGTCGCCGGTCCCTCGCCGCTCAGCACCCGCTGGTGTGCCTCCTGGAGGCGGGCGGACGGCTCGACACCGAGCTCGTCGACGAGCCGGTCGCGGGTCTCCCGATAGGCCTCCAGGGCTTCGCGCTGGCGCCCGACCGCGCCGAGGCACTCGACCCGCAGGGCCTGCAGGCCCTCGTGGAACGGGTGCGCCGCCGTGAGCCGGGCCAGGCGCGTGGGCAGCCCGTCGAGCTGGCCGGCGGCCAGGCGCGCCGCGACCTCGGCCTCGACGACCTCGAGCCGCTGCTCGACGAGCCGGGCCCGCTCGGCCTCGACGGCGGGCGTGTCGGGAGCGCCGTGCAGGGGCTCGCCGCGGAACCGGCCCAGGTGCTCGGCCAACCGGTCGGCCCCCTCGGGCGTCCCGGCGAGGTCGGTGCGGGCGAGGTCCAGGGCGTGCTGCCAGTCGTCCAGGTCGACCGCGACCTCGGGCGCGAGCCGGTAGCCGGAGTCCTCGGTCAGCAGCATCCCGGCGGGCGCCTTGCGCCGCAGCCCGGACACGAGCGACTGCACGCGGTTGCGGGCGGACGAGGGCGCGTGGTCGCCCCACAACCACTCCTCGAGGGTGGCGCCGCCGATCCACTCCCGCCCGGCAGCGGCGGCCAGCAGTCCTCGTTCGAGCTCGCTGAGGTGGACCGTCTCCCCCGAGACGTGCAGCCGGACGGGCCCGAGCACGTCCAGCCGCGTGGTCGTCGCGGCGCCGTCCGGTGCCTGACTCACCCGAGGGACGATATCGCCTGCAGGAGGACTCCGCCGACCTGCGCCCTGCTGTCTCAGACGCCGGTCGTGTTGCGCGGGTAGGCCGCGGTCACGTCGGTCACGACGTTCACGAGGTACGGCACCCCCGACGCGAAGGCCCGGTCGAGCGCCGGACCGATCTCCCGCGGGTCGGCCACGAGCTCGCCCGCGCCACCGAGCGCCTTCACGACCTCGTCGTAGCGGGTCTGCGGCGCCAGGTCGGCCGCGACGTCGTAGCCGTACAGGAACTGCATCGGGCCCTTCTCCAGGCCCCAGGCGCCGTTGTTGCCGACGACCATGACGACCGGCAGGTCGTGGCGGACCATCGTGTCGACGTCCATGAGCGACATGCCCGCGGCGCCGTCGCCGTAGAGCAGCACCACCTGGCTGGACGGACGGACGACCCGGGCCGCGATCGCCGCGCCGGCCCCGGCGCCCAGGCAGCCGTACGGTCCGGGGTCGAGCCAGCCGCCGGGTCGCGCCGGCTCGACGAACTTGCCGGCGAACGACACGAAGTCGCCGCCGTCGCCGATGACGACGGCGTCGTCCGCGAGCCGGGGGAGCAGCTCGCCGTAGATGCGGGCGGGGTGGATCGGGTCGGCCTCCGCCGAGAGCAGCTCGCGGTCGCGCTCCTGCGCCGCGCCGACGCGGGTCTGCAGGTCGGTGAGCCACGGCGACCAGTCGGGTCGCGAGCCCTCCGCGGACTGCAGGGCGTCGAGGATGCCGTCGAAGCAGCGGGTCAGGTCGCCCGCGGCGCTCGCGGCGAGGTCGGCGTGGCCGGAGACCTGGCCGGGCGAGTCGGCGACGTGGACGGTCCGCGCGGCGGGTGCGCCGTCCTTGCCGCCGAAGACGCCGTACGCGAGCCGGAAGTCCAGGGGCGTGCCGACGACGACCGCGAGGTCGCACTGGCCGAACGCCGCGGAGCGGGCCTTCGTCACGAGCTGCGGGTGGCCGCCGGGGACGATGCCGCGGCCCATGCCGTTCGAGATCACCGGGATGCCGGTCTCCTCGACGAAGCGCAGGGCGGCTTCGTCGGCGTGGTCGGACCACACGTCGGTGCCGAGCACCAGGACCGGACGCTGGGACGAGGCCAGCTCGCGGGCGACCGCGCGCAGGGCGTCGGGGTCGGGCTCGATCGGGTCGACCGTCGTCGCGACGGCCGGTCCGGTGACGGGGGCGTGGCTGAACAGCTGGTCCATCGGGACGTCGAGGAACGTCGGGCCACGGTGCGACGAGCCGGCCAGCGCGAACGCCTCGTCCAGCGCGGGGGCGACGTCCGTGACGAGCGGCGCCGTGCGCGACGACTTCGTGACGGTCTCGAAGATCGGCGGGTGGTCGAGCTCCTGCAGGCTGCCGGTGCCCCAGCGCCCGGCCGGCGCGCGGCCGCCGACGACGACGAGCGGCGACCCGGCGAAGCTGGCCTGGGCCACCGGACTGACGCCGTTCGTGACGCCCGGGCCCGCCGTCAGCACGGCGAGGCCGGGGGTGCGGGTCAGCTTGCCGACGGCCTCGGCGGCGAAGACCGCGGTCGGCTCGTGCCGGACGTCGACGATCGGCATCGGCGGGTCCGCGGTCACGGCGCCGTCGTAGAGCGGGAAGACGTGGGCGCCGGAGAGGGTGAACATCACCTCGACGCCGTGGGCGCGGGCGACCTCGACGGCGTGGACACCGCCGTGGGCCGTGGTCGGTTCGGAGGTGGCCGCGTCGTCGGTCTGCGTCATGCCCCGAACGCTAGCCGACGCGTGGCGCAGGTCACGCCCGATCGGGCGACGTCGTCACTCGACGGGCTGGGCGCGGGTCGTCGGACGGTAGAGCCACGGGCTCTCCGCCCGGATCTGGTCGAGGACCGCGAGCAGCAGGTCGGCGCGGTGCGCCGGCTGCTCGGCGAACAGCTCGGCGTCGTTCTGCAGGTCGGCGCGACCGCGCACGCCGAGCGCGAGCTGCAGGTGCAGCGCGCGCAGCAGGGCCGACGTGTTGCGGGCCGAGGGGGAGGGCCACTCGGCGTCGAGGTGGCCGCGGATGCGCGGCGGGCGCAGGCCCTCGCCGAGGCGCGCGAGCCACGGCTCGACGATGCCCGGGTCGAGCGCGTTGCGGTGCAGCATCGTCATGACCGCGTACGCCAGCCGATCGTCCTCGCCGTGGCGCCAGATGTACGAGGTCGGCAGCAGGACGCGGTCGGCGACGACGTCGAGCAGGACCGTGAGCTCGAGCCGGCCGAAGTGCCGCGACCGGGCCAGGGCTCCCAGCAGGTCGGCGCCGTGCGCGATCGCGTGCGCCCAGCCCTGCTCGGGCAGCCAGCCCCGGTGGTCCTGCTCGCGCACGTACCAGCTCGTGGCGTGGTCGCCCCAGCCGAGCACCGACTCCGGCGACATCAGGTGCACGTTGTTGTCGCGGCCGATGATCTCGGCGAGCATCAGGGCGCTGTAGGAGCGTCGGATGACCGACGTGTCCCCGTCGTGCCCGAGGCCGTAGCGCAGCCCGGGCAGGATCCCGTCGCCCAGGCCCGACAGCAGGTCGTCGTAGACGCCCTCGTGCAGCCACGTGGCGAGCAGCGGGTAGGCGAGGTCCTCGCGCAGGCGCGGGTTCGGGTGGCCGAGCATCTCGACGAGCTCGACCGTCGACTCGTCGAGCGACCGGTCGACGGGGACCCGCCGCCCGGTCTGCATCACCGCTTGCCAGTACGCCTCGGACATCGACCCCATCGTGCCAGACCCGCTGCCTCGAAGTCCGTCCCCCGTATGGTGGACCGGTGCCCTCGCTCGACGACATCGCCCGGTCCCAGACGGCGCTGTCGGACGCGGACCTCGCCTGGCTGAGGGCCCTCGTGCAGGACTGGCAGATCATCGCCGACCTCTCGTTCTCCGACCTCGTGCTCTGGCTGCCGGACGCCGAGGAGCGGGGCCGGTGGGCCGCCGCCCAGATCCGCCCGACGACCGGCCAGACCACCCTCGTCGAGGACGTCGTCGGCTCGTTCGTGCCCGGCGACCGCGGCCACGCCTTCGACCGGGCGATGACCGGGCGCGAGGTCGTCGACGAGCCCCCGGGCGACACCGACCGCGTCCAGTTCGTGCCGGTCGTGCGCGACCGGCCGATCGCCGTCGTCGAGTGCCGCACCCCGGCAGTGGGCCTGCGGGCCGCCAGCCGGCTCGAGACCGCCTACCGGCAGAGCGCGACCGACCTCGTCGAGATGATCCGCCGCGGCGACTTCCCGGTGCCCGGCGCGCGGACCGAGCTGTCGGACTCGATGCGGGTCGGCGACGGCTTCGTGCGGACCGACTCCCGCGGCACGGTGCAGTTCGCGAGCCCGAACGCGATGTCGGCCTATCGTCGCCTGGGGCTGGCCGGCGACCTCGTCGGCACCGACCTGGCCGAGGTGACCCGGTCGCTGCTGGCCCGGCGTCCCGGCGACGGCGACACCTCGCTGCTGCTCGGGGGCGTCGAGCTGGGGGAGGCCGACGTCGAGAACGCGGACGCCTCGCTGCGCGTCCGGGTGATCCCGGTGCGCTCGCACGGCCGCCCGGCCGGCTCGGTCGTGCTGCTGCGCGACGTCACCGAGCTGCGACGGCGCGAGCGTCAGCTCGTCTCGAAGGAGGCGACGATCCGGGAGATCCACCACCGGGTCAAGAACAACCTGCAGACCGTCGCGGCGCTGCTGCGGCTGCAGTCGCGGCGCGTCGAGGCCCCGGAGGCGCGGGCCGCGCTCGAGGAGGCGGTCCAGCGGGTCGGGTCGATCGCGCTCGTCCACGAGACCCTCAGCCGCTCGTTCGACGAGACCGTCGACTTCGACGAGATCGCCGACAGCCTGCTGCGCACGGTCCTCGAGGTCACCGGCCCGGGGGTGCGTGGCCAGCGCATCGGCTCGTTCGGGTCCGTCGCCGGACAGGTCGCGACGCCCCTCGCGATGGTCCTCACCGAGCTCGTCCAGAATGCCGCGGAGCACGCGTTCGACGACGGTCGCGGTCGCGTCACCATCGCGGTCAACCGGATCCGCGACCGGCTGCGGCTGCGGGTCAGCGACGACGGGCGCGGGCTGCCCACGGACTTCGACCCGGACCGCAGCCTGGGGCTCTCGATCGTGCGCACCCTGGTCGAGAACGAGCTCGGCGGGACGCTGGCCTTCGAGCGGCCGGCGCTCGGGGGGACGACCGTCGCCCTGACCCTCGCGCTCTGACGACGCCCGGGACGCAAGAACCCCGCACCTCGAGGGTGCGGGGTCCGAACGTTCGCGGCGCCTGGATCAGGCGGTGCGGATCCGTGCTCGAGCGTTGCGCCGCTTGAGTGCGCGACGCTCGTCCTCGCTCATGCCTCCCCACACGCCGTGGTCCTGACCGGACTCCAGAGCCCACTGCAGGCACTGGTCCCGGACGTCACAGCGGCGGCAGACCACCTTCGCCTCCTCGATCTGCATGATCGCGGGGCCCGTGTTGCCGATGGGGAAGAAGAGCTCGGGATCCTCGTCCAGGCATGCGCTCTTGTGGCGCCAGTCCATGACGATGCTCCTTCCCGTGGTGTGATGCGAGACCGCCCCGCGGTGGGCAGGAAAAGACCGCCATATCATGGACACGACGACGAGAACTGCTCCGGGGCGCTGTCACCCATGATTCCAACCCGCAGCCGCGAGCACAAGGGCTCAGCGTCTCTGCTCATGTCGGGTGAGTCACATGCGTCACGGGCGTGTCGCGGTCGTCGCGCCGTCCGGCCTAGGCTGACGGCATGACCGAGACCCCCGGCGCGACGCCGTCCGACGGCCCGGAACGGCCTACGGGGACGGCCCGGACACTGCTGCTGGCCGCCGGCGCGATCGTCGTCGTCGAGGCGCTCGCCTACGCCACGCTGGCCGTCCTGGACCTCGCGGACCTGACGTCGGGCCGGGCCGGGGTCGGCGTGGGCGTCGCCGTCATGCTGCTGGGCTACGCGGTCGCCCTCGTCGTGTTCACCGCCAAGGTCCTCGGAGGCCGGCTCTGGGCCCGCAGCCCGCTCGTCGTCGCCCAGCTCCTGCAGGTGCTGCTGGCCTGGAACTTCCGCGGCGACGCGTGGTGGGCCCCGCTCGTGCTGGCCGGCCCGGCGCTCGTCTGCCTCGCGTGCCTGCTCGCCCCGCCGGTCAACCGGGCGCTCGCCGCGGACGCCGAGCACGCGTGACGCAGCCGACACAACCGCAGGTCAGCGACCCTGCGGGGCTGTGAGAGACTGTCCGGCGGGCACAACCCCTTCCCGGGCCGGATCTCGGCCCCGCGGCGCCGACGCCGCACTGCGACCCGATCGGTCCGCAGGCCGACCGTGGACACAGAGAACCCCGAGACAGATGGTTGCCACCGACATCGACGTTCGACTCGACTCCCCAGACCCTGACGACCCCGTCTTCGCGCTGCACCGCGGCGGCAAGATGGAGGTCGCCGCGACGGTCCCGCTGCGCGACGCGCACGACCTGTCGCTCTCGTACACCCCGGGCGTGGCCCGCGTGTGCGAGGCCATCGCCGCCGACCCCGAGGTCGCCCACGAGTACACCTGGGTCTCCAACACCGTCGCCGTGATCACCGACGGCACGGCGGTGCTCGGCCTCGGCGACATCGGCCCCTCGGCCGCGATGCCGGTCATGGAGGGCAAGGCCGTGCTGTTCAAGCAGTTCGGCGGCGTCGACGCCATCCCGGTCGCGCTCGACACGACCGACGTCGACGAGATCGTCGAGACGGTCATCCGGCTCGCGCCGACCTTCGGCGGCGTCAACCTCGAGGACATCGCCAGCCCGCGCTGCTTCGAGATCGAGCGGCGGCTCATCGAGGCCCTCGACATCCCCGTCTTCCACGACGACCAGCACGGCACCGCCGTCGTCGTCCTGGCGGCGCTCATCAACGCCGTGCGGCTCACGGACCGCGACATGGAGGACCTCAAGGTCGTCATCTCCGGTGCGGGTGCCGCGGGCGTCGCGATCACGCAGATCCTGCGCTCGGCCGGCGTCCACAAGATCAGCGTCGTCGACCGCTCGGGCGTCATCCACCCCGGCCGCGACGACCTCAACTCGGTGAAGCAGCTGCTCGCCGAGCAGACGGCCGAGTGGGCCCGCCCCGGCACGATCGACGACGCCCTCGTCGGCGCCGACGTCCTGATCGGCGTCTCCGGCGGCACGATCGCCGAGTCCGCCGTCGCCGGCATGGCCGACGACGCCATCGTCTTCGCGCTCGCGAACCCGCACCCCGAGGTCCACCCGGACGTCGCGGCGCGGCACGCCGCGGTCGTGGCGACGGGTCGCTCCGACTTCGCGAACCAGATCAACAACGTGCTGGTGTTCCCCGGCATCTTCCGTGGCGCGCTCGACGTGCGGGCCACGGGCATCTCGGAGTCGATGAAGCTCGCGGCCGCCACGGCGATCGCGGACCTCGTCGGCGACGACCTCGCGCCCGGCTACGTCATCCCGTCGCCGTTCGACCCCCGGGTCGCGACGGCTGTGTCACGGGCGGTCACCGACACCGCGCGGCGCGAGGGCCTGGCCCGCCGCCCCTACTGAGTCCGACCACCCCTCGAAGGAGCTGCATGTTCGCCGTCTACGCCGGTCAGATCACGCCCGACGACCCGCTCGCGGGTCTCGTCGTGGGGGAGCAGCCCGAGCCCGAGGTGCCGGACGGCTGGACGACGGTCACCGTCAAGGCCGCGTCGATCAACCACCACGACGTGTGGAGCCTGCGCGGCGTCGGGCTGCGCGAGGAGTCGCTGCCGATGATCCTCGGCTGCGACGCCGCGGGTCTCGACGAGGATGGCAACGAGGTCATCGTGCACGCGGTCATCAGCGACCCGGAGTGGCGCGGCGACGAGACGCTCGACCCGCGGCGGTCGCTGCTGTCGGAGAAGCACCCCGGCACGTTCGCCGAGCGGGTCGCGGTGCCGCGACGCAACGTGGTCCCGAAGCCCGAGGGCCTGACGATGGCCGAGGCCGCCTGCCTGCCGACGGCGTGGCTCACGGCGTACCGGATGCTGTTCACGCAGTCCGACCTGAAGCAGGGCGACACCGTCCTCGTGCAGGGTGCGGGCGGCGGCGTCGCGACGGCGCTCATCACGCTCGCGCGGGCGGCCGGCCTGCGCGTGCTGGCGACGAGCCGTGACGAGGACAAGCGCGCCAAGGCGCTCGAGATCGGCGCGCACGAGGTGTTCGAGTCCGGCGCGCGGCTGCCGGTCAAGGTCGACGCGGTCATGGAGACCGTCGGTGCCGCCACCTGGTCGCACTCGGTCCGGTCGACGCGTCCGGGCGGCACGATCGTCATCTCCGGCGCGACGTCCGGCGACGCCCCGCCGGCGGAGCTGACCCGGATCTTCTTCCAGCAGATGCGCGTGCACGGCTCGACGATGGGCACCCGCGACGAGCTGCACCGGCTCGCGCAGTTCCTCGACGTCACGGGCACGAAGCCGCTGATCGACCGCGAGCTCCCGATGGAGCAGGCGGCCGAGGGCCTCCAGGCCGTCGTCGACGGCTCGGTCTTCGGCAAGATCGTCCTCACCCGCTGACCCAGATCTGCGCACTTTCGCCCCGGTTCCGTGGCGGAAACCGGGTTCACAGTGCGCACATCGTGGGGACCGGCTCGTCCAGTGCCAGGATGTGGGCGTGAGCTTCCAGGAGCAGCCCGTCGTCCGGATCCTGGTCGAGGACGACGGCGAACCTCTCGATCCGTGGCTCGACGACGTGGCCGCGGTGCAGCAGGTGCTCCGAGAGGGACTCGAGCTCCGGCCGGGGGTGACCTTCCTGGTCGGAGAGAACGGCAGCGGCAAGTCGACCCTGGTCGAGGCGATCGCCGTCGCCTACGGCCTGTCCCCGGAGGGCGGCACCGCCTTCGGGCGGCACGAGACGCGGTCCAGCGAGTCCTCGCTGCACCGGCATCTCCGTCTCCAGCGCGGCATCGGCTCCGGCCGGTGGGGATTCTTCCTCCGGGCGGAGACGATGCACGGCTGGTTCACGTACATGGACGGGCATGGTTCGGGGCGTGACCCCGACTTCCACGCGATGAGCCACGGCGAGTCCTTCCTCGCCGTGCTGAGAGCGCGGTTCGACTCGCCGGGCTTCTACTGCCTCGACGAGCCCGAGGCCGCGCTCTCGTTTCGGTCCAGCCTCACGCTGCTCCGGACGCTGCACGACATCGCCGCGGCCGGCGGGCAGGTGCTGTGCGCCACGCACTCACCGATTGTCGCGTCCCTCCCCGGCGCGCACCTGCTCGAGACCGGACCCTGGGGGCTGCGGGAGACGACGTGGGATGAGCTCGAGCTCGTCCGACACTGGCGCGCCTACCTCGACACCCCTGCCCGCTACCTACGTCACACCCTCGCCGACGATTGACCTGGCCGCCCGATGTGCTGCTCCATCCACCGTCTGCGGCCGACCGCCGGTGGATGGGGCAGCAAATCTTGGGGGCGGGGGGCTAGTCCTCGTCGTCGTCGAGGCGGGCGAGCCACGTGGCGAGGCGCTCGACCGGGACCTCGAAGTCGGGGTTCAGGTCGACGAACTCGACGAGCCGGTCGGCCAGCCAGGCGAACGAGACCTCCTCGTCGCCCCGGCGGGCCGCCAGCTCCTCGATGCCGCGGTCGGTGAAGTACATCGCGCGATCAGGCGAACGCAGCGTCCATGAGCTCGCGGGCCTCCTCGTCGTGCCGGTGCTTGGAGCCGACCGACGGGGCGGCGGACTCCGGACGCGACACGACGTCGAGACGCAGGTCGAGCTCGCGCGGCAGGTGGAAGCCGAAGTGCGGCCACGGCCCCTGGTTCGCCGGCTCGTCCTGGACCCAGCGGACCTCGCGCAGCTTCGGGAACGCGGCGAGCGCCGCCTTGATCTCCTCGACCGGGCGCGGGTAGAGCTGCTCGACGCGGACGATCGCCGTCCGCGTGTCCTCGCGCTTGCCGCGCTCGTCGAACAGGTCGTGCGCGACCCGGCCCGAGGCCAGCAGGACGCGATCGACGTTCTGCGCGTCGACGCCGTCGTCGCCGATGACCTTGCGGAACTCGCCCGACGTGAACTCGTCCGGCTGCGACGCCGCGCTCTTGCGGCGCAGCAGCTGCTTCGGCGTGAACACGATGAGCGGCCGGTGCTGACGCTGCAGCGCGTGCCGGCGCAGCAGGTGGAAGTACGACGCGGACGTCGACGGCTGCGCGATCGTCATCTGGTCCTCGGCCGCGAGGGTGAGGAACCGCTCGATGCGCGCGGAGGAGTGGTCCGGGCCCTGGCCCTCGTAGCCGTGCGGCAGCAGCAGCACGACGCCGGACTTCTGGCCCCACTTCGCCTCGCCCGCGGAGATGTACTCGTCGATGACCGACTGGGCGCCGTTGACGAAGTCGCCGAACTGGGCCTCCCACATCGTGAGCGCCTCGGGCCGGGCGACGGAGTAGCCGTACTCGAAGCCGAGCGCGGCGTACTCGCTCAGCAGCGAGTCGTAGACGTAGAACGTGGCCTGGTCGTCGCCGACGTGGGCGAGCGGGGTCCACTCCGAGCCGTTGTTGCGGTCGATGATCGTGGCGAACCGCGACGAGAACGTGCCGCGACGCGAGTCCTGGCCCGCGAGCCGGACCGGCCGGCCGTCGAGCAGCAGCGAGCCCATCGCGAGGATCTCGCCGGTGCCCCAGTCGATCGGCCCGGTCTCGATGGACTGGGCGCGACGCTGCAGCTGCGGCAGGACCTTCGGGTGGACGGTGAAGCCCTCGGGCACGTTCGTGTACGACGACGCGACGGCCTTCATCGTCTCCGGCGTGACCGCCGTGACGACCCTCTCGAGCTCGGGCTTGGCGGGGTACTCCGGCGTCCGGGTGTAGTCCGGGTCGTCGGCCGCCTCCTTGACCTCGGCGAAGTTGCGCTCGAGCTTGGCCTGGTAGTCCGCGAGCGCGGCCTCGGCCTCCTCGATCGTGATGTCGCCACGGCCGACCAGCGCCTCGGTGTAGAGCTTGCGCACCGACTTCTTGGCGTTGATCGTGTCGTACATCAGCGGCTGGGTGAAGCTCGGGTCGTCGCCCTCGTTGTGGCCGCGCCGGCGGTAGCAGACGAGGTCGATGACGACGTCCTTGTGGAACGTCTTGCGGTACTTGTACGCCAGGTCCGCGACGCGGATGCAGGCCTCGGGGTCGTCGCCGTTGACGTGGAAGATCGGCGCCTGGATCATCCGGGCGACGTCCGTCGAGTACGTCGACGAGCGCGACGAGGACGGCGACGTCGTGAAGCCGACCTGGTTGTTGACGATCACGTGGATCGTGCCGCCGGTGCGGTAGCCGCGCAGCTGCGACAGGTTGAGCGTCTCGGCGACGACGCCCTGGCCCGCGAAGGCCGCGTCGCCGTGCACGAGGACCGGCAGCACCGGGTACTCGGTGCCGCGGTCGAGCTCGTCCTGCTTGGCACGGGTGATGCCCTCGAGCACCGGGTCGACGACCTCGAGGTGCGACGGGTTGGCCGCGACGGAGACCTTGATCGTGTCGCCGTGCTCGCTCGTGAACTCGCCCTCGACGCCCAGGTGGTACTTGACGTCGCCGGAGCCCTGCACGGTGCGCGGGTCGATGTTGCCCTCGAACTCGCGGAACACCTGGCCGGGGCTCTTGCCGGCGATGTTGACCAGCACGTTGAGCCGGCCGCGGTGGGCCATGCCGATGCAGACCTCCTCGAGGCCGTCGGCGGCTGCCTCCTCGGCGATCTCGTCGAGCAGCGGGATGGTCGTCTCGCCGCCCTCGAGGCTGAAGCGCTTCTGGCCAACGAACTTCGTCTGCAGGAAGGTCTCGAACGCCTCGGCCTGGTTGAGCTTGAGCAGGATGCGCAGCTGCTCCTCGCGCGGCGGCTTGGTGTGGCCGACCTCGATGTGCTCCTGGAGCCACTGGCGCTCGGCCGGGTCCTGGATGTGCATGTACTCCAAGCCGATCGTGCGGCAGTAGGAGTCGCGCAGGACACCGAGGATCTCGCGCAGCTTCATGAAGCGCTTGCCGGTCTTGCTGGCGAACGAGCCGGTCGCGAACTCGCGGTCGAGGTCCCACAGCGTGAGGCCGTGCTGCGCGACGTCGAGGTCGGGGTGGCTGCGCTGCTTGTACTCCAGCGGGTTCGTGTCGGCCATCAGGTGGCCGCGCACGCGGAACGCGTGGATGAGCTCGAGCACGCGCGCCTGGCGGTGCACCTCGTCGTCGTGGCTGACGGCGATGTCCTGGGCCCAGCGGATGGGCTCGTAGGGGATCCGCAGCTCCTGGAAGATGTGGTCGTAGAAGCCCTCGTCGCCCAGCAGCAGCTGGTGGATGCGGCGCAGGAACTCGCCCGACTGCGCGCCCTGGATGACGCGGTGGTCGTAGGTCGAGGTGAGGGTCATCATCTTGGAGATGGCCATCTGCGCGATCGTGTGCTCCGACGCGCCCTGGAACTCCGGCGGGTACTCCATCGAGCCGACGCCGACGATGACGCCCTGGCCCGACATGAGCCGCGGGACCGAGTGGTTGGTGCCGATGCCGCCGGGGTTGGTCAGGCTGGCGGTCGTGCCGACGAAGTCGGAGACCTCGAGCTTGCCGTCGCGGGCCTTCTTGACCATGGCCTCGTAGGCCTGCCAGAACGCGGCGAAGCCCATCGTCTCGGCGGCCTTGATCGACGGCACGAGCAGCTGGCGCGAGCCGTCGGGCTTCTGCAGGTCGATCGCGAGCCCGAAGTTGACGTGCTCGGGCTTGAGCTGGACCGGCTTGCCCTTCTCGTCGACCTCGTAGCCGGTGTTCATCTCCGGCATCGCGGCCAGGGCGCGCACGACGGCGTAGCCGATGATGTGCGTGAACGACACCTTGCCGCCGCGGGCGCGGGCGAGGTGGTTGTTGATGACGATGCGGTTGTCGAAGAGCAGCTTGACCGGCACCGACCGCACGCTCGTGGCGGTGGGGACGGTGAGGCTCTCGTCCATGTTGGCCGCCGTGCGCGCCGGGGCGCCGCGCAGCTTGACCTTCTCGACCTCGCCGGGGCCGGCGGGCGTCGACTCGGCGGCGGGACGCGCGGACGAGCTCTTCGCGGCGGCCTTCGCGGGCTCGCTCTTCGCGGTGGGAGCAGCCTTGGCGGGCTCGGCCTTCGCGGTGGGAGCAGCCTTGGCGGGCTCGGCCTTCGCGGTGGGAGCAGCCTTGGCGGGCTCGGCCTTCGCGGCCGGGGCCGCCTGAGTCGGCGCGGCGGGGCTCGTGCCGTTGGACGAGGCGCCGTTCGACGACGTCCCGTTGCTCGCGGCGGTGCCGTTGCTGCTGCCGCCGTTCGGGTCGCCGTTCTTCTGGAAGAACTCGACCCAGGTGGAGTCCACGGAGGCCGGATCACTCCGATACCGGTCGTACATCTCCTCGACCAGCCACTGGTTGGTCCCGAAGTCTGGGGTGGAAGGTTCGTGGGAGGACTCGGCCACGGCCTGGATCGCCTCTTCCGTCATGCGCGCGCGTGTGGGGGAACTCCCGTCAACCTTAGCGCGACGACACCAGTCGCGGGCGGTCGGCCGGGCCGTGGGTCGGCGGCGGTCGGAACGGTGTTCCGCGGGTCACACGGCCTCGGCCACGACGGGGTCCGCGGCGCGCCCGAGAAAGGCTCCGAACGCCTCGGCCTCGGCCTCGATCGCCCTGCGGTGCCGGGGCGTGAGCGAGGTGACTGCGGTCACCCGGACCTCGACCCGTTCGGGTCCGGTCGTCCGGTTCCACTGCCCGGCGAGGCGACCGTCGAGCAGCAGCAGCCCGGTGCCGACCATGAGGGTGGCGAACGCGGGTCCGACCTCCGCGCGCAGGTCAGGGTCGCGGTGGTGCGAGATGGCCTCGTCGAAGTTCGCGAGCAGCAGCGCCGAGGGGACCGGCGCGGGCTCCGGGGCGTCGGCGGCCCACAGGGCGCGCCCGGCCAGGGTGACGGGTCGCAGGTCGGCGTCGTCGAGCGCCTCGCGTGCCTGGGTGAGGGTCAGGCTCGACCACCAGGCCAGGTCGCGGTCGCTGACCGGCCCGTGCCCGACGGCGTAGCGACGGGCGAGCTCGGCGCGGGCCTGCCGGGGCTCGGGCCCGGGCGGCAGGTCGAGCGGGTGGTAGCGGTGCCGCTCGCCGCCGTGGCGGTGGCCCCCGATCGCGCCGCGTAGCTCCGGGACCATGACGGCGTGGGCAAGCAGGTCACCCGACAGCTCGTGGCCGGCGTCGCGCAGCACCTCGGCGATCCGGGCCCGGTCGCAGCCCGGCTCGGCCCGGACGGCGGCCTCGACGACGTCGCCGGCCGCGAGCAGCCGCGCCTCGTCGAGACCCTGTCGACGCACGTGCGGCACCACCTGCGCGAGAACCCGGTCGCCGGTCGCGGCGACGACGAGCGGAAGGTCGTCGCGGTGGACGTAGTGCCACGTCGTCCGCAGGGCGTGCGTGCGCACGACGCCGGGCCACAGGCCGTCCGCGACCTCCTGGGCCGTCGCGCCGCAGCGGCGGCCGACGCCCCACGGAGCCATCAGGTGCTCCTGCGACTGCACCGCGCCGAGGTGCTGCACGACGGCGGCGGGGTCGGGCAGGGGCGACCCCACGAGACGCTGGGCGCGGAGCCGGTAGGGCGCGAGGGCCTGGTGCACGCGGTCATCGTCGCACCGACGACGACGCCCCGCGCGGTCACCGGGTCCCGGCCGCCAGGGGTGTGGCCGGGTCGGTCCGCGGCGGGGCGCCGTCGGTCCTGGGGGCTCGGGTCAGGCGGACTCGAGCGTGGCGTCGAGCGTGATGTCGTCGACGCCGTCGAGGGCCTTGCTGAGCGGGCAGCTCTCCTTGGCGGCCTCGGCCTGCTCGGTGAAACCGGCCTCGTCGATGCCCTCGACCTCGCCGCGGACCGTGAGGGCGATCTTGGTGATGCGGAAGCCGCCGGCCGGGTCCTCGTCGAGCGTCACGTCGGCCGTCGTCTCGATCGCGATCGGGGTGGCGCCGGCCTCCTCCAGCAGGGCGGTCAGCTGCATCGAGTAGCAGGCCGAGTGCGCAGCGCCGAGCAGCTCCTCGGGGTTCGTCGCCCCGTCGCCGGTGGCCGACGAGCGCTTCGGGAACGACATCTCGAACGTGCCGAGGCCGCTGCTGGTCAGCTCGACCTGGCCGGAGCCGTCCTTGAAGCCGCCGTCCCAGGCGGTGCGTGCGGAGCGAGTGGGCATGGTGCCTCCTGGTGAGAAGTTCGGTTGCGCACAACGCTACGTCGCTGCTCGGGTGGCGCAAGCGCGTCGGCGTGTCGTCTCAGGAGGCGGTCGCGGCGACTCCCGCGAGACCCGCCGACTCGTCCATCAGCAGCTCGAGCAGGATGCCCTGGACGACCTCGAGGACGTCGGCGTGCGGCGCGACCGAGGCCGCGAAGCCGGCGAGGTAGAGCAGGTTCTTGAAGAACAGGACGAGGTCCTTGGGCATCCGGAAGCCGTTGCGGGCCATGATCTGCAGCAGTCGTCCGAGGGTGATGCCGAGCTGGTCGAACGTGACCTCGCCGTGCGCGCGGTCGCGCAGCAGGTCGAGCTCGCGCTGCAGCTCGGCAACGAGGTCCGTGACGTCGGCGTCGGCGGAGATCGCGCCGAAGGAGCGCATCGCCTCGACCTGCCCGGCGGCGTCGTTCGTCGCCCACGCGGCGAGGTACTCGACGAGACCGGCCCGCTGCGCCGCGGTGAGCCGGCCCGCGATGCCGAAGTCGACGAGCGAGAACGAGCCGTCGCGCGGGTCGACGAGGACGTTGCCCGCGTGCAGGTCGCCGTGGAACACGCCGTGCCGCAGGGTCGCGTCGACGACGCCCTGGATGCCGAGGTGGAGCAGCCGGTCGCCGTCGACGTCGGCCGACGGGTCGAGCCGCGTGTAGGCGACGCCGGGCAGCAGCTCCATCACGAGCACCTTCTCCGTGACCATCCCCGGGATCGGGCGCGGCGCGCGCATGTGTGTCGCGCCGAGGTCCTCGAGGACCGCGGAGGAGTCGACCAGGTTGGCCGCCTCGAGCGTGAAGTCGAGCTCTTCGAGGGAGAGCTGCGCGAACAGCTCGACGAAGCCGGTGAGGTTCGCGCTGCGCGCGGCGTCGTGGACGCGCTCGGCGCCGGCCGTCACGAGGGCGAGGGTCTCGATGTCGGCGCGGAAGCGGCGCCGCAGTCCGGGGCGACGCACCTTGACGACGACCTCGGTGCCGTCGAGCAGGCGTGCCCGGTGCACCTGGCCGATGGACCCGGCGGCGAGCGGCTCGTCGTCGAACGACGCGAACAGGGCATCGACGGGGCCGAGCTCGCGCTCGACCACGTCGAGGGCGACGCCGGGCTCGAGCGGCGGCGCCTCGTCGCGGCACCAGGCGAAGGCGCGCACCCACTCCGGCGGCAGCAGCCCGTCGGCGGTCGCGACGAACTGGCCGAGCTTGACATAGGCGGGGCCGCCGGCGCGCACGAGGCGCTGGGCCCGCTCGATCGTGCCGGCGCTCGCGTTGGGCGGCTCGACCCGCACGCCGACGGCGGCGGCCGCGGCGGCGAGCAGCTGGAACGGTGCGTCGGGCGCGGCGGTGCGCAGGACGCGCCACGTCGTGCTCGCGAGCGAGGCGATCGTGTCCGGCCAGATCCGCGGCGCGGCGATCGAGGCGGCCTCCCGCGCGACGTCGCGCCGACGCTCGACGGCGTCGCGGTGCCACGTCAGCGCCTGCTCGGTCAGACCGGGCAGCTCGGCCAGCCGCTCGGAGCGGCGGATGAGCTCGACGAGGTCGGGGAGCGGGGGGACGGCGGTCTCGGACATACCGAGAGTATGTTCAGGATCGGCCTGAAACGCGAGGGATCTCGCGGGTGTCCCTGCTCACGCCGGGCATCGTCGCAGGTCAGCGGCGGTGGTGTGGTCGTCGAGGAGGCAGGATGGGTCCATGACGTCGCGGGCCGAGGTGCTGGAGCAGGTGGCCGAGCGGCTCGTGCGACGGGACGTCGGGCACCCGCTCCGGGTCGGTGTCGACGGTCGGGTCGGCGCCGGCAAGACCACGTTCGCGCGCGAGCTCGTCGCGGTCGTCCGGGCTGCCGGCCGGGACGCGTGGCACCTCGACTCCGACGGCTTCCACCACGTTCGGGCGGTCCGGACGCGCAACGTCGACGACCCCGCACGCGGCTACTACGACGACGCCTACGACCTCACCGCGCTGGCCGACCGGGTGCTCCGGCCGCTCGGCGGGGGAAACGCCCCACGTCGTCGCCGAGGCGGTCCACGACCTCGCGACCGACGAGGTCCTGATGGACCGCTGGACGACGGTGCCGGTCGACGCGGTCGTCGTCGTCGACTGCACCTTCCTGCAGCGCGGGTCGCTCCGCGACCTGTGGGACGAGGTCGTGTGGCTCGAGGTCGACCGGGAGGTCGCGCTGCGTCGAGGGATCGCCCGCGACGCCGAGCGGCTCGGCGGCCCCGACCCGGCGGCCGCCGCCTACGCCGCCCGCTACATGGCGGCCTGCGACCTCTACGTCGCGGAGGAGCGCCCGCTGGAAAGGGCCTCGGTCGTCGTCGAGCACGACGACCCGGCGTCCCCGCGGATCCTGCGGAGCTAGCGCCCTGTGGCCGGCGCGGTGCCAGGCACCTCGAGCGACTTCGCCACCAGGAAGTTCGTGAACCTGACCCCGCCGAGCACGGGGTTCCGTTCCTGCTCGACGGTGAAGCCCTTGGCCACGAACACGGGAGCCGCGGTGATGCTCGCGTGCGCGCTCAGGCGTTGTACCCCCTTGGTCCGCGCCTGCGTCTCGACGTGGTCCAGCAGGAGGGAGGCGACGCCCTGCCCGGCGACGTCGGGGTCCACGAACAGCATGTCGACGTAGCCCGTGTCGTCAACGTCGGTGAAACCGACGACGCGACCATCGCGCTCCGCGACGACGGTCCGCGCGGCCTGGCGCGCCACAGCCCAGGCGACGAGGTCACGACGCGCGTCGACCCACGCGTCGACCTGCTGGGCGTCGTAGTCCCGGCTCGCCGTCTGACGCACGGCGCGGACGAAGACCTCGGACGTCGCGGCGGCGTCGTCGAGCCGGTAGCGCCGCAGGGACACGGCCATCAGCGCCAGCCGAGCGCCGGGGCGACGTGGGTCAGGATGCTCTCGAGCACGTGCGCGTTGTAGTCGACGCCGAGCTGGTTCGGGACGGTGAGCAGCAGCGTGTCGGCCGCGGCGATCGCCTCGTCCTCGGCGAGCTGCTCGACGAGCTTGTCGGGCTCGTCGGCGTAGGTGCGGCCGAAGCGCGCGACGCCGCCGTCGATGTGGCCGACCTGGTCGCGGTCCTGGCCGCCGCGGCCGAAGTAGGCGCGGTCGCGGTCGTCGACGAGGGCGAAGATGCTGCGGCTGACGGAGACGCGCGGCTCGCGGTCGTGGCCGGCGTCGGCCCACGCCTTGCGGAAGCGGGCGATCTGCTCGGCCTGCAGCTCGTGGAACGGCACGCCGGTGTCCTCGGTGAGCAGCGTCGAGCTCATCAGGTTCATGCCCTGCTCGGCGGTCCACTCGGCGGTCGCGCGGGTGCCGGCGCCCCACCAGATGCGGTCGCGTAGGCCGGGGGAGTGCGGCTCGATCGGCAGCAGGCCCGGCGGGTTGGGGAACATCGGGCGGGGGTTCGGCTGGGCGAAGCCCTTGCCCTGGATGACCTCGAGGAACACCTCGGTGTGCTGCCGGGCCATGTCGGCGTCGGTCGACCCCTCCGGCGGGACGTGGCCGAAGTAGCGGTAGCCCTCGACGACCTGCTCCGGTGATCCCCGGCTGATGCCGAGCTGCAGCCGCCCGTCGGAGATGAGGTCCGCGGCGCCCGCGTCCTCGGCCATGTAGAGCGGGTTCTCGTACCGCATGTCGATGACGCCGGTGCCGATCTCGATCCGGCTCGTGCGCGCGCCGACCGCCGCGAGCAGCGGGAACGGCGAGGCGAGCTGACGGGCGAAGTGGTGCACGCGGAAGTACGCGCCGTCGGCGCCGAGCTGCTCGGCCGCGACGGCGAGGTCGATCGACTGGTGCAGCACGTCGGACGCCGACCGCGTCTGGGACTGCGGCGACGGCGTCCAGTGCCCGAAGGAGAGGAACCCGATGTTCTTCATGCTCGTGTCAGCGTCCGGGGACGCCATTCGATTCCCGGTCGACGAGGCGGTCTGAGGCTTTCGGGTCGCGGGGACGACCAAAAAGCCTCATCCCTCGTCGGCGGGCGACGGAGTCTGATGCTTTGCGGCTGCCGGGACGACCTCGATGCATCAGTCCTGGTCGGGACGACGTGGGTCCATGCATCGAGGTCGCTCCAGCGACGTCGATGCATCACCGCGCGTCGTCGGCGACCTGCCGTCGATGCCTTGCGGTCACGGGGACGACCTCGATGCATCATCTCGCGTCGTCCCGAGACGGGTCAGTCCGCGAGGCGGACGTGGGTGGCGGCGCGGCGGGCGGTGGCGCGCGCGGCATCGATGTCCTCGCCGAGCGCGAGCGCGACGGCCATCCGGCGACGTCCGACGACGGCGGGCTTGCCGAAGACCCGCAGCTGGGTGTCGGGCTCGGCCAGTGCCGCGTCGATGCCGGCGAGCCGGGGCGCGTCGACGTCTCCCTCCAGCAGGATCGCGGCCGACGCGGCCGGGCCGCGCGTCCGGACGTTCGGGATCGGCAGGCCCAGCACGGCGCGGGCGTGCAGCGCGAACTCGGACAGGTCCTGCGACGCGAGCGTCACGAGCCCCGTGTCGTGCGGTCGGGGCGACAACTCGGAGAACACGACCTCGTCGCCCTGCACGAACAGCTCGACGCCGAACAGGCCGCGCCCGTGCTCGCCGCACAGGTCGGTGACGACCGCCGCTGCCACCTCCTGCGCCCGCTGGAGCACGGCCGGCGCAAGCGCCTGCGGCTGCCACGACTCGCGGTAGTCGCCGTCGACCTGGACGTGGCCGATCGGCTCGCAGAACGAGACGACGTCCGGACCGCCGTCGGTGGCCGCGTGCTTGACCGTGAGCAGCGTGATCTCGACGTCGAACGGCACGAGCCCCTCGACGATGACCCGGCCCGCGCCGGCGCGTCCGCCCTCCTGGGCGTAGGTCCAGGCCGCGGCGACGTCACCGGGCTCGCGCACGACCGACTGCCCCTTGCCCGACGACGACATGACCGGCTTCACGACGCACGGCAGCCCGATCGCGTCGACCGCGGCCGCGTACTCCTCGATGGTCCCGGCGAACCGGTACGGCGAGGTCGGCAGCCCGAGCTCCTCGGCGGCGAGCCGGCGGATGCCTTCGCGGTCCATCGTCAGCCGGGTCGCCCGGGCGGTCGGCACGACCTGAACGCCCTCCGCCTCGAGCTCGAGCAGGGTCTCGGTCGCGATCGCCTCGATCTCCGGAACGACCCAGTGGGGGCGCTCCTGCTCGACGACCGCGCGCAGCGCCGCGGGGTCCAGCATGTCGACGACGTGGCTGCGGTGCGCGACCTGCATCGCGGGCGCGTCGGCATAGCGGTCGACGGCAATCGTCTCGACGCCGAGGCGCTGCAGCTCGATCACGACCTCCTTGCCGAGCTCGCCGGAGCCGAGCAGCAGGACGCGCGTCGCGTCGGCGGACAGAGGGGTTCCGAGGACCGTCACGCCGGACAGCCTAGAGCCGCTCGCCGGACCCGTCAGGAGGTGTGCGAGGCGCGGATCGCCGCCGCGACGTGGTCGTGCACCTCGGGGTGGAACACCGACGGGATGATGTAGTTCGCGTTCAGCTCGTCGGCGCCGACGGAGTCCGCGATCGCGTCCGAGGCGGCCAGCAGGACGTCCTCGTCGACCTCGCGGGCCTGCACGTCGAGCAGTCCGCGGAAGATGCCGGGGAACGCGAGCACGTTGTTGATCTGGTTCGGGTAGTCCGAGCGGCCCGTGGCGACGACGGCGGCGTGCCGACGGGCGGTGCCCGGGTCGATCTCCGGGTCCGGATTGGCCAGCGCGAACACGACGGCGTCGTCGTTCATGGCCTCGACGTCCTCGGCGCGCAGGATGTTCGGGGCGCTGACGCCGATGAAGACGTCGGCGCCGGCGATGACGTCGCGCAGCCCGCCGCGCAGGTCGTCCTGGTTGGTGTTCTCGGCGGTCCACACGAGGGACGGGTCGAGGCCCGGCCGGTCGCGGTGGACGACGCCGTCCGCGTCGCACACGACGACGTGCTTGGCGCCGGCGGCGAGCACGATCTTCAGGACCGCCGTGCCGGCGGCTCCGGCGCCGGCGAGGACGATCCGCACGTTCGACAGGTCCTTGCCCACGACCCGCAGGGCGTTGCGCAGCGCGGCGAGCACCACGACGGCGGTGCCGTGCTGGTCGTCGTGGAAGACGGGGATGTCAAGCCGCTCGCGCAGGCGGGCCTCGACCTCGAAGCACCGGGGCGCTGAGATGTCCTCGAGGTTGATGCCCGCGAAGCCGGGGGAGAGCGCCGCGACGGTGTCGACGATCCGGTCGACGTCCTGGGTGTCGAGGCAGATCGGCCAGGCGTCGACGTCGCCGAAGCGCTTGAACAGCGCGGCCTTGCCCTCCATGACCGGGAGTGCGGCGTGCGGGCCGATGTTGCCGAGGCCGAGCACCGCGGACCCGTCCGAGACGACGGCGACCGTGTTGCGCTTGACCGTCAGGCGGCGCGCGTCCTCGCGGTCGGCGGCGATCGCCTGGCAGATCCGCGCGACGCCTGGCGTGTAGACCATCGACAGGTCGTCGCGGTTGCGCAGCGGGTGCTTGCTGGCGGTCTCGATGACGCCGCCGAGGTGCATGAGGAAGGTGCGGTCGGAGACCTTCCGCACGGCGACGTCACCGATCGCCTCGAGCTGCGCCACGATCCGGTCGGCGTGCGCCGTGTCGCTCGCCGCGCACGTCAGGTCGATCTGCAGAGCGTCAGCGCCCGACGCGCTGACGTCGAGCGCCGTCACGATCCCGCCGGCCTGCTCGACCGCCGTCGTCAGGTCGCTCACCGCGGTGCCGCCGGACGGCACCTCGAGGCGGACGGTGATCGAGTAGCTGATGCTGGGGGCGGGCGCGGTGGTCATGCGCCCACCGTAGACCTGAGGAAATCCTCAGGTCTGGTTGTGGTCGTAGTGTTCAGGAGGACGACATCGGCGGGAAAGTCGAACCTTTGCCCCACTTCGGGATACTGTCGGTATCCGAAGCAAGCGGACGTCAGGAGGCGGCATGGTGATCCAGCAGGCCGAGGCCCAGGTGGCCAGCACGGTGCGGTGGGGCCTGGGGCACGCGCTGCCACGCGCCGCGATCCGCGGCTCGGCCCGCCGTGGCGACCTGCACGGGCGGCTCATCGAGGCGTCCGACGACGCCGAGGCGTTCGAGCTCTTCGACCGGATCCGCGCCGAGGGACCGCTGCACCGCGCCAAGTTCGCCTACGTGACGGCATCGCAGCCGGTCGTCAAGGAGGTGCTGACGAGCCCCGACATGCGCACCGGCATCGACTTCGGTCCCGGCGGCCCGCTCGCCAAGGTCGCCCGCTGGGCGTTCCGCGACGCCCCGCTCGGCCCCCTCACCCCGCCGTCGCTGCTCGTCACCGAGCCGCCGGACCACACGCGCTACCGCAAGCTCGTGACCCGCGTCTTCTCCGTCAAGGCCGTGCAGGCGCTGCGCGAGCGCACGCAGCAGATCGCCGACGAGCTGCTCGACGCCCTCGACCCGAGCCGCCCCGTCGACCTCGTCGAGACGTACTGCGCGCAGCTCCCGGTCACGGTCATCGCCGAGATCCTCGGGGTGCCGCGCGAGGACCAGCACCGCGTGCTGCGCTTCGGCACCGGCGCGGCCCCGTCGCTCGACCTCGGCCTGTCGTGGTCCACCTTCCGCAGCGTCGAGTCGTCGCTGACCGAGTTCGAGGGCTGGCTCGACGAGCACATCGAGACGGTGCGCCGCGCCCCCGGCGACGACCTGCTCAGCCAGCTCATCGCGGCCCACGACGACGGCCAGGCCCTCACCGACGCCGAGCTCAAGTCGACCGCCGGGCTCGTGCTCGCCGCGGGCTTCGAGACGACCGTCAACCTGCTCGGCAACGGCATCCGGTTGCTGCACGAGAACCCCGACCAGCTCGACGTCCTGCGCGGGGAGCCGGGCCTGTGGCCCAACGCCGTCGACGAGGCCCTGCGGCACGACCCGCCGGTCCTGCTGACCGGCCGCGTCGCCGCCCGCGACACCGAGATCGCCGGGCGTCCGCTGCGCCAGGGGACGATGGTCACGACGCTGCTGGCGGGCGCGAACCGCGACCCCGAGGTGTTCACCGACCCGTCGCGCTTCGACGTCGCGCGGCCCAACGCCGGTGACCACGTGTCGTTCTCGTCGGGCCGGCACTACTGCCTCGGCGCCGCCCTGGCGCGGATGGAGGGCGAGGTCGGCCTGCGCACGATCGTGGAGCGGTTTCCGGACCTGCGGCTCGAGCCGGGGGCGACGCGACGACCCACCCGGATCCTGCGCGGCCACGCGACCCTGCCGGCCACGCTCGCGCCGTGACCACGGCGTCTGCTGGTACCCCCGGCAGGATTCGAACCTGCGCTTCCGCCTCCGGAGGGCGGCGCTCTATCCCCTGAGCTACGGGGGCGCGTCGGGACGGGCCTCGGGCGAGCCGTCCGATCGTGCCGAACGACCGTGAGCCTACCCCACGGGCGATACCGTGAGGACGTGCCCACCGTCCTCGTGGCGGACGACACCGCGTCGATCCGTCTCCTCATCCGCACGAACCTCGAGCTGTCCGGCTTCGAGGTCTCCGAGGCGGTCGACGGCGTGGACTGCATCGAGCAGCTGACGGCCCGGGCCGCCGCCGACGACCTGCCCGACGTCGTGACCGTCGACGTCATGATGCCGCGCCAGGACGGGCTCGCGACCGTCGCGGCGATCCGGGCCGATCCGGCCCTCGCGCACCTCGCGGTGGTCATGGTCAGCACCCAGAACCTCGCGGCCGACGTCAAGCGTGGCTACGAGGCGGGCGTCGACGCGTACGTCACCAAGCCCTTCGACCCGGACGAGCTCGTCCGGACGATCCACCAGGTCCTGGCCGAGAAGGCCTGAGGGCCGTCCACCGGCCCCGGGTCGCCTGACCTGCCTCGATAGGCTGGGCCGGTGACTCCCGAGCAGCTCTCCGACGCCCTCGTCGCCGCGTTGACCCGCCTGGTCGACGCCGGCCGCCTCACGCTCCCCGACGGGGTGCCGACCGAGGTCCGCGTGGAGCGCCCCAAGGTCAAGGAGCACGGCGACTACGCGACGAACGTCGCGCTGCAGCTCGCGAAGAAGGCCGGCGTGAACCCGCGCGACCTCGCGCAGTGGCTCGCCGACGAGCTCGTCACCGACGACGGGGTCGCCGCGGCCGAGATCGCCGGCCCCGGCTTCCTGAACCTGCGGGTGGCCGCAGGGGCCCAGGGTGCGGTCGCCGCGCGCGTCCTCGAGGCCGGCGACGCCTACGGCCGCAGCGACCTCTACGCCGGCCAGCGCGTCAACCTCGAGTTCGTGAGCGCCAACCCGACCGGCCCGATCCACATCGGCGGCGTCCGCTGGG
>JAQIJP010000023.1:0-44464 GCA_036946185.1 Aeromicrobium erythreum
CGCGTCGGGCCTGCGCTCGCTCGCGCGAATGGCCGACGCCCCCGGGCTCTCCGACGGCGAGCTGGCCCGGCACGTGGGGGTCCCGCCGTTCAAGCTCAGGATCCTGCGCGGCCAGCTGCGCTCGTGGACGCCGCAGGGGCTCTCGCGCGCGCTGTCGGCGGTCGCGCGGGCCGACCTCGACGTCAAGAGCGGCGAGGCCGACGGCGACTTCGCCGTCGAGCGGATGGTCCTGCAGGTCGCCGCCGCGCGCGGCCGCTGACCCCTCGACCAGGTCAGGCTCCGGAGCAGCCTCCGGGCTCCGGCCCCCGGCCGTGGGCACGACGAAGCCCCCGGCCGCGGACGGTCCGGGGGCTTCGGGGACGACTCAGAGCGAGGCGGCCTTCTTGGCGATCGACGACTTGCGGTTCGCCGCCTGGTTCTTGTGGATGACACCCTTCGAGGCGGCCTTGTCGAGCTGACGGTTGGCGGCGGCGCCGAGGGCCTTCGCCTCGTCGGTGTTGCCGGCCTCGGCGGCCTCGTGGAAGCGGCGGACGGCCGTCTTCAGCGCCGAGCGGACCGACTTGTTGCGCTCGCGCGCGGCCTCGTTCTGGCGGTTGCGCTTGATCTGCGACTTGATGTTCGCCACGTGGCTGACCTGTTCTCTCGTACGGGGTGTGTCTCGAAGACGTGAAAGGTGTGAGGGCGTGCGGGCACGCGACCGCTCACTCTACCAGCGGCGGGCCGCCGCTCCCAAATCGGTGCAGGGTCCTAGGCTCGGGCCCATGCAGACCGTGTACGACGTCCTGATCTGGGTCCACGTCGCCGCCTGGGCCGCGGCCCTCGTCGGCTACGCCATGACCCTCCCGTCCGTCCGGGTCAACGGCCTGCTCGCGCACGGCCTGACGGCCGCGTTCCTGCTCGGCATCGTGCTGACCGGCCTCAACGCCTCGAGCGACGAGATCGAGGGGCCGAACAACGCCAAGGTCGCCGTCAAGCTCGTGGTGGCCCTCGTCGCGGTCGGTCTCGCGCACGGCACCCGTCGCAAGCCGGCGCCGAACCCGATGGCCCACGTCGTCGCCGCGCTCATCGTGGTCAACGTCGTCATCGCCTACGCCTGGCGCTGACGCCGGGGGAGCGCGTAGTCCGGGCGCGGTCCCGGATGGGATGATGGGGCCACCATGAGCTCCCGCCCCTCCGCCGCGCCCCAGCCGGGGTCGACCGACCCGTCGGTGCTGCGCAACTTCTGCATCATCGCCCACATCGACCACGGCAAGTCGACGCTGGCCGACCGGATGCTGCAGCTGACGGGCGTCGTCGACGAGCGGGCCGCCCGGGCCCAGTACCTCGACCGGATGGACATCGAGCGCGAGCGCGGCATCACGATCAAGAGCCAGGCCGTGCGGATGCCGTTCACGAAGTCCAGCGGCGACGACGCGGGCACGGCGTACGTCCTGAACATGATCGACACCCCGGGCCACGTCGACTTCACCTACGAGGTCAGCCGCTCGCTCGAGGCCTGCGAGGGCGCGATCCTGCTGGTCGACGCCGCGCAGGGCATCGAGGCCCAGACCCTCGCGAACCTCTACCTCGCGATGGACGCCGACCTGCACATCATCCCGGTGCTCAACAAGATCGACCTGCCCGGCGCGCAGCCGGAGAAGTACGCCGAGGAGATCGCCGGCATCCTCGGCGGCGACGCGGACGACGTGCTGCGGGTCTCGGCCAAGACGGGCGAGGGCGTCGAGGCCCTGCTGAACCTCATCGTCGACGAGGTCCCGCCGCCGGAGGGCGACGCCGACGGCCCGCCACGCGCCCTGATCTTCGACTCGGTCTACGACACGTACCGCGGCGTCATCACCTACGTCCGCGTCGTCGACGGGCGGCTCAGCCACCGCGACAAGATCAAGATGATGTCGACCGGCGCCGTGCACGAGATGCTCGAGGTCGGCGTCATCAGCCCCGAGCCGGTCAAGGCCGACCACCTCGGCGTCGGCGAGGTCGGCTACCTCATCACGGGCGTCAAGGAGGTGCGCCAGTCGCGCGTCGGCGACACCGTCACCTCCAACGCGCGGTCCGCCGACGAGCCGCTCGGCGGCTACCAGCACCCGAACCCGATGGTGTTCTCCGGTCTGTACCCGATCGACGGCGACGACTTCGCGACGCTGCGCGAGGCGCTCGAGAAGCTCCAGCTCAACGACGCGGCGCTCGTCTACGAGCCCGAGTCGTCCGGCGCGCTCGGCTTCGGCTTCCGCATCGGCTTCCTCGGCCTGCTGCACCTGGAGATCGTCCGCGAGCGGCTCGAGCGCGAGTTCGGTCTCGACCTCATCTCGACCGCGCCCAACGTCGTCTACCGCGTCGTCATGGAGGACGGCCGCGAGGTCGTCGTCACCAACCCGAGCGAGTACCCGGCCGACGGCAAGATCGCCTCGGTCCACGAGCCGATCGTGTCGGCCACGATCCTGGCGCCGAGCGACTACATCGGCACCATCATGGAGCTGTGCCAGGCACGCCGCGGGCAGCTCGGCGGCATGGACTACCTGTCCGAGGACCGCGTCGAGATCCGCTACACGCTGCCCATGGGCGAGATCATGTTCGACTTCTTCGACGCGCTGAAGAGCCGCACGAAGGGCTACGCGTCGCTCAACTACGAGCTCGCGGGCGAGCAGGCCGCCGACCTCGTCAAGGTCGACATCATGCTGCAGGGCGAGGTCGTCGACGCGTTCAGCGCGATCGTCCACCGCGACAACGCCTACCAGTACGGCGTCATGCTCGCGGGCAAGCTCAAGGAGCTCATCCCGCGCCAGCAGTTCGAGGTGCCGATCCAGGCCGCGATCGGCGCGCGCATCATCGCCCGCGAGACGATCCGCGCGATGCGCAAGGACGTCCTCGCCAAGTGCTACGGCGGCGACATCAGCCGCAAGCGCAAGCTGCTCGAGAAGCAGAAGGAGGGCAAGAAGCGGATGAAGAACATCGGCCGCGTCGAGGTCCCCCAGGAGGCGTTCATCGCCGCGCTCTCGACCGGCGAGTCACGCGGCGACTGACCCGCTCCGACCTGCGACGACGCCGTTCCGGTGCAGGTCGCAACGGCAGTACGGGACTGACCGGAGCGTCGGCTAGGGTGATCGCCACCACATACCCCCGGAACGTGACGTGAGGACCTTCATGCCGACGACCGCCACCCCCGAACAGCTCGAGCTCGTCGAGAACCGCGCCCGCACCGTGGCGCAGATGTTCTACGACCGGGTCGAGCAGACCCCGCACCGTGAGGCGTACCGGTTCCCGGACGCCGACGAGACCTGGCACTCGCTCACGTGGGCCGAGACCGGCGAGCAGGTCACCCGGCTCGCCGCCGGCCTCGTGGCCCTCGGCATCGAGCGCGAGCAGCGCGTCGCGATCGTCTCGGGCACCCGCTACGAGTGGATCTTCGCCGACCTCGCCATCAACGCCGCGGGCGCCGCGACCACGACCGTCTACCCGACCACGGGCGTCGACGACGAGGCGTACATCCTGTCCGACTCGGCCTCGCGGGTCGTCTTCGCCGAGGACGACGAGCAGGTCAAGAAGCTGCTCGAGAAGCGCTCGGAGCTGCCCGACGTCAGCAAGGTCGTCACCTTCGAGTCGACCCTGACCGACGGCGACTGGATCATCTCGCTCGACGAGCTGCAGAAGCTCGGCAGCGACCTGCTGGCCCAGCAGCCCGACGCCGTGCAGGCGCGGGTCGACGCGATCGAGCCCTCCGACCTGGCGACCCTCATCTACACCTCCGGCACGACGGGCCGTCCCAAGGGCGTCCGGCTGAGCCACGACGGCTGGACCTACGAGGGCGCGGCCATCGCGGCCGGCGGCTTCCTCGGCCCGGACGACCTCGAGTTCCGCTGGCTGCCGATGGCCCACTCCTTCGGCAAGGTCCTGCTCACGACCCAGCTGCAGGTCGGGTTCGCCGCCGCGATCGACGGCCGCGTCCCAAAGATCGTCGAGAACCTCGCGATCGTGAAGCCCACCTTCATGGGTGCCGCGCCGCGCATCTTCGAGAAGGCCTACGGCCGCATCGTCGGCATGGTCGAGGAGGAGGGCGGTGCCAAGCTCAAGATCTTCAGGTGGGCCGAGCAGGTCGGCCTGGAGTACTCGCGGGCGGTCCGCTCCGGCAAGTCCGTCTCGCCGGTCCTCAAGGCCAAGCACGCCGTCGCCGACAAGCTCGTGTTCTCCAAGGTGCGCGAGCGCTTCGGTGGCCGCGTCCGGTTCTTCATCTCCGGCGCGGCGGCGCTGTCGTCCGACATCGCCGAGTGGTTCCACGCCGCGGGCGTCCTGATCCTCGAGGGCTACGGCCTGACCGAGAGCTCGGCCGGCTCCTTCGTCAACCACCCCGACGCGTTCAAGCTCGGCTCCGTGGGCCTGGCGATGCCGGGCACCGAGGCGCGGATCGCCGAGGACGGCGAGATCCTCATCAAGGGTCCCGGCGTCATGGGCGGCTACCACAACCTCGAGGCCGAGAGCGCCACGACGGTCACCGACGAGGGCTGGCTGCACACCGGCGACGAGGGCCGCATCGACGAGGACGGCTTCCTGTTCATCACGGGCCGCAAGAAGGAGCTCTTCAAGACGTCGGGCGGCAAGTACGTCGCCCCGCCGCACATCGAGGGCATCTTCAAGGGCATCAGCTCCCTGACCAGCCAGATCGTCGTCCACGGCAACGAGCGCAACTTCTGCTCGGCGCTCATCACGCTGGACCCCGACGCCGTCGCCGAGTGGGCGCAGGCCCACGGCAAGGCCGGCCAGTCCTACAGCGAGGTCGTCTCGTCGCCCGAGATCCAGGAGATCATCGGCGGCCAGATCGAGGAGCTCAACCAGCGGCTCAACCGCTGGGAGACGATCAAGAAGTGGGCGATCCTCGACCACGACCTGAGCGTCGAGTCGGGCGAGCTGACCCCGAGCATGAAGGTCAAGCGGGCGGTCGTCGAGGCCAACCACAAGGAGCTGCTGGACAGCTTCTACGCTTGATCGATGACCATCGACGAGGGGCCGGACGCGACGCGCGTCCGGCCCCTCGCCGTCTACCTGCACGTGCCGTTCTGCTCGGTGCGCTGCGGGTACTGCGACTTCAACACCTACACGGCCGACGAGCTCGGTGACGGCGCGTCGCGCGCCACGTACGCCCACAGCGCGGCGGCCGAGGTCGCGCTCGCGCGAGCGGCGACGGGGCCGCGACCCGTCGACACCGTCTTCGTGGGCGGCGGCACGCCGACCCAGCTCGCCGCCGCCGACCTCGTCCGCCTGCTGGGCGCGGTCGACGACGCCTGGGGGCTCGCACCGGGTGCCGAGGTCACGACGGAGGCGAACCCCGACAGCGTCACCCCGCAGGCACTCGCCACGCTGCGCGCGGGCGGGTTCACCCGGATCTCGTTCGGCGTCCAGTCGGCCGTGCCGCACGTGCTGGCGACGCTGGACCGCACGCACGACCCGGCCCGCGTGCCTGACGTCGTGCGCTGGGCGCGGGAGGCGGGCTTCGAGCAGGTCAGCCTCGACCTCATCTACGGCACGCCGGGGGAGTCCACGGACGACTGGCGCCGAACGCTCGACACGGTGGTCGAGCTGGAGCCCGACCACGTCAGCGCCTACGCGCTCATCGTCGAGCCCGGCACGGCGTTCGCCCGCAAGGTCCGCCGCGGCGAGGTCGTCATGCCGGACGACGACGAGACGGCCGACAAGTACCTGCTCGCCGACGACGTGCTCACCGCGGCCGGGCTGTCCTGGTACGAGCTCTCGAACTGGGCGCGCGACGACGCGGCCCGGTGCCGGCACAACCTGCACTACTGGCACGGGGACGACTGGTGGGGGATCGGCCCCGGCGCGCACTCGCACGTCTCCGGCGAGCGCTGGTGGAACGTCAAGCACCCGGCCGCGTACGCGGGTCGGCTGGCGGCGGGGGAGTCGCCCCGCCAGGACGGCGAGCTGCTCGACGCCGAGCAGCGCCGGCTCGAGGAGGTCATGCTGCGGCTGCGGCTGCGCGAGGGCGTCGAGCCGCAGCTGCTGCGAGACCCGGAGCCGCTCGTCGAGGCGGGGCACCTGGCGGAGCGGGCCGGCCGGCTCGTCCTGACGCGCTCGGGGCGTCTCCTGGCCGATCATGTCGTTCGCGCCACGACCTGATCCGCGCGGGTCTACCCTGCTGGCAGGTCCCGGGGGAGTCGAGGGGCCGTGACACCGGGAGCACCATGCGCCGCACCGTCCTCGCCCTCACGGGCGTCCTCGTCGGCGGCCTGCTCGCCGCGGTCCCGGCCCAGGCGGCGCCGGCCGACTGCTCCACCCTCGACGGCTGCGCGGCCGCGGGCCAGGACACGTTCGGCTGGCAGGACGCCTACCGGTCCTCGTTCTGGCACCAGAGCAAGGGTCACAACTGCACGAACTACGTGGCCTTCCGTCTGACGCACGGACGCCGCACCGCCCGCCCGCCGGGGACGTACTCGGCGTCGACGTGGCTCGCCGCCGCGAAGAAGGTCGGCGCCACCTCGACCTCCGACCCGTCGAAGGCCCGGCCGGGCGACGTCGCCTGGTGGGGCGCGAAGCAGCGGGGTGCGTCGAGCTCGGGGCACGTCGCCTACGTCGAGGCCGTCTCCGGGACCACCGTCACGATGAGCGAGGACAACGCGCTGTCCTCGGGCGCCGACGGCTTCCGACGCTGGACGGCAGCGCCGGGGCACGTGCAGTTCCCGGTCCAGTTCATCCGGTTCAGGTCCTCCGACGGCAGCCCGGTGGGCGCGCTGTCGAGCGTGTCCAGCCCGAAGAAGGACCAGCTCCGCGTCCGCGGCGCGGGCAGCGACCCCGACACGTACGGCCAACGCCTGACGGTGCTCGCGAGCGTGGGTGGGCCGCGGTCGTCCCGGACCGCGCGGAAGGTGACGTTCGCCGCGACGCCGTACTTCGACTTCCTGGTGATGAAGACCGACCGGGGCCTGCCGTCGGGCAAGCGCTGGGTCTATGTCTACCTGCGCAACAGCGCCGGGACCCCGGGGGCTGCGTACACGTACCTGGGGCGTCGCAAGCTCACTGTCCGCTGAGGCCCGTCCGCCCTGCCATCGCAGGGTTTGAGACATCTGACCCAGTTGCCCGTTTGGTGGTGCGACGGGCCTCACACCGTTCTATCGTTCTCGTGGGAGAAAGACCGAGAGGGAGACTCGGGGGAGAACGGCGAGGGAGCCATGCGTCGCACGCATGGGCCGACGGTCACGGTGGGAGTCGTGGCCGCGGTCATCATCACTATGCAGTTGTTGGCAGCAGTACCGGCCAGGGCGGTGTCGCTCTCGCTCTGCACGGGACTCGTGCAGTGCGTGAAGCTGTCACTGCCCGACGCCGGGTACTCGGCGGTGCGGAGCGCGTCGAACTGGGGCATGGACCCGGGGACGAACTGCACCAACTACGTCGGCTACCGGCTGAACTCCGGTGGTCGTCTGACGGCCCGGTTGCCCGGGCTGACCACGGCGCACTCGTGGGGCATCGCGGCCCGCAAGCACGGGGTGCCCGTCAGCTCGACCCCGACCGTCGGCGCCGTCGCCTGGTGGGCCGAGCACGTCCCGCCGGCGGACAAGTACGGGCACGTGGCCTACGTCGAGAAGGTGTACCCGGACGGGTCCTTCGACGTGTCCGAGGACAGCTTCAACGGCGACTTCGGCTGGCGCAGGGTGCTCAAGAAGGCCGACGGGTGGCCGTCCGGGTTCATCTCGTTCCCGCAGTCGAACGGCTCGCCCGCCGGCGAGCTCACGAGCGTCACGAGCCCGCGCAAGGACACGCTCGACCTGTGGGGCTGGGGCAGCGATCCCGACGCCTTCGGCAAGCCGATGACGGTCCTGCTCAGCGTCGGCGGTGGTCGCACGAACCCGAAGGCGAAGAAGTTCACGACCACGACGACCTACTTCCGGTACCACCGGGTGCTGCGGTCGTCGCGGATGCCGTCGGGCTGGAAGAAGGTGCACGTCTACCTGCGGAACACGACGGGGACGGCGGGCTCGACCTACACCTGGATCGGTTCGCGCAGCGTCCGCATCAAGTGAGGACCGGGCGGGTGTCCGCAAGTCGCGGACACCCGCGCCCGGCCGACGTAGGATCGCCGGGTGCTGCGCCGATCCCTGCTCCTCGTCGTGTCGCTCGTCGTCGGCGGCGGCGTGCTGGTCGGTGGTCCCGTGCAGGCGGACGACGTCGAGCCGCCCGCCACCGCGCCGGTCATGATGGTCATCGGCGACTCGAACTCGAGCGTCACCGCCGGTCGCTACACCCTCGACGGCTCCACCCTGCCGAAGGTGTGGTGGGCGTTCGTCGCGGAGAAGGCCGGGATCCCCGCGAAGGACGTCGTCGTCGACGCCGAGTCCGGCACCGGCATGCGGTACGGCGGCAACCCCAAGGGCAAGCCGACCTGCCCTTCGAAGCCGTTCACGTCGCGCCTGGACGAGGTACGCGCGGCACGGCCCACGGTCCTCGTCGTGGCCGGCGGCCGCAACGACGTCGCCCGCTGCTCCGGCAGGGGCATCAAGACGACGGCCTCCTGGCACGAGATGCGCACCGGCGTCACGACCTACCTGACGCAGCTCGCCGCGGTCGCCGACGAGATCGGCCTGCCGCGCAGCCGCGTGTACGTGCTCAACCCCTGGGGCTCGAGCCGCACCACCGAGCGCGCCGTCATCGGTCCCGCCTCCGAGCGGGCCGCCCGCAGGCTCGGCCTCTCCTACGTCGTGACGCCGCAGATCCCGGACAGCCGCTCGTCCGACACGGTCCACCCGAACCGCGACGGCGTGAAGTGGTTCGCGGACCGCATCATGGGCGCGAGCACGATGGTGGCCCGCCTGAAGGAGCCGGACGGGACGAGCGCCCCGGCCGCCGGCGTCGTCCGCGCCCGGACGTCGGTGGACGGCGGGTACGCGCGCCGTCGGACCACCACCGTGTGGGGCGGCCCGGCCAAGCCCGGCGGCACCAACTACGCGGCGTTCCGCCTGACCCGAGCGCTCCGCGCCGTCTACCCGACCGGCGCCACGACGGCCGGCAGCTGGGGCGACGCGATCATGCAGCACGGCGGCACCGTGACGCGCACGCCCCGGGCCGGCGACCTCGCGTGGTGGCCGGAGGCCCCGGCCGGCGTCGGCGGCACGGGCCACGTCGCCCTCGTGACCAGGGCCTACGAGACCTCCGCCCAGGTCACCGAGGTCGTCGACGGCGTCACGCGGTCCTCGACCTACAAGGGCGTCGACCTGCCGCGCGCCTACCTGCGCATCGCCACGAACGACGGCTCCCCGACCGGGCTGTTCCAGCAGGTCAAGGCCGTCTCCCGCAGCCGGGTCGGCATCACCGGCTACGCGACCGACACCGACCGGTACGACAGTGGCGCGCGGCTCCTCGTGCGGGTCGAGCAGGGCGACCGGGTGCTGGCCTCGACGACCCTCGCGGCGACCACGTTCACGTTCCGGCGCGAGGTCGGCCTGAAGGGCGCCCGCGCGGGACGCGCCGTCGTCCGCGTGTGGGCCCTGAACGCCTCGGGCTCGAAGGGCCACGCGAAGGTCTGGATCGGGTCGCGGAACGTCACCCTGCCCTGACGGTCGTCAGTCGGCCGGGGCCGTCACGAAGTCGATGAGCTCCTCGACCCGGCCGAGGAACGCCGGCTCCAGGTCGGCAAAGCCGTCGACGCGCGCGAGGATGCGCTTCCAGGCGCGCGCGACGTCGGCCTGCGTGGCGTGCGGCCAGCCGAACGCCTCGCACACGCCGTGCTTCCAGTCCGTGCCGCGGGGCACGACGGGCCAGGCCTCGCGGCCGAGCCGGCTGGGCTTCACGGCCTGCCAGACGTCGACGTAGGGGTGCCCGACGACGAGGACGTGCGGCACGTGCGCGACGCTCTCGGCGATGCGGGACTCTTTGGAGCCGGCGACGAGGTGGTCGACGAGGACGCCGAGCCGGCGACCGGGGCCGGGGGAGAACTCCTCGACCACGGCCGCGAGGTCGTCGACGCCGTCGAGCATCTCGACCGCGACGCCCTCGACCCGCAGGTCGTCGCCCCACACGCGCTCGACGAGCTCGGCGTCGTGGCGACCCTCGACGAGGATGCGGCTCGGCAGGGCGACGCGGGCGCGCTGCCCCTCGACCGCGATCGAGCCCGACGCCGTGCGGCGCGGCCCGTCCGGGGCCCGCACGGGCGACACGAGGCTGACCGGCCTGCCCTCCAGCAGGAAGCCGGGGCCGAGCCGGAAGGCGCGGCGCGTGCCGCGACGGTCCTCGAGGACGACGAGACCGTTCTCGACGGTCATGATCTCGCCGCAGAACCCGCTCGTGGCGTCCTCGACGACGAGGCCGGCGTCGGCCGGTTGGTCGACGGTGCGGCCGCGGGCGGGCCGGTTCCAGTCGCCGGCGAGCACGTCGCGGCCGTAGCGGTCAACCATGCAGGACCCCGAGCAGGTGCTGGTGGAACGACTCGAGCTCGGGCCGGCGGATCTCGCCGCTCGACGTGAGGATGCGGGTCTCGTCGCGGGTCAGGCCGACGGCCAGGTCGACGGCGGCCGGCCACGAGGGGGCCAGGCCGCGCTGGACGGCGTCGGGCCGGTAGAGGTCGCCGATCGCGACGAGGTCGGCGTCGGGCAGCACGAGCACGAGCTCGCCGCCCGAGGGGCCGTGGCCGAGGTGGACCACCTCGACGAAGCGGTCGCCGAGGTCGGTGGCCCAGACCGAGCTGAGGGTGCCGCCGCGCGACTCGTGCATGACGAACGTGCCGTCGCTCACCGTCACCCGGCGGGGCCGGTACGTGAGCACCCGGTCGTCGCCGGGCACCGTCACGACGTCGCCGTCCACCGAGATCGCCCGCACGGCGCTAGACTGGCACTTGGCCTCGGAGAGTGCCAGCGACACGCCTGGGCCGACCCTGACGAACCGCCGCCGACCGTGGGAGGAGCCCGGCATGACGGACGAACGCCGCCTCGAGGTCCTGCGCGCGATCGTCGAGGACTACGTCGCGACCCAGGAGCCGGTGGGCTCCAAGGCGCTCGTCGAGCGGCACCAGCTCGGCGTGTCCCCGGCGACCATCCGCAACGACATGGCCGCGCTCGAGGAGGAGGGGCTCATCGCCCAGCCGCACACGAGCGCCGGCCGCATCCCCACCGACAAGGGCTACCGGATGTTCGTCGACCGGCTCGCCGAGGTCAAGGCGTTGTCGCCGGCCGAGCGGCGCGCGATCGAGACGTTCCTGGGCGGGGCGGTCGACGTCGACGACGTCGTGCAGCGCAGCGTCAAGGTGCTGGCCCAGCTGACCAACCAGGTCGCGATCGTGCAGTACCCGTCGCTCACGCGGTCCACCGTGCGCCACGTCGAGGTCGTCGCCCTCGAGAACGCCCGGGTGCTCGTCGTCGTGATCACGAGCAGCGGGCGCGTCGAGCAGCGGGTCGTCGAGCTGGAGGCGACCCCGAGCGAGCAGCTCGTGAGCGACCTGCGGTCCCGCGTCGTCGGGGCCACGGTCGGTCAGCGGCTGCCCGAGGCGACGCTGCGGCTGGCCGACCTGATCGACACGTTCCGCCCGGCCGACCGTCCGGTCGCCACGTCGATCGTGACGACCCTGACGCACGTGTTCTCCAACGAGCGGTCGGACGAGCGGATCGCCGTCGGCGGCACCGCCAACCTCGCGCGGTTCGGCGGCGACTTCGACACCGCGATCCGGCCGGTGCTCGAGACCCTGGAGGAGCACGTCGTGCTGCTCAAGCTGCTCGGCGAGGCCACGACCGACCCGACCGTCCGGATCGGCGCCGAGACCGGCCACGACGGGCTCACCGGCACGGCCGTCGTGTCGTCGGCCTACGGCACGAACGCCGACGCGCTGGCGACGCTCGGCACCCTCGGGCCGACCCGCATGGACTACCCCGGCACCATGGCAGCCGTCGGCGCGGTCGCCCGCTACGTCGGCCGCATCCTGGCAGACGGCTGAGGCCCGCCCCCGACCCCCGATCCCCGACGAGGACTGATGGCGAACTACTACGACCTGCTCGGCGTGAGCCGCGACGCGGGAGCCGACGAGCTGAAGAAGGCCTACCGCAGGCTCGCCCGCCAGCTGCACCCCGACGTCAACGACGCCCCGGACGCGGCCGACCGCTTCAAGGAGGTCACGCAGGCCTACGAGGTGCTGTCGGACCCGCAGAAGCGCGCGGTGTACGACCGGGGCGGCGACCCGCTCGGCGGGGCGCGCGGCGGCTCCGGCTTCGGCCAGGGCTTCAGCTTCGACGACATCATGGACGCGTTCTTCGGCGGCGGCTCGCAGCGCGGGCCGCGGTCGCGCTCGCAGCGTGGTCAAGACGCCCTGCTGCGCCTGCGCGTCGACCTCGCCGAGGCGGTCTTCGGCCTCACGCGTGACCTGACGGTCGACACCGCCGTCGTGTGCGGCACGTGCGACGGCGACGGCTCGGCCGAGGGCTCCGACCCGGTCACGTGCGGCACGTGCCACGGCCACGGCGAGGTCCAGTCGGTGCAGCGCTCGCTGCTCGGCGACATCCGCACGGCCCGCACCTGCCCGACCTGCCAGGGCTTCGGCACCGTCATCACCGACCCGTGCGCGGAGTGCGGCGGCGACGGTCGGGTGCGCTCGCGTCGCACCCTCACGGTCACGATCCCGGCCGGCGTCGACCAGGGCACCCGCATCCAGCTCGCCGGCGAGGGCGAGGTCGGTCCGGGCGGCGGCCCGGCCGGCGACCTGTACGTCGAGATCGACGTCGCCCGGCACCCCGTCTACACGCGCCAGGGCGACCAGCTCGTGTGCCAGGTGACGCTGCCGATGACCGCCGCGGCCCTCGGCACGCACCTCGACCTGCCGACCCTCGAGTCCGACCTGTCCGAGCAGGCGCTCGGCCGCGAGCCGGTGCCGAGCCTCGACGTCGAGGTCGCCCCGGGCACGCAGTCGGGCGCGACGGTCGTGCTGCGCGGCCAGGGCGTGCCGCGCCTTCGCGGACCGGGCCGCGGCGACCTCGTGGTGCAGGTCGTCGTCGAGACCCCCGAGCACGTCGACGCCGAGCAGCGCGAGCTGCTGCAGCGCCTCGCCACCCTGCGCGGCGAGGAGCGACCCGAGGCCCGCATCGGCAGCAACCACAAGAGCGTCTTCGGCCGGATCAAGGAAGCCTTCCGCTGACGGACCCCGGGGGAGCGGTGGATCGGCAACCGAAAGGCGGCTCAGAAGGTTGCGCATCCACCGCCCGGACGAGACCCCGGGGAGCGGTGGATCGGCAACCGAAAGACGGCTGAGAAGGTTGAGCATCCACCGCCCGGCCGGGGGCCCGTGGCAGGGTGGGGCCATGAGCGACTGCCTGTTCTGCTCCATCCTCGCCGGTGACGTCCCGGCGGACGTCGTGGCCGAGAGCGACACCGCGCTGGCGTTCCGGGACATCTCGCCGCAGGCGCCGACCCACGTGCTGGTGATCCCGCGCCGCCACGAGCCCGACATCGGCTCGCTCGCGGCGGCTGACCCCGCGGCTGCCGTCGGGGTGCTGGACCTCGCGAAGCAGGTCGCCGACGAGGCCGGCGGGTCGTACCGGCTCGTGTTCAACACGGGGGCCGACGCCCACCAGACGGTGTTCCACTGCCACGGCCACGTCCTCGCCGGGCGCCCGCTGTCCTGGCCCCCGGGCTGAGCCGGTCCCGACGCGCGAGGGTGCCACGCGTCGGTGCCCGCGCGTAGACTGGTCCCACACATGACTGACCAGCAGATCCCGCACACCTTCACCGTCCCCACGAGCATCGACGCCGTGGCCCTGTTCGGGCCCGCGGACGAGTTCCTGCGACTCGTCGAGGACTCCTTCGACGCCACCGTCCACGCACGGGGCAACGTCGTCACCGTCACCGGCGCGCCGTCCGAGGCCGCGCTCGTGGAGCGGCTGCTCGACGAACTCGTCGCGATCGTCCGCACCGGCCAGGGGCTGACCGCCGAGACCGTCGAGCGCAGCATCGCGATGCTCCGTGAGGAGACGCAGGAGCGGCCCGCCGAGGTGCTGAGCCTCAACATCCTGTCCAACCGCGGACGCACGATCCGGCCCAAGACGCTGAACCAGAAGAAGTACGTCGACGCCATCGACCAGCACACGATCGTCTTCGGCATCGGCCCGGCCGGCACCGGCAAGACCTACCTCGCGATGGCCAAGGCCGTCCAGGCGCTGCAGGCCAAGGAGATCACCCGCATCATCCTGACCCGGCCCGCGGTCGAGGCCGGCGAGCGCCTCGGCTACCTGCCCGGCACGCTGAGCGAGAAGATCGACCCGTACCTGCGGCCGCTGTACGACGCGCTGCACGACATGCTCGACCCCGAGACCATCCCCAAGCTGCTCACGAGCGGCACGATCGAGGTCGCCCCGCTGGCGTACATGCGCGGCCGCACGCTCAACGACGCGTTCATCATCCTCGACGAGGCGCAGAACACGACCCAGGAGCAGATGAAGATGTTCCTGACCCGTCTCGGCTTCGGCTCCAAGATGGTCGTCACGGGCGACGTCACCCAGGTCGACCTCCCGTCGGGCCAGAAGAGCGGCCTGCGGGTCGTGCGCGACATCCTCGAGGACGTCCGCGACATCAGCTTCACGAACCTCACCTCGCAGGACGTGGTGCGGCACAAGCTGGTCGGTCGCATCGTCGCCGCCTACGACACCTTCGAGGCCGGCCCGGCCGGACAGGCCGAGCGTGAACGTCGACGTCCTCGATGAGTCCGGGGTCGACGTCGGCACCGACGTCGTCCGCCTGACCCGGCTCGCGCGCTTCGTGATGCGGCGGATGCGGCTGCACCCGGCCACCGAGCTCACGGTCCGGCTCGTCGACCTCGACACGATCGCGACGCTCAACGAGCAGTGGATGGGCAAGAAGGGACCGACCGACGTGCTGTCGTTCCCGATGGACGAGCTCACGCCCGGTCGCGACGACCGCGACCCCGAGGACGAGCCGGAGGGCTACCTCGGCGACATCGCGCTCAGCCCGCAGGTCGCCGCCCAGCAGGCGCCGGCCGCGGGGCACGAGCCGGCCGACGAGATCGACCTGCTGCTCACCCACGGCATCCTGCACCTGCTCGGCTACGACCACGCCACGCCCGACGAGCACCGGGAGATGTTCGGCATCCAGGGTCGGCTGCTGCTGGAGTGGCAGCGCTCGCGGCTCGGCGTCGACCCGGAGGCCGACGGCACCGTGGGGACGACCGGGTCATGACCTGGGCGATCGTCGCGTCGGTGCTGCTGGCACTCGGCGCCGGCCTGCTCGCGAGCGTCGACGCGGCGGTCTCGTCGTTCTCCCGGGCCCGCGCCGACGAGCTCGCCGAGGAGGGCCGGGCCGGCGCGACGGTGCTGGCGCGCATCCTCGACGACCCGGCCCCGGCGCTCAACACCGTCCTGCTGCTGCGGGTCCTCCTCGAGACCGCCAGCATCGTCCTCGTCGCAATCGTCGTCGCCGACCACCTCGACGGCCTGTGGTCGCAGCTGGTCGTGGCGACGCTCGTCATGGTCGTGGTCTCCTACGTGGCGATCGGCGTCGGGCCGCGCACGCTGGGCCGTCAGCACGCCGAGCGGATCGCCCTGTCGTCGGCCGTGCCGGTGCTCGTCCTCACCTGGCTGCTGGGGCCCGTGCCGCGCCTGCTGATCCTGCTCGGCAACGCGCTCACGCCGGGCCGCGGCTTCCGCGAGGGGCCGTTCGCCTCCGAGGTCGAGGTGCGCGAGCTCGTCGACCTCGCCGCCGCCAGCTCGCTCATCGAGTCCGACGAGTCGAAGATGATCCAGTCGGTCTTCGAGCTGAACGACACGATCGTGCGCGAGGTCATGGTGCCCCGCCCCGACCTGGTCTTCGTCGAGCACACCAAGACCCTGCGCCAGACCCAGTCGCTGAGCCTGCGCAGCGGGTTCTCGCGGCTGCCCGTGGTCGGCGACGACCTCGACGACGTCGTGGGCATGGCCTACCTCAAGGACGTCACGAAGCGCATCTTCGACAACCACGCCTCCGAGTCCACCGAGAAGGTCGACTCGATCATGCGGCCCTGCCTCTACGTCCCCGACACGAAGCCGGTCGACGACCTCCTGCGCGAGATGCAGGCGCAGCGCACGCACGTCGCGGTGGTCGTCGACGAGTACGGCGGCACGGCTGGCATCGTCACGATCGAGGACATCCTCGAGGAGATCGTCGGCGAGATCACCGACGAGTACGACAGCGAGCCCGACGAGGTCGAGGCGCTCGCCGACGGCTCGTTCCGGGTCAGCGTCCGTCTCGACGTCGACGACCTCGAGGAGATGTTCGACGTCCGGCTCGCGGACGACGACGACGTCGACTCCGTCGGGGGTCTGCTCGCCAAGCACCTGGGCAAGGTGCCGATCCCCGGCAGCGTCGTCGAGGTCGCCGGGCTGCGGCTGGAGGCCGAGGACCCGTCGGGTCGGCGCAACCGGATCGGCCGCGTCCACGTGCGACGGGTCGAGGAGCCGGCGCCCTCGATACCCTCGACGCATGGCAGCGGAGCTGAGTCCTGAGGACGCCAAGATCGTGACGCTCGCCCGGGCCACCCGGGCGCGGACGGGTGCGCCCGCGGGGGCCGCGGTCCGCGACCTCGACGGCCGCACCTACGCCGCCGCCGAGGTGTCCCTGCCGTCGCTGCACGTCGCCGCGCTCGACCTCGCGGTCGCGATGGCGGTCTCGTCCGGGGCCCAGGGCCTGGAGGCCGCCGCGGTCGTCGTCGGCGCCGACGCCCCGGCGCCGTCGCTCGACGCGGTGCGCGACCTCGGCGGGCCCGACGTCCCGCTGCACGTCGCCGACCCGAGCGGCGCGGTCACGGGGACGCACCGCTCGTGAGCGCCTTCCGCTCCGGCTTCGCCTGCTTCGTCGGCCGCCCCAACGCCGGCAAGTCGACGCTGACCAACGCCCTCGTGGGCGACAAGGTCGCAATCACCTCGTCGAAGCCGCAGACCACGCGCCACGCGATCCGTGGCCTGGTGCACCGCGACGACGCCCAGCTCGTCCTCGTCGACACGCCGGGGCTGCACCGCCCGCGCACCACGCTCGGCCAGCGGCTCAACGACCTCGTCCGCACGACGTGGGCCGAGGTCGACACCGTCGCGATGTGCTTCCCGGCCGACCAGAAGATCGGACCCGGTGACCGGTTCCTCGTCAAGGAGCTCGCCGCGCTGCGTCGCAAGCCCGTCCTGGCCGTCGTCACCAAGACCGACCTCGTCGGGCCGGAGCAGGTGGGCGAGCAGCTGCTCGCCGTGCAGGCCGCCGGGGACGAGGCCGGGCTGGCCTGGCGCGAGATCGTCCCGGTGTCGGCCGTCCGCCACGACCAGGTCGACCTGCTCACCGACCTCCTCGTCGCGACCCTGCCCGAGGGGCCCGCGCTCTACCCACAGGGCCAGCTGACCGACGAGCCGCACGAGATCCTCGTGGCGGAGGTCGTCCGGGAGGCCGCCCTGGAGGGCGTGCGCGACGAGCTCCCGCACTCCCTCGCCGTGGTCGTCGAGGAGATGGTGCCGCGCGAGGACCGGCCCGCCGACCGACCGCTCCTCGACGTCCGGGTCAACGTGTACGTCGAGCGCGACAGCCAGAAGGGCATCGTGATCGGCAAGGGCGGGTCCCGGCTGCGCGAGATCGGTGCGGCGTCCCGGACGCAGATCGAGCGGCTCCTCGGCACCCCGGTGTTCCTCGACCTGCACGTCAAGGTCGCCAAGGACTGGCAGCGCGACCCCAAGCAGCTGCGCAAGCTGGGCTTCTGAGCATGGCCGACGAGCGGGCGCAGGACGACGAGGCCGGCGAGTCGCTGCTCACCGTCGTCGTGGCGCTCGCCGCCAACGGGCTCCTGGCCCTCGCGAAGTCGGTGGCCGCCGCGCTCACCGGGTCGGCCGCGATGGTCGCCGAGGCGGCGCACTCGTGGGCCGACACCGGCAACGAGGTGTTCCTGCTCGTCGCCGAGCGCTCGGGCCGCCGGCCGCGCGACGCCGCGCACCCCGCGCGGGTACGGCCGCGCCACGTACGTGTGGTCGCTCGTCGCGGCCTTCGGGCTGTTCGCGGCGGGTGCCGTCGTGTCGGTGTGGCACGGCGTCGGCGAGCTCGGCGCCGAGGAGCGCAGCACCGACTACCTCGTGAACTACGTGATCCTCGGCGTCGGCCTGCTGCTGGAGGGGTCGTCGTTCCTGCAGGCGTCGCGGCAGGTGCGCGGCGAGGCCCGGCGCTGGCGCATGCACCCGCTGCGCTTCGTCGCGTCGACCTCCAACCCGACGCTGCGGGCGGTGTGGTTCGAGGACGCGTCCGCGCTCGTCGGCCTGGCGATCGCGGCGCTGGGCATCGGTCTGCACCAGGCGACGGGCGACGCGGTGTACGACGCCCTCGCGTCCATCGCGATCGGCCTGCTGCTCGGCGTCGTCGCGGTGTTCCTCATGCGCCGCAACATGGCCTACCTGCTGGGCGTCGGCCTGACCCCGGCGCTCCAGTCGCGCGTGCTGGCGCGGGTGCTCGCGCACCCGCAGGTCGAGCGGGTCACGTCGTTGCACGTCGAGTACGTGGGACCGCGCCGGCTCTTCGTCGTCGCGGCGGTCGACCTCGTGGGCGACGACACCGAGGACCACCTCGCGGTCCGGCTGCGCGGTGTCGAGGCCGAGCTCGAGACCGAGCCGATGATCGAGGACGCCGTGCTGACGCTCGCGCTGCCGGACGAGCCGGCCCTCCGGCCCTGACGCCCACGCCGACGTCGCGCGGCGGTGCGACGATGGGCCGGTGGACCCGGACGAGGCGCTCGAGGAGATCGCGTTCCTGCTGGAGCGGTCGCGCGCCTCGACCTACCGCGTCGAGGCGTTCCGGACGGCGCTCGACGCCCTGCGGGACGTGGGCCCGGACGTCGTGCGACGGCTCTCTGAGGCCGGCGCGCTGCGGGACGTCCCTGGCATCGGGGCACGCACCGTCGAGGTCGTCGAGCAGTCGCTCGAGGGACGGGTGCCGGACTACCTGGCGCGTCTGCGCGCCGAGGGCGAGGGGCCGCTCGAGACCGGCGGCGAGGAGCTGCGCACGCTCCTGCGGGGCGACCTGCACAGCCACACGGACTGGTCGGACGGCGGCTCGCCGATCGCGACGATGGCTGCCGCCGCCGGGCGGCTCGGTCACGAGTACCTGGCGGTCACCGACCACTCGCCGCGCCTGACCGTCGCGAACGGGCTGTCCGCCGACCGGCTCGTCGAGCAGCTCGACGCGCTCGACGACGTCGAGGTCGACGGCCTGACGCTGCTGTCGGGGATCGAGGTCGACGTGCTCGACGACGGGTCCCTCGACCAGGACGACCGGCTGCTCGGCCGGCTCGACGTCGTCGTGGCGAGCGTGCACTCGAGGCTCCGCGCCGACGAGGTGACGATGACGCGCCGGATGCTCGGTGCGGTCCGGCACCCGGCGACGAACGTCCTGGGTCACTGCACCGGACGGCTCGTCGAGGGACGGCGTGGCACCCGGCCGCCGTCGGTGTTCGACGCCGAGAAGGTGTTCGCCGCGTGTGCCGACGAGGGGGTCGCGGTCGAGATCAACGCGCGACCCGAGCGCCGGGACCCGCCCGACGAGCTGCTGGCCCTGGCGCTCGAGCTCGGCTGCCTGTTCGCGATCGACTCCGACGCGCACGCGCCCGGTCAGCTGGACTTCCTGGACCACGGCTGCGTGGCCGCGGCGCGGGTGGGCGTGCCGGCGGAGCGGGTCGTCACGACGTGGCCGCTCGAGCGGCTCCTGGAGTGGGCGGGCTGAGCGTCAGACGAGGGCGTCGGCGAGCCGGCGCACCTGCTCGGGCGTCGTCGGCCGGGCGACCCGGCCGGTCGCGGCGTCGTACGTGTCGACGAGGGCGGTCAGCTCCTTGACGCCCCGGCGGGCGCGGGCGACGGGGTCGCCGCAGTCGGCTCGGCACTCGCCGGCGGCGACGGCGTGCGCGGTGGCGAGCGCGAGCAGCGCCCACGCCTCGGCCGGCCCGAGCTCGGGGGAGAGCGCGAACGCGACGATCCGCGTCGCCTGCCGGTGGTGGGCCGCGTGGTCGGGATCGAGGTGGCCCTCGGTCGGCGTCAGCGCGCGGGCCCGCGCGAGCGCGTCGTCGACGTCGCTCGTCGAGCCGGACCCGTCGAGTCGTCGCGTCGCGACCTCGATCGCGGCGTGGACGGGTCCGCGAGCGGCGGGCTCGACGAGCGCCAGGACCTGCTGCGCCTGGGTCAGCCGCAGACGGGCGCGGATCGTGTCGGAGTCCTCGGTCGTGCCGAGCAGCCGGCCGACGAGCGGGACGAGCCGTCCGCGGTCGCGGTCCGGCAGGCCGTCGTTGACGGTGCGCGCCTCGTGCGCGAGCAGCGGGTGCGTGCACTCGGGCCGGTCGCTCCACTCCTCGCCGGCGAGCAGGGAGACGTACTCCATCAGGCAGGCCTGACCGTCGCCCGGGTCGTGCGGCCCGGCCGAGATCGTCGGCATCGCGTCAGGAATCACCTCTCCAGTGCACCACGCGGCTGGTGAGCCTGGCCAGCCCCGCTGCCCGCCCGGCTCCCTGACGACGCGATCTGATGCTTCGTGGTTGCTGGGGCGACCGCAATACCTCAGCCCTGGTCGAGGGCCGACGGGGTCTGATGCGTCGAGGTTGCTGGGGCGACCACGATGCCTTAGACCTCGTCGCGCGCCGGGATGGTTCGGGCGTCAGGGCTGCGGGGGCGACCACGACGGCGCGGACCTCGGGGCCGTCCCGATCCGGACCGGCCGGAGGGCGAGCAGCGCGAGGGCCACGGCCAGCGCGACGGCGCTCGCCAGGGCACCGCGGTCGACGAGCGAGTCGAGCAGCGGCGGGACCCCCTGCGGCGACTCGGCGTAGTCGAAGCCGTGCCACCAGGCACCCCAGCCGACGGCGGTGCCACCCGACGCCCGCGACCACGGCGAGGAGGACCACCGCGTTCTCACCGATCGAACGGGTGCGCCACGTGACGATGGTCAGCACGGCCACGGTCGCGAGCATCAGCGCGACCCACGGCACGGGCAGCACCAGCACGAACGCGCCACCGACCGTCGCGAGGAGCGCCAGCCCCAGCGACCCCAGCAGCAGGACGGTGCGGACGGCGGCGCTCATCGGATGGACCGGTCGTCGGCGCGAGGGATGGGTCGGCGCTCCATCGCCCCAGGCTACGGGCGCACCGGCTCGCCGCCCCCTGGTTCCGCGCCGCCATCGTCGGGCCGACGCGGTCCGAGACCTCGTCAGCCCCACGGGTCGAACCGGCTCCGGACGGTGCTCACCGTCGTACGCTGGCACGGTCCGAGCGAGCGCGGGAGGCCTGATGTCGACGGGGACGCCCCACGACCCGGAGCCGGTCGCCGAGGACGACGACTGGTCCCGCCCGATCGCGACGACACGCCACGTCGTCCTCACCTGGCGCTGGACGGAGTGGGAGTCGGTCGCCACGGCCGTCGATCGCCGGGCGACGTGGGTCTCGCGGGTCGTCGGGGTGCTGGTCGGTGCTGCGCTCGTGGTCCCCGGGGTCCTGCTGCTCCCGAGGGAGTGGTGGGTCGCCGTCGGCGCCTACGGGCTGCTCGGCACGTGGGGGTGCCGGCCGGCTCGCCGCCGCGAGGTTGCGCCGTCGGGGGACGCGACAGGTCGTCGAGCAGATGCGCGACGACCTCCGGCCGGCGGAGATCAGCCGGTACGAGTCGAGCCTTCTGGTCTCGTTGCTGCTGCACGATGGGGCGTCGTCCGGCGATCGCGCTCGGCTCCTGCAGGTGGAGCGAGGGCCGGCGCAGACCGTCGTCGTCGAGCACGAGTACGCCATGGACAAGGTCCCGCCGGTGGACTACCCCTCGAGCGACAGCGGCGTCGGCGGCTGACCCGAGCCGCCCCGCCCGGGCCCGACGACGCACTCTGAGGCTTTGCGGCCGCTGGGGCGACCGCAATGCCTCACTCCTGGTCAGGCGCCGACGTGGTCTGATGCTTCGAGGTCGCTGGGGCGGCCGCAATGCCTCAGACCGCGTCGTCGGCGCCGCCTCAGGGAGCGATCGTGGCGGCCAGGGTGGCACCCAGCTCGTACGCCTGCGCCCGGTGCTCCGCGGTGACGTCGCCGAGGACCTCGAGCGGGGCGGCGGCCTGGGTCCACGGCAGGGCCTGGGCGATCGACAGGATGCTGCGGACGGCCCCCCTCGGTGTCGTAGCGCCCGTGCACGCACAGCCCGAACGGCAGCCGCCCGCCGGACGACGGCGCCCCGGACCCGTCGTCCGAGAGCGCACCCCCGACGTGCAGGAAGGTCCGGTCGAACAAGTCCTTGACGAGCCCGGACATGTAGCCGAAGTTCGCCGGGCTCAGCAGCACGAGCGCGTCGGCGGCCAGCACGGCGTCCGCGTCGACCTCGGCCGGCCCGCGCCGGACGACCTCGACGCCCTCGATCGCGTCGTCGTGGGAACCCGCCTCGATCGCGTCGGCGAGCTCGGCGGTGCGCGGCGTCGGGGCGTGCAGGACGAGCAGCAGGCGGGCCATGCGCCCCACCGTACGACGGTCCCTCGACGCTGCCGGAAACTCTCACGAGCCCTGCGACGTTGGACGAACGAGAGCAAGATGGGTGTCGACAGTCGACGAAGGGGCGAACCCATGGACCGGTCCGGACGCATCATCGCCAACGTCGAGAGCGTGGTGGACGGCAAGTCGGACGCGATCGAGACCGCCCTCGTCGTCCTGCTCGCCGAGGGCCACCTGCTGATCGAGGACGTGCCCGGCGTCGGCAAGACGGTCCTCGCCAAGGCGCTCGGCGCGTCCGTCGGCTCGACCGTCCGCCGCATCCAGTTCACGCCCGACCTGCTGCCGTCCGACATCACGGGCGTCGCGGCGTTCGACCAGCGCACGAGCACCTTCGAGTTCAAGCGCGGCGCCGTGTTCGCGAACATCGTGATCGGCGACGAGATCAACCGCGCGTCGCCCAAGACGCAGTCCGCGCTGCTCGAGGCGATGGAGGAGCGCCAGGTCACCGTCGACGGCACGACCTACCCGCTCGAGTCGCCGTTCACGGTGGTCGCGACGCAGAACCCCTACGAGATGGAGGGCACCTACGCCCTCCCCGAGGCGCAGCGCGACCGGTTCATGGCCCGCATCTCGATGGGCTACCCCGACGTCGACGCCGAGCTGCAGATGTTGCGCGAGCGCGACGCCGACAACCCGCTCGACCGGCTGCCCGAGGTCGTGTCGGCCGCCGAGCTGCGCGCGATGATCGCCGAGGCCCGGCAGGTGCACGTGTCGTCGGCGGTCGAGCGCTACTGCGTCGACATCGCCCGGGCGACCCGTGAGGACACCGCGATCCGCCTCGGCGCGAGCCCGCGCGCCACCCTCCAGCTCGTCCGGGCCGCGAAGGCCCGCGCCTACGTCCACGGCCGCGACTACGTGCTGCCCGACGACGTCGACGCGCTCGCGTCGCCCGTGCTCGCCCACCGGCTCGTCGCGATGCGCGGCTCGGACGGTCCCGACGCCGCCGTGCGCCGGATCGTCGCGGCGACGCCCGTGCCGGCCGGCGCCGTGGAGCGTCGCTGACCGATGGCCCGTCGAACCCTCCCCGTGCTGCCCACGAGGCGGGGGACCGGCGTGCTCGTCGCCGCGGCGGTCACGTTCGTGCTCGCCCCGATCATGTCGCTGCCCGCGCTGCTCGAGGTCACGTCGCTCCTGCTCGGCCTCGTCGTCCTGGCGGCGCTGTTCGCCCTCGTCGGGCACGCACGGGTCGACGTCGCGCGCACCGTCGAGCCCGAGGTCCTGGCGCCGGGCGGCCACGGCACCGTGACGGTGCACGTCACCAACCGCGCGAGCGTCCCGACGCTGGCCGCCTCGTGGTCCGACCACGTCCCGCGGGCGCTGACGGCGACGGCACGGGGCCTGCTGCCCGCGCTGTCCCGCCGCGGCACCCCCGGGTCGACCGCCCGGGTCACGTACGACCTGCAGGGTGCGCGTCGCGGCCGGCACCGGATCGGACCCTTGCGGGTCGCGGTCGGCGACCCGTTCGGCCTCGTGGTGCGCGAGCGCGTGCACGGCGAGGTCGATGAGGTCCTCGTGCTGCCGCGCCGAGTGCAGCTGTGGCCGCTCGCCCCGCGCGGCGCCGACGACGACGGTGCGCACCAGCCGGCGCCCCAGCACGCGGGCGTCGGTGACGACGACGTCATCGCCCGGGCCTACCTGCCGGGCGACGCGCTCAAGCGGGTGCACTGGAAGGCCACGGCCCGCCGCGGCGAGCTGATGGTCCGCCAGGAGGAGCAGCAGATCAACCCGCGGGCCGCGGTGCTCCTCGAGACGAGCCAGGAGGCCTACGACGCCGAGCGCGGCAGCGACGGCTCGTGGGACCACAACCCGCTGTTCGAGTGGGCGGTGAGCGCGGCGGCGTCCGTCACGGCGCACCTGACCCGCATCGGCTACGCCGTCACGACCGGCCAGGCGGGCAACCCCGAGCAGCGTCGGCTGGGCGACGGCCACGACCTGCTGACGGACGCGCTGGTCGACCTCGCGGTGGTCGACCCCGACCCGGTGGCCGGCCTCGACGCGGCCGACCCGGGGGAGCGGACCGTGTTCGTCGTCCTGGGCCGGCTCGACGTCGCGCGGGCCCGCGCATGGGCCGAGACCCTCGCGCACGCCGAGACCGTGCTGGCGTTCGTGGCCGCGGGGTCGCGCACCGAGGCGCTCGACGTGCTGTCCGCCGCGCGCTGGCGCTGCGTCGAGTACCGCTCGAGCGACGACCTTGCCGAGCGTTGGAACGAGCTGGACGGGAGTCGTTCCGTTGTTGCGTCCTGAGAGCCCGTCGCTGCTGCGCTCGACCCGCACCTCGCCCGCCCGGGCCTGGATCGAGCACCTGTGCCTCGTCGTGGCGCTGGCAGCCCTGCTGTCGAACTACTCGTTGCTGCTGTCCGGCAGCGGCTGGTGGGTCACCGGCGTGCTGGTCGTCGCGCTGGTGTCGCTCACGTCGGCCGGGCTGCGCTCCTTCGGGCTGCGCTGGGTCGCGCCGTTCGCGCTCGTCGTCGAGCTCGTGGCCCTGACCTGGATCTTCGTCCCGCAGACGCTGCTCGGCGTCGTGCCGTCGTGGGACTCGCTCACGGCCCTGTGGCGGCTGCTCGACCGCGCCACGATCGTGATCCTCGAGGAGCCCGCGCCGACGGCCGCCACCGCACCGGTGGTCCTGGTGCTCGCCGCGGCGTTCGGCCTCGTGGTCGTCGCGTGCGACGTGCTGCTGCGCCGCCGGTTCGGGCCGATGCTCGTCGGTGTCCTGCTGGTCGCCGTCTACGCGGTGCCGGCGATGGTCGCCGGCGCCCGCCCGGACACCCTGCCGTTCCTCGTCGCGGCCGCGGCCTGGCTCGCGCTGCTGCGGACCCCGTCGCGCGACCCGCGGGCCGGGGTCGTCGCGGTCGTGCTCGGCGCCGGTGCGCTCGTCGCGGCGACCGCGCTGCCGCCCGTCCTGCCCGACATCACGGCCGTCGCGAAGCCGTTCGGCAAGCCGCCGCCGCAGGTGTTCGGGCGCGGCATCAACCCGATGCTCCAGCTCGGGCAGAACCTGCGCCGCAACGCCGTCACGCCCGCGGCCGAGTACACGACGACCCTGGACGACCCGCCGTACCTCAAGGTCGCGATGCTGCGCGACTTCACCGGCAAGACGTGGCGACCGTCGGCGACCCGCCCGAGCGACCAGTTCGAGGGCCGGCTCGGCGTCGACCGCGACATCGACGTGCAGACCGCCCGCACGCAGGTGCAGATCCGCAACCTGCGCTCGTCGATGCTGCCCACGCCGTACCCCGCGCAGGACGTCGAGGGGCTGACCGGCACGTGGTTCTACCAGCGCGCGGGGCAGACCATCCGCTCCCAGACCTCGACGACCGAGGGCCAGCGGTACACCGTCACGAGCCTGGACATCCGGCCCACGGCCGAGCAGATGCGGCGCCTGCGCACGACGCCGACGCCGTCGCTGCGCAGCTACCTCGAGCTGCCCGCCGACGTGCCCGGCGTCCTCGGCCGCACCGCGCAGGCCGTCACCCGCGGCGACACGAACGACTACGACCGCGCGCTCTCGCTGCAGTCCTACCTGCGCGACGGCGACTTCACCTACTCCGAGACCGCGCCGGTGGCGCAGGACTTCGACGGCAACGGCCTGCAGGCCCTCGCGACGTTCCTCAAGGTCAAGGAGGGCTACTGCGTGCACTTCTCGTCGGCGATGGCCGTCATGGCGCGCGAGCTCGGCATCCCCGCGCGCATCGCGGTCGGCTACGCCCCGGGGTCGGCGGTCGGCACGGGCGACCGCGGCAACATCTACGAGGTCACCTCCGACGACCTGCACGCGTGGCCCGAGCTGTACTTCGAGGGCGTCGGCTGGGTCGGCTTCGAGCCGACGCCGGGCGTCGGCGAGGCGACGGCCTTCGAGGAGCCGCAGACCGACCCGGGCGACACCAGCGACCGGGGCGAGACCACGCCGGAGGAGGACACCCGGCAGAACCCGCAGGACCGCAGCCAGGTCCAGCAGGAGGCGCAGGCGGCTCCCGAGGACGACTCCACGCCGCGGGCGGCGGTCGTGGTCGGCGTCGGCGCGATCCTGCTGCTCGGGCTGCCGGGCCTGCTGCGTCGCTTCCAGCGGTCCCGCCGGCTCGCGCGCGGCGCCGGCCCGGAGCGGGCGTGGCGCGAGGTCGAGGCCACGGCGGTCGACCTGGGGGTCGACCTGCCCGTCGCCGCCACCGTGCGGGGTGCCGCCCGGATCGTGGGCGAGCGGACGACCGCCGACCCGGACGCCCTGGCCCGCCTGCTCGGCGCGGTCGAGACCGCCCGGTACGCCCGCCCGGGCAGCACCCTCGACGCGCGGCGCACCGACGCGCGCACGGTCGTGCGGACCATGACCGAGGGCGCGCCGCGTCGCCGCCGCTGGCTCGCCGTCGTGGCCCCGCGCTCGCTCGTGCGCGGCGGGCGGACGGTCGCTCCGGGCGAGACGGTCGACGCCTGACATCCTGACCGGATGGACGGACCTCTGGTCGGCGGCCCCGAGCGGCGGTGGATCGCCCTGGCCGAGCCCGACCCGACGTGGCCGGACCGGTTCCGGGTCGAGCGGGACACGGTCGTGGCGGCGCTGAGGGACCGGGCGTTGCGGGTCGACCACATCGGGTCGACGAGCGTGCCCGGCCTCGCGGCGAAGCCGATCGTGGACCTGGACCTCAGCGTCGCCGACCCCGACGACGAGGACGCCTACCTGCCGGACCTGCTCGCCGCCGGCTACGTCCTGCGGGTGCGGGAGCCGGGCCACCGGATGGTGCGGCGGCCGACGCTCGACGTCCACGTGCACGTGTGCGCGGCCGGCAGCGACTGGGAGCGACGCCACCTGCTGTTCCGCGACCACCTGCGCGCCCACCCGGACGACCGCGCGCTCTACGAGCAGGTCAAGCGGGGTCTCGCCGGCCGCGAGTGGGCCGACACGAACGACTACGCCGACGCCAAGTCCGAGGTCATCCAGGCGATCACGGCACGCGCCGAGGCCTGGGCCGCCGTCACCGGCTGGCGGCCCTGACGCGTCACGCCGGGGGCGTGCCGTCGCCGAAGGGCGAGCCGCCGAGCTGCTCGCGACCGTGCGGCGTGGTCCAGCCGGACAGGTCCGGGCCCTGGGGGACGATCTGCGTCGGGTTCACGTCGGTCTGCACGACGTAGTAGTGCCGCTTGATCTGGTCGAAGTCCGTCGCGTCGCCGAAGCCCGGCGTCTGGTAGAGGTCGCGGGCGTAGCCCCAGAGCGCCGGCATCGACGCGAGCGTCTGGCGGTTCGCCTTGAAGTGTCCGTGGTAGACGGGGTCGAACCGGGCGAGCGTCGTGAAGAGCCGGACGTCGGCCTCGGTGATCGTGTCGCCCATCAGGTAGCGACGGGTCGTGAGCCGCTCCTCGAGCCAGTCCAGGGCCGTCCAGAGGCGCTCGTACGCACTGTCGTACGCCTCCTGGGACCCGGCGAACCCGCAGCGGTAGACGCCGTTGTTGACCTCGGTGAAGACGCGGTGCATCACCTCCTCCATCTCGTCACGCACGGCGTCCGGCCACAGGTCCGGCGCCCCGGCGCGGTGGTGGTCGGTCCACTCGAAGAAGAAGTCGTGCGTGATCCACGGGAAGTCGTTCGTGACGACCCGGCCGCTCTCGACCTCGACGACGGCGGGGACCGTGATGCCGCGCGGGTAGTCGGGGTAGCGGGCGAAGTAGGCCTGCTGCAGGCGCTCGATGCCGAGGACGGGGTCGACGCCGCCCGGGTCGAGGTCGAACGTCCAGCTGCGCTGGTCGTGGGTCGGGCCGGCCAGGCCGAGCGAGATGGCGTCCTCGAGCCCGAGCAAGCGGCGCACGATGACCGTCCGGGTCGCCCACGGGCACGCGAGCGCGGCGACGAGCCGGTAGCGGCCGGCCTCGACCGGCCACGTGGGGGCGTCCGCCACCGCGGGCTTGCCGGTTCCGGCGCGGTCGTCGACGGGTGCGCCGCCGGTCCGCGTGACGCGGTCCGGGATGTAGTTCATGTCGCGGTCGAACTCCTGACCGCTCGTGACGTAGGAACCGGAGGTGGAGTGGTCGTCGGACATGCCTCTAGTCTGGCCGAGGCGGGCCGAGGTCGCGCGCGCAGCGTCCCGTCCTCCCGCGACGCGGCCCGGGGCTGCTAGGCTCGTGCGCATCATGCGGATGACGAGCCTGCTCCTTCGTCGCCGCGTCGAGGTCCTCTAGGTCGGACCCCTCGGCGCGGAGTCCCGTCATGCCGACCGCGACACCACGACTCCCCGAGGAAGATCCGACCACATGAAGAACAACCGCGTCTCTCCGCAGAAGCCGTCGCCGATGCCGTTCGGCCGCTACCGGGCGTTCGAGCCCATCGACCTGCCGGACCGCACCTGGCCCTCGCAGACCATCACCCAGGCCCCGCGCTGGCTCTCGACCGACCTGCGCGACGGCAACCAGGCGCTCATCGACCCGATGACGCCCGTGCGCAAGCGCCGCATGTTCGACCTGCTCGTCCGCATGGGTTACCAGGAGATCGAGGTCGGCTTCCCGTCGGCCAGCGAGACGGACTTCGCGTTCGTGCGCAGCCTGATCGAGGACGACGTCATCCCCGACGACGTCACGATCTCGGTGCTGACGCAGGCGCGTGAGGACCTGATCGAGCGCACGACGCAGGCCCTGACCGGGGCCCGGCGCGCCAACATCCACCTCTACAACGCGGTCGCGCCGCTGTTCCGCCGCGTCGTGTTCGACGCGTCGCGAGACGAGGTCCGCGCCATCGCGACCCGGGGCACCGAGATGGTCATGAAGCACGCCGAGGCCAACATGCCGGGCACCGCTTTCGGCTACCAGTACAGCCCGGAGATCTTCACCGGCGCCGAGCTCGACTTCAGCGTCGAGGTCTGCAACGCGGTCATGGACATGTGGCAGCCCGAGCACGGTCGCGAGATCATCCTCAACCTGCCGGCGACGGTCGAGATGGCGACGCCGAACACGTACGCCGACCAGATCGAGTGGTTCGGCCGCAACGTCGAGCGTCGCGAGCACGTCGCGATCAGCCTGCACCCGCACAACGACCGGGGCACCGCCGTCGCCGCCACCGAGCTGGCCCTGATGGCCGGCGCCGACCGCGTCGAGGGCTGCCTGTTCGGCCACGGCGAGCGCACGGGCAACGTCGACCTGGTCACGGTCGGCATGAACCTGTTCAGCCAGGGCATCGACCCGCAGATCGACTTCACCGCCGGCGGCGTCGGCATCGACGAGGTCCGCCGCACCGTCGAGTACTGCACGAACCTGCCGGTCCACCCGCGGCACCCGTACGCCGGCGACCTGGTCTACACGGCGTTCTCGGGCTCGCACCAGGACGCCATCAAGAAGGGCCTGGAGGCGCTCGACCGGGTCGCCGCCGAGCAGGGCGTGCCGGTGTCCGAGGTGCCGTGGGAGGCGCCCTACCTGCCGATCGACCCGCACGACGTCGGCCGCACGTACGAGGCCGTGATCCGGGTCAACAGCCAGTCCGGCAAGGGCGGCGTCGCGTACCTGCTCAAGACCGAGCACCAGCTCGACCTGCCGCGCCGCCTGCAGATCGAGTTCAGCCGCGTCGTGCAGGGCCTGACCGAGGGCGAGGCCGGGGAGATCTCGGCCGACGGCATCTGGTCGGCGTTCAGCACCGAGTACCTCGAGCGCGAGGACCCGTACTCGCTCGTGACGTTCAGCTCGACCACGTCGGCCGACGGTCACGACCAGCAGGTCGTCGACCTCGTCGTCCGGGGCGAGCAGCGCTCGTTCAAGGGCGAGGGCAACGGCCCGGTCGACGCGTTCGTCGACGGCATGCGCCAGGCCGGTGCCGACATCCGGGTGCTCGACTACGCCGAGCACGCGCTGTCGTCGGGCGGCGACGCCCTCGCGGCGGCGTACGTGGAGTGCGAGATCGCGGGCGAGATCGTGTGGGGCGTCGGCATCCACGCGAACATCGTCATGGCGTCGCTGCGGGCGGTCGTGTCGGCCGCGAACCGCGCCGAGGCGCAGACCATCCCCTCGGCCTGATCCCGCCGGGCCGGCACCCCGGCGGGGTGCCGGGCCGTGGGCGGCGAACGGGACAGCGACTTCATCGAATCGTCACCACTGGACCGTCCAGCCGGTACAGACACGAGGCCTCCTGCTGGCTAGCATCGTGTGACGTCGACCACCCCTCGACGTCATCGTCACGCGACGCGACCCGTCGCCAGGCCGCAGGAGGTCCTCGTGTCCCGCTCGCTCCACACCGTCGCGGTGTTCGGTCTGGGGAAGGTCGGCGAGCTCGTCGCCGACCTCCTGGTCCGCGCCCAGTTCTCCGTGGTCGGCTACGACGCCGCCGCGCGGGACGACCTGCACTTCCCGGCGCACGTCGTCGACGTCACCGACGCGACGGCCGTGCGCAAGGCGCTCACCGACGTCGACGCGGTCGTGTCCTGCCTGCCGTACCACCTCAACATCGCCGTGGCCGAGGCCGCGTACGACACCGGCACCCACTACTTCGACCTCACCGAGGACGTCCCGACCACCAACCGTGTCATGGAGCTGAGCCGCGAGCGTCCGGAGTCGGCGTTCGTGCCGCAGTGCGGCCTCGCGCCGGGACTCATCGGCATTGTCGGCGCCTCGCTGGCGGCGGGCTTCGAGCAGATCCGCAACATCGAGCTCAAGGTCGGCGCGCTGCCGCAGAACCCGACCGGGCTGCTCGGCTACGCCTTCAACTGGTCGGCCGAGGGCGTCGTGAACGAGTACCTCAACGACTGCGAGGTCCTGCGCTCCGGCCGTCGCCAGATGGTCCCGGCGATGACCGAGAAGGAGCGCGTCGTGATCGGCGGCATCGAGCTGGAGGCGGCGCTCACGTCCGGCGGCCTCGGCACGATGTGCCAGACGTACGAGGGCCGGGTCAGCCGGCTCGACTACAAGACGCTGCGCTACCCGGGGCACTTCAAGCAGATGCACTTCCTGTTCGACGAGCTCAACCTGCGCGACCGCCGCGAGGAGGTCGGCCGCATCCTCGTCGACGCGAAGCCGCCCGTGAACGACGACATCGTCTACCTGCACGCCGCCGTCGAGGGCCTCAAGGACGGGCAGCCGTTCCGCGAGAACTACGTCCGCGGCTACCTGCCGATCGAGATCGACGGACGCACCTGGCGGGCCATCAGCTGGACCACCGCCGCGTCCGCCGTGTCCGTCGTCGAGCTCGTCGCCGACGGCATCCTGCCGCACGCCGGCTTCGTCGCCCAGGAGGACATCCGCCTGGACGACCTGTTCGGCACCACCTCCGGCCAGCTGTTCGCCTCCCACGGAAAGGTCTCGCCCGCATGAGCGACGTCCGCACACGCGCCCTCGACATCCTCGCCCGGCTCGGCGCCGGCGATCCCTTAACCCGTGAGGGCGACCTGTCCGCCACCTCGCCGATCGACGGTCACGAGATGGGGCGACTTGCCTCGCACTCCGCGGCCGACGTCGCCGACGCCGTCGGCCGCGCCCACGAGGCGTTCCTGCAGTGGCGCACCGTCCCCGCGCCCGTGCGTGGCCAGTTCGTGCGCGAGCTCGGCGAGCTGCTGCGCGAGCACAAGGACGACCTCGGCGCCCTCGTGAGCATCGAGGCCGGCAAGATCCTGAGCGAGGGCCTCGGCGAGGTCCAGGAGATGATCGACATCTGCGACCTCGCGGTCGGTCTCTCGCGCCAGCTGCACGGCCTGACGATCGCGACGGAGCGTCCGGGCCACCGGATGATGGAGCAGTGGCACCCGCTCGGTGTCGTGGGCGTCATCAGCGCGTTCAACTTCCCGGTCGCGGTGTGGTCGTGGAACGCGGCCCTCGCGTTCGTGTGCGGCGACGCCGTCGTCTGGAAGCCGTCGGAGAAGACCCTGCTGACCGCGCTCGCGTGCCAGGCGCTCGCCGCCGAGGCCGCGCGCCGCACCGGCGCGCCGGAACACCTGTCGCAGGTCGTGCTCGGCGCCCGCGAGGTCGGCGAGGCGCTCGTCGACGACCCCCGGGTGCCGCTCGTGTCGGCCACCGGCTCGACCCGGATGGGTCGCGAGGTCGCCCCGCGTGTTGCGGCGCGGCTCGGCCGGACGCTGCTGGAGCTCGGCGGCAACAACGCCGCGATCGTCGCGCCCAGCGCCGACCTCGACCTCGCAGTGCGCGGCCTCGTCTTCTCGGCCGTCGGCACCGCGGGCCAGCGCTGCACCTCGCTGCGGCGCGTCATCGTGCATGAGAGCGTCAAGGACGAGCTCGTCGAGCGCCTCGCCAAGGCCTACGCGACGCTGCCGATCGGCTCGCCGCTGGAGTCGTCGACGCTCGTCGGCCCGCTGATCGACGAGACGTCGTTCCGGGCCTTCGGCGACGCGATCACGCGGGCCCAGGGCGACGGCGGCACGCTCGTGACCGGCGGCGTGCAGGACGTGGCCGCGAGCGACGCCACGGGCGGCGGCTACTACGTCCAGCCCGCGATCGTCGACATGCCCGGCCAGACCGCGGTCGTGAAGGAGGAGACGTTCGCGCCGATCCTCTACGTGCTCACCTACTCCTCCTTCGACGAGGCGATCGCGCTGCACAACGACGTCACGCAGGGCCTGTCGTCGTCGATCTTCACCCTGGACGTCCGCGAGGCCGAGACCTTCGTGTCGGCCGTCGGGTCGGACTGCGGCATCGCGAACGTCAACATCGGTCCCTCGGGCGCCGAGATCGGTGGCGCGTTCGGCGGCGAGAAGGACACCGGCGGCGGCCGAGAGTCGGGCTCGGACGCCTGGCGGGCGTACATGCGCCGCGCGACGAACACCGTCAACTACTCGACCGAGCTGCCGCTCGCGCAGGGCGTCGAGTTCGTGTGAGCACGGTGGGGCGCACCGAGCTGCGCAGCCGCTTCGCGTCGGCGCTCTCGGAGCTGTACGGCTCCGAGGTGCCGGCGTACACGACGCTCGTCCGCACGTGCGAGGAGGTCAACGCCGAGGTGCTCGAGCGCCGGGGCGAGGACGCGGAGCGGCTCGGATCGATCCAGCGCGTGACGGCCGAGCGCCACGGCGCGATCCGCGTCGGCACCGAGCACGAGCTCGGGCAGGTGGCTCGCGTCTTCGGCGCGTGCGGGATGTTCCCGGTCGGGTTCTACGACCTGCGCGAGGCGAACCCGCCGATCCCGGTCGTCAGCACCGCGTTCCGCCCGGTGGACCGCGCCGAGCTCGCGATCAACCCGTTCCGCGTGTTCACCTCGGTCCTGGTGGTCGACGATCGACGCTTCTTCGACGAGCGGACCGAGGCGCAGCTGGGCGAGTTCCTGGCCGCCCGGACGCTGTTCCCGGACGAGCTGCTCGACCTCGCGGACCGCATGGAGCGTGAGGACGGGCTCCCCGTCCAGGACGCCGAGCGCTTCCTCGAGCTGGCCACCGCGGCGTTCGCGCTGTCGCCGGAGCCCGTCGACCGGGCCTGGTACGACCACCTGGAGTCGATCTCGAGCGTGGCGGCCGACATCGGTGGCGTCTCCTCGACCCACATCAACCACCTCACGCCGCGGGTCCTCGACATCGACGCGCTCTACACGCGGATGGGCGAGCTGGGCATCGAGATGATCGACCGGATCCAGGGGCCGCCGCGCGTCGAGCCCGGCGCGGGGGTCGACGTGCTGCTGCGCCAGACGTCGTTCCGGGCGCTCGCCGAGCCGAGGCGCTTCCGCGAGCCGGACGGGTCGGTCGTCGAGGGGCACCTGCGGGTGCGCTTCGGCGAGGTCGAGGCGCGCGGCGTCGCGCTCACGCCGGCCGGTCGCGACCGCTACGACGCCGAGGGTCTCGTGGGCCTGCCGGCCTCCGACGAGGAGCTGCACGCCCAGGACCTCGCGTACTACCGCGCGACCGACGGCCGTCTCGAGCCGATCGTCTACGAGGACTTCCTGCCGCGCTCGGCGGCCGGGATCTTCGCGTCGAACCTCACGTCCGACGGCCGGGCCGACCTCGGTCGTCGCGCCGCCGCCCGCGACGCCGGCTGGCTCCAGGACGCCCTGGGCCGGATCCTGCACGACCCGTACGCCCTGTACGAGGCCGAGCGGTCCGCCGAGGCCTGATCGTCGGACAGTGGTGTCGCAGACCCTGGACGCGGGGGAGTCGGCGCCCTAGGTTGACGTGTGACGCAGCCCACTCGGGAGCTGCTCCAGGGGATCGGGGGATCCATGTCCAGACGTCTCGTCGCGCTCGCCGCCACCGCGTTGCTCGCGCCGCTCGCGGTGCACGCACCAGCCCAGGCCGCCGCACCCGCCTACGTCGCCCTCGGCGACTCGTACTCGTCCGGCACGGGCACGCGCAGCTACATCGACGACGGCACGCAGTGCCTGCGCTCCACGAAGGCCTACCCGTCGCTCGTCGCGGCGGCGCGCGGCTACGCGCTCAACTTCCGGGCGTGCTCCGGCGCGAAGATCGCGGACGTCACGGCGAACCAGCTGTCCGCGCTGTCGTCGAGCACGCGTTACGTGACGCTCTCGGTCGGCGGCAACGACGCCGGCTTCACTGACGTCATCACCGAGTGCGCGCAGCCGGGGTGGATGAGCGACTGCAACGCCTCGATCGACGGCGCGCAGTCGTTCATCAACGGCACGCTGCCCGGTCGGTTGCGGACGCTGTACTCGAGCATCCGGTCCAAGGCGCCGAACGCCAAGGTCGTCGTGGTCGGGTACCCGCGGCTGTTCATGGGCGAGGACTGCAACGCCCTCACGTGGTTCTCGCCGGCGGAGGAGACGCGGCTCAACCAGACCGCCGACCTCGTCAACGCCAAGACGGCGGCCGCGGCGTCGGCAGCCGGCTTCACGTTCGCGAACCCGACGAGCCGGTTCACGGGTCACGCCGTGTGCGACGACCCGGAGTGGCTCAACGGCCTGTCCAACCCGGTCGTCGAGTCGTACCACCCGAACCAGCTCGGCCATGCGAACGGCTACACGCCGCTCGTCAGCCCGAGCCTGACCGGCAGCGCCGTCGCCGTCACGTCGTCCGTCCTGGCCGCCGCGGAGGCGCAGGCCCCGGCCCAGGCGCAGAAGCAGCGCCGGTACGCCGCGCAGGACCGGACCATCGAGCCCGAGCGCGTCCTGCTGCCGGACCTGTCCTCGCCGCGCGCCAAGGCCGCCGCGAAGCGGGCGGGGGTCGACCTGTCGAGCCGCGCGAGCATCGACGCCGCCGACCGCCGCGCCTCCGCCGCGCAGGCCCGTCAGCGCTGAGCCCACCCGCCGCCGCCCGACCCCGCGATTCGTGACGTTCTGGTCGCTTCAGCCCCTCTGAAGCGACCAGAACGTCACGAACCGCGGGGCCCGGGGGTGGCGGGTGGCCCATCGGGAGGGGGTCCTGACCACCCGGACGGGCCATCTTCGGGCGAATCGCGTCCGGTCGTCCCGGCGGGTTCCTAGGTTGAGCGTGCCCGGCCCCGTTCGGCGGCCGCACGAGAGGACGCTCCATGCCCACACGACGGATCCGAGCGAGGTGGGGCGTCGTCGTGGCGCTCGGTCTCGCTCTCCTGCTGACCAACGCGCCGGCCGCCCAGGCCGATGCCGCCTACACGGCGACGGTCACGGTCCTCGACGAGAACGACAACCCCGTCGAAGGGGCGACGGTCGGGCTGTACGACCCGGACGCGGACGAGGACGGCGCTGCGCTGGCATCGGCGCTGACGAACAGCAGCGGTGTCGCGACGTTCCCCGACCAGCCGGCCGGTGACTACCTGATGAAGGCCTGGAAGAGCGGCTACCGGGACCAGGTCGGCTACGTGGCGACCCTCGACGAGACCCAGACCGACCTCGGGCCGCTCTACCTCGAGAGGCTGTACGGAACGGTCTCGGGCACGGTCATCAACGAGGACGGCGACGCCTACGACTGCGCCATCGTCCGGGCCTACCGGACGGGTCAGGACGAGAGCGGCGAGGCGGAGTCGAGCGGTTCCGACTACACGAATGACGACGGTGAGTACTCCCTCAGCCTGCCCACGGGCAGCTACAAGCTCCGGGTCTCCGACGACTGTGACGACCGTCCGGCGGTGTGGGTGGGCCCGGCCGGCTCGACCTACGGGACCGCGGACACGATCACCGTCGACGAGGACGGCACCACGGTCGCGCCGGTGCAGCTCCGCAACGGCGCGCGGGTGCTCGGCACGGTCAGCGGCCCGGACGGCGTGAAGCTCAAGGACGTGCGGGTCGTCGCGGTCACGGCCGGGTCCGACCCCGAGGACGCCGAGACGATCGCCTCGGCGACGACGACGGCGGCCGGCACCTACGTGCTCCGCAAGCTGCCCGCCGGTACGTACGACCTGCGCTTCACCGATCCGCTCGGCGAGTACCAGGGCGACAAGATCGCGGCCGTGAACGTCGGCACCGCTGACGTGACGGGCCAGAACATCACCCTGGCGAAGCTCCCGGCGTCGGAAGACCCGAACCTGCTCAAGGGCAAGGTCACCGGGCCGGACAAGGCCGGCATCGGCGGCATCACCGTCTCGGCCTACGGGGACGGCGGCCCCTACGACACCCTCACCCGCCGCGACGGCACGTGGTCGCTGAACGTGGAGTCCGGCAGCTACCGGATCAGGTTCGACGACAACCGCGACGACGAGGACCAGCAGTACCTCGGCGAGTGGTTCGACGACGCGCCCACGTACGACAAGGCCAAGACGGTCGTCGTCGGCTCGACGGCCGTCACGGCCAACGCCCAGCTGAGCAAGCTCGGCAGCCTCTCCGGCACGGTGTCGACGCCCGGCACCTGGGACGACACGTACTTCTACGTCGAGCTGTACGACGCCGACGGCGAGCGCGTCGGCTCGACCAGCGCGGACCGCGACGGCAGGTACGAGTTCACCCGGGTGGTGCCGGGCCGGTACACCGTCAAGGCGAGCGGCGACGTCTCCAACGACGAGACCGGGGGCCAGCTGGTCCGCCAGTTCTACGTCAAGGCCTTCTCCCTCGGGAGCGCCACGGCGATCACCGTCGGTGACGGCGCCGCCGTGACGGGCCGGAACCTGTCGCTGTCCCGCCAGCTGAGCAACGTCTCGGCGCCGAAGGTCACGGGCAAGGCGGCGAAGGGCAAGACCCTGACGGGCAGTGCCGGCTCGTGGTCGCTCACGGTGGACACGCAGCACGCGTACCAGTGGTATCGCGGCTCGTCGAAGATCAGTGGCGCGACGAAGTCGACCTACAAGGCCGGCTCGAGCGACGTCGGCAAGCAGCTCAAGGTCTGCGTCGTGGCGAGCAACCGCTACGACCGGTACCCTCCCGAGCAAGGCCGTCTGCTCCAAGGCGACCGCGAAGGTCGCCAAGAAGTAGGGCGCAGCAGCATCCTCGGCGAGGGGTCCGCACCGGCTGGTGCGGACCCCTCGTCCGTCCGCCGACCCGGCCAGGATGAACGCACGACGTCGGGTCGGTGGCTGCTCGACGACCAGGTGGACGATCGACCTCGCCGTCCTTCCGTCGTCCCTACGGTGAGCACGTCCGGCGCGGGTCGGGCCCGACCCGGAGGACCCCCATGACCCCTCGTCGCCCTCGTGGCCGCCGGCTGCTCCTCGGCCTGCTCGTGATCGCCCTGCTGACCCCGGGGACGGCCGCGATGGCGGCGCAGAGCGTGACCCTGACGGTGCTCGACGCGTCGACCGGCCAGGGCGTCGCGTACGCCGACGTCCACCTGTACGGCAGCGACCCGGCCGTGGGTGACCCCGAGGCCGTCCTGGTGACCTCGACGGACGAGGACGGGACGACCGAGCTGACGGGACTGTCCCCGGGCTCCTACTGGGTGACGGTCCAGCGATCCGGGTACGCGTCGAGCACGACGGCGCACCAGCTCTCGGTGAACGACACCACGTTCGCGAGCGTCCACCTCGAGCGCGCGACCGGGCGCATCACCGGTCGCGTCGTCGGCGTCGACGGCGGCGCCGAGGACTGCGCGACGGTCGCGGCCTACGCGACCGGTCAGGATCCCGAGCGGCCCACGCGGTCGGGCTCCGCGGCGACCGACCCCCGACGGCGGCTATGCGCTCACCCTGCCGACGGGCCGATACCGGCTCGCGGTCCACGACGACTGCGGCGACCTCGCCGACGCCTGGATCGGCGAGCGTGGGGCGACCTACCGCGATGCCACGACCTTCACGGTCACCGAGGGCGGGACCACGGAGGCGGCGCCGTTCACCTTCCGCGAGGGGCCCGTCCTCAGTGGCACCGTCCGCGACGCGACGGGTCGACCGGTGCGCAAGATCGACGTCGCCGCCCGCCGGGCCGGGTCCGACGAGATCAGTCGTGCCGTGACCCTGGGGAACGGCACGTACCGCTTCGGTGGCCTGACCCCGGGCCGCTACGAGCTCGTCCTCACCGACGGGATCGGCGAGTACGCGTCCCGGACGGTCGACGACGTCCGGCTGGCCGACGACACCGTCCAGGACGTCGTGCTGGACCGGGTCCCGCCCGAGGAGGACCGCACGCTGCTGAGGGGAACGGTCACCGGTCCCACGGGCGTCCGGCTCGCCGGGGCCACGGTCGTCGCCTACGCCGTCGACGGTCCGGAGGAGTACGTCGCGACGACCCGCCGGGACGGCACGTACTCGGTCCCGGTCGCCCCGGGGGCGTACCGCCTCTTCTTCTCCGGGGTCGAGGACGAGGACGTCCACTACGTGCCCGAGTGGCACGCCGATGCGCCGACCTACGCGCGGGCACGGACGGTGACGGTCGGCTCCTCGACCGTGAGGGTCGACGCCACGCTCGCACGGTGCGGGACGATCACGGGCAAGGTCACCGGGCCTGGCGGTCCGCTGGACCTTGACGTGGTCCTGCTCGACGCCGACGGGTCCGAGATCGACGCCGTCCACGGCACGACCGGCACGTACCGCTTCGTCGCGGTGCGGCCTGGCACCTACCGGATCCGCGTCACGGGTCAGGTCCGTGGGTCGGGCGGTGGACCGCTCGTGCGTCAGTTCCACGTCGGCCGCTCCACCTTCGCCACGGCGACGCCGATCGTCGTGCGCGACGGGGCGACGTCGACGGCGCGCACCTTGACCATGTCCCGACGTCTCTCGGTCGTGACCGCACCACGGATCAGCGGAACCCCGCGGCACGGACGTCTCCTGCGCGGCACAGGCGGCACGTGGTCGCTCGTCGTCGACGTCGAGCGGGCCTACCGGTGGTACCGGGGCACCAGCCGGATCGCCGGAGCCACCGGCCCGGCCTACCGAACGGTCGCGAAGGACGTGGGCCGGAGGATCCACGTGTGCGTCGTCGCGAGCCACCGCTTCGAGCTCTACGAGACGAGTCGTCCGGCGTGCTCGGCGCCGACCGCGAAGGTCGCCGGAAATAGGTCCGATCGACCCCACGGTGTGTGACGTCCTGGTCGGTTCAGGGATCCTGAGGCGACCGGAAGGTCACGAATCGCGGGGTCGGTGGCGTGGCCTCGTCGCGCCCGGGCCCGCGTGCCGCGCGCGGGCTGTCGGCCCGAGGCGGCAGAATGGCCGGGTGAGCCTCTACCGCGAGCGTGGCGTCGTGCTGCGCACCCACAAGCTGGGCGAGGCCGACCGCATCATCTCGCTGCTCACCCGGGAGCGCGGCCTGGTCCGGGCGGCGGCCAAGGGGGTGCGCAAGACCACGTCGCGCTTCGGCGGACGGCTCGAGCCGTTCATGCACGTCGAGCTGCAGCTCGCCGAGGGCCGCACGCTCGACGTCGTCACGCAGGTCGAGACGATCGACGCCTTCGCGCGCGACCTGGGGCTCGACTACCCGGCCTACACCGCCGGCACCGCGATGCTCGAGACCGCCGAGCGGCTCGTCCACGACGACGGCGAGCCGGCCGTTCAGCAGTACCAGCTGCTCGTCGGCGCCCTGCGGGCGCTCAAGGCCCAGGACCGCACGCCCGGCTCGGTGCTCGACTCCTACCAGCTCCGCGCGCTCGCGGTCGCCGGCTACGCCCCGAGCTTCGACGCCTGCGCGCGCTGCGGCACCGAGGGTCCGCACCGGCACTTCCACGCCCCGTCCGGCGGCATGCTGTGCGACGACTGCCGCGTCTCCGGCTCGGCCGCCCCGTCGCCGTTCACGGTCTCGCTGCTCGCCGCGCTGCTGACAGGTGACTGGCCTGCCGTCGCGCAGGCCGACGACCGCAGCCGGCGCGAGGCCACCGGCATCATCAACGCCTACCTCTCGTGGCACCTCGAGCGCGGCCTGCGCTCGCTCGGCCACGTCGACCGATGAGCCCGGCGCGCCGCAAGGCGCCCGCGATGCGTCCGCGCGAGCCCAAGGTCCCCGAGCCGCACCCGTCAGGCGCCCGCCCGCCGGCCCTCGAGCCCGAGCAGGTCCCGCGCCACGTCGCCGTCGTCATGGACGGCAACGGGCGCTGGGCCAAGGCGCGCGGCCTCCCGCGCACCGAGGGGCACAAGATGGGCGAGTTCGCCCTGCTCGACGTCGTCAAGGGCGCGATCGAGCTCGGCATCGAGGCGGTCAGCGTCTATGCCTTCTCGACCGAGAACTGGAAGCGCTCACCCGAGGAGGTGCGTTTCCTCATGGGCTTCAACCGCGACGTCGTGCACCGCCGCCGCGACGAGATGCACGACCTCGGCGTCCGCGTGCGCTGGGCCGGGCGCCCGCGTCGGCTGTGGCGCAGCGTCATCGACGAGCTGCAGTACGCCGAGCAGCTCACCCGCCACAACGACGTCCTCACCCTGACGATGTGCGTCAACTACGGCGGTCGTGCCGAGATCGCCGATGCCGCCGCGGCCCTGGCCCGCGACGTCCGCGACGGCAAGGTCGACCCCGACCGCGTCACCGAGCGCACGTTCGCGCGCTACCTGGACGAGCCCGACCTGCCCGACGTCGACCTGTTCTGGCGCACGTCGGGCGAGAACCGCACGAGCAACTTCCTGCCCTGGCAGTCGGCCTACGCCGAGCTCGTGTTCAGCGACATCGCCTGGCCCGACGTCGACCGGCTCGCCCTGTGGGCCGCCGTCGAGGAGTACGCCCAGCGCCAGCGCCGGTTCGGGTCCGCATGAGCCGCCCCGCCGATCAGCCGCGCCGGCTGCTCACCGACTGGACCACGACCGCCGGCGTCGCGGGCGACGGCCTGCTCGCGCTCGTGGTCGGCCCCGGCACGACCGCCGAGGGCGTCCACCTGGCCACGCTCGGCTACGAGGTGTTCGTGCTCGACGCCGGCGACGACCTCACGCACGTGCACCACGTCGACGTCGCCCCGCGCGACGTGCCCGACGCCTGGTACGACCGGTTCGCGCTCGTCGTCTCGTTCGGGGGCGACGACCTGCCGGCCCTCGTGCCGGTGCTGGCCGAGGGCGGGCTGCTCGTCGTCCTCGGCGACGCGGGCGCGCCGCTCGACCTGTCCGGCCTCGTCGAGGTCACCCGCGAGCAGGGCCCCGACCCCGACGAGCCCGCCGTGGAGCGGGTGCGGGTCGTCGCCGTCCGCGTCGGACGTCCCTGAGCCGACGCACCGACACCGGAGCGTCGCGGGCCGGTCGATAGGCTGGCGACCATGCGTGTGGCGAGGTTCGCGGGGGACGACGACCCCCGATTCGGCGTGGTCGGTGACGAGGACGGGGTGCCCACGATCGCGGTGCTCAAGGGCGACCCGCTGTACGCGGGCTTCGAGCTCACGGGCCAGAAGGTCGCGGTCGACGACGTGCGGCTGCTGGCGCCGGTCATCCCGCGCAGCAAGGTCGTGTGCGTCGGCAAGAACTACGTCGCGCACGCCGCCGAGATGGGAGGCGAGGTGCCGGCCGAGCCGCTCGTGTTCCTCAAGCCGAACACGAGCGTCATCGGCCCGGGCGAGCCGATCTTCCACCCGACGCAGAGCGACGAGGTCCACTTCGAGGGCGAGCTCGCCGTCGTCATCGGCCGGATCTGCAAGGACGTGCCCGTCGAGGACGCCGCGAAGGTGATCTTCGGCTACACCGTCGCGAACGACGTGACGGCCCGCGACCTGCAGCAGCGCGACGGCCAGTGGGCCCGCGCCAAGGGCTTCGACACCTTCTGCCCGCTCGGCCCCTGGATCGAGACGAACCTCGACCCCGCCGACGTCCGCGTCGTCACGCGCCTCAACGACGAGGTCAAGCAGGACGGCCGCACGAAGGACATGGTCTTCTCCGTCGCCGACGTCGTCGCCTACGTCTCGAGCTTCATGGACGCTGCTGCCCGGCGACGTCCTGCTGACGGGCACGCCCGAGGGCGTCGGCCCGATGCGGGTCGGCGACACGGTCAGCGTCACGATCGACGGCATCGGCACCCTCACGAACCAGGTGGTCTCGCATGACTGATCCCGTCCCCACCGTCGGTGACGACGTCCCCGTCGTCGCGCGGTTCTGCCCGTCGCCGACCGGCAACCCGCACGTTGGCATGGCCCGCACGGCGCTGTTCAGCTGGGCGTTCGCGCGCCACCACGGCGGCCGGTTCGTGTTCCGCATCGAGGACACCGACGCGAGCCGCGACAGCCAGGAGTCGTACGACCTGCTCGTCGACGTCATGCGCTGGCTCGGCCTCGACTGGGACGAGGGCGTCGAGGTCGGCGGCCCGAACGGCCCGTACCGCCAGAGCGAGCGGATGGGCGTGTACGCCGACGTCGCGCAGAAGCTGCTCGACGCGGGCCTGGCCTACAAGGCGTACGACACGGCCGAGGAGCTCGAGGAGCGCCGTGAGAAGGCGCGCGCCGAGGGGCGTCCGAGCGGCTACGACGGCCTGCACCGCGACCTCACCCCCGAGCAGCAGGCGGCGTACGAGGCCGAGGGACGTCAGCCCGTCATCCGGTTCAAGATGCCGCAGAAGGACTGGACGTTCGACGACCTGGTGCGCGGCCCCATCACGTTCGGCGCCGACAACGTGCAGGACTTCGTCATCGTGCGGGCCAACGGCCAGCCGCTGTACACGCTCACGAACCCCACCGACGACGCGCTCATGGGCATCACCCACGTGCTGCGCGGCGAGGACATCCTGAGCTCGACCCCGCGACAGATCGCGATGTACGAGGCGTTCGCGCAGATCGGCGTCGGGCAGGGCTTCGTCCCGCGCTTCGGCCACCTGCCCTACGTCATGGGCGCCGGCAACAAGAAGCTCTCGAAGCGCGACCCGGAGTCGAACCTGCTCGGCTACCGCGAGCAGGGCTTCCTGCCCGAGGGCCTGCTGAACTACCTGGCGCTGCTCGGCTGGTCCCTGCCGGCCGTCGACGGCGAGGAGCGCGACGTGTTCACGCTCGACGAGATGGTCGCCGCCTTCGACGTCTCGCGCGTGAACCCGAACCCGGCCCGGTTCGACCTGAAGAAGTGCGAGGCCATCAACGGCGACCACGTCCGTCGGCTCGACGGTGCCGACCTGCGCGAGCGGCTCGTGCCGTACTTCCAGGCCGCGGGCCTCGTGAGCGAGCCGCCGACCGCCGACGAGGAGGCGCTGCTCGCCGCCGCGACCCCGCTCGTGCACGAGCGGATGGCGCTGCTGTCCGAGGCCGTCGAGATGCTGCGCTTCCTGTTCGTCGCCGACGACGCCCTCGAGGTCGACGAGGCCGACCGCGCCAAGGTGCTCGACGACGCCGGTCTCGACGTGGTGCGGGCGGCCCGCGAGGCGCTGGCCGCGATCCCGGAGACGGCCGAGTGGTCGACCCCGACGATCGAGGGAGCGCTGCGGTCGGCCCTGATCGACGGCTTCGGCCTCAAGCCGCGGGTCGCGTTCGGCCCGGTCCGGGTCGCCGCGACGGGTCGGCGGGTCTCGCCGCCGCTGTTCGAGTCGCTCGAGCTGCTCGGGCGCAGCAGCACGCTGCACCGGCTCGACGCGGTCCTCTGACGCGGGCCCGGCGTGGGGGAGCGGCCCGGTTTGGGACGCTCGCGCGGCGTCGGGTAGAGTGTCTCCTCGGTTCGGGAGCCGTTCTCACGAGCGGGACCCGATACCCCCTTGGGGTATGGTGTAATTGGCAACACGGCTGATTCTGGTTCAGTTGTTCTAGGTTCGAGTCCTAGTACCCCAGCGACGATCGGACAGCGATGTCCGGTCCGCGCCCCGTTGGTCTAGCGGTTATGACGCCGCCCTCTCAAGGCGGAGATCGCCGGTTCGAATCCGGTACGGG
>JAQIJP010000024.1:0-36804 GCA_036946185.1 Aeromicrobium erythreum
GCGCAGCGGGCGGTGCGCCGCGGTCGCGACGTACGCCTCGACCGCGCCGCGGTGCACGGCGGCGGGCAGCTGCGCGAACACGTCGGCGTTCTCGCGCACGAGGGTGAAGAACGGTGAGCCCCACGGGCTGAGGGCGACGACGTCGACGAGGCACAGGGACGCGTACCGGGCACCGTGCAGCAGCCGTGCGCGCAGCGACACGGCGCCGCCGTAGTCGTGGGCGACCACGTGCGGGCGGTCGAGGCCCCAGTGGTCGAGCAGGTCGGCGAACAGCTCGCCCTGCACGCCGAGGTCGACGTCGTGCTCCGGGTGCTTGGACGACGCGCCGTAGCCGGGCATGTCCCACAGGTGGACCGTGAAGCGGTTGGCCAGCGCGCGGGCCGTCGGCAGCCACAGCGCCGACGACCACGGCGTCCCGTGCAGCAGCACGAGCGGCGGTCCGTCGCCGAACCGGTCCCAGGCGACGGTCCGGCCGCGCCAGTCGACCGTCCGGGTCAGGTGCGTCATCGCCGCAGCCCACCTCAGCCGGCGGCCTTGGCGGCGGCCTTCTTCTCCTTCTTGAAGGCCCGCACCTTCTGCAGCGACTCCGCGTCGACGACGTCGGCGACCGAGCGGTAGCCCTTCTTGGAGTAGTCGCCCGCGGCGGTCGTCCACCCGCGCGGCTTGACGTCGAGCTGCTTGGCCAGCAGGGACAGGAAGATCTTGGCCTTCTGCTCGCCGAACCCGGGGAGCGCGGTGAGCCGCTTCATGAGCACCGGGGCCGAGCCGACGCCCGTCCAGATGGCGGCGGCGTCACCGTCGTACTCGTCGACGACGTGCTGCGCGAGCGCCTGCACGCGGCCGGCCATCGAGCGGCCGTAGCGGTGGATCGCCGGCGGGGTGGCGCACAGGTCGGCGAACGCCTCCGGCTCGGCTGCCGCGATGCGCGCCGGGTCGAGCGTGCCGAAGCGCTCGTGCAGCTTCGCCGGCCCGCGGAACGCGTGCTCCATCGGGTACTGCTGGTCGAGCAGCATGCCCATCAGCAGGGCGAACGGGTCGTTCGTCAGCAGCTCGTCGGCGGCGGGGTCCTGGGCGATCGTGACCATGGCCCAATCCTGCCAGGAACGGCGAGGGCCCGCGGCCGCCAGAGCGACCGCGGACCCTCGGACGTCACGACGTCAGCCGCGGACGCCGGCCTGCTCGATGATCGAGCGGACCGAGTCCGGCACGGCCTGACGCTGCAGCGACTTCGCGCTCGCCGCCTCCGGCTCCGGCTGCGGGAGCGCGGTGCAGGTCGTGTCGGGACCCTTGCCGGCCTTGCGGGCCGGGCGCTTGCCGGTCAGCAGGTAGTCGGCGATCTGGTCGTCGACGCACGCGTTGCCGTTGAGCGAGTTGGAGTGCGTCGTGCCACCGGGCACGGCGATCAGGCTCGCCCGCGGGTAGAGCTTGCGGACCTGGAGGCTGCCCGGGTACGGCGTGGCCGCGTCGAGCGTCTCGTTGATCATCAGCAGGCTCGGCACGTTCTTGCCCGAGATCTTGACCGGCTTCTGGGCCTTGGCGGGCCAGTGGCGGCACGGCTCGTTGAACCAGGCGTTGGCCCACGTCTCGAACGGCGCCTTGGCGTGGATCGCCCAGTTGTCGCGCGCCCACTTGGCCCACGACTTCGGCCAGGACGTGTCGGTGCACTGCACGCCGAGGTAGACCGCGTAGCCGTTGTCGTCGCCGTAGCCGCTGGAGTCCAGGTACGCCGACTCGAACGCCCCGACGTCGTTCTTGTTCACGTAGTCCGAGAACACCTGGCCGAGGTCGGTCCAGGTCGACTGATAGTAGCCGGCCGACAGGAACGCGTCGGTCCACTCGCTGCCGCCGAGCTTGCCGCCCTCGCCCTGCGCGGGCGTCTTGTACAGCTTCTCCTGGGTGTCGTAGAAGGTCTTGCGGACCTTGGCCTTGGTGTCGCCGAGGCCGTACACGTCGTCGTGCTTCGCCAGCCAGCCGAACCAGATGTTGATGTTGCGGTCGAACGGCTCGTCCTGGCCGAGGTTGCCCTCGTACCAGACGCCGCGCGGGTCGACCGTGCCGTCGAAGACCATCCGGCGCACGTGCGTCGGGAACAGCGTCGAGTAGACCTGGCCGAGGTACGTGCCGTAGCTGAAGCCGTAGTAGTTGATCTTCTTCTGGCCCAGGCCGGCGCGGATCAGGTCGACGTCCTTCGCGACGTCCTTGGTGGTCAGGTGGTCGAGGATCGGGCCGTTCAGCTGGGCGCAGCGGGCCGTGTACGCGTGGGTCTTGGCCATCCACGCCTGCTCGATCTTCTTCGTGGTCGGCACGGAGCGGGGCCGGTCGTACCCGGCGTACTGCGGGTCGCACGAGACGGCGGGACGGCTGGCGCCGACGCCGCGCGGGTCGAAGCCGATCCAGTCGTAGGCCTTGCCCGCGCCCTTGGGCACGTAGCTGCCGAGGACGGACAGCGTCAGGCCGGAGCCGCCGGGTCCGCCCGGGTTCACGAACATGACGCCCTGGTACTGCGACTCGGGCACGGTGTGCCGGATCCGCGAGATGGCGACGGTGATCTTCTTGCCGTTCGGCTTGCTGTGGTCGAGCGGCACCTTGACGTCGGCGCACTGGGCGCCACGCGCGTCGAGCCGTGCGTCGTCGCACGTCTTCCACGTGATCGTCGGCGCCTTCGCGCTCGGTGCAGCCGGCGCCGCGGACGCCGTGGTGGCGGTCGTGGCGGTCACGGCCAGCGCGGCCAGCGACGTCGCCAGCGCGCAGGACAAGGACTTCCTCATGCGTTCCCCCCGCATCGGTCGAATCCGTCCGGTTGCGGACGGCAACGGATATCGCACCACGAAGGCGCGGCCGGGGCAAGACCCGTCACCGGATCGACACCTCCGCGGGCGTGTCCGACCTCTCATCCGTCAGGGCGCGCCAGCCGTTGCCGGTCTCGATACAAAAATGTATCGTCGCAGCGTGTCGTCCTCCCTGTACGCCCTCGGACGCTGGGCCTACCGTCATCACCGCCGCGTCTTCGCGAGCTGGCTTCTCGCGCTCGTGCTGGCCGGCGTCGCCGCCGGCGCGCTCGGCTCCGGCCTGCGCGACGACTTCGAGATCCCCGGCACCGAGGCGCAGGACGCCATCGACGCGCTCGGGCGCACGTTCCCCGAGCTGAGCGGCGCGAGCGCCTACCTCGTCGTGGTCGCTCCCCCGGGCCAGAGCATGCGCGACCCCGAGGCCAAGGCCGCGGTGCGCGACACGATCCGTCGGATGGAGAAGGTCGATCGCGTCACCGACGTCGTCTCCCCCTACTCCGACCTCGCGGACACCGGGATCTCCAAGGACGGCCGGGCCGCGCAGGTCCAGGTGCAGTTCCGGGGCAGCCTCGAGGAGATCGGGCCGCCGATCCAGAAGGCCCTGCAGCGCACGGACGCGCCGCTGCAGCGGGCCGGGTACGAGACGTCGTTCGGCGGTGACGTGTTCGCGAGCCGCGGACCCCAGCTGAGCCTCGTCGAGGTGTTCGGCGTCGTGGTCGCGCTCGGCGTCCTGTACCTGACGTTCCGCTCCTGGCGCGCCGCGGTCATGCCCGTCGTCACCGCCGTCATCGGGGTCGCGTTCTCGATGGCGATCGTGTTCGCCCTGACCGGCGTCATGACCGTCTCGACGACCGCGCCGCTGCTGGCGCTCATGATCGGGCTCGCGGTCGGCATCGACTACGCGCTCTTCATCGTGTCCCGCTACCGCGAGCTGCTCGGCCAGGGGGTCGAGGGCGAGGAGGCGACCGGGCGCGCCGTCGCGACGGCCGGGTCCGCCGTCGTCTTCGCCGGCGTGACCGTCATGATCGCGCTCGTCGGCCTGGCGATCGCGCGCATCCCGTTCCTGACCGTCATGGGCGTCGTCGCGGCCTTCGCGGTGCTCGTGGCCGTCGCGGTCGCGATCACCCTGCTGCCCGCGATGCTCGGCCAGGCCGGCGACCGCATGCGGCCCCGGCAGTCCGACAAGCCGGCCGGCTCCTTCGCGCGGCGCTGGGTCGGCGCGACGACCCGCTTCCCCCTCGTCGCGATCGCGATCATCGTCGTGGGCCTCGCCGTCGTCGCGATCCCGGCCAAGGGTCTCGAGCTCGCGCTCCCCGACAACGGCACCGCGCCCGAGGGCAGCACGCAGCGCACCGCGTTCGACCTCATCGACGAGAACTTCGGGCCCGGCTACAACGGTCCGCTGCTCGTGACGATGGACATCATCGGCACGACCGACCCCGTCGGCGTCGTCAAGGACGTCGAGCGCGACCTGCGCACCGTCCCGGGCGTCGCCGCGATCGGCCTCGCCACCCCCAACCGCACCGCCGACACCGCCGTCGTCCAGGTGATCCCCGAGACGGGTCCGTCGTCGCCGCGCACCGCCGAGCTCGTCCACGACATCCGCGACCGCGCGCCGACGTGGGAGAAGGAGCACGACGTGACCGTGTCGGTCACCGGCCTGACCGCCGCGGGCGTCGACGTCTCCGAGCGGCTCAAGGGCGCGCTGCTGCCGTTCGGCGTCGTGGTCGTCGGGCTGTCCGTGCTGCTGCTCATGATCGTGTTCCGCAGCGTGCTCGTGCCCGTCAAGGCGACGCTCGGCTTCCTGCTCTCGACCGGTGCGGCGTTCGGCGCGGTCGTCGCGGTGTTCCAGTGGGGCTGGCTGCGCCACGCGGTCCACCTGGACCAGCCCGGCGAGCTCGTGAGCTTCCTGCCGATCCTGCTCATGGCGATGCTGTTCGGCCTCTCGATGGACTACGAGGTCTTCCTGATGTCACGCATGAAGGAGGAGTACGTCCGCAGCGGCGACGCGCAGACGTCGATCGTCGACGGCTTCGTCGGCAGCTCGAAGGTCGTCACCGCGGCCGCCGTCATCATGCTCGCGGTGTTCGCGGCGTTCGTCCCTGAGGGCGACATCGCCGTCCGGCAGATCGCCTTCGCCCTCGCCGTCGGCGTGTTCTGCGACGCGTTCCTCGTCCGGATGCTCTTCGCGCCGGCCGTCATGCGCCTGGCCGGACGCCGCGCCTGGTGGGTGCCGGCACGGCTCGAGAAGTCCCTGCCGCACGTCGACGTCGAGGGCGAGGGCCTGCACCGGCAGGTCGAGCTCGCGTCCTGGCCGCGGGACGGCCGCGACCACGCCCTCGTCGCCGCCGGCCTGACCACGTCCGGCCCGGAGGGGCTCGTCTTCAACGACGTCTCGCTCGACGTGCCGCGCGGCGACTGGCTCGTCGTCCACGGCCCGAGCGGCTCGGGAAAGACCGCGCTGCTGCTGACCCTCGCCGGCCGGATGACGTTCGACACCGGCCGGCTGCGCGTCCTGGGCCGGTTGCTGCCCCAGGAGACCGCCGCCGTCCGCCGCCGCGTCGCCCTGGGCGAGCTCGCCGGCATCAACGACCTCGAGGACAACCTGAGCGTCGACCAGCACGTCGCCGAGCGGCTGTCCATCGCCACCTTCGGCCTCTGGGTGCCGCGCTCGCGGATCACCCCGCTGCGCGACCGCCTGAACCGCGCCCTCGACGCCGCCCACCGCGAGGCCGGCGTCCCGTTCACCGAGGTCCGCGGCGACGCGCTCGTCGCGAACCTGTCGCGGCTCGAGCGCAAGGCCCTCGGCGCCCTGCTCGCGCTGGCCGAGTCGCCCGAGGTGGTCGTCGTCGAGGACGTCGACGACCTGCGCGACCCCGCCGCCATCGACCTGCTGTGGCGGACCCTCGCCCACCTGCTGGAGGACACCGACGTCACGCTCGTGGCGAGCGTCCTCTCCCCCGCGGCCGCACCGGCCGCCGACCCCGCGTCGAGCACCGTCCACCTGCTGGAGCTCGACACCCACCGCGTCGTCGAGGAGCTGTCGCTCTGATGATCCCCTCCCCGTCCCTGCCCTGGTTCGAGCTCGCGCGCTTCCGGCGCAGCCGCCTGACCCGCGCCGCGATCGTCGCCGTCCTCATGGTGCCGCTGTTCTACGGCGCGCTGTACGTGTGGGCGAACATCGACCCCACGCACCGGCTGGACCGGGTGAAGGCCGCCGTCGTCAACGAGGACCAGCTCGTCGAGGTCACCGGCACCGACGGCAAGAAGCAGCCCGTCGCCGTCGGTCGTCAGCTCGCGGCGAACCTCGTCCGCGACGACTCCGACCAGAACTACGACTGGGAGCTCACCGACGCGCGCGACGCCCAGCAGGGTCTCGCCGACGGCGAGTACAAGGCCGTCCTGACGCTGCCGAAGAACCTCTCGAAGGCCGCCACGTCGACGAGCGGCGACCCGGCCGACGCCGTCCAGGGCAAGCTCGACCTGCAGACGAACGACGCCGTCAACTACGTCAACGGGCAGATCGCGACCCGCATCCTCGACGCCGCGAAGTCGGCCCTCAACGCCCAGGTCACCGAGACCTACCTGGACAACGTCTACCTGAGCTTCTCGGACATCAAGACGTCCCTCGCCGAGGCCGGCCAGGGCGCCGGTCGACTCGCCGACGGCGCCGCGAAGCTGCAGGACGGGGCCGGACAGCTCGGGTCCGGCGCCCGCACGCTGGCCGACGGCGCGGGCCGCCTCGACTCCGGTGCCGACCAGCTCGCCGGCGGGCTCGGCCGGCTGGAGAAGGGCACGTCGCAGCTGCCGTCCGCGACCCGTCAGCTCGCCCGCGGCTCACGCCAGGTGTCGACGGGCGTCTCGTCGCTCAACCGCGTCGTCCAGACCGTGACGTCCGCGATCCTCGCCGCGACGGACGGGCCGGACCAGGCCGTCCAGCAGGTCAAGGACGCGGTGAAGGCCGCGGCCGACGCGTGCCACGCGACCCAGGGCGCCGACTGCACGGCGATCGACCGGGCGGTGCAGCAGACCCAGCAGCTCGACGGCATCGTCGGCGACCTGCGGCGACAGGCCCGTCAGGCCTCGGCCCAGGCCAACGCGCTCGACGCCGGCGCGAAGAAGGTCGCGGCCGGCAACGCCGAGCTCGCCCGCAAGGCGCCGCAGCTCGCCTCAGGCGTCTCGGACGCCTCACGCGGCGCGGACCAGCTGGCGGCGGGTACCGGCCAGCTCAGCTCCGGCGCCGACCGGCTCGCCGACGGCGCGACCGGGCTGGAGGACGGCGCCGACCAGCTCGCCGCCGGACTCCTCAAGCTCGAGGGCGGGCTCACCGAGGGCGCCGGCAAGGTGCCCGACTACGACAAGGACGAGCGCGACCAGCTCGCCTCCACCGTCGCGACCCCGCTGAAGGACGCCGCCGGGCGGGTCAACCCCGTCTCGAGCTACGGCGAGGGCCTCGCGCCGTACTTCATCTCGCTCGCGCTGTGGGTCGGCGCGATGGCCGTGTACCTGCTGCTGCGACCGTTCTCGGCCCGCGCCGTCGCGTCGACCCGCGCGAGCGCCCGCGTCGCCCTGGCCGGGCTCGCCCCCGGCGTGGCGCTGTCGGCGGTCCAGGCCGTCCTGCTCGTCGCCGTGCTGGGCCTCGTCGTCGGCGTGGACGCGGCGAGCTGGCCGCGCGTCCTCGGCTTCGCGCTGCTCACCGGCGTGGTGTTCACGGCGATCAACCAGATGTGCATCGCGCTGCTCGGCCCGGCCGGCCGCTTCGTCGCGATCGTGCTGGTGTGCCTGCAGCTGACGTCCGCGGGCGGCACCTACCCGATCGAGACGGCACCCGGGTTCTTCGGGTTCCTGCACCCGTTGCTGCCGATGTCGTACGCCGTGCACGGGCTGCGCGGCGCCCTGGCCGGCAGCACCGAGGGGATGGGCCAGGACGTGTTCGCGCTCGTGCTGTTCCTGCTCGGCGCGATCGCCGTCACCGTCATCGCGGTCCGGCGGCGCCAGAGCGTCCGGATGCAGCAGCTGCACCCCACCCTCGTCGTCTGACCCGGGCCGGCGCGAGCGACGCAGTCCGAGGGTTCGTGGTCGCCATCGTGACCACGAACCCTCAGACTGCGTCGCTCCGCGACCAGGTCTGAGGCCTTGCGGTCGCTCCGGCAGCCGCAATCCATCAGTCCTCGTCGCCGGACGACCAGGTCTGAGGCCTTGCGGTCGTCATGACGACCGCAACGCCTCAACCTTCGTCGCGCGGCCTCGCGGGGTGGCACGATCGGGCCGTGACGACACCACCGGAGGACCAGCCCGAGGACCGCGGGAGCAGCCCCGGCAGCCCACGCCCCTCGACGGACGGACCGCCGCCGCAGGCCCCACCCCAGCCGCCGTACCCTCCTGCGTCGCCGTCATGGCCGCCCTACCCCGTGCCCTGGCCGCAGGCTCCCCCGCCGCGGGGCGGCGGGTTCGCGGTGCTGTGGTTCGGCGGTGGTCTCGTGACCGGCGTGGTCCTCACGACGCTCGTCCCCCTCGTCCTGTTCCTCGCGCTCGGCCTCTGGCTCGAGAGCGAGGACTGGGAGGACGGTGACGCGGGCGGCTTCTACCTCGTGGACCAGTCGTCGGTGGAGAAGGCGACCGCGGCGCCGTGCAAGGCGATGAGGGACGCGGGCCGCGCCGTCGTCCCGATGGCCACGCCGGCCAAGGGCTCCGCCCAGCTGCGGGCCTTCGTGACAGCGGGACGTCGCGTCGTCACGGCCATCGACGACAGCTCGCCGGACCGGGCCTCCCGAGCCTGGCGTGACGACTGGACCCGTCTGCTGGACGCCGTCGCGCAGCACGCCGACGACGTCCGGGCTGGTCGCAACAAGCCGCTCGCCGTGCCGCGTGATCGCGACGACGCGCCGATCACGGCGCGCATGTACGACGGCTCACCCTCCGGGTGCGAGGTCCCGAGCACGATCGAGAACCTCGATCCGTCGGCGGCGGAGTGGTACGAGGACGACTCCTTCTAGCCCTTCCCCGCGTGGCACCGGGGACGTCAGCGGGCGCAGGCCGGGGCATCGACGACCGGCAACGGAGCCGGGACGCCGACCGACGGCATCCCCAGGCCGACGGAGCGCACCTCGGTCCGGCCCTGGCGCGCCTCCCAGGCGTCGCCGGCCCGCGTGCGCCGGTAGGCGACGGGCGGCAGGTCGCCCACCAGGTGGTGCGGCGCGGCGTGCGTGACGGTGACGTCGACCAGGTCGCCCGGGCGCACGGGGTGCTCGCCGGGCACGAAGTGGACGAGCCGGTTGTCGCGGGCGCGGCCGGTCAGACGCTGCGTCTCGCCGTCCTTGCGCCCGCCGGCGTGCGCCTTGTCCGACACGAGCAGCTCGACCGTGCGGCCCTCGAGCCGCTGGTTCTCGCGCCACGCGACCTCGGTGACGAGCGCGGACAGCCGGTCGTAGCGCTCCTGCACGACGGCCTTGGGCAGCTGGTCCGGCAGGTCGGCGGCCGGCGTGCCGGGGCGCTGGGAGTACTGGAACGTGAAGGCGCTGCTGAACCGCGCCTCGCGCACGACCTCGAGGGTCTGCTCGAAGTCCTCGTCGGTCTCCCCGGGGAAGCCGACGATGATGTCGGTCGTGATCGCGGCGTCGGGCATCGCCGCGCGGACGCGCTCGAGGATGCCGAGGTACTTGTCGCGCCGGTAGGAGCGCCGCATCGCCTTCAGCACGCGGTCGGACCCGGACTGCAGCGGCATGTGCAGCTGCGGCATGACGTTCGGGGTCTCGGCCATCGCGGCGATGACGTCGTCGGTGAAGTCCTTGGGGTGCGGGCTCGTGAACCGGACCCGCTCGAGGCCCTCGACCTTGCCGCACGCGCGCAGCAGCTTGCCGAACGCGTACCGGTCGCCGAGCTCGACGCCGTAGGAGTTGACGTTCTGGCCCAGCAGGGTGACCTCGACGACGCCGTCAGCGACGAGCGCCTCGACCTCGGCCAGCACGTCGCCGGGGCGCCGGTCCTTCTCCTTGCCGCGCAGGCTCGGGACGATGCAGAACGTGCACGTGTTGTTGCAGCCGACGCTGATCGAGACCCACGCCGCGAACACCGAGTCCCGCTTGGTCGGCAGGGTCGACGGGAACACCTCGAGCGACTCGAGGATCTCGACCTGCGCCTCCTGCTCGACCCGCGCCCGCTCCAGCAGCACCGGCAGCGACCCGATGTTGTGCGTGCCGAACACGACGTCGACGTACGGCGCACGCTGCGTGATCGTGTCGCGGTCCTTCTGCGCCAGGCAGCCGCCGACGGCGATCTGCATGCCGGGGTTCTGCGCCTTGACGCTCGCGACGTGCCCGAGGTTGCCGTAGAGCTTGTTGTCGGCGTTCTCGCGCACCGCGCACGTGTTGAACACGACGAGGTCAGGCGTCCCGGCCTCGGCCTTCTCGTAGCCGGCGGTCTCCAGCAGGCCCGCGAGCCGCTCGGAGTCGTGGACGTTCATCTGGCACCCGTAGGTGCGCACCTCGTAGGTCTTCGTCATGACCCGTCCATCGTACGCGGGCGACCCGGGCGCTCAGCCGTCGGCGAGGAGCTTGCGCATGCGGTCGATCTCGGCCGTCTGGTCGGCCGCGATGCCGGTCGCGAGCTCGTTGATCCGCTGGTCGGCACCCTTGCGGACGACCTCACCGGCCATCTCGATCGCCCCCTGGTGGTGCATGACCATGAGCGTCAGGAACTGGCGGTCGAACGCGGCCCCGCGGGCCTTCGCGAGCCGCGCCATCTGGGCCTTCGTCGCCATGCCCGGCATCGTGTGGCCCGACCCATGGCCGCCGTGGCCCCCGTGACCGCCGAGCCGACCGGTCGGGATCCGGCCGCTCTCGACCTGCGCCTTCGTGGGCGCCTCGAGCCCCTGGTCGCGCAGCCAGCCGGCCATCAGGACGATCTCGGGACGCTGCGCCCCGTCGATGCGGTCGGCGAGCACGCGGACCGCGCGGCTGCCGCCGGCCCTCGGCGCGAGTGCGGCCATCTCGAGGGCCTGCGCATGGTGCGGGATCATCATCTGCGCGAACTCGACGTCGGCGTCGTTGGCGCGCTCGGGCGTGATCTCGGGCGCCTCGTCGAGGACCTTCGCCTTCTCGCCCGGCTTGCCCGGCTGGACGATCGTGCCGTCGACCGGACGGCGGTCGTCGTCGCCGGAGCAGGCGCCCAGGGCGAGCCCGCACGCGACGACCGTCGCGGCGAGCACCCGTCGGTGCGTGGTGCGCATCGCTGTCCTTCCCCCGCGGCCGGGGTGCTTGTCACGCTCCCGACCTTCGGCGAGGATAGCCAGCACTTCGGGGGAAGGAAACCATCCATGCGTCCAGCGCACCGACGATCGCTCCCGGCGATCCTTCTCGGCGTCGCCGGCGGAGGCCTCGTGGCCGCCGTCCTGGCGGCCCCGTCCTTCGCGGCACCCGCCGCGTCGTCCGTCCAGCCCGCCACCCGCACGGCCGATCCGTGCGTGGGGGCCAAGACCCTGTCCGACGCCGACCGGCGCGCGGGCAACTGCCTGCCCGGCAACGACATCGCCAGGCTCCGCGCCGGCGCCGTCCAGCTGGGCCAGGGCGAGTCCGCCAGCAGCCCCAACACGCGCCTCGTCGCGAACCTGCCGAAGCAGGGCGCGTTCGACACCGAGGCGGCGCTGCAGACCGACCTGGCGTTCCAGGGCCGGTACGCGTTCGCGGGCAACTACAACGGCTTCACCGTCTACGACATCTCGAAGCCGTCGAGGCCGAAGGCCGTCACGCAGGTCGTGTGCCCCGGCGCGCAGAACGACGTGTCGGTGCACGACGACATCCTCGTGCTCAGCACCGACTCCTCGCGCAGCGACTCGTCCTGCCAGAGCACCGGCCAGTCCGCGACGCAGAAGAGCTCGTGGGAGGGCATCAAGGTCTTCGACATCTCCGACCCGCGCAAGCCCCAGTACGTCGCGGCGGTCGAGACGCCGTGCGGCTCGCACACGCACACGCTGGCGCCGTCGAACGCCAAGCCCGGCAAGGGCAAGGGCACGGCGAAGGGCCGCGCCGACGACCTGTACGTGTACGTGTCGTCCTACTCGCCCGACGCCTCGTTCCCGGACTGCCAGCCGCCGCTGGACTCCGTCAGCGTCGTCAAGATCCCGACCCGCACGCCGGAGAAGGCCGCGATGGTCGCGCAGCCCGTGCTGTTCCCGGACGGCGGCAACCCGAAGGGCGGCTACTCGGCCGAGACCAGCGGGTGCCACGACCTGACCGCGTACCCGAGCAAGGACCTGATGGCCGGCGCCTGCATGGGCGACGGCATCCTCGTCGACATCTCCGACCGCGAGAAGCCGAAGGTGACCACGCGCGTCCGCGACACCGAGAACTTCGCGTTCTGGCACTCGGCGACGTTCAACAACGACGCCACCAAGGTCGTCTTCACCGACGAGCTCGGCGGCGGTGGCGGTCCGACCTGCAACCCGACGGTCGGCCCGACGAAGGGCGCCAACGGCATCTACGACATCACCCGGAAGGGCGAGCTGAAGCTCGCGAGCTACTACAAGATCCCGCGCACCCAGGCCAACACCGAGAACTGCGTCGCCCACAACGGCTCGCTCGTCCCGGTCAAGGGCCGCGACATCATGGTCCAGGCCTGGTACCAGGGCGGCTGGTCGATGTTCGACTTCACCGACTCCAAGAACCCCAAGGAGATCGCCTGGTTCGACCGCGGCCCGCAGGACGCCTCGCGCCTGGTCGTGAGCGGCCCCTGGTCGACGTACTTCTACAACGGGTACGTCTACTCCAGCGAGATCCAGCGCGGGTTCGACGTGTTCAAGGTGACCGACCGCCGCCTCAAGGGCGCCGACACGGTCCGGTTCGGCGAGCTCAACCCGCAGAGCCAGCCGCGCTACCGCGACTGACGCACCGCTGACGACACCCCGGCACCCCCTCGCGGCGGTGCCGGGGTGTCGTCGCGTCCAGGTGACGATTCGGTTGCGACCTTGCAGAGGCCCCCGCGTGCACCGATAGGTTTCGGTCCATGGCGGACACACCCATGGTCGCCATGCGGGGCGTGCAGAAGCACTTCGGCGCCCTGCATGTGCTCCAGGACATCGAGCTCGACGTCGCCCCCGGCGAGGTCGTCGTGGTCATCGGGCCCTCGGGCTCGGGCAAGTCGACCCTGTGCCGGACGATCAACCGGCTCGAGACGATCGACGACGGGACGATCGAGATCGAGGGCCAGCCGCTGCCCCAGGAGGGCAAGGCCCTCGCGCAGCTTCGCGCCGACGTCGGCATGGTCTTCCAGTCCTTCAACCTCTTCGCGCACAAGACCGTCCTCGAGAACGTGACTCTCGGACCCGTCAAGGTGCGCGGCGTCTCCAAGGCCGACGCCGAGAAGCGCGGCCTCGAGCTGCTCGAGCGGGTGGGCGTCGCCAACCAGGCCGGCAAGCTGCCCGCCCAGCTCTCCGGCGGCCAGCAGCAGCGCGTCGCCATCGCGCGGTCCCTCGCGATGGAGCCCAAGGTCATGCTCTTCGACGAGCCCACGTCGGCGCTCGACCCGGAGATGATCAAGGAGGTCCTCGACACCATGGTCGAGCTCGCGCGCGGCGGCATGACGATGGTCGTCGTGACCCACGAGATGGGCTTCGCGCGCACCGCGGCCGACCGCGTGCTGTTCATGGCCGACGGCCGGATCGTCGAGCAGAACACGCCCGAGGAGTTCTTCACGAACCCGCAGAGCGACCGCGCCCGCGACTTCCTCGACAAGATCCTCAAGCACTGACCCCGCGCAGCACTGCGCACATCTCGGGAACCAACCGATCGGGAGGCACGATGAGAAAGCTCCGCACCATCCGACTGGCGGCCGTCGCCGCCGCGGCGATGCTCGCCGTCACCGCCTGCGGCAACGCCGGCTCCAGCGACGACACGTCGTCCAAGAACACCTACGAGGTCGTCAAGGACCCGTCCTTCGAGTCGGGCAGCCGGATGGCCGCCCTGAACAAGGCCGGCAAGGTCACGATCGGCGTCAAGTTCGACCAGCCCGGCGTCGGCTTCAAGACCGCCACCTCCGACACCCCCACCGGCTTCGACCCCGAGATGGGCAAGATCATCGCCGGCCAGCTCGGCCTGAAGCCCTCCCAGATCACGTGGGTCGAGACGGTCTCCGACAACCGGGAGCCGTTCCTGCAGAAGGGCACCGTCGACTTCGTCATCGCGTCCTACTCGATCACCGACGAGCGTCGCCAGGTCGTCGGCCAGGCCGGCCCGTACTACGTCACCGGCCAGAGCCTGCTCGTGGCCAAGGACGACGACTCGATCAAGGGCCCGCAGGACCTCAAGGGCAAGAAGGTCTGCTCGGTGACGGGCTCGACCTCGATCGCCACCGTCGAGCAGAAGTACGGCGCCAAGCCGGCCGGCTTCGACACGTACTCCGAGTGCGTCGACCAGCTCAAGAACGGCAGCGTCGACGCCGTCACGACCGACGGCGCGATCCTCCTGGGCTACGCGGCCCAGTCGCCGGACCAGCTCAAGGTCGTCGGCGAGCCCTTCTCCGAGGAGCGCTACGGCATCGGCTACTCCAAGAAGTACCCGGAGCTGTGCCAGTTCCTGAACGACGCGATCGAGAAGTCGTTCTCGGACGGCGACTGGAAGAAGGCCTTCGACAGCACGCTCGGCAAGTCGGGCAACGAGGCGCCCGAGACGCCGAAGCTCGACGGCTGCAGCAACTGACGGCGGCGGGGTGCCGGGCCGCTCCGGCCCGGCACCCCGCCCCACCGGCTCCGGCCGGACCTCGACCTGACCGAACGGTGGTGACATGGACGTCCTGATCGACAACGCCTCGGCGATCCTCGACGGCTTCTGGCTGACGATCCGGCTGCTCGTCGTGAACAGCGTCGGCGCGCTCGTGCTGGGCACGTTGATGGCGTCGCTGCGGCTCAGCCCGGTGCCGGTCATGCGGGCGGTCGCGGCGGTCTACATCACCGTCTTCCGCAACACCCCGTTGCTGGTCCTCATCGTCATCACCTACTTCGGGCTGCCCGAGCTCGGCATCACGCCCGGCTTCTTCACCCGCATCTCGATCGCGATGTCGATCTACACGTCGACCTTCATCGCCGAGGCCCTGCGCTCGGGCGTCAACGCCGTTCCGCTCGGCCAGGCCGAGGCCGCTCGCTCGATCGGCATGCCGTTCACGATGACGCTCACCCAGGTCGTCCTGCCCCAGGCCGTGCGGGCCACGGTGCCGCCGATGGCCAGCGTCCTGATCGCGCTCACCAAGAACACGTCGCTCGCCGCGGGCTTCGGCCTCGCGGAAGCGACCTACCGCCTCAAGGGCCTGGTCAACGACTACGCCTCCGACCGCTGGGTGATCTTCTTCGGGATCGCGCTCGGCTACATCGTCATCGTCGAGGTCATCTCCTTCGGAGCGGCCCGGCTCGAGCGCCGTTGGAGGGTCGCATGAGCACGTCCGTCCTGTTCGACGCGCCGGGACCGCGCGCCCGGCGCCGCCACCGCCTCCTCGGGGTCGTGACGCTCGTCCTCGCCTTGGCGGTCCTCGCCCTAGCCGTGCTGCGACTGCAGGACCGCGGCCAGCTCACCGGCGCAAAGTGGGAGGTCTTCGTGACCCCCGCCTACGTGCAGGTGCTGCTGGAGGGCCTGCTCGACACGTTGAAGGCCGCGGTCGGCGCGATCCTGCTCGCCCTGGTCTTCGGCCTCGTCTTCGGCGTCGGCAAGCTCTCGGCCAACCGGCTGGTGCGCTGGGTCAGCTGGACCGTCGTGGAGTTCTTCCGTGCGGTGCCGCTGCTGATGCTGATCGTCTTCGTCTGGACCGTCTGGAGCGAGACGATCGGCTCGCTGTGGTCGCTCATCATCGGGCTCGCGCTCTACAACGGCGCCGTGCTGGCCGAGGTGTTCCGCGCCGGCATCCAGGCCGTGCCGAAGGGGCAGTCCGAGGCGGCCATGGCGATCGGCCTGCGACCGGGCCAGACCATGCGCATCGTGCTGCTGCCGCAGGGCATCAAGATCATGCTGCCTTCGATCGTCAGCCAGTTCATCGTCGCCCTCAAGGACACCAGCCTGGGGTACGTCATCCTGGCGCCTGGCCTGACCTACGCCGGCAAGCTGATCTGGGGCGAGTTCGACAACCGGCTCGCCACGGGCCTCGTCCTGGCCGCGATCTACATCGTGGCGAACGGTCTGCTGAGCCTCGTCGTCACCTGGCTGCAGCGTCGTCTCGGCGGGAAGCCGCTCGAGATCGTCCCGGCCCAGATGCAGTCGCAGGCCGAGGCGCGCTGAGGGGCTGCCTCAGCCCTTCTTCTTGGGCGTGACCCAGAGGTGGATCGTGCCCTGCACGGTGACCGTGCCGTCCTTGAGCACGGCCTTCACCGTGATCGGGACGTCGGGCCCGTTGGCCCAGTCCTCCGGCGTCGACTCTGCGGTGCAGTAGAGGTCGCCCGAGGACTTGGCGAGGTACTCGACCTCCATGCCCTTGGGCAGCCAGCGCGCGTCCTTCGGGCACGTCGCCTCTGCGAGCAGGCCCATCGCGGCCTCGAGCCCGTTGCAGGCGGCAATCGCGTGGACGGTGCCGATGTGGTTCTGGACGCTGCGCCGCTTCGGGATCTTGACCTCGGCGCGGTGGGGACTCATCTCGCGCACCTGCAGGTGGATCGAGGCGAAGTACGGCGCCATCTGGCTGTAGAACAGCGAGAAGATGCGCTTGCCCTGCGGCAGGGCGGTGATCTGCTTGTAGCGGTCGAGCGTCGAGGCCATGGCCGGAGTCTAACCGTGACAGCGTCGCTGCCACGGTGGGTCCCACGGGGAGCGACGAGGCTCACGTGCCCGACCTCTAGGCTGGTCACGTGCCCGCCGAGCTGACCGCGACCGCGTCCGCCCTGCTCGGCCTGCTCGCCTTCGACGCCCAGACCTCCGAGGAGGGGCTCACCGGCTACGAGCTCAAGCAGCGAGCGGACCGCACGCTGCGGTTCTACTGGGTCTCCCCCGCGACCAGCCAGATCTACACCGAGCTCGAGCGCCTGGAGGCCGCCGGACTGGTGGCGTCGCAGGACACCTCGGAGGGCCGACGGCCGGCCCGGCGCTTCCGGATCACCCCGGACGGTCGCACGAGCCTGCAGGAGTGGCTCGAACGCCCCGATCCCGAGCAGTTCCCGGCCCTGAAGCACCCCGTCGCGCTGCGCCTGCTGATGGGCGCCCTGACCTCGCCGGAGCGCCTCGACGACCTGCTGGCCGACTACCTGGAGCGACTGGACGAACGGGCCGAGGAGCTCGGTGCGGTCCGCGCCATGCTGGCGGACCGCACCGAGGTGCGGTACCCGGCTCGGGTGGCCGAGTGGGGCCTGGCCTACTACGCGTCCGAGCGCGAGATCGTCGAGCGCCTGCGCACCGAGATCGCCGCCGAGCGGGACGCCTCAGACTGACTCGATCGGCTCCGGCGCGGCCTCGAGCTCGGCGCGGACGACGTCGAACGCGACCTGCGGGGCGTAGCCCTTGCGCGCCAGCATCGAGGTGAGGCGCCGGACCTGCACCGAGGCGTCCAGCCCCTGCACCGACCGCAGCTTGCGCTGCACGAGCCGGTGCGCGGCAGCGCGCTCGTCGTCCGGGTCGACGTCGGCGAGCACCTCACGCACGATCTCGTCGTCGACCCCCTTGCGCCGCAGCTCCATCGACAGGACGCGTCGAGCCAGGCCCTTGCTGCGCTGCCGGGACTCGACCCAGCCGCGGGCGAAGGCCTCGTCGTCGATGAGGCCGACCTCCTCGAACCGGTCGAGCAGCCGGGTCGCCACGTCGTCCGGCACGTGCTTCTTGGCGAGCGACTCGGCGAGCTCGGCCCTGCTGCGCGGCTGGTCGGTCAGCCGCGCCAGCAGGATCGAGCGTCCGACGGACTCGGGATCGGCGTCCGGGTCGAACGCCGTGTCCCGCGCCTCGTCGGAGGTCGCTGCCCCCGCACGACCCATCGGCTCAGAACTCCAGGTCCGACGGCGGCGGGACCGCACCGAGGGCCGGGTCGTCGGCCTGCTCCTCGGCGGCATCGGCACCGATCCCGAGGTGCGTCATGATCTTGTGCTCGAGCTCGATCGCGAGGTCCGGGTTGTCGGCAAGGAACTGGCGCGCATTCTCCTTGCCCTGCCCCAGCTGGTCGCCCTCGTAGGTGTACCAGGCGCCGGCCTTGCGCACGAAGCCCGCCTCGACGCCGACATCGATCAGGCTGCCCTCGCGGCTGATGCCCTTGCCGTACATGATGTCGAACTCGGCCTGCTTGAACGGCGGAGCCATCTTGTTCTTGACGACCTTGACGCGGGTGCGGTTGCCGACCATGTCGGTGCCGTCCTTGAGCGTCTCGATGCGGCGGACGTCGAGGCGGACCGAGGCGTAGAACTTGAGCGCCTTGCCGCCCGTCGTGGTCTCGGGCGAGCCGAACATCACGCCGATCTTCTCGCGCAGCTGGTTGATGAAGATCGCCGTCGTGCCCGAGCCGTTGATGGCGCCGGTCATCTTGCGCAGCGCCTGGCTCATGAGGCGGGCCTGCAGGCCGACGTGGCTGTCGCCCATCTCGCCGTCGATCTCGGCGCGCGGCACGAGCGCCGCGACGGAGTCGATGACGATGATGTCGAGCGCGCCGGAACGGATCAGCATGTCGGCGATCTCGAGCGCCTGCTCGCCGGAGTCGGGCTGCGAGATGAGCAGCGCGTCGGTGTCGACCCCGAGCTTGCGGGCGTACTCGGGGTCGAGCGCGTGCTCGGCGTCGATGAACGCCGCGACGCCGCCGTTGCGCTGGGCGTTGGCCACCGCGTGCAGGGCGACCGTCGTCTTGCCCGAGGACTCCGGGCCGTAGATCTCGACGATGCGCCCGCGCGGCAGCCCGCCGATGCCGAGCGCGACGTCGAGGGACGTGGCGCCGGTGGGGATGACGTCGATCTTGGTGCGGCCGCGCTCGCCCAGACGCATGACGGCGCCCTTGCCGTGCGCGCGGTCGATCTGCGCGATCGCGTTGTCGAGGGCCTTGGCGCGGTCGCTCGCGGCGGCCTGCGTCACCGAGGGGGTGGCTGACTTGGGAGGCATGAGGGGTGTCCGTTCTGTCGTGGGTGGCGGGCCATCTGCGACGGTACGAGGACCCACAGACATTCCTGGGCCTCGTCGACCCGACTGTGGAAGGCGTCCTCGTGACCGTCCGACCTGTGCACCACCGTAGGCCGAACACCTGTTCGATCCGTGCCGACACGCCGCGGCGTGTCGCGGGTTCTCCGGCGGCCTCAGCCGAGGGCGACGATCGCGTCGAGCAGGGCCCGGTCCGGCAGCCGGTCGGCATGGATCACCAGCGTCGCGCCCGGCACGCGGGCGTGGGGCCGCGGGCCCGTCCAGACCACCTTCAGGCCGGCCGCCTCGCTCACCCGACCGGAGGCGACGTTGTGCTGCATCGAGCGCGCGACGACCGGCCACGTCGGCTCGGCGTCGTGCGCCTGCGCGAGGGCTCGCCGGACGGCGTCCGAGGCGATGCCCCGGCCCCACACCTCCGGCGCGAGGCGGAAGCCGACGTTCCACCACTCGCCCCGCGGCATGACCCCGGCGTTGCCCACGACCGCACCGTCGACCTCGACGGTCCAGGTCGAGAGGCCGACCTCGTCCCACTCGGCGAGCCACGTCTGCAGCAGCAGCGCCGTCTGGCGCTCCTCGGCGAAGCGGGCCGACGGCAGGTGGAGCCACGTCCGCGCGTCGGAGTACACGGCATGCAGACCCGCGAGGTCGTCGTGGCGCGGCCGGCGCAGCGTGACGGAGGAGCTCACCGTTCGCGGGCGGGGAGCTCGAGGTAGGCGTGCACGGCGCGCCACACGGTCTGCGGCGCGACGCCGAGGTCGAGCGCCTCGACCGGCGTCCGACCGCCGAGCGCGGCGATGACCTGGCTGTCGGCCCAGGACCGCGCGTAGCCGTCGCCCAGGTGGAGCGTCATCCGCTCCCAGAACTCGCTGTGTCGCACGCTGCCAGGATGCCACGGCGCCCCGACACGGCGTCGCCCCGGACGGCCGGTCCGTGCCAGGCTTGACCCTCACGCAACGTGAGGCCTCACGGTGGGGGTCGAGCCCACGCGAGGAAGGACGGCAGGACGGATGCACGACGGTCGCTACACGGTCGGACAGCTGGCGCGGCTGGCCGGTGTCACGGTGCGCCAGCTGCACCACTACGACGCCATCGGCCTGCTCGTGCCGAGCGGACGGACGTCCGCCGGCTACCGCGAGTACGAGGCCGACGACGCCGACCGCCTGACCCGCATCCTGTACTACCGCGACCTCGGGTTCGGGCTCGACGACGTCGCCGCCCTCCTGGACGGCGACACCGACCCGGCCGACCACCTGCGCACCCAGCACCGCCTGCTCGTCGAGCGGCGGGACCGGGTCCAGGCGCTGGTGACGGCCGTCGAACGAGAGATGGAGGCACACATGTCAGGCATCAGGCTGACCCCCGAGGAGCAGCTGGAGGTGTTCGGGGAGACGTGGGACCCCGCCTACCAGACGGAGGCCGAGGAGCGCTGGGGCGACACCGCCGCCTGGGCGCAGAGCCAGGAGCGCACGCGGTCCTGGACGAAGGCGGACTGGGAGGCCGTCAAGGAGCGGACCGAGGCGCTCAACACCCGGCTGGCCGAGGCGTTCCGCGAGGGCGTCGAGCCGGGCTCGGAGCGCGCCGACGCGCTCGCCGAGGAGCACCGGGCCGAGCTCAACCGCTTCTACGACGCGGACCACGCGCTGCACCGCGGCGTCGTCTGCTTCACGACCGGCGACGAGCGGTTCCGCTCGCAGTACGAGGAGCTGGCGCCCGGCCTGTCCGACTGGCTGCGGGCCATCGTCGAGGCGAACGCCGACCAGCAGGCCTGAGGCACGCGTCGCACCGGCGTCGTCCCGGTGGGGTCAGGCCGCGGAGGCCTCGACCTCGCCGGGGCGGATCGCCGACACGGTGGCCAGGTCGGTGGCCTCCTCGAGCGCCATCAGGTCGCTGACGTCGCGCAGGACCTCCGACAGCGGGACCTCGAGCGCGCCGGCCAGCGCGGCGAGCAGCTCGGAGCTGGGCTCCTTCTGGCCGCGCTCGACCTCGGAGATGTAGCCGAGGCTGACCCGGGCCCGCGAGGAGACGTCGCGCAGGGTGAGCCCCTGGGCGCCGCGGCGCGCGCGGAGGACCTCTCCGACGAGCTGTCGCATCGTGGACATGGTCACCTCCGGTTCGCGCGGTACCCGGCTCAACGCCGGGTGCTCGGGCTTTCTTCCCCCAGCCTACCCATCAGGGCGGACAGGGCGGCCTGCACGGTCCCCCGACGGATCGCGGCGCGGTCCCCGGAGAGCGCGAGCTCGACCGCCGTGACGCCGTCCGGGCCGGCGACCGCGACGTGGACGGTTCCCGCCGGCTTGCCCTCCGCGGGTCCCGGTCCGGCGACCCCGGTGGTGGAGACGCCCCAGTCGGCGCCCAGCCGCTCCCGGACACCGACGGCCATCTCGTGCGCGGTCCGGGGATCGACCGTCCCCACTGCCTCAATGGTCGACGCCGCGACGCCGAGCAGCCCGACCTTGAGCGCCGGCGCGTAGGCCACGACCCCGCCCCGGACGACCGCGGACGCCCCGGGCACGTCGACGAGCGCGGCGCACAGCAGCCCGCCGGTCAACGACTCCGCGGTCGCGACCGTCGCGCCACGCTCCCCCAGCGCCGCGACGACCTGCTCCGCGGAGGCCGTCACGCCGCGCCGTGCTCCGCGCGGATGCGGCGGGCGTCGACGACGTACTGGACGCCCGTCACCATCGTGACGACGACCGCGGCCGCCATGACGACGTGCGTGAACCACAGCAGGGCCGTGCTCGCCGTCGTGTCCCAGAGCTCGAGGGGGAGCGTGTAGAACCCGAGGGCCGTCGCCTGCAGGGTCGTCTTGATGCGTCCGCCCTGGCTGGCGGGCATGACGCCGTACTTCTTGATGAAGAAGCGCATGACCGTGATGCCCCACTCGCGCACCAGGACGGCGACCACGACGACCCAGAACAGCAGGTTGTCGAAGATCAGGCCGAGCCCGATGAAGGCCATCCCCGTGAGCGCCTTGTCGGCGATCGGGTCGGCGAGCTTGCCGAAGTCCGTCACGAGGTTGCGGCTGCGCGCCAGGTCGCCGTCGATCCGGTCGGTGATCATGAGCAGCGCGAACGCCACGAACGCCCACACCCGCCACGTCGGGTCGTCACCGCCGTCGTGCAGGAGGACCCAGCCGTACACCGGGACGCCGATGATGCGCAGCACCGTGAGGGCGTTGGCGATGTTCAGGTTGCTGGGCGCGGTCTCGGCCTGCTCCATGGATCCCTCTCGTGACGGCGGTCGGACGGTTCAGTATGCGGCAGGGCCGCGGCGCCGCGCCAACTGCTCCTCGGCCTCCTGGGCCGTCACCGTCGTCGTGAAGCCGACCTGGGCGGTGTAGATCCTCAGGCCGTCGGGGCTGATCACCTTGACGCGCGGGTCGAAGCGTCCGCTGCGCCGCTCCACCCGGACGTCCGCCATCTCGCTCCACAGCAGGCCGACCCACGCGCGCCCGTCACGCATCCGGACCCCGTGGTCGTCCGCCACGAACAGCGGCGTCCGGACGTCGCGCAGCCCGCTCAGGGCGGTCAGCCCCAGCAGCACCAGGAGGCCGGCCGGCACCCACAGCACGAGGTCGTCGCGGTCGTAGGCGAACCAGGCGAACCCCGCGGCGAGGGCGATCGGCACGACGGCCGCCAGCAGGTGCAGCCACACCCGCCGACGGACCTCGAAGGGCGCGTCGTCGACCATCAGCCCGCCTGGATCGAGGCCAGCACGTCCTCGAGGTCGTCCGGCTTGACGAGCACGTCGCGCGCCTTGGAGCCCTCGCTCGGGCCCACGACGCCGCGGCTCTCCATGATGTCCATCAGGCGCCCCGCCTTCGCGAAGCCGACGCGCAGCTTGCGCTGCAGCATCGACGTCGAGCCGAACTGGGTGCTGACGACGAGCTCGACGGCCTGCAGGACGAGGTCGAGGTCGTCGCCGATGTCGTCGTCGAGCTCGCGCTTGGACTGCTGCGGCGCCGTGACGTCCTCGCGGTACTCGGGGGTGAGCTGGGTCTTGCAGTGCTCGACGACCTGCTCGATCTCCTGCTCGGTGATCCAGGCGCCCTGCATGCGCATCGCCTTGCTCTGCCCCATCGGCAGGAACAGTCCGTCGCCCTGGCCGACGAGCTTCTCGGCGCCCGGCTGGTCGAGGATGACGCGGCTGTCGGCGAGCGAGCTCGTGGCGAACGCGAGGCGGCTCGGCACGTTGGCCTTGATGAGGCCGGTGACGACGTCCACGCTCGGGCGCTGGGTCGCGAGCACCAGGTGGATGCCGGCCGCACGCGCGAGCTGGGTGATGCGCACGACCGAGTCCTCGACGTCGCGCGGGGCCACCATCATGAGGTCGGCGAGCTCGTCGACCACGACGAGCAGGTACGGGTACGGCGCGAGCACGCGCTCGCTGCCCGGCGGCACCGTGAGCTTGCCCGACCGGACCGCCTTGTTGAAGTCGTCGACGTGGCGGAAGCCGAAGTTCGCCAGGTCGTCGTAGCGCAGGTCCATCTCGCGGACGACCCACTGCAGCGCCTCGGCGGCCTTCTTGGGGTTGGTGATGATCGGCGTGATGAGGTGCGGGATGCCTTCGTAGGCCGTCAGCTCGACCCGCTTGGGGTCGACCAGGATCATCCGGACCTCGTCCGGCGTCGAGCGCATGAGGATCGAGCCGATCATCGAGTTGACGAAGCTCGACTTGCCCGAGCCGGTCGCACCCGCGACCAGCAGGTGCGGCATCTTCGCGAGGTTCGCCAGCACGAAGCCGCCCTCGACGTCCTTGCCCAGGCCGATCACCATCGGGTGGTGGTCGCTGCGCGCCTTCGCCGAGCGCAGGACGTCGCCGAGGCTCACCATCTCCTTGTCGACGTTCGGGATCTCGACACCGATCGCGGACTTGCCCGGGATCGGGCTGAGGATGCGCACCTCGTTCGAGGCGACCGCGTACGCGATGTTCTTGCCGAGCGCCGTGACCTTCTCGACCTTGACGGCGGGGCCGAGCTCGACCTCGTAGCGCGTGACCGTCGGGCCCCGCGTGTAGCCGGTGACCTGCGCGTCGATCTGGAACTGCTCCAGGACCTCGGTCAGTCGCTCGACGACCGCGTCGGAGGCGTCGGAGCGCGCCTTGTGCGGGCTGCCCTCGCGCAGAAGGGTCGCGTCGGGCAGGGAGTAGAGCACGTCGCCGGAGAGCGAGAGCTGCTCCGCGCGGACCGGCAGCGGCTCCATCGGCGGCAGCTCGACCTCGCCGGTCGGCTCGTCCGTCGCGACCTCGACCGGTGCGGGGGCGGCCTTCGGCGTCCTCCTGGCCGGCTTGTCGTCGTCGGGCCCGTCGACGAGCGGGTTCTCGTAGGGCTCGTCGACGACCGGCGTCGTGCGCGGGTGGCGCTTGCGCGCGGTCGTCTCGGGCTCCGGCTCGGCCTCCACGTGCCGGCCGAGGGCGCGGTCGCGGGCCTCCGCGAGCCGGGCGGGCACGGCGTGCAGCGGCGTGGCCGTAACGACGAGCAGGCCGAACAGGACGACGAGCACCAGGATGGGCGCGACGGCGAACGGCGTCTTGAGCAGGTCGAGCGGGATCGCGGAGAACAGGAAGCCGATCGCTCCGCCGGCCTCACGGACCTCCTCCATCCGGCTCGGACGCGGCGTGCCGTGCGAGAGGTGGACGAGTCCGAGGACGCCGCCACTGATGGCGAGCCAGCCGACGAGCTGACGGCCCGCGGGGCCGACCTCGTCGGGTCGGCGCAGCGTGCGCCAGGCGACGACGGCGAGCACGATCGGGATGGCCCAGGAGAGCAGGCCGACGGTGCTGCTGGTGACGGTGCGGACGGCGTCGCCGACGGCGCCGGGGACCTGCCACCACGTGGCTGCGGCGGTCGCGATGGCGAGGGCGAGGACCGCGAAGCCCACGCCGTCACGGCGCTGCTCGGGGTCGAGGTCGCGCGCGGAGCGGCCGATGCTGCGGGCGATCGCGCCCACCAGCCCGGCGAGGCCGAGCCACATGGCCGTCGAGGCACGGAGCAGGCCGCCGACGACGACCGCGACGGGACCGGGTCCCGTGCGTTTGGCCGCCGGACGCCGCTGCGCGGGTCGCTTCTGGGCCGGCCGCTTCTGGGCAGGACGTTTCCGCGCGGCAGGCTTCTTCTTCGCCTGGCTGCCGGACGGCCGCTTGCGCGGCGGGGAAGACGTTCGGGTCGCCATGGCGAAAGCCTAAAGGAGACGTCGAGGTTTTCGTGGGACCGCCACGGCCCGGCGTTCCGCGGTTTACCCGCTCAAGCGGGTAAACCGGACCCGATCGAGGCAAGCCTCCCTTGAGTCGCACAGGTTGCCTCGATCAGGCCACCCACGGCCGTCGACCGAGGTCGATCACTGTGCGCCCGTACAGCGATCGCGACCGCTCGAGATCCGCCCGCAACCGCGACGCGGTGGACGCACGGGCCGAGGGCGCGAGGTCGTCCCACATCCAGCGCGTCATGCCGAGCGGGTGGGAGCGGACCCGGTCCTCGCGGAGCTTCTCCTGGACCAGCGACTGCTCCGGATGGTCCGGGTCGGCGTTGAGTCGGCCGTACTTGATCCGCCCGTCGAACTCACCGACGTGGCGCCAGGTCCACCAGCCGAAGTCGCACCGCGCGACGAGTCGTCCGCCGATCCGTACCTCCACCTGGCACTCGGGCAGCGGCACGTCGTGCGTCCGGAACAGGTGCATCGAGCGGACCTCGCCGACCGACTCGCACTCGGGAGCGGCGTACCGTGCCGCGAGCCTCACGTTCAGCATGCCGGGCCAGCCGCGGTGCTGCTGCGCGAGCTCAGCGAGCTCCTCACGGGTGCACAGTCCCGCGCGGATCCCGAAGCTCGCCGCGACCATGGCCGGCTCGATCCTCGTGAGGCTGCACGACTCGAGCACGGCGCGCGCGGGAACCGTGACCGGACGCCCGTCGATCGAGGTCAGGTCTTGGTCCAGGTCGGTCCGCGCGTGGTGGAAGACGACGCCGGCCTCGTTGCGTCCGGCCCGCGAGACCAGGCGCGTCAGGTGGACCCGTCCGAGATCGACTCCCCACAGGGTGCCCCCGTGGGCGAGGACAGCCGTGTGATGGCTGAGCGCCACCCCTGGACCGAGCTTGTCGACGATCGAGTTCGCCCGCAGGAGATGCTGCTCCTCCGGCGTCAGGCCGCGCCACGGCTCACTCGGCGCGTACGTGCCGTGCCTGATCCGGACGAGCAGCCCCTCCCGCATCGCCGACCGGATCCCGTTGTCGCTCAGGCCGAGGTCGAGGAGGTCGGACCTGAAGAGGTAGCCACCGCGCCGTGTCGCGGCCTGCACGAAGTACTCATCCATCGTCCGAGGGTCGCCGCTCGAGCGACCTCTTCCGAGTGCCGCGGCGACCGGCTGTGGATTGCCGTACCTGGGCGCGCAACCTGGGTACAGCAGACTCGTTCAGGGCAAACGTCACGATTCAGGGGATGCTTGCCTCGATCGGAGTCGGTTTACCCGCTTGAGCGGGTAAACCGCGGACCCGGGAGCGGGCGGGTCAGAGGGCGGCGACGCGGGTGCCGAGGGCCTGGTGGAACCGCTCGAGGACGAGGGAGGACAGCCGGGGGTCGGGCACCGGGCCGTCGAGCAGGGGCGCGGTGACGACGTCGGCACCGCAGTGGCGCAGCATGTCGGCGAACCGGCCCGGGGTCAGCACGTAGGACGCGACGACGACCCGGCGGCCGTAGGCGCGGGCGATGTCGACGGCGTCGGTCAGCGGCGTGTCCCGCCCGCCGATCGAGCCGATGTGGACGGGTCCGCCCCAGACCGCGCTGACCAGGCGGGCGGCGCGGGAGTAGCCCTCGATGGAGGCCTCGTCGTTCGAGCCGGCGACGCCGAGCACGATCGTGTCCTCCTTGCGGGCCCCTGCCTCGATGAGCCGCTGCACGACGATCTCGGCGAGCGACCAGTCAGGGCCGAGGGCGCGCGCCACGAGCAGCGACGGCTCGTTGCGTCGCGCGATCGCGAGGGCCGCCGAGACGTCGCCCCCGTCGGTCAGCGTGAGGGGCACGGCCACCCGGACGGGCGGCCAGGACTCGTCGCGGCCCAGGTTCTCGACCGGCATGTCCCGCACGTCGACCGACGGTGCGTCGCGCCGGACCGCGACCGCGAGCGCCCCCAGCGCGGCTCGCTCGGCGTGGTCGGCGTGGCCGGACCAGCACGCGAACAGGACCTCGTTCGACGAACCCACGACGCGCTTCCCCTCCGGTCCGGTGTGCGGCCGGCAGGGTGCGTGCGCAACGCCCTCACCTGCCGGCCGCAACCGGTTCCCACCAGGTCCGGCCCCGCGCCGGACTCTGACGAGGACGTTACGGACGGCGTGTTTCGGCAGGTTGCGTGCGAGGTTTCGGGTGCGTAACGATCCGTCAGGCCTCGAGCACGATCGGGACGATCATCGGGCGACGCCGCAGCCGCCGCCCCGCGAACGACCCGACGACCCGCCGGATGACCTGCTGGAGCTGACGCTGGTCGCGCGTGCCCTCCGCCAGCGCCTCCTCGAGTGCCGAGACGATCTTGGGCGCGATCTCGTCGAAGACGCTGTCGTCCTCGGCGAGCCCCCGGGCGTGGATCTCCGGGCCGGACACGATCTTGCCGTTCGTCGAGTCGACGACCGCGACGATCGAGATGAAGCCCTCCTCGCCCAGGACCCGACGGTCCTTGAGCTCGGAGTCGGTGAGGTCGCCCACGGAGGACCCGTCGACGTAGACGTAGCCGCACTCGACGGCCCCGGTGATGGAGGCGTGCCCGTCGACGAGGTCGACGACGTAGCCGTCCTCGGCGAGCAGGACGTTCGGGACACCGGTCTGCCGGGCCAGCGCGCCGTTGGCGTGCAGGTGCCGGATCTCGCCGTGCACCGGCAGCACGTTGGTCGGCTTGACGATGTTGTAGCAGTAGAGGAGCTCGCCGGCCGAGGCGTGGCCCGACACGTGCACGAGGGCGTTGCCCTTGTGCACGACACGGGCGCCGAGCTTCGTCAGGCCGTCGATGACGCGGTAGACGGCGTTCTCGTTGCCGGGGATCAGCGACGACGCGAGCAGGACGGTGTCGCCGGGCTCGATCGCGACCTGCTGGTGGCTGCGGTTCGCGATCCGCGACAGCGCGGCCATCGGCTCGCCCTGGGAGCCGGTGGACATGAGCACCATCCGGTCGGCCGGCGCGGCGTCGATGCGGTCGACGACGACGCCGTCGGGCACGTCGAGGTAGCCGAGCTCGCGGGCGATCTGCATGTTGCGGACCATCGAGCGACCGACGTACGCGACCTTGCGGCCGTGCTTGGCGGCGGCGTCGAGGACCTGCTGGACGCGGTGCACGTGCGACGCGAACGACGCGACGATGATCTTGCCGGTGCTGCTGGCGAACACCGCGTCGATGGCCGGCGTGATGTTGCGCTCGGCGACGGTGAACCCGGGGACGTCGGCGTTGGTGGAGTCGGTCAGGAACAGGTCGACCCCGGCCTCGCCGAGCCGCGCGAACGCCCGCAGGTCGGTGATCCGGCCGTCGAGCGGCAGCTGGTCCATCTTGAAGTCGCCGGTGTGCAGCGCGACACCGGCCGACGTCTTGATCGCGACGGCGAGGGCGTCCGGGATGGAGTGGTTGACGGCGACGAACTCCATCGAGAACGGTCCGAGATCGAGGGTCTCGCCCTCGGTGACCTCGTAGCGCGGCACCTCGCGGAGCCGGTGCTCCTTGAGCTTCGGCGCCAGCAGCGCGAGGGTGAGCTTGGAGCCGATGACCGGGATCGTGCCGCGCTCGCGCAGCAGGTACGGCACGCCGCCGATGTGGTCCTCGTGGCCGTGCGTCAGGACGATGCCGACGACGTCGTCGAGGCGGTCACGGATGGGGCCGAAGTCCGGCAGGATCAGGTCGACGCCGGGGTGGTGCTCCTCCGGGAACAGCACGCCGCAGTCGACGATGAGCAGCTTGCCGGAGTGCTCGAACACGGTCATGTTGCGGCCGACCTCGCCGAGGCCGCCGAGCGGGATGACGCGCAGGGCGCCGTCGGGCAGGGCCGGCGGGGCGCCGAGCTCGGTGTGCATGTGGCTCATGCGGAGACCTCCAGCAGGTCAGCGGCGGCCAGGCCGGCGCGGACGACCTCGACCTCGTCGGCGGTGGCCTGGACGAGCGGCGCACGGACGTGCCGGTTGCCGAGCAGGCCCTGCAGCTCCAGTCCGGCCTTCGTGGCGATGACGCCCTGCGTGTGCGTCATGATCGCGCGCACGGCGGGCAGCAGACGCGTGTTGAGGGCGCGCGCCGTGGCGAGGTCGCCGGAGTCGACCGCCCGGACCATCTCGGCGTACTGAGCCGACGCGAAGTGCGACGTGACGCCGACGAAGCCGCTCGCGCCGACCGCCAGCCAGCCGAGGTTGGCCGCGTCGTCGCCGGAGTAGACCCGGATGCCCGTGTTGGCCATCAGCCAGGCACCGCGCTCGAGGTCGCCGACCGCGTCCTTGACCGCGACGACGAGCGGGTCGGTGACGAGCTGCTCGTAGGTGGACTCGGCGATCTGGACACCGGTGCGGCCGGGGATGTCGTAGAGCATGACGGGGACGTCCTCGCCCGCCCGCGTGACCTGGACGACGTGCTCGACGATGCCCGCCTGCGGCGGCTTGGAGTAGTAAGGGGTGACGACGAGCAGCCCGTGCGCCCCGGCCTTGCGGGCGCCCTGCGCGAGCTCGACGCTGTGCCGCGTGTCGTTGGTGCCGACGCCCGCGACGATGCTGGCGCGGTCGCCGACCGCCTCGACGACCGCCGCGAGCAGGCGGGCGTCCTCCTCGCCCGTCGTGGTCGGGGACTCCCCCGTCGTGCCGCTCACGACCAGGCCGTCGTTGCCGTGGTCGACCAGGTGCGTGGCGAGACGCTGCGCGGCGTCGAGGTCGAGCCGACCGTCGGCGGTGAACGGCGTCACCATCGCGGTCAGGACCCGGCCGAACGGCGCGGCGTCGGAGGCGAGCGGGGATGTCATGTGCCGAGGCTATCGCGCAGGACCCCCCGCCCCGGCTCGCGCCCGGCGGGCTAGGGTGCGGACCGTGACCGCCGACCAGCAGGCCTACGAGCTCGACCGCGCGACCGCCACGACGCCCGGCGACGACGGGCTGCGCCACCTCGTCGTCACGACCGACTGGAACACGCCGAACGGGACGCCGAACGGCGGCTACGTGCTGGCGATCCTGCTGCGCGCGAGCCTCGAGCACGCCGCCGGCTCCGGGCTCTCGCCACCCGGACCCGCTCGCCGTCTCCGTCAGCTACTTCAAGCCGCCGGTCGCGGGCGACGCCGCCGTCGAGATCCGCACCCTTCGGGTGGGACGGCGCGTGTCGGTCCACGAGGCGACCCTCGTCCAGCACGGCGTCACGATCGTGCACGCCGTCGTCACGCTGCACGACTGGGACCTCGCCGGCACGGCCGAGCACACCGCCGCACGCCGCACCGAGCATCCCAGGTCCGGAGCAGTGCACCGACCTGACCGCCGCGGTCCCCGCCGGCTCCGTCCCGATCATCGACCGCTACGACGTGCGGGCCCCCGAGCTGCCGGGGCTGGATGCAGGGCCGGCCGTCCGGAACCCCCGAGGCGACGGTGTGGATCCGGCCCCAAGGACGGCCGTCCGGTCGACTCCCTGGCCGCCGCCGCGATCGTGGACGGCTACCCGCCCCGTCACGGCCGACCTCGGCCGGCTCGCGTCGGCGACGGTGCAGCTCAACCGTCCACCTGCGCCGCCGGGTCGAGTCGACCTGGGCGCTCATGCACGTCGTGACGCGTCATGTCGTCGCCGGCTACCACGACGAGGACGTCGAGCTGTGGGACGACCAGGGGCGGCTCGTCGCCCAGGGCCGTCAGCTCGCGATCCTGTCCTGACCGCTCGGGGCCGGCGTCACGACGGCGTCGAGGGCCCGGCCCACGCCGACGACCGCGACCGCCGTCGCCACGACGACGCCCAGGGCCAGGGCGGCGGTGACCGGGTCGTGGACGACGAGCTGCGGAATCGCCCGCTGCGGCACGAGCGCCGCCGCGGCGCCTGCCCCGACGAGGCCGAGCCAGTTGCCGGTCATGGCCGACCGGTGGTGCCGCAGGTCGCCCCGCCGCGCGGCCAGGATGCCGAGCGGCACGGTGACCAGCGTGACGACGGACAGGGCGTGCAGCGCGCTGAAGTGCCCCGGGCGGATCTCCTGGATCCAGAACGAGGACCCCGCGACGAACAGCAGCGCCACGACCCACACGCGACCGGCGAGCCGGTGGCCCCGGGTGCCGCGCGGGCCGAGGAACAGCTGCCAGCCCCCGAGCAGGAGCGCCACGACGGCGGCAAAGGCGTGGGCGGCGATCAGCGGGGTCATGGCGCCTCCGGTCGGAGCAGGGCGAGCAAGGGGTCGGTGACCCGGCGGACCTCTGCGGCCGTCACGTCCGCGGCGTCGAGGAGCCGCCCGAACGCGTCCTCGAGCAGCGCGCCCCCCTGCGCCAGCAGGTCCTCACCGGCCGGGGTGAGCACGAGGGCGCGGCGGTTCCCCGCACCCGCCGTCCGCACGGCCTCGACGAGCCCGGCCTCGACGAGCGTCTGCACCATCCGGCTCGCGGCCGGCGCCGAGACACCCTGCGCGGCGGCGAGCTCGGCCTGGGTCGGCGTGCCGAGCGCCTGCACCGTGACGAGCGTCAGGAAGCGCGCATAGCTCGTGCCGTGCGCCTCGCGCAGCATCGCGTCGGCCGCGGCGTCCAGGGCGGACACCAGGGTGTGCAGCCGGTACGCGGGAAGCGTCGGGTCGTAGGTCACCCGACCATCTTGCATCGATTAAGTTAATCGGGTCAAGATGCGCGCATGTACGTGACGATGTCGAAGGTGGTGCGCTCCCCCGCGGCCTCGCCCTCGTGCGGGACGCGTCCCACCTCGCGCCAGCGGTCCCAGTCGACGCGCGGGAAGTAGGTGTCGCCCTCGGGCGACGCCGCGACGCGCGTGACGACCAGGACGTCGACGAGGTCACGCTCGAGCGCCTCGGTGTAGACCTGCGCCCCACCGACGACGAACACCTCGTCGTCGAGGGCACGCGCACGCTCGAGCGCCGCGTCGAGCGAGGACGCCGTCTCGACCCCGTCGGACGACCAGGTGGGATCGCGCGTGACGACGATCGTCGCGCGCCCCGGGAGCGGCCGTCCGATCGACTCGAAGGTCGCGCGGCCCATGACCATCGGGTGACCGAGGGTCAGGCGCTTGAAGTGCGCGAGGTCCTCGGGCAGGCGCCACGGCAGGCCGCCGTCGACGCCGATGACCCGGTTCGCGCCCATCGCGACGACGAGCGTGACGGTCATACGGCGATCGGGGCCTTGATGAGTGGGTGCGGGTCGTAGCCGGTGACCTTGATCGAGTCGAGGGTGAAGTCGTCGATCGAGGTCACGGAGGGGTCGAGCCACAGCTCGGGCAGCGGTCGCGGGTCGCGCGTGAGCTGCTCGCGCGCCTGGTCGAGGTGGTTGAGGTAGAGGTGCGCGTCGCCGAGGGTGTGGACGAAGTCGCCGACCCGCAGCCCGGCCACCTGGGCGACCATGTGGGTGAGCAGCGCGTACGACGCGATGTTGAACGGGACGCCGAGGAACACGTCGGCCGAGCGCTGGTAGAGCTGGCAGCTGAGCCGGCCGGGACCGCCGTCGTCGGCCGGGGCGACGTAGAACTGGAAGAACGCGTGGCACGGGGCGAGCGCCATCGCCGACAGGTCGGCGACGTTCCAGGCACTGACCACGTGCCGCCGGGAGTCGGGGTCGGAGCGCAGGGCCTCGATCACGCCGGCGAGCTGGTCGATCGTGTCGCCCGACGGGGTCGGCCAGGAGCGCCACTGGTGGCCGTAGACGGGCCCGAGGTCGCCGTTCTCGTCGGCCCACTCGTCCCAGATCGTGATGCCGTTCTCGCGCAGCCACGCGGTGTTGGTGTCGCCCGAGACGAACCACAGCAGCTCGCCCACGACGGACCTGAGGTGGATCTTCTTGGTCGTCACGAGCGGGAAGCCGGCCGTGAGGTCGAACCGCATCTGGTGCCCGAACACGCTGCGCGTGCCGGTGCCCGTCCGGTCGCCCTTCTCGACCCCCTCGTCGAGGATCCGTCGCACGAGGTCGAGGTACTGCTGCATGGCTCGTAGCGTACATCCGCGGACCGACGAACCGGTGTGCGAAACTCTGACCCATGCCCCGCGCCGAGTATGACGCCAGCCCTCGCGAGGTCCGGACCTTCGCCCTCCTGCAGGTCGGCCTGACGACCGGGTTCCTCGTCCTGCTGTTCTTCGCGCTCGACGGGCTCGACGCCGACGTCCCGCCGTGGTGGCTCATCGCCGTCCTGCTGCTCGCGGTCGCCGCCTCGGCGTTCCTGGCCGAGCGCGTCTGGCTCGACACCGAGCCGCTCGACCCCGACCTCGACCCCGAGGACGCCCGCGCCGCCGCCGTCGGCGTCTACGCCTCCCAGACGGTCCGCCGGCTGTGGATCTGCAACGCCTCGATCGCGTTCGCGATCATCGTCGCGTTCGTCGCGAACAACGCCGCCTGGCCGCTCGTGATCGGCGGCCTGCCCGGCCTGGCCCTCATGACCTGGGAGGTCTGGCCGAGCCTGCGCAACCTGTCCATGACCGAGGTCGTGCTGGACGACGACGGGGCCACCTCGGGCCTCGTCGAGAGCTTCCGCGACTGGTGAGCGCCGACGTCAGCGCCCGGCTCGCCTGGCCGGACGACGTGCCGGCGATCGCCCGGCTCCAGGCGCGGTCCTGGTCCGAGCGCAGCGGTGGCGCCGCGCAGGTCGACCCCGACCAGCTCGCGCCCGGCTGGCAGGCCGTCGTCGCGGCTCCCCCGGACGCCCGGGTCCGGGTCCTCGTCGCGCTCGAGCGCGCCGCCGTGCGCGGCTTCGTCCTCGTCACGCCGGGCACCGACCCGGACGCCGACCCGGTCGCCGACGCCGAGGTCGCCGAGCTCGTCGTGGACGCCGACCACCGACGCGCCGGGCACGGCTCGCGTCTGCTCCAGGCCGCGGTCGACACGCTGCGGGCCGACGGCTTCCGCACCGCTCGCTGGTGGCTCGACGCGACCGACGACGCGACACGCGCGTTCGTGACCGGCAGCGGCTGGGCCCCCGACGGTGCGCACCGCGAGCTCGAGGACGACGGGTCCGGCGCGCGGCTCAAGCAGGTCCGGCTGCACACCGACCTCACGCCGGATGCCTGACCCGGCACCCCGCCGGTCGGTCGTCGGGCAGGCGCTCGGCGTCGGGGTCGCCACTGGGGCGTACGGCATCTCCTTCGGCGCCATCTCGACCGCCTCCGGCCTGAGCGTGCTGCAGACCTGCCTGCTGTCGCTGCTCGTGTTCACGGGGGCGACGCAGTTCGCGTTCGTGGGCGTCGTGGCCGCGGGCGGCAACCCGCTGACCGGCGCCGCCGCCGCGACCCTGCTCGGTAGCCGCAACCTGTTCTACGGACTCAGCGTCGCGCCGCTGCTGCGGGTCCGCGGGCTGCGACGACTGGCCGCGGCACACCTGGTCATCGACGAGTCGACCGCGGTCGCCGTCGCGCAGGACGACCCGGTCGAGGCGCGGCGCGGGTTCTGGTGGACGGGGCTGAGCGTGTTCGTGCTGTGGAACCTCATGACGCTCGCCGGAGCGGTCGCCGGCACCCGCATCGGCGACCCGCGGACCTACGGCCTCGACGCCGCCGTCGGTGCGGCGTTCCTGGGCCTGCTGTGGCCGCGACTCTCGTCGCCGGGCGCCCGCGTCGTCGCCCTCGTCGGCGCGGCGGCCGCCACGGGGGTCCTGCCGCTCGTGCCCGCCGGGGTGCCGATCATCGTCGGCGGCGCGGTCGCGGTGCTGTTCGGGCTGGCGCTGCCGAGGCGGACGGCATGAGCGCCGTCTGGACGGGACTCGTCCTGCTCGTGGTCGCCTGCTATGCCGTCAAGCTCGCCGGGCTGAGCGTCCCGGACCGCGTCCTGGAGCACCCCGCGACCCGGCGGGTCAGCGACCTCATCCCCGTCGCGCTGCTGGGCGCCCTCGTCGCGACCCAGGTGCTCGCCGGCGACGACGGGGCCGTCGTCGTCGACGCGCGGCTGGCCGGGCTCGCCGTGGCCGCCGTGCTGCTGGCGCTGCGGGTGCCGTTCCTGCCGATGGTCGCGCTCGCGGCGTTCACCGCGGCGCTGCTGCGGCTTCTCACCTGACCCTCAGGCGGCCTCAGCCCCCTCTTGGCCACCGCCCCTAGCCTCCTGTCGTCGACCAACCAGGGGGCAGAGATGGCGGACGTGGACGGACCTGCGGCGCGCCGCGCCCTCGACGCCCTGCGCGAGGCGGCGGAGCCGTACCGACGCCGCGGCACCTTCGTGCCGCTGCCGAGCCCCGAGATCCTGCTCGTCGTCCTCGTGCTCGGCACGGCGGTCGCGATCAGCCCCCTCGGCCAGCTCGTGGACCGCTTCCTGGACCTGCGGCCCGTGCGCCGCGACGCGGGCCTGCTGTACACGTTCCTCGCCGAGGTGCTCGACCGGGTGTCGGGGCAGCTCGTCGCCGGAGGCCTGCTGCTCGCCGTCGCGCTCTGGCTGGCGCACCGGCAGCGCTCGCTCGCGCCCCTGCTCGTCGCCGGGCTCGCCGAGGGCCTGTTCCTCGCGACCGGCGTCCTCAAGATCCTGCTCGCCAAGAGCTCGACCCGCATCGGCGAGCCGGTGTGGTGGGACCCGGGCCTGCTCGCGCACGGCGAGCACTCGATGGCCTACCCGAGCGGCCACGCGACCGAGAGCGTCGTGCTGCACGGCACCACGCTGTTCCTGCTGGCCTGGGCCGGACCGCTCGGTCGCCCCGGTCTCGAACGCTACGGCCGGGTCGTGTGGCACCTCGTGATCGTCAACACCGTGCTCGTGAGCTGGCTGCTCGGACGGCACTGGGCGAGCGACCTCGCGGCCGGACTCGTCTGGGGCCTGCTGTGCCTGACCCTCGTCGTCGGCGTCGCCGAGCGCGGCTACCCGCAGGTCGCGGACCAGCTGCTGCGTCCGGCGCTGCTCAGAGCACGACGTCGAGCCCGACGTGCACCCCGTCCAGACCGGCCACGGAGCTGACGGCCTTCACGACGCCCGGCATGAAGGACTCCCGGTCGTGCGAGTCGTGGCGCAGCACGAAGGTCTCCCCCACGCCGCCGAGCACGACCTCCTGGCTGGCGACGTAGCCGCGGGCGCGCAGCGCGTGGACCGGCACGCCCTCGACCCGCGCGCCCCGCGCGCCGTCGGGGTCCGACGTCGTCGCGTCCGGGATCGGGTCGCAGCCGGCCTCGGCGCGCGCCCGACCGATCAGCTCGGCGGTGCGGACCGCCGTGCCGGAGGGCGCGTCGACCTTGTCCGGGTGGTGCATCTCGACCACCTCGACCGACTCGAAGTACGGGGCCGCCTCGGCGGCGAAGCGCATCATGAGCACGGCACCGACCGAGAAGTTCGGCACGACCAGCACGTTGGTGCCGCCGCCGGAGGACTCGACGGCGGACCGCACCGACTCGACCCGGGCGGCGTCGAAGCCGGACGTGCCGACGACCACGTGCAGCCCGCGCTCGACGCACCACAGGACCTGGTCGAGGGCGACGTCGGGCGTCGTGAACACGAGCACGACCTCGGCGCCGGCCTCGGTGAGCGACTCGACCGGGTCGCCCTGGTCGACCTGCGCGACGACCTCGAGGCCGTCCGCGGCCTCGATCGCGGCGACCGACGTCGACCCCATCCGGCCCTTGGCCCCCAGCACACCCACGCGCGTCATGCGGCCAGCGTAGCGAGGCCGGGCCGGCACCCGCACAGCACGTGAGAGGGCCCCGACCGCGGATGCGGTCGGGGCCCTCGTCGAGCCTGGATCAGGCGTCGGCCGGCGCCTCGGCGTCGACGTAGACGTCGTCGCCCTCGGCGGACTTCTCGACCACCGGGATCAGCGACAGCTTGCCGCGGTCGCCGATCTCGGCGATCTCGACCTGGATCTTCTGG
>JAQIJP010000025.1:0-50634 GCA_036946185.1 Aeromicrobium erythreum
TTCCGGTCCTTCGACCCTGAGGCCACGGAGGGCGACGACGAGGTGCCCGACCCCTGGTACGGCGGGGTCGACGGCTTCCGCGACGTGCTCGCGATGGTCGAGCGGACGGTCGACCGGCTGGTGGAGGAGATTCCCGGCCTGGCGGCCGAGCACGCGCGGTAACGTCGGGCCCATGGCACGGATGACGGGCACGGCCGCGCGCGCCGAGGCGCTGCTGGGGCACGGCGTCATCTCGACGACCCCCGTGGCGGGCGGCGACATCTGCACGACCACCCGGCTGCGCCTGAACCGACGGGCGCGGCGCCGTCATCAAGACCCGCCCGCACCCGCCGGCCGGCTTCTTCGAGCGCGAGGCCGCCGGCCTGCGCTGGCTGCGCGAGGCCGGCGGGGCCCAGGTGCCCGAGGTGCTCGCCGTGGCGGACGACTGCCTCGTCCTGTCGTGGATCGAGCCCGGCAAGCCGTCGGGCGACGCCGCCGAGGCGTTCGGCCGCGCGCTCGCCGCCACGCACGCCGCGGGTGCCGAGACGTTCGGCGCCGAGGTCGACGGCTTCATCGGGCTCGCCCCCCTGCCCAACCGCCCGCTGCCCACGTGGCCGGAGTTCTACGCCTCGCGCCGCGTCATGCCCTACCTGCGCGCGGCGGTCGACCGCGGCGCCGTCACACCCGAGGAGGCGCAGGTCGTCGAGCAGGCCATGCGCCGCATCCACGACCTCGCCGGCCCCGCCGAGCCGCCGGCCCGGGTGCACGGCGACCTCTGGTCGGGCAACGTCGTCTGGTCCGTCGAGGGCGGCGCCTGGCTCATCGACCCGGCCGCGCACGGCGGTCACCGCGAGACCGACCTCGCGATGCTCGCGCTGTTCGGCCTCCCGCACCTGCAGCGCCTGGTCGACGCCTACGACGAGGCCGCGCCCCTCGCCGACGGCTGGCGCGAGCGGGTGGCCCTGCACCAGCTGCACCCGCTGCTCGTCCACGCGGTGCTGTTCGGCGGCACCTACGGGCGTCCCGCGCCGCCGCGGCCGCCCGGGCCGCCCTCGAGGCCTGACGTCCGACGCGTCGTTTCAGCGTGCGCTCAGCGTCACGCGGCACACTGGTCCCCATGACCGGTGCCAAGATCCTCGTCGTCGACGACGACCGGGCCGTGCGCGACTCCCTGCGCCGCTCGCTCGAGTTCAACGGCTACACCGTCGAGCTCGCCGCCGACGGCGCCGAGGCCCTCGCCCGGGTCCCCGCCACCGGCCCGGACCTCATCGTCATGGACGTGATGATGCCGCGGCTCGACGGGCTGGAGGCCACCCCGCGCGCTGCGCAGCGCCGGCAACGACGTGCCGATCCTCGTGCTGACGGCCCGCGACGCCGTCGGCGACCGCGTCGACGGTCTCGACGCCGGCGCCGACGACTACCTGACCAAGCCGTTCGCCCTCGACGAGCTGCTCGCCCGCCTGCGGGCGCTGCTGCGCCGCGGGCAGCGTCGCGCCGACGCGGAGGCCGAGGAGGAGCCACTGGTTCTTCGCGGACCTGAGCCTCGACCCCGTCACCCGCGAGGTGCACCGTGGCGAGCGGTCCATCTCGTTGACCCGCACCGAGTTCGCGCTCCTCGAGCTCTTCATGCAGCGGCCCAAGCGGGTGCTCGAGCGCTCGTTCATCCTCGAGGAGGTCTGGGGCTTCGACTTCCCGACGACCGCGAACTCGCTCGAGGTGTACGTCGGCTACGTCCGTCGCAAGCTCGAGGCCGAGGGCGAGTCCCGCCTGCTGCACACCGTCCGCGGCGTGGGCTACGTGCTGCGCGAGACCCCGCCGTGACCCACGGCCACGACGGCGGCGAGCCCCGCATCGTCGGGCGCACGATCGAGGCGGTCCACCGCCAGATCCAGCCGTACTCCAAGCGCGCGTCCCTCGCGCTGCGCGTCGCGCTGCTCACGACGGCGGCCGTCGCGGCGACGCTCGCGGCGGTCAGCGCGGTCGTCTACCTGACGGCGCGGGCCGAGCTGCAGAGCTCCCTCGACGAGTCGATGCTGCGTCGGGCGCATGCGGCGGTCGACGCGGGGTTCACCCCCGGGACCACGATCAGCTCCGACGCGGCGCTCGCCCTCGACGTGGCCGGCATCAAGGTCCTGACGGTCCAGGGCGGCCAGGTGTTCACGAGCGAGCGGCGCGCGAGCAAGCAGTTCCCCTACGACCACCACGAGCTCGAGGTCTCGATCGGCCAGGAGCCGCAGTCGGCCCGCACGGTGCGCTTCGACGGCACGACCTACCGCGTCGTCGCGGTCCAGGCGGGCCGCAACGCCGCCCTCGTGCTGGCCCAGCCGATGGACTCGGTCAGCCGGACGCTCGACCGGCTCAAGGTCGTGCTGCTGCTGACCTCGGCGCTCGGCGTCGCGGCCGCCGGGCTCGCCGGCTGGGCGGTCGCCGCCAACGGCCTGCGACCCGTCCGCCGGCTCACTGCTGCGACCGAGCGGGTGGCTCGGACGTCCGAGCTCCACCCCATCGAGGTCACGGGCACCGACGAGCTCGCCCGGCTCACCACGTCGTTCAACCAGATGCTCGCGGCACTCGACGCGTCCCAGGAGCGGCAGCGCCAGCTCGTCGCCGACGCCGGGCACGAGCTGCGCACGCCGCTCACGAGCCTGCGGACGAACATCGAGCTGCTCGGCCAGGCCACGCTCGACCCGGACCGCAGCCTGACGGTCGAGCAGCGCACCGAGATCATGGACGACGTCCGCACCCAGCTCACCGAGCTCACGACGCTCGTCGGCGACCTCGTCGAGCTGGCCCGCGAGGACCCGGTGGATCCCGACCCGGAGACCTTCGACCTCGCCGACGTCGTCGCCGCGGCCGTCGAACGGGTCCGGCCGCGCGCACCCGGCGTCGAGGTGACCATGAGCACCGAGCCGTGGATCGTGCACGGCGAGCCGTCGCAGGTCGAGCGAGCGGTCACGAACCTGCTCGACAACGCCGCGAAGTGGAGCCCGTCCGACGGCACCGTGACGGTCACCCTGGCGAACGGCTCGGTGACCGTGCAGGACGAGGGCCCCGGCATCGCGGCCGAGGACCTGCCGCACGTGTTCGACCGGTTCTACCGCTCGAGCGAGGCCCGCACCCTGCCCGGCTCCGGCCTCGGGCTCTCGATCGTGCGGCGGACCGCGGAACGCCACGGCGGGTCGGTGTCGGTCACGTCGACCCCCGGCGAAGGGGCCCGGTTCGTCATGACCGTGCCGGGCCACCGACCGGCCTGAACGCCTGCGATCGCAGCACCTCTTCGGTCCCTCACACGCTCGGCTCAGCAGGATCTCAGTGATGCGGGACAATGTTGAACCATGACCGACCCGAACGATCCCTTCGCCGAGCGTCCCTACGGACCGCCGACCGAGCGCCGCGACGGTGACGGTCAGCGGGCCGACCACGAGCCCACCGTCCAGCAGCCCGCCTACAGCCAGCAGCCCTCGTACGGGCAGCAGCCGTCGTACGGCCAGCAGACCTCCTACGGCCAGCAGACCTCCTACGGCCAGCAGCCCACCGCGCAGCAGCCCGCCTACGGCGCGGCGACCCCGCCGCCGCCTGGCGGCTCGACCCCGTTCGGCACGCCGACCCCCGCGCCGAGCCCGAAGAAGTCCGGCCGTGGCGCCGGCTTCGTGGCCATGGTCGCGGTCCTGGCGCTCGTCATCGGCGGTCTCGCCGGTCTCGGCGGCTCCGCCGTGTACGCCTCCCTCACCAAGGAGGACGACCCGGTCTCGTCGCTCACCGACTCGTCGAAGGACAGCGACACCTCGGCGCCCAGCAGCCGCGCCGAGAAGGTCGCGTCGGCGTTGCTGCCGTCGGTCACCCAGATCAACGTCTCCGGCGGCGGTGAGGCCGGCTCCGGCACGGGCATCATCATCAGCTCGGACGGCGAGATCCTGACGAACAACCACGTCGTCGAGGCGGCGGCCGGCGGTGGCTCGATCACGGTCTCGTTCAGCGACGGCACCAACGCGAAGGCCAAGATCGTCGGTCGGGACCCGAAGACGGACCTCGCGGTCATCAAGGCCGACGGCAAGACCGGGCTCAAGCCCGCGAAGCTCGGCAACTCGGCCAACCTCAAGGTCGGCCAGGAGGTCATCGCGATCGGCTCGCCGTTCGGCCTGGAGAGCACCGTGACGCAGGGCATCGTCAGCGCCCTCAACCGGCCCGTCGCCTCGAGCGACGGCCAGGGCAGCAGCGCGACCGTCTTCCCGGCGGTCCAGACCGACGCGGCGATCAACCCGGGCAACTCGGGCGGTCCGCTCGTCGACCTCAACGGCCGCGTCATCGGCATCAACTCCGCGATCCGCTCGGGCGGCAGCGCCGGCGGCAGCGCCGGCTCGATCGGCCTCGGCTTCGCGATCCCGATCGACCTGGCGAAGAACGTCGCCGACAAGCTGGTGAAGGGTGAGAAGGTCGCGCACGCGCAGATCGGCATCACGGTCTCGCCGGCGGTCTCGTCCGACGACATCACCGGTGTCGGCGCCGAGGTCGAGAAGGTCACGAAGGGCAGCGCCGGTGACAAGGCCGGCATCCGCAAGGGCGACGTGATCACGCAGATCAACGGCAACCCGATCGGCAGCTCGAACGCGCTGGTCGCCTCGATCCGCGGCTACCAGCCCGGCGAGAAGGTCACGCTGACCTACCGCCGCGGCGACGAGACCCGCAAGGTGTCGGTCACGCTCGGCTCGGACGGCGGGCAACACGCAGGGCTGAGGCCCGCCGATCCGTCACGAGGACCCCATCCGCTCCGGGTGGGGTCCTCGTGCGTGCGGGGCGCGAACTCGGGCGTGGATGGCCGAAACCCGCGCGACCGACGCGGTCCGGCCGCCCTAGCGTGGGGTCATGCGTGAGCGTGACCTGTCCGTGCCGGCCCTCGGGGTGACCGTGGTGCTCTGGGCGTCCGCGTTCGTCGGCATCCGCGCCGCGACGGAGTCCTTCGACGCCGGACCGCTGACGCTCGCCCGGCTGCTCGTCGGCGCCGTCGCCCTCACGGTCATCGCCCGGCCGTGGCGCCACCGCATCCCGCGCGGCCGCACCCTGGGCCTGGTCGTGGTCTACGGCGTCGTGTGGTTCGGCGCCTACAACGTCGCCCTGAACGCCGGCGAGACGTCGCTCGACGCGGGCACCGCCGCCCTCGTCGTCAACATCGGCCCGATCCTCATCGCGCTGCTCGCGGGCTGGCTGCTGAAGGAGGGCTTCCCGCGGCCCCTGCTGCTGGGCATGGCGATCGCGTTCGGCGGTGTCGCGCTCATCGCCCTCAGCACGGGACACGGCGACGCCGTCGAGACCGCGAGCACCACCGGTGTGCTGCTGTGCCTGCTGGCGGCCGTCCTGTACGCCGTCGGCGCCCTGACCCAGAAGCCGACGCTGCGGACGGTCGCTCCGTCGATGTCGGTCTGGATGGCCTGCGTCGTCGGCGCCGTGGTGTGCCTGCCGTACCTGCCCGAGCTCGTGCGCCAGACCGCCGACGCCCCGGCCGGCGACCTGGCCTGGGCCGTGTACCTGGGCGTCTTCCCCACCGCGATCGGCTTCAGCACGTGGTCGTACGCGCTCAAACGACTCTCCGCCGGCCAGGTCGCGTCGACGACCTACCTCGTCCCCGCGGTCGCGACCCTCGTGTCGTGGGCGCTGCTCGACGAGGTGCCCGCGCCGCTCGCCTTCGTCGGCGGCGCGCTGTGCCTGCTCGGCGTCGCCGTCACCCGCTACCGGCCGCGGCGTCCCGACGTGCGCCCGAGCGAGCCGGCCAGCACCATCGAGTCATGAAGGTCGGAGATCGCGTCAGCTGGGACAGCCCGCAGGGCCGCACGCAGGGGAAGATCGTCGAGCGGAAGACCTCGGACTTCCAGCTCGACGGCCGGAAGTGGACGGCCAGCGACGACGACCCGAAGTTCGTCGTCGAGAGCGAGAAGACCGGCGCGAAGGCCGCACACGAGGCGTCGGCCCTGCGCAAGCTCGAGAAGCAGGACTGACGGACGAGGAACGGGGCGACCCGAGCCGAAGCTCGGACCGCCCCGTCCGGGGGACCGTTCCCGCCTGGGCTCAGGCCTTGCGACGCAGGCGACGCAGCCCGAGGCCGCCGAGCAGCACGCCACCGGCGGCGATCGCCGCGACGGCCGGGGTGCTCGACTGCGGACGCTCACCGGTGTCGGCCGCCGCGACCGGCGCGGTGGCCGGCTCGACGTACTTGACCGCGGTCTCGCCCGGCGCGTTCAGTCCGCGCGCCGAGATGTTGGCGGCGGAGTTCTTGAACGTGCCACCCTTCGAGGCCGTCACCGGGACGGTGATGGTGCAGGACTCGACGCCCTGGGCGATGGAGCCGTCCGTGACCTTGACGGTCCGGCTGCCCTCACGAGCCGTGATGGTGCCCGCCGCGCAGTCGGTCGTGGCCTCGCCGGCGACCTTGAGGCCCTTCGACAGGGCGTCGGTGAACTCCCAGCCCGTCTTGACGCCCAGCTCGGACGTGTTGGTGACGGTCAGCTCGAGGTCGACCGTGTCACCGGGACGCAGCGTGCCGCCCGGCTTGATGAACTTCTTGTCGAGCTGCGGCGTCACGTCGAGGACGCGGATGTCGTCGAACGCGTAGTCGTTGCCGTCACCGCGGCCCGAGACGTTGCGCACGACGATGCCGACGCGGTCGCCGTCGAAGAGCACCGCGTTGCCACCCTGGATCCGCTGGGCGAACGCGGCATCGCTCGGCGCGCCGGGCTGCAGCCGTTGAGGGGCTGGGCGTTGACCGCGGTCTCCTGGCCGCCGTCCGACAGCAGGAAGTTCAGCAGCGGGGCGGCCGCGCGACGGCAGTTGACCGCGCCGATGTTGGCGGAGATGGTCAGGAACCGACCGTCCGCGTCCAGGTTCAGCGCGTTCTTGGTCCGCAGGCCGACGGCGTTGGCCGGGCCGGCCGTGCCGTTGTCGGTGTACGCGCTGACGGCGTGGTTGCGCGCCGGGTTCGCGCTGCCGTTGAGCTGACCGATCGCGAGGGCGATCGAGCGCAGGCTGTCCTTGTTCGGCGAGTCCGGGCTCGTGTAGCCCAGCGCCGTCAGGTCGGCGCTGCTGGTCAGGCTGCTGAGGACGAGGCCGTTGCCGTAGCTCGTGTCGAGCCAGAACGGATCGGCGGTGTAGCCGCCCGAGGCGTTGTTCGGGACGTACCGCTTGGTCGGATCGGCGTCGTCGAGCTTCACGACCTCACCGTCGTTCAGCTTGTTCTCGAAGCCCTCTGAGAGCAGGACCTTCGGGTCCGAGGGCGTTCCGGGGTTGCCGGGAGCTGCCGAGGCACCCGAGAAGACGGCGGTGCTGGCGCAGGCTGCGACCGCGATGGCGGCGAGTCCCGTACCGAGCCTGGGGAGTGTGAACATGCACGGTCCTTCGTGACGTGATGAGTCGTGACCACGAACGGCACTGTCCTGGTCATGGGCTCGCTCACCGTAGGGTCGAAGGACCGGGGTCCTGTGCCGATCAGCCCGCATCGGTCGTGAATTGACGACCGAACGGAGGGCAAACGTGACCCCCGTTCCGCAGGTACGGCCGACGGGCCCGCGACCCGACCTACGCTGGTCCGGCCATGACCGAAGAGATCCCCCAGCCGGCCCCCTCGCGGCCCGTGGGCCACCGCCGTGCCGAGAAGCCCGCCAAGCCCGGACGTCGGCGCCGTCTCGTCGTCGCGGGTCTCGTCTCGGTCGTCGCGCTCGCGCTCATCGGCGCCGGTGGCTGGCAGCTCTGGCTGCGTCACGACGCGACGTCCGGCACCGCCCGCCCCGACGCCGCGGCCCGCGACGGCCGGTACCCCGACGAGCGGAAGGTCCCGCTGTCCTCGTGCCGGGCCGAGACCCCGAAGCACCCGCGGACGATCTCTCTCGGCTCGCTCGAGGTGACCGGCTGCGTCGAGCCCGTCGGCGTGCAGAACGGCCGGATGGAGGCACCCGGCAACATCCACGTCGCCGGCTGGTTCGACCGCAGCGCGCTTCCGGGCAGCGAGGGCCTGACCGTGATCGACGGGCACTCGAGCGGACGGTTCAAGGACGGCATCTTCAACAAGCTCGGCGAGCTGGAGCGCGGGTCCATCCTGACGATCACCCTCGGGAACGGGACGGTCGAGCGGTACGCCGTGACGAGCGTGAAGCAGCATGCCGAGTCGAGGACCATGCCGGCGCTCTACTCCGACGCCGAGGACCAGGACGCGACGCTCGCGCTGTACACGTGCAGCGGTGACTACGACGCCGCGACCCACACCTACGCGGACCGCACCGTCGTCCTCGCGGTGCCGGCGACCGACTGAGCCCGAGGCCTCTCCCTCAGCCGACGAGCTCCAGGACGAGGTCGCGCAGGATCGCGAAGCCGTTGCGGGTGAGCACCGACTCGGCGTGGAACTGGATGCCGCGGAAGTGCGAGCCGCGCACGGCGTGGACGTCTCCGGTCGCGGGGTCGACGTCGACCTCGACGCCGTCGGGGAGCCCGGCGGCGGGGACCCGCGCGGTGAAGGTGTTGTAGAAGCCGACGACCTCGTCGCGGCCCAGCACCGGGACGTTCGCCTGGGTGCCCTGGAAGACGATGTCCTTGAACGCCAGGTCCAGGCCGATGCGTCGGCTCAGGACCTGGTGCCCCAGGCACACCGCGAGGAACGGCTGCCCCGACGCGAGCAGCCCGTCGACCGCGGTCTGGGCGACGGCGATCTTGGGGTCCGCCTCGTCGCGCGGGTCGCCCGGCCCTGGGCCGACGACGACGAGGTCGTAGCCGTCGAGCGCGCCCGGAGCGTACGCGTCGTGCCGCACCACGTCGGTCGTCATGCCCAGCACGCCGAAGACGTGGGACAGCATGTTGACGAAGTCGTCCTCGTGGTCGAGCACGACGACCCGCTTGCCGGCGAGCGACGGCTCGGCCGCCGCGCCGGACTGGTCGGTGAGCCAGAACGCGCTGAGCCGCCGGTTGCGCTCGGCCAGCGCGATGAGGACCTCGTCCTCGCGGGTGAAGGCGTCCGGGTCGCCGCCCGGCAGCAGGGTCGGGGCCGGCGGCGCGTCGACGAGGCCGAACGCCGAGAGGATGCCCGACGCCTTGGCCCACGTCTCCTGCGTCTCGTAGGCGGGGTCCGAGTCGCGCACGAGCGTCGCGCCGGCCGTGACCTTCAGGTTGCCGTCCAGGTCGACGTCGGCGGTCCGGATCAGGATGGGCGCGTCGGCGACCGGCTCGCCGTCGGCGTCCCGGCCGACGAGCGCGGCGACCGAGGCGTAGTAGCCGCGGCCGTGCTCCTCGTAGCGCTTGATGAGGCGGCAGGCGTTCTCGACCGGGCTGCCGGTGACCGTGGCGGCGAACATCGAGTCGCGCAGGACCGCGCGCACGTCGCGGTCGGTGCGACCCGCGAGCAGGTACTCCGTGTGCACGAGGTGGCTCATCGGCTTGAGGTACGGCCCGAGCACGAGGCCACCCTCGTGGCAGATGTCGCACATCATCTTGAGCTCCTCGTCGACGACCATGAAGAGCTCGTAGATCTCCTTCTCGTCGGCGAGGAAGCGCAGCAGCTCGCGCTTGCGCTCGGCCTGGGTGTCGAGGCCGCGCATGCGGAACGTGCCGCTGATCGGATTCATCCGGACCTGGCCGCCCTCGACGCTGACGTGCCGCTCGGGCGACGCGCCGATCAGGTAGCGGTCGCCGGTGAAGATGCAGAACGTCCAGAACGCGCCGCGCTCGCGCTCGAGCAGCCGACGGAAGACGGTGAGCGCACGGTCGTGGCCCCAGTCGGCGACCTGCGCGCGGTAGTGCCGCCCGATGACGAGGTTGGCGCCCTCGCCCTGGCCGATCTCGTCGTCGATGATCCGCCGCACGACCTGGGCGTAGTCGTCGTCGGACGTCTCGAACCCGCCGCGGTCGACGAACTCGACGGGGACGTCGGGCAGCTGCACGAGCAGCTCGGCCAGCGGCACCTCGGCACGGACGTCGGCCGCGACGACGCTCAGCGGCGTGCCGTCCTGGTGCGCCTCGAAGCCTCGCTCACGCGCCTGGGCGAACGGCACGAGCACGAGCGAGTCCCAGGCCCGACCCTCGGCGTCGACCGCGGCCGGGCGACCCGTCGAGAGCGGCACGTCGGCCAGGGTCTCGACGTCGGTCCGGGCGCCACCGACGAGCGTCACGGTGTCGCTGTCGCGCACGCGGACGAGCGCGAACGCGGGCTGCTGCAGCAGGTCGTCCAGCTGGGTCATGGTCACTTCCTCCGGGTCCGCCCGGTGCCCGGACGAGAAGCGCCCAGACCCGGTGCGAGGGTCTGGGCGCGTACGACGACGGCTCTCCTCTACGGGAGCAGCCACCAGGTCGCGCGCGCGGTCATGAGCCGAGGGTAGCGCCTCGCCCGACCCGGGCGGGCGGCCCCTCTCGCCGCGCCGCGGCCCCGGCCGCTGCCAGACTGGTCGGGTGGACGACAGCATCACGATCGACGTCGACCTGGTCCGCCGCGACCTCGCCCAGCTGGTCAGCTATGCGAGCACGGGCGGCAGCGAGTCCGAGGTGGGCGCACAGCGCTGGTGCGCTGCGACCCTGAAGGGGCTCGGGCTCGACGTCGACCTGTGGCCGCTCGACCTGGAGACGCTGCGCGCCGACCCCGACTACCCGGGCGAGGAGGTCGACCGCGACGAGGCCTGGGGCTGCGTCGGCACCTGGCGACCGGAGGGCGCCGAGGACGACGAGCCGGCGCTCGTGCTCAACGGCCACGTCGACGTCGTGCCGCCGGGCGAGAACGAGTGGTGGACGGGCCACGACCCCTGGTACCTCGACGAGCAGGACGGCTACTGGTTCGGCCGCGGGGTGTGCGACATGAAGGGCGGCGTCGTCGCGATCCTGGCCGCGGCCCGGGCCGTGGCCGACCGGCTCACGAAGCCGTTCGCCGTCCACACCGTGATCGGCGAGGAGGACGGCGGCCTCGGCACGTTCGCGACGCTGCGCCGCGGCCACACCGGACAGGCCTGTCTCATCGCCGAGCCGACCGCCGGGCAGATCGTGGCGGCGAACGCCGGCTCGTTGACGTTCCGGCTGCAGGTGCGCGGGCGCGCCACCCACGGGTCCCGCGCGGGCGAAGGCATCAGTGCCGTCGACCTGTACGAGCACGTGCGCGCGGCCCTGCGGCGGCTCGACGCGGAGCGCAACGCCCGGACCGCACCGCCGTTCGGCGAGCGGCCGTGGCCGATCAGCGTGGGTCGCCTGCAGGCGGGCGACTGGGCCAGCACCGTGCCGGACCTGCTCGTCGCCGAGGGTCGCTACGGCGTCATGCCGGGCGAGTCCTTCGACGACGCGATCGCCGCATTCGAGGCCGCCGTCGCTGCGGTCGACGACCCCTGGCTGCGCGAGCACCCGGTCGAGGTCGACTGGCCCGGCGGCCGCTTCGCCGCCGGCCGGCTGCCCGAGGGCCACCCGTTCGCCGACGAGGTGTCCCGCGCCTGGGTCGCGTCGGGCGGCGCGATCCCCGACGTCGTCGGCGCCCCCTACGGCTCCGACCTGCGTCAGTACGCGGCCGCCGGCATCCCGACGCTGCAGCTGGGGCCCGGAGAGATCGAGCATGCGCACGCCGTCGACGAGCGGGTCCCGATCGAGGACGTCGTCCGCTGCGCCGAGGCGTACGCCCGGCTGCTGCTCGCGCGCTGCTCCTGACACGACGACGCCCGTCCCACCGCGCAGGGGGACGGGCGTCGTCGGGGCGTCAGGTCAGACGCGACCCTTCTTGCGGCCGGTGACCGCGTTGTAGACCAGCAGCGCGATGATCGCGCCGATGATCGAGCCGATGATCCCGGCCGCACCGAACGTGGCCGGGCCGTCCTGGAACAGCGACGCGAGCGTGCCGCCGACGAACGAGCCGACGATGCCGAGGATCAGCGTGCCGAGGATGCCGAAGTCATCCTTGCCCGGCACCACGAGGCGCGCGAGGAAGCCGGCGATGAGGCCGACGACGAGGAAGCCGATGAAACCCATGATCAGGGACCTTTCGGTGGGGGGTGAGTCGTGCCGCGGGGCGGTGGCCCCGGGCCTGATCGACGGTAGACCGGCTGGTTGCGGTCGGCATCTTGGCGACGACGCGACGACGCCCGCCCCACCGGACGGGTCGGGCGGACGTCGTCGGCCGGTCCGAGGATCAGGACCCGTCCGGGCTCTTGCTCGCGGACCCGCGGTACTTGTCCCCCGCCCGGCCGTCGTAGTACGTGACATCAACGACCATGCCCGCGGTGCAGGACCGGTAGCGGCGGATCTCCAAGCTCGAGGAGCCCTCGACGCTGCGCGAGCGGCGCTTGCCCTCGGTGTGGAGCTTCCGGGTGACCGTCGACACCCTGTCACCGGTCGCTGAGCCACTGTCGTAGTCGAACCTGGCCTTCACCGACCGGTACTCGGCGATGCTCACGCAACCCTTCGGCTCCTTCAGCGACCTGACGGTCAGCTTCTGCGCCCGCGCGAGCGTCCGCGCAGGTCCCACCTCGGCCGGGATGGTCCTGACGCCCTCGACGACGCTCGACGTCGTGATCGCGCGGACGTCGACGATCGCTTCCTCCTCGAAGAACTCCTTCTCGAGGGTCACCGTCGACTCGCTGTCCGCGAAGCTCAGGGTGACGCGGGTTGGCGTAGAGGTGTCGTCGTCCTCATCCGGGACATCGGCCCATGTGCCCTGGGTGACGAAGGTCTGCGTGTACTTGGTGTCCTTCGCGGGACGGGCCTGCAGTTCGCCGTGAAGGAGCCCGTGGTCGCGTCCCGGTCGCCGGTGGTCGCGATGGTGCACGCGGCGTCGACGACCGATCCCGCCGGCAACGTCGCAGGCTCCGAGCTCCCGGGCTTCAGGATCATCCGGTACGTCACGGCCTGGCGGACCGTGTAGGAACCCTTGCCGAGACGGATGCTCGTCCGGTCCTTCGCGATGACCTTGCCGCGCTTGACGACCTTGAGCACCGCCTTGTCGATCTGGACGTCCTGCTGCTTGACGAACCTGGGCTTGAAGGTCTTGGTGTTCTCGAACTTCACGGTCGCGCCCGGGATGGTCCTGATCGTGACGGGCGCAGCGGCCTGAGCCCCGACGACCGGGACGACGACGAGCGCGACACCGACCGCGAGGGCCAACGTGAGGGAGGGAATCTTCATGGGGTCAGCCTGGGGCTCCGGCGTGCCGGTGTTCACCGATCACGGCGATCTCATCCCGACGAACCATCTGCAGCCAATGAGCGACGCCCGCCCCACCGCGCAGGTGGGACGGGCGTCGATCGCGATGGCCCGAGGCTCAGGACGTGGCCGGGCTCTTGCTGGCGGGCCCGCGGTACTTGTCCGCTGCCTTGCCGTTCGCGAAGAGCAGGTCGATGACCGTGTCGGCACTGCACGCCTTGTAGCGGCGGATCTCGTAGGTGACGCTCCCGGAGCCGAAGGTGCCGAGCCGCTTGCCCCGGTTGTCGACCTTCGAGGCGACGGTGGCGATCTTGTCGCCGGTCCCTGCGCCGGTCGAGCTGCTCTGCCCGACCTTGATCGAACGGTACTCCGCGATGCTCCCGCAGCCCTTGGGCTCCTTGAGCGACTTGACCGTCAGCTTCTGGGACTTGGAGACCGTCTTGGCAGCGCTGTACTCGTACACCGGCTGCGGCTCCGCGAACGTCCGCGTGCCGTTGACGACCCGGTCGGTCGTGACCTTGACGCCCGTGAAGCTGGCGCCGGAGGGCGAGCCGTCCGAGCTCTCGGTCGTGTACCGGTGTCCGTCGTCCTCGGAGGTGAAGCCGTCGAAGTAGACCTGGCCGCCACCACTGCTGCGGACGTAGGTCCCGCTCGCGTTGAACGCGTTCGCGTACGACACACGCTCGTCGCTGCTGCGCGCCTCGCACTTCGCGACGAACGTGCCGGAGTCATCGACCTCGTTCGGCGTCACGCTGGTGACGTAGCAGTCGGCGGACGTGGTCGCGCCCTCCGCGAGGTCGGCGGGCTCGGACGTCTTGGTGCCGGTCTGCGTGAACGTCCGGTAGGTGACGGTCTGGCGCACGCTGTAGGTGCCCTTGCCGAGCTTCACGCTCGGAGCGTCGTCGGCGACGACCGTCGTTCCCCTGACGACCCTGAGCACGGCCTTGTCGACCTTCACGTTCTTGGCCTTGACGTACTTGGGCTTGAAGGTCTTGGTGGCGTCGAACTTGACGGTGGTGGTCGGGATCGTCTGGATCGTCACCGACGCGGCGGCCTGCGCCGACGCGACGGGGGCGACGACGAGGGCCGCGCCGACCGCAAGGGCCGGGAGGAGGGCAGGAAGTCTCATGCCCCGAGCATGGGGCGAGGTGCGACGACGCGCGGACGATCACCACGATGTCATCACGATGAGCCATGAGGATGAGCCGAAAGACCCAGGCCGTTGCCCGGTCCGACCGCAAACGTCGACGCCCGCCCCACCGCGAGGGTGGGACGGGCGTCGATCGGGGGGACGGGCGGTCGGCTCAGCCCTCCTGGTTGACGGGACCGCGGTACTTGTCGCCCGCCTTGCCGTTGATGAAGAACACCTCGACGACGGTGCCGGCCTCGCAGGACTTGTAGCGACGCACCTCGTAGGTCACGTCACCCTCCTTGCCGCCGTAGCGCTTCGAGCCGCTGCTGTCGAGCTTCTTGGCCACGACCGAGGCCTTGTCGCCGTTCGCGACGTAGGAGTTCTTGACGTACGACGCCTTCACCGAGCTGAACTCCGCCTTGCTGGCGCAGCCCTTGGGCTCCTTGAGCGACTTCACCGTCAGCTTCTGGGACTTGGAGACCGTCTTGGCCGCGCTCAGCTCGGCCGGAGTCGTCTTCGTGCCCTGGACGTCGGCCGTCGTCTTGACGTCCTGCACGTCGGCCGTGGAGCCCACCTTGACGCTCTCGGAGGAGACGTCGTTGCCGTCGTCCGAGTCGTCGAAGTACAGCGTCGTTCCTCCGTCACCGTCGTCGACGTAGGAGCCGCCCGCGGCGAAGGCGCCGTAGCTCGTGTCCGCCGTCGGCTCCGGAGTGCAGTCGGCCTTGAAGTCGCCGGACGTCGTGCCGGAGCTGTCGGTGGCCAGGGGGACGACCTCGGTGAACTTGCACGAGGCGTCGACGACCGAGCCCTTGGAGAGCGTGACCGTCTCGGTCGACGCCGCCTTCGTGACGACGCGGTAGACGACCGTCTGGCGGACGTTGTAGGAGCCCTTGCCGAGCTTCACGCTCGGCGCGTCGGTGGCGATGATCTTGTCGCCCTTCACGACCTTGAGCACCGCCTTGTCGATCTTGACGTTCTTCTGCTTGACGTACTTGGCCTTGAAGGTCTTCGTCGAGTCGAACTTGACGGTGGTGGTCGGGATCGTCTGGATCGTCACCGGCGCGGCGGCCTGGGCCGACGCGACGGGGGCGACGACGAGCGCCGCGCCGACCGCGAGGGCCAGGGAGTACTGGATAGGCTTCATGCTGCGAGCATGCGGGCGAGCACCGGCCGACGTCACCGAACGACCAGATCTCATCCGAGACGACCAGCCGCGATGAATACGAGCCATGCTCAGCGGATCGGCGCCGCCTGCGCGCTGTCCCGCGGGCTCGGCTCGACCGGCACGTAGTCGGCGGGCGTGATGGTGCCGCCCGGCTCGATGCTGACGACCTGCAGGCCGACCGGCCGGCCGTCCTCGTCGAACGTGACGATCGTCGTCTGGGCCTCGCGGCGCAGACCGGTGCCGAGCGCGAACGCGTACACGGCGCCACCCGTCGTGCCCGTCGTCAACGTGGTGGTCGAGCGACCGTTCTCGCCCTCGACCCGGGTCGGGCCCACCTGCCGGTGCAGGTGCCCGGAGAGCACGAGGTCGACGCAGCCGGAGCGCGACAGCTTGCGGGCCGACGCGTTGCTGTGGACCATCGCGACGGCCACCCGCCCGTCGGCGCACGCCGCCTTGGTCAGCGCGGCGTCCTGCTCGCGCACCGCGTCGATGTTGTCGGACTCGTCGCCGGTGTAGCCACGGGTCAGGCCGGAGCTGCGCGGGTCGGACTGGCCGATGAAGCGGATGCCGTCGACGTCGACGGGCTTGCCGTCGAGGACGGTGAAGCCGCGCTGGCGCATGACCTTCGGGACCATCGGCCCGGTGTCGTGGTTGCCGGCGATCGCGACGACGTCGAAGCCGCGGAAGATCCGGGCGAGGGAGTTGATGCTGAACTCCTCCCACGAGCCACCGTTCGAGGTGTCGTCGCCGAGGTCGAGCAGCATCCGGGCCTTCGCCGATCGCGCGAGCTCGCGCACGACGGGGTCCATCGCGATGTTGTCGTGCCGGTCGGTCACGACGATCGCCGTCGTCTCGCCGGCCCCCGGCTGTCGGATGCCCTCGACGTCCTTCGCGGTGTCGCGGAGCTTCTCGTAGAACTCCTGCGACTCCCGGTAGGTCTTGACCGCGCCCTCGACGAGCGACTTGCCGCTGCGGGTGGCCGAGCCGGTCGAGACCTCGACCCGGTCCAGGTCGTCGATCGCGGGCAGCTCGGGGAACTCGTCACGGATCGGCGACCAGCCCGGGGGCGTCGCGCGTCCGCCCGGCTGAGGAGCGGCGACCAGCACGACACCGGCCGCGGTCACCACGGCGACGCCGACGAGCCCGGCCAGCACGCGGCCCCGGGGGCGGCGCAGTCCGGACGCGAGCTCACGCCGCCGGGCCGGACCGATCGCCCGCCAGGCCACGAGCCCGGCGAGCAGCACGAGCAGGAAGACCCCGACGCCGCGGGCGACCGCACGCCACCAGATCCCCTCGACGACCCCACTGACGCGCTCGACCTCGCCCTGCGGCTGCGACGCGATGACGGCGTCGCGCGCCAGCACCTGGTCGAGGTTGCCCGCGTCGCTGTCGCCCAGGTCGAGTCGGACCCCGATGTTCAGGGGTGCGTCCGCAGGGATCCGGACCTGCGGGAGCAGCGGTCCGGCGTTGATGACCACGTGCCCGTTGAAGGACGGGCGAAGCGTCGCCTCGTGCGCGCCGATGCTGACGGGCCGCTCCTGCGACACGAACTCGGCGCGGGTGGTGAGCACGCCGGCGGCCGCCGCGACGGCGACCAGGAGCAGGAGCGCCGGGAGGCGTCTCAGGACAGTCGGGATCGCCACGCCCTCGAGGTTCCCACGGTGGTCAAGCGCTGCGTCGCACGGGTCAGGACCACGTAGAGCGTGCGCCAGCCCGACTCGGCCTCGGCGACGATCGCGTCCGGCTCGGCCACCACGACGCCGTCGAACTCCAGGCCCTTGGTGTCCAGGCCGTCGAGCAGCCGCAGCCGGTCCGCGTGCTCGGTGAGCAGACCGCCGAGCGGGACGGCGAGCCACTCCAGGTCGGCCCGCGGGGCGACGACCGCGACGGTGCCCTCGACGTCGTCGAGCATCTGCCGCGTGGCCTCGACGAGGACGGGCTCGAGCTCGGTGCCGCTGCCGGACCCGTCGGCACCCACGAGCAGGTGCTGCGGCTCGTGGCCGGTGCGGCGCACGGCCTCGGCCAGGTCGGCGTCCGGCACCGCGACCTGCACGACCTTGGCGGCGAGCTCGTAGACCTCGGCCGAGTTGCGGTAGTTGGTCGAGAGCCGGAACCGGTGCTCGTCCTTGCCGGCGAGCGCCTCGGCGCGGGCCTGGCGGGCCTCGTCCGGGAACGGCCACGACGACTGCGCGTGGTCGCCCACGATCGTCCAGCTCGCGGTCCGACCACGGCGGCCGAGCATGCGCCACTGCATCGGCGACAGGTCCTGCGCCTCGTCGACGAGGACGTGCGCGTAGCCGTCGTCGTCGATGCTGCGGGTCGAGCGCAGCCGCTCGTCGCGCTCCTCGCGCTCACGCCGCTCGAAGCTCATGAGCTGACGCGGGTCGGTGTCGTCGCGCTCGTCCTCCGGCGGGACCTCGCCCACGAGGTAGCGAAGCTCGTCGATGAGCGGGACGTCCTCGATCGACGGCTCCCCTGCCGCCCAGGAACGACGCATCGCGTCGAGCTCCTCGCCGCTGAACGCGCCGTTCGCGAGCTCGCCGACGCGGTCCGGAAGGGTCCGCCAGAGCTCGACCGCGTCGACCGGCGGCCACCAGGCCTCGACGAAGTCGATGAACGCGTCGTCCGACGTGACGGTGTCGAGGAAGCCCTCCTCGCCCTTCTCGAGCGCACGGTCGCCCGACACCTGCTGCCACAGGGCCTGCGCGAGGGCCGCCGGCACCCGCGGGTAGGCGCGGTTGCGGGTCGACCCGGCGAGCAGGCGCTTGCGGATCGACGACAGCCGACCGGCGTCGAGCACGAGCACGTCGTCCTTGTAGAAGTAGCGCAGCCGCGTCGGCGCGTCCCGCTGCGGCGAGGTCGCGAGGCGACGCAGCACCGGCACCATGCGGCTCGAGCCCTTGGCCGCGGCAGCGACGGGGTCGTCGTGGTGCCGCGCGCGGAGTCCGTCGACGACCTCGCCGAGGGAACGCAGGCTGACGCTCGTCTCGCCGAGGCTCGGCAGGACGCGCTCGATGTAGGTCATGAAGACGTTGGACGGACCGACCACGAGCACGCCGCCGGACTCGAACCGGCGTCGGTCGGTGTAGAGCAGGTAGGCCGCGCGGTGCAGGGCGACGACCGTCTTGCCGGTGCCGGGACCGCCGCCGATGATCGTCGCGCCGCGGCTGGGCGCGCGGATCGCCTCGTCCTGCTCCTTCTGGATCGTGGCGACGACCGAGTGCATCGACGAGTCACGGGCGCGGCTCAGGCTGGCGAGCAGCGCACCCTCGCCCACGACCACCATGTCGTCGGGGGCGTTCTCTCCGTCGAGCAGGTCGTCCTCGACGCCGACGACGGTCGTGCCCGAGCTGCGCAGGACACGCCGCCGGACGACGCCGGCGGGCTCCTGCGCGGTGGCCTGGTAGAACACGGCGGCGGCGGGGGCGCGCCAGTCGACGAGCAGCACCTCGCGGTCGGCGTCGCGCACGCCGATGCGGCCGATGTAGCGACGCTCGCCGTCGAGCAGGTCGAGCCGGCCGAAGACGAGGCCGTCGTGGGCGGCGTTGAGCGCCGAGAGCCGCCGCGACGCCTGGAAGACCATCGCGTCGCGCTCGACGAGCCCGCCCTCGTGGCCGATGTGACCGCGCGCGTAGCCCTCCTTGACGAGCGCCCGCGCGACGTCGGCGGAGTCCTCGAGCCGCGCGTGCACGACGTCGACGAACGCCTGCTCGGCCGCGATCTCGGCCTCGACCTGCTGTGTGGAGGTCACGCCACTCCCTTGCCCTCTCGGCCCCGACGGGCCGGTGTTCCACGAATGCACCAGTCTACGTCGCGCTCCCGCCGGTCCGGACCCGGACGGCCGGTTCACGCCCCGGGCACAACGTCTCGGCGGCCGTTCATCTTCCCGGGACATCCTGGCGACAACTTTTCGGTCGGCCCGTGCATCTCCACCCGGACCGACCACCGACACAGGGGGACCTCCTCATGAACACCACCGTCCGGCGGCTGCTCGTCGCCGTCGTCGCCGCCACGCTGGCGGCACTGTGCCTCGCCGCGCCCGCCCAGGCCGTCGCAGGCGCGACCCTCAAGGGCACCGTGACCGACCGCGCCGGCAAGCCGCTCGGAGGCATCCACGTCAAGCTCGTCCGCACGACCGGCGGCAACACCGACCGCGTGACGGAGCGGACGGTGACCACGGCGAGCAACGGCACCTACCAGGCGACCGGACTGACGACGGTGGGGGATGACGACTTCTACGTCGTCGAGGCGCGTGACCCCCAGGGCCGATACGTCGCCGACTCCGTGACGGCCGAGGAAGTCTACGAGGGCCGCACGATCACGATCGACTTCTCGCTCGACGCGGCCGCGCGCCTGACCGGGACCGTCGCCCGCCCCTCGGGCTCGCTGTCGAAGGTCCGTGTGTTCGCGCTGAGCGTCGACGGGAGCACGTCGGGCAGCGCCCGCGTGCTGGCCGACGGCAGGTACGCGCTCGCGGGGCTGTCCGCGGGCGAGTACGAGCTGACGTTCCTCGACGACTCCGGCGAGTTCCTGCCGCAGTGCTACCACGAGGTCGTCGCCGACCTGAGCTCCGCCGAGCCGCAGTGCGACGCGCAGTCCGTCCCGAGCCGCACGACCGTGACCATCACGGCCGGCCAGACCACGACGGTCGAGAAGGAGACGCTGAAGTTCAAGGCCGCCACCCTCGCGGGCAAGATCACCGACGCCTCCGGCAACCCGATCAAGGTCTCGAGCGGCGACGTGCTGGCACGCCAGAAGGGCGCCGACGACTTCACCGCTCAGTCGACCGCTGGGTCCAGCACGGGCGCCTACACGGTCGGCGGCCTGGCGGCCGGCGCCTGGACGCTCCGGGCGGCCTTGGACCCGAGCATCTGGGAGAACCGCTACCTCGGCAACACCACGTCGCTGTCGACGGCGCGCTTCATCGACCTGTCCTACGGCGAGAAGGCGACCGCGAACATCACGCTGCGCACGATGCCCAAGATCACCTACACCGCGTCCTCACCGCAGAAGGGCTACGCCGCGTTCTCCGTCAAGGTGCTCAAGGCCAACAACGGCCAGCCCGCCTGGGGCGACGTCACGATCGCCATCGGCGGCCAGACCAAGAAGGCCACCCTCAAGGACGGCAAGGCCGGCTTCCGGTTCAAGGGCCTGACCAAGGGCGCCAACGCCTTCAAGATCAGCAACCTCGGCAACAAGTACACCGCCAACGGTGGCAAGCGCGCGAGCGTCACCGTCAAGTAGCAGCACCGCCACGCACGAGCCCGCGACCCCCGGTCGCGGGCTCGTGCGCGTCCGGGGACTCCGCGAAAACGCCTCGAAGCCTGCCGTTGCAGGGCTAGGGTGCCGTGCAGAAGCATCGGGGGACCAAGGAGAGCACCGCATGTCCCGTCGTCCCCTCGTCGCCCTCGCGGGCGTGGCCCTCGCCGGCAGCGTCCTCGTCGCCGCCCCGGCCGAGGCCGCCACCTACGGCGTCACCCTCGACCTGTCCAAGGTCAAGGCCGACGTCGGCCAGAAGATCGGCCTCTCGGGCAAGGTCACCGGCTCCAAGTCCGCCAAGAAGAAGCTGTCCGTGCAGTACCGCCTCGGCAACGGCACCTGGAAGACGGTCAAGACCGTCACCACCAGCAGCAAGGCCACCTACGCCACCACCTTCACCGTCAAGACCGCCGGCGACGCCGGCCTGCGCGTCGTCGCGCCCAAGAGCGGCAGCACCAAGGCCGGCACCAGCCCCACCAAGACCTTCGCCGGCTACCGCTGGCTGTGGCTGACGCAGCAGTCGCACTACGTGGCCGGTGCGATGTTCATCGACTCGCCGAACATGGTCGAGGGCAAGGACCGCCCCCGGACCATCGACCTGGGGTCCGAGGGCTCCTCGGCCTCCATCACGTGGAACCTCCAGGAGAAGTGCGACACCTCCGACATCACGGTGGCGCTCAACGACCAGCAGAACCCTGCGTCGGAGCAGGTCTACTACGAGACGAACGACGGCGGGGCCACCGTGACCGCCACCAACGGTGCCCGCACCCCGGCGAACGGCGTGTCGTCCTCGAGCGAGTACCTGACGTTCCGCCGCGGGTCCACGACCCGGGACGTCCTGATGGTCTCGCCGCGCGTCCACTGCAAGGTCAACGAGCTGCCGCGGGTGAGCTTCTGATGTCCCGCCGCCTCCTCACCACCGCCGCCTGCACCGCGCTCGCCGCGAGCGTCCTCGTCGCCACCCCGGCCGAGGCCGCCACCTACGGCGTCACCCTCAACCTGTCCAAGTCCACGGCCGACGTCGGCCAGAAGATCGGCCTCTCGGGCAAGGTCACCGGCTCCAAGGCCGCCAAGAAGAAGCTGTCCGTGCAGTACCGCCTCGGCAGCGGCAGCTGGAAGACGGTCAAGACCGTCACCACCAGCAGCAAGGCCACCTACGCCACCACCTTCACCGTCAAGACCGCCGGCACCGCCGGCCTGCGCGTCGTCGCGCCCAAGAGCGGCAGCACCAAGGCCGGCACCAGCCCCGCCAGGAACTTCACCGGCTACCGCTGGCTGTGGTTGCACCAGCAGAAGCTGATCGCCAGCGGCTACGTCTCCGTCGACGACGTGAGCCACCAGGGCAAGGACTACCCGCACAGCATCTATCTCGGCACGAGCTCAGGAATCCTGTGGGGCACGCGACAGAAGTGCGACAAGCTCTCGGCGAGCCTGGCCGTACCGAGCTGGGCGGGCGACGTGAGCTCGCAGACGGTCTCCGTCTCGAGCAGCACCTCGGGGACGATCCAGGCCGACCAGGGTGACCCGAAGCCGATCGACCAGTTCCTGTCCTCGTCGGCCGACTACCTCTCGATCTCGCGGGGCAGCGGCTCCGGACCGTCGGTCATGATCCTGAGCCCCAAGGTCCACTGCTCGGTCAACGAGCTTCCCGTCGCCATCCTCTGACAAGGACTCGCCATGAACCGATCCGCCATCGCCCTGGCCGGTGTCGCTCTCGCCGCGGGCGTCCTCGTCGCCGCCCCGGCCGAGGCCGCCACCTACGGCGTCACCCTCAACCTGTCCAAGTCCACGGCCGACGTCGGGCAGAAGATCGGGCTCTCGGGCAAGGTCTCGGGCTCCAAGGCCGCCAAGAAGAAGCTGTCCGTGCAGTACCGCCTCGGCAGCGGCAGCTGGAAGACGGTCAAGACCGTCACCACCAGCAGCAAGGCCACCTACGCCACGACCTTCACGGTCAAGACCGCCGGCGCCGCCGGCCTGCGCGTCGTCGCCCCCAAGAGCGGCAGCACCAAGGCCGGCACCAGCCCCGCCAAGCCCTTCACCGGCTACCGCTGGCTGAGCCTGTACGACGAGTCCTACCTGTCCGACGGCTTCATCGCACGGGGCTGGGACTCGTCGATCAGCGGCACGGTCAACGGCGGGCACCCGCCCCGCGAGACGTTCGCCATGGCGAACGACGACGCGCCGTCGGGCGACCACACGTTCCTGGCCTGGCGCCTGAGCAACCAGTGCGACCTGTTCCGGGCCGAGGCCGGGCTGAGCGACTCGGACGACACGACCCGCTACCTGCGGCTGAACGGCACCGTCACCGAGCGCAAGGAGGTCGTGTCCGGGGAGATCACGCACTTCGAGCAGTCGCTCGTGGGTGCGTACTCGGTCGGCTTGAGTCGTGAGGCGGGCGACGCCTCCGGCTACGTCGCGGTCGAGCGACCGCGTGCGCACTGCTCCCTCAACACCCTGCCCATCGCGTACGACTGAGCGACCGACCACGAGGGGCCCGCGAGCTGCTGCTCGCGGGCCCCTCGTCTCGTGCCGGGTGCTACGTCTTGGCGGTGTAGGTCAGCGACACCACCTGGTAGTACGTCCGGGTCTTGCCGTCGTACTGGCTCACCGCGATCGTCCGCTTGGCCGTGGCGGTCTTGGCCGGGTAGGTGAACGTGCGGCTGATCCGCCCGTTGGCGCCCGCCACCCCGGTCAGCTTCCGGTCGTACACGCTGATCGTGTACGCCCGACCCGGCTCAAGGTCCGTCGCGCTGATCGTGAACGTCTGACCCTTGCGGATCCTCGTGTCGCTCAGCTTAAGCACCCGCGGCTCACGCACCCGCGACTCAGTCGACGCGACCTGCGTCGAGTCCTCGTAGCCGTCCACGTCCGAGACCTCGACGACCACGCACACCCGCCGGCCCAGGTCTGCGACACCCGGGATGAAGGAACCGGCCTCCACGCCGATGGTCACGCAGTCGCCCTTGGCGTTCAGCGTCCCCCAGAACCGCTTCACCGTGGCACCACGCGGCGCGTCGACCTCGACCGTCAACACCTCGCCCACCATCGGCGAGGATTCACTGATCACCGGGGCCCTCAGGTCCAGGTCGCCCTTCGCGACCGTGGCCGGCTCACCGTACGAGGGCGCCGGGTTGTAGCCCTCGGCCACGAACATCACCAGCACTCGGACCGTCTTGCCGGCCATCGACGCGGCCGGCGTGTACGTCTTGACCGTCTCGGTCGACTCCGTGGTCTCGCCGTTGGTGATCGGCACGAAGTCCTCACCCTCCTGGACCTGCCACTCGTACTCGGGCACCACGTTCTCGGGCAGGCCCGCCGAGTCGAAGGTCGCCTCCAACGTCGAACCGACCTTCGCCGCCCCCGTGACCGTCACCTTCGGGGCGAAGAAGATGCCCTGACTGATGAAGTACGGCTCGCTCGTCTCCTGCACGTCCCCGTAGCCCGGCGCCGAGTACGTCACCGTCACCCGCACCTGCCGCTCCGCCGCCACCGGCGGGGCCTTCAACGTCGAGGACGTCGCCCCCGCGATGTCGCTGAAGCGCTGGCTCCGGTCCGAGACCGCCCACTGGTAGCCCGTCACCGACGCACCCGCCGGCAGAGCCGACAGGTCGGTCAGCGCCGTCAACGTCTGCCCGACCCGGCTGTTGCCCCGGATCCTGGGCTTCGGGGCCTCAAACGAGCCCTTCCGGACCTCGACCGGGTTCTCGGCACCGGCCTGCGTGTCGTCGTAGCCCGGCCGCGAGTACGTCACGACCACCGTGATCGTCTTGTCCGCCTGGTCCGGGCCCGGCGTGAACGAGCTCGAGGTCGCACCCTCGATCGGCACCGTCCGACCGAAGACGAACCACGCGTACGAGCGCTGCACCTCCTGCGACGGCGCGTCGCTCGACTCCTGGACCGACAGCTCCTGACCGACCTGCGCCGAGTCCGGCAACGACAGCTTCAGCGCCGTGATCGTGCCCTTGGTGACCTGCTCGGTCGGCGCGCTCGTCGCCTCGTCGCCGTCGTAGCCCTCGGCCGACGCCACGACCTTCACGCACAGCCGCTTGCCCACGTCGTCAGCGGTCACCGCGCGCTCCGCCGACGGCACCTGCTCCAGGTCACACGTCTCGGCCAGCGGGTTGAACACGCCCCACGTCGTCACCGGCGTGACGCCCTCGGGAACACCCGACGTCGTCGCCGTCAGGACGTCACCGACCTGCGGGTTCGGGTCGCTGATCACCGGCCGGCCCAGGTCGATCGTGCCGTCCTCGATCGTCACCGCAGGACTGTAGGCGGTCGACGACTCGTAGCCATCGGCCGCGAACACCACCTTCACCCGCACCGACTTGCCCGAGAAGAACGCGCTGGGCGTGTACGACTTGTCCGTCTCGTTGCCGTCGCCGAAGCGGGGCTTGGCGATCGCGCTGTAGCCCTCGCCGTAGTCCGCCTGCCACTCGTACGACGGCGTGTAGCCCACCGGCAGCTCCGACGCGTCGAACGTGGCCGTCAGCTTCGAGCCGACCCTCGCGTCCCTGTCGATCGTCACCGCCGGGACCGGGACCGACCCCGTGCCGACGGAGACCGGGTCGCTCGCGCCCGAGCCGTCCTCGTAGCCGTCCGCGGCGAGCTCGACCCGCACCCGCAGCGACTGGCCGTTGACCTGGGCCGGGATCTTCAGCGACGACGTGGTCGCTCCCGCGATGTTCGTCAGTGAGGAGTCGCCGTAGTACCACTGGTACCCGGTGACCTTGGCGCCCGCGGGGAGCTTCGAGTCGTCGAAGGAGGCCGTGACGGTCGCGCCGACCTTCGCCTCGCCCTCGATCTGCGGCCTCGGCGCGCTGAAGGTGCCCTTGGCGACCTGCTCAGTCGGCGCGCTCGTGGCCTCGTCGCCCGTGTAGTCCTGGGCGGAGGCGACGACCTTCACGCACAGCCGCTTGTCGAGGTCCGTGGCCGTCACCGTGCGCTCCGCCGACGGCACCTGCTCCAGGTCGCACGCCTCGGTCAGCGGGTTGAACGTGCCCCACGTCGTGACTGCGGTGACGCCGTCGGGAACGCCCGACGTCGTGGCGGTCAGGACGTCACCGACCTGCGGGGTCGTGTCGCTGATGACGGGGGTGCCCAGCTCGATCACGCCGTTGCCGATCGTCACGGCGTCGCTGGTCACCGACCTCGTCGGGTACCCGTCGGCCGAGAACGTGACCTTCACCCGCACCGCGGCGTCCACGGCGGAGCCGCTCGGGGTGTACGTCTCACCCTGCTCGGTGCTCTCGCCGTCCGTCGACGGGATCGCGGTCCAGTCCTCGCCGTCCTGGACCTGCCACTCGTACGTCGCCCGGTAGCCCGAGGGCAGGCCCGCCGCGTCGAACGACGCCGACAGCGTCGACCCGACCCTCGGCGAGCCCGACACCGCCACCTCAGGCGCCGAGTACGTCCCCTCGCCGACACCGACCGGATCGCTGGTGGCTGACGCGTCGTCGTAGCCCGGCGCGGAGTACGTCACCGTCACGTAGATCGCCTGACCCTTCGCGGACGCCGGGATCTTCAGCGACGAGCCCGTGCCGAGCTTCGTGACGATCTCCTCGCCGTAGGCCCACTGGTAGCCCGTGATCGCTGCACCCTCGGGCAGACCCGAGAGATTAGCGCTCGCGGCGACCGTCGAGCCGACCTTCGCCTCACCACCGATCGTCGGCTTCGGCGCCGCGAACGTCCCCTTGGCGGTCGTCACGCCATCGCTCGCCTTGGTGTCGGGCAGGTAGCCCGTGCCGCTGTAGGTCGCCTGCGCGCGCAGCGTCTCGCCCGCGAGGGCGGGGCTGACCACGAGCTCGCCCGCCGTCGCCCCGACGACGTCGGTCCACGACCCGTCGGCCTGCTTGCGCTGCCACTGCCAGTCGGTCCTGGTCTGTCCCGGCCGCAGGCCGCTCGTGCCGTGCGAGGCGCGCAGCGTCTTGCCGATGCCCAGACCGTCGGGCGCGAAGATCGTCGGCTTCGGTCCGTTGAGCTGGGCGGTCGCGACGGGACCGAAGCACGTGCTGGTGCCGGTGCCACCCGGCACGGTGGCGCGCAGGTAGCTGCCGGCCGCGGAGCCCGGAACGATCGGCTGCCTCGTGGTGATGAGGGAGTAGCCGGGCGTGGCGGTCGTGCAGGAGCTGTCCGTGTAGGCGCGCAGCTCCACCGTCTCCGGGTACGTCAACACCCGCCCGGTCTCGAGCGGTCCGTCCGCCACGTAGCCGGGGCCAGGCTGGATCGTCCGGGTGATGGTGGCCGCCGTGTCGACCCGACCGGGACGCTTGACGATCACCCTGAGCGTGACCTGCTTGCCTGCGTCCGAGAGCTTCGGGACGAAGGAGGCGGCACCGCTCCGCGTCGCGCCGTCCACCATCCAGAACGAGTTGGACGAGGTGGCCGCCGGGACCGCGGTGACGCTCGAGCTCATGAGCTCACCAACCCGGCCGGAGCCGATGATCTCCGGCGTGACGCTGGTGAAGGCACCCGCAGAGACGGGCGACGCGGTACTGCGGCGCGCGCGCAGGCGGTCACGGGCGTGGAACGTGGTGGTCAGCACGACGACCCGCCCGGACGCCGACTCCGGCGGCGCCCAGGACGAGGACGTCGACGCCGTCGAGAGGACGCCGCCGTTGTCGACCGTCCACGTGTAGTCGACTGCGGCCTCGACAGGCTTGTTCGTCACGACGGCTGCGCTCTCCACGTCGACCTTCAGCGGTGTGGAGAGGGACACCGAGGGCGAGGAGGCGAAGCGGGTGGTCGGCGCGAGGTCCTCGCACGCGCCGGACGCGCCATCGGTCCCCACGACCTTGAACGCGGTGAAGGTGCTCTCGTCCACCGGCCGACTGTCGTCCGGGGCGACCAGCGGACCGGATGTGACACCGCCGAGGTCGACCCTCACGCCGGGAAGCTCGTCGAAGCAGTCGTCGATGCTCCGGTAGTACTCCGCCGCCGCCACGGGCGAGCTGAAGGTGACGGGTGCCTCGACGTGGAAGAGACCGGCCGAGTCGGCGCCTTGCACCGTGGGCACGGCGGATGCCGGGGAGGCCGCCAGGGTCGAGCCGAGGCCGACGCCGGCTGCCAGGGCGAGGACGAGGAGGCGCGAACGACGTCGCGACGCGGGACGAGGGCGCATGGAGGTCACCGATGCTCGGAGGGAGTGAGGCGCAGCATGGCGAGGGAACGCCCGTCCGCAGCGGTAGTCCACCTCATCGGCAGCGACAGCACGGGCCGAACGTGGACAAATGGTCCCGACGAACCATCTGGACCGAAAGTGCGTCAGCCCTGCTTCTTGCGCTGCAGGAAGGTCAGCATCGCGTCACGGGCCTCGTCGCTGCCGAAGAGCCGGGCCGACTGCTCGGCGACCTGCTCGCCGAGGGCGTCGATCCGCGCGACGAGGTCGTGGTTGAGCAGGGCCTTGGTCTCGCGCAGCCCCTGCGGGTAGCCCTGGGCCAGCTCGCCGAGCATCGCGGTGAGCGTCTCCTCGAGCCGGTCGTCGGGCACGGCGAGCGTGACGAGCCCGGCGGCCGCCGCCTCGACCGCGTCGAAGGTCCGGCCGCTCAGGAACAGGTCGGCGGCGGTCCGGCTCGTGAACCGCTCGAGCAGGGTCAGCGAGATGACCGCGGGCGCGAGGGCGAGCCGCACCTCGGTCAGCGCGAACGTCACCGACTCCGCGGCCAGCACGACGTCGGCCGCCCCGACGATGCCGAGGCCGCCCGCGCGCACCGGACCGGCCAACGCCACGACGACGGGCTTGGGCAGCGTCGCGATCTGCCGCTGCATCGCGACGATCGCGCGAGCCCCGTCGGCCATGCCGCCGTCGGCCGCCTCCGACAGGTCCGCGCCGGAGCAGAAGACCCGGTGCGCCGAGCGGACCAGCACGATCCGCGCGGAGTCGTCCGCAGCGGCCGCGTCGAGCCGCTCCCCCAGCTCGGTCACGAGCTGTCGGCTCAGCGCGTTGCGGTTGTGCTCGCTGTCGAGGGTGATGGTCGCGACGCCGTCGGCGACGTCGAGGTGGACGAGCTCGGTGGGCATGGGGCTCCTGGTCAGTAGGACTTGGGCAGGCCGAGCGAGAACTGCGCGACGAAGTTGAGCACCATCTCGCGGCTGACCGGGGCGATCCGGCTCAGGCGCGAGCCGGCGAGCATCTGCACCAGACCGTACTCCTCGGCCAGCCCGTTGCCGCCGTGCGTCTGGATCGCGCGGTCGACGGCGTTGCACACGGCCTCGCCGGCGGCGTACTTCGCCATGTTCGCCGCCTCGCCGGCGGCCATGTGGTCCTCGGCGGCGTAGAGCGCGGCGGCCTTCTGCGTCAGCAGTCGTGCCGACTCGATCTCGATGTACGACTGCGCGAGCGGGTGCGCGATCGCCTGGTGCGCGCCGATCGGCGCCTTCCAGACCTGCCGGGTCTTGGCGTACTCCGTCGCCATCTGCAGCGCGAGCCGGGCCGTGCCCAGCGCGAACGACGCGCCCATGATCCGCTCCGGGTTCAGGCCCGCGAACAGCTGGGCGATGCCCGCGTCCTCGCTGCCGACCAGGGCGTCGGCGGGCAGCAGGACGTCGTCGAAGAACAGCGTGAACTGCTTCTCCGGCGACACGATGCCCATCGCGATCTCCTGGTACTCGAAGCCCTTCGCGTCCGTCGGGAGCATGAACAACGCCGGCTTGAGGTTGCCGGTCCGGGCGTCCTCGGTCCGCGCGACGACGAGCACGTGGCTCGCCTCGTCGACGCCGGAGATGTAGGTCTTGCCGCCGGTCAGCCGCCAGCCGCCGTCCTCGGTGCGGAACGCGGTCGTCGTGATCTGGTGGCTGTTCGACCCTGCGTCGGGCTCGGTGATCGAGAAGGCGTACGTCGCGGTGCCGTCGGCGACGCCGGGCAGCCAGCGCTCCTTCTGCTCCTGCGTGCCGTACTGCGCGATGATCGTGCCGACGATCGCCGGCGACACGACCATGAGCAGCAGCGGCGAGCCCGCGGCGGCCAGCTCCTCGCACACGGCGGCGAGGTCGCCGATGTCGCCGCCGCCGCCGCCGAACTCCGCCGGGACCGCGACCCCGAGGTAGCCCAGTCGGCCGGCCTCGGCCCACAGCTCGGTCGTCTTGCGACCCTCGGCGGCGGCCTTGATGAAGTAGTCGCGGCCGTACTTGGCGCCCAGCGACTGGACGGCCTTGCGGAGCTGCTGACGCTCCTCGGACTCGGTGAAGAGGGTCGTGGTCATGACTGGCCTTCCTGGTGGGTGTCCTCGATGACGGCGAGCACGGCGCCGGACTCGACCTGCTGCCCCGCGCTCACCGCGAGGTCCGCGACGACGCCGTCGGTCGGCGCCGCGATGGTGTGCTGCATCTTCATGGCCTCGAGCACGAGGACCGTCTGACCCTTCGTGACCGACTGCCCCGCCTCGACGGCGACGCTGACGACCGACGCGGGCATCGGGGCGAGCAGCGAGCCCTCCGCCACGACGTCGGCGGGGTCGACGAAGGTCGGCACCGGCTCGAGGTCGAGCGAGCCGTGCGGCCCGTCGACGTCGACCGCGCCGGAGGCGATCGCGATGTCGTAGGTCTCCGTGACGCCGTCGACCGCAAGCACGACCCGGTCGGGCTCGGCGCTCACCACGGTCGCGGTGTCGCTGACGAGCCGCCCGCCCTCGGAGCGGTAGGTCGCGACGACCTCGGTGCCGTCGACTCGGTAGCGGCGGGTCCGCTGCTGGCTCGGCACGTTGCGGAACGCGGTCGGGATGCGCGCGAGCACGGGCGACGTCGTCGACGCTGCGCGAGCCTCGGCCAGCGCGCCGGCGAGCACGAGTCGGTCGCGCTGGGCCTCGTCGAGCACGGGGGCGGTCCATGCCTCGATCCGCTCGCCGAGCAGCGCGGTGTGGACCCGGCCGGCGACGAACTCGGCGTCGGCGAGCACGGCGCGCAGCAGGCCGCGGTTCGTCGTGAGGCCGTGCAGACGGGTGCGCCGCAGCGCGTCGTCGAGCCGGCGGACCGCCTGACGACGGTCCTCGCCGTACGCGACGACCTTGGCGATCATCGGGTCGTAGAAGTGCGTCACGACCGAGCCCGACTCGACGGCCGAGTCGGTCCGGACGCCAGGCCCGGCAGGCACCTCGAAGGTGCGGACCGTGCCGGTCTGTGGAGCCCAGTCGTCCGCGGCGTCCTCCGCGTAGAGGCGGACCTCGATCGCGTGACCGCGCGGGGCGGGCGCGTCCCCGTCGAGTCGCGCGCCCTCGGCGACCGCGACCTGCAGCGCGACGAGGTCGAGCCCGTGCACGAGCTCGGTGACCGGGTGCTCGACCTGCAGCCGCGTGTTCATCTCCAGGAACGCCACGCGACTGGTCCCCGCGTCGCGGTCCTCGTCCACGAGGAACTCGACCGTGCCCGCCCCGCGGTAGCCGACCGCCTCGGCGGCCGCGCGGGCCGCGTCGTGCAGGGTCGCGCGCGCGGCGTCCGAGAGGTTCGGCGCGGGCGCCTCCTCGACGACCTTCTGGTGCCGGCGCTGGATCGAGCAGTCGCGGTCGCCGACGACCCAGACCGTGCCGTGCGTGTCGGCCATGACCTGGACCTCGACGTGCCGCGCGCGCGGCAGGTACGGCTCGACGAAGACGGTGCCGTCGCCGAACGCCGACGCGGCCTCGGCGCGAGCGGCGTCGAGCTCGCGGTCGAGCGCGTCGAGCGTCTCGACGACGCGCATGCCGCGCCCGCCGCCGCCGGCAGAGGCCTTGACGAGCAACGGCAGGTCGGCCTCGGTCGCCGTGTCGGGGTCGACCTCGAGGATCGGGACGCCGGCCTGCGCCATCAGCTCCTTCGCACGGATCTTGCCGCCCATCGCCTCGATCGACTCCGGGGTCGGACCGATCCACGTCAGGCCCGCGGCCTCGACGTCGCGCGCGAAGCCGGCGTTCTCGGACAGGAAGCCGTAGCCGGGATGGATCGCGTCGGCCCCGGTCGCGCGCGCAGCCTCGATCACGAGGTCGCCGCGCAGGTAGGTGTCGGTGGCCGCGTCGCCCGGCAGCCGGACGGCGACGTCCGCCTCGGCGACGAACGGCGCGTCCGCGTCGGCGTCGGAGTGGACGGCGACGGTGCCGATCCCGAGGTCGCGGCACGTCCGGAACACCCGGCGCGCGATCTCGCCCCGGTTCGCGACGAGCACCCTGCGGATCATGAGGGAGTCCTTTCGTGGCTTCGGCCGGCCGGAGCCGACGTGGTCTCGATACGCGCGGGCCACGCTCCTTCGTCGCGGCCCCGCGCTACTCGACCACCGGGACTCCGGCGGTCGAGTAGGCGGGACGGCGAGCGCCAGCGAGCCCGTGCCGCCGTATCGAGACCGATCGACGTCGTCACAGGCGGAACACCCCGTAGCCCTCGGCACCCCGGACGGGGGCGGTGTGAATCGCGGACAGGCAGATGCCGAGGATCGTGCGCGTGTCGCGCGGGTCGATCACGCCGTCGTCGTAGCCCATGCCCGACGTGAAGTAGGCGATCGACTGCTCCTCGATCTGCTTCTCGATGAAGGCGCGCATCTGCGCGTCGCCCTCCTCGTCGTACGGCTGGCCCTTCGCCTCGGCGGCACCGCGCGCGACGATCGAGATGACGCCGGCGAGCTGCGCGGGCCCCATGACGGCGGACTTCGCGCCGACCCAGCTGAACATGAACCGCGGGTCGTAGGCGCGGCCGCTCATGCCGTAGTGCCCCGCCCCGTACGAGGCACCCATGACGACCGACAGGTGCGGGACGCGGGAGTTGGAGACCGCGTTGATCATCTGCGCACCGTGCTTGATGATGCCGCCCTGCTCGTACTCCGCGCCGACCATGTAGCCGGTCGTGTTGTGCAGGAACAGCAGCGGCGTGTCGGTCTGGTTGGCGAGCTGGATGAACTGCGCGGCCTTCTGCGCCTCCTGGCTGAACAGCACGCCCTGGGCATTGGCCAGGATGCCGATCGGGTAGCCGTGCAGCTGGGCGAAGCCCGTCACGAGGCTCGAGCCGTAGAGCGGCTTGAACTCGTCGAACTCGCTCGCGTCGACGAGCCGGGCGATGACCTCGCGCGGGTCGAACGGGACCTTGAGGTCCGTCGGCACGATGCCGAGCAGGTCCTCGGGGTCGAGCACCGGCTCGGCGTAGTCCTGCGCGGGGGCAGGGGTGGCCTTGCGCCAGTTGAGCCGGCGCACGACCTGTCGCCCGAGCCGGATGGCATCGTGCTCGTCGACCGCGAGGTAGTCGGCGAGGCCGGACTGCCGCGCGTGCATCTCCGCGCCGCCGAGCGACTCGTCGTCGGACTCCTCGCCGGTCGCCATCTTGACGAGCGGCGGGCCGCCGAGGAACACCTTGGCGCCCTCCTTGACCATGACGACGTAGTCGCTCATGCCTGGGATGTACGCGCCGCCCGCGGTCGAGTTGCCGAAGACCAGCGCGATCGTCGGCGTGCGGGCCGCCGAGGCGCGGGTGATGTCGCGGAAGCTCTGTCCGCCCGGGATGAAGATGTCCTTCTGCGTCGGCAGGTCGGCGCCGCCGGACTCGACGAGCTGGATCGTCGGCAGATGGTTCTCGGCCGCGACCTGCGCCGCGCGGCGGCCCTTCTTGAGCGTGACCGGGTTGGACGAGCCGCCCTTCACGGTCGGGTCGTTCGCGACGATCATGCACTCGACGCCCTCGACGACACCGATGCCCGTGACGATCGACCCGCCGACGGTGAAGTCGGTGCCCCAGCCGGCGAGCGCGCCGAGCTCGAGGAACGGGGTGTCGGGGTCGAGCAGCAGCTCGATGCGCTCGCGCGCGGTGAGCTTGCCGCGGCGGTGGTGCCGTTCGACGTACTTCTCACCGCCCCCGGCGAGCGCCTTCGCGTGCTGCTCGGCCAGGTCGGCGACGCGCTCGAGCATCGCGGTCCGGTTCTCGGCGTACGTCGGTGACGCCGGGTCGATCGCTGTCTTCATGTCGCCCTTCCTCAGTAGCCCAGCAGCTTGGACGCGAGGTCGGTCAGCACCTCGGTGGCGCCGCCGCCGATCCCGAGGATCCGCGCGTCGCGGTAGTGGCGGTCGATCTCGGACTCGCGCATGTAGCCCATGCCGCCGTGGATCTGGACCGACTCGTTGACGACCCACTCGACGGCCTCGACGGCGGTGTTCTTGGCCATGACGGCGGCGAGGATGACCTGCGGGTCGGTCGTCGAGCCGGTCACCGCGCGCTCGAGCGCGTCGCGGGTGACGACGCGCGCCGCGTCGGTGCGCCGGTGCATCTCGACGAGCTTGTGGCGGACGACCTGGCGCGCGGCGAGCGGCTTGCCGAACGTCTCGCGCTCCTTCGCGTAGCGGACCGCGAGGTCGAGCGCGCGCTGCGCCGTCGCGTAGGCCTGCACGGCGAGGCCGAGCCGCTCGTTGACGAACTGCTGCATGACGAGGACGAAGCCGCCGTTCTCCTCGCCGACGAGGTTCTCGACCGGGACGCGGACGTCGGTGAAGCTCAGCTCGGCGGTGTCGGAGCAGTGCCAGCCCATCTTGCGCAGCGGTCGCGCGACCTCGAAGCCCGGCGTGCCCTTCTCGACGACGAGCAGGCTGATCCCGCCGAAGCCCTCGCCGCCCGTCCGCACCGCGGTCGTGACGAAGTCGGCCCGCACGCCGGAGGTGATGAACGTCTTGGCGCCGTTGACGACGTAGTGGTCGCCGTCGCGCACCGCGCGGGTCGTGAGGCCGGCGACGTCGCTGCCGCCGCCCGGCTCGGTGATGCCGAGCGAGCCGATCGTCTCGCCGGCGAGCGTCGGACGGACGAACCGGTCGACCAGGTCGGCGTCGCCCGAGTCGACGATGTGGGGGCCCGTCGCGGCAGCGACCATGTGGGGCACCGCGATGCCGTGCGTGAACAGCGAGGCGATCAGGCCGCTGCTGCCGCCGGCCTGGATGATCGCCTCGGTGACAATCGCGGTGTCGATCGCGTCGCCGCCGTCGCCGCCGATCTCCTCGGGGAAGCCGACGCCGAGCAGACCGGCCTTGGCGGTCGCGGCGTGCAGCTCGCGCGGGAGCATCCCGTCGTCCTCCCACTGCGCCAGGTGCGGCACGACCTCGCGCTCGGTGAAGCGGGTCGCGCTCTCGCGCAGCGCCACGCGCTCGGGCGTGGTCCACAGGTCGCTCATGACAGGAGTCCTTCCGGGAGGTGCACGAGTCGGGCGCGCAGCCACTCGCCGAGCGCCTTGGCCTGCGGGTCGAGACGCGTCGACGACGCGACGCCCTCGCCGAGCAGCCCGTGCAGCACGACGTTGAGGCCGCCGAGGTTCGGCAGCGGGTGGACCTCGACGTCGAGGTCGGCCGCCTCGGGCAGCAGCTCACGGACCCGGTCGGGGGTGAGCTCGGCGAGCAGCCAGGCGGTCGCGTCGTCGCGGCGCGGGTGGTCGGCCGGGACCCAGACCCCGACGTTGGCGTCGCCGCCCTTGTCGCCGGACCGTGCGTGCACGAGCTCGCCCAGCGGACGCTCGACGGTGGCTTCGCCAGGCTCGGCCGTCGACGCGGAAGCCCCGGTCCCTGAGCGCCCAGCCTCGGACCCTGAGCTCGTCGAAGGGTCCTCCGGCACCGTCGGCGGCGCGACCTCCTCGCGGCGCCCGTCGGCGTGCACGACGACGTGCGGCACCTCGGCCTGCGGGACGTACGCGGCGCGGTAGACGCCGAACGGCGCGCCCCTGCCGGGCGGCGCGGTGAGGGTGAAGCCCGGGATCGACGCGAGCGCGACCTGGACGAACGCATCGCTGAAGGCCCGTCCGACGGGGTCCGGCTGGGCGCTGCGGACGTGGCAGCGCAGGACCGACGTGGCCTGCGCCTGCGTGGGCGGGTCGAAGGTGTCGGTGCGGTCGAGCTGCCAGACGACCTCGTCGGGCCGGTCGGCGGCGAGCGCGTCCGCGACCTGCGCCCGGACCCAGTCCGCCTTCGCGGGGATGTCGAGCCCGGTGAGCAGCACCTCGACGCTGTTGCGGAAGCCGCCGAGCGCGTTCAGGCAGACCTTCGTGGTCGGCGGGGGCGGGGTGCCGCGCACGCCGGTGATCGCGACGCGGTCAGGGCCGTCCTGCGTCAGGCGGACGGTGTCGAGGTGGGCGACGACGTCGGGGTTCAGGTAGGCCGGACCGCCGACCTCGTAGACGAGCTGCGCCGTGACGGTGTCGACCGTGACGGCGCCACCGTGGGTCTCGTGCTTCGTGATGACGCTGGTCCCGTCGGCTGCGATCTCAGCGATCGGGAAGCCGAGCGGGCGGGTCGTGTCGATGCCGCGGAACCCACTGAAGTTGCCGCCCGTGGCCTGCGTCCCGCACTCGATGACGTGCCCGGCGACGAGGGCGCCGGCCAGCTGGTCGAGGTCGTCGCGACCCCAGCCGTGCGCGTGGATCGCCGGGCCCATGACGACCGAGGCGTCGGTGACGCGACCGGTCACGACGACGTCGGCTCCGGCGTCGAGGGCCGCGGCGATGCCGAAGGCCCCGAGGTAGGCGTTGGCGGTGAGGACCTGCCCGCGCAGGCCGGACTGCGCGGCGAGCTCGTCGGCCCGCTCGCGCAGGTCGTCGCCCTCGACGTGCGCGACCGCGAGCTCGACACCCTGCTCGGCCGCGGCCTCGCGGATCCGCGCCGCCAGCCCGGCGGGGTTGAGCCCGCCCGCGTTGGCGACGATGCGCACGCCACGCTCCCTCGCGAGCGCCATCGTGTCGGTCAGCTGGCGCAGGAAGCTCTTGGCGTAGCCGGTCTCGGGGTCCTTCATCCGGTCGCGCCCGAGGATGAGCATCGTCAGCTCGGCGAGGTAGTCGCCCGTCAGGTAGTCGAGCTCACCGCCCTCGAGCATCTCGCGCATCGCCGAGCCACGGTCGCCGTAGTAGCCGGAGCAGTTGCCGACACGGATCGTCACGCCCCGAGCATGAGGCCTCGACCAACAAACAGTCAAGCCTGATTGTTACTTGCCAGCTCAACGACGTGGTCTCGATACGCGGGCGGTCGCTCGTTCCTCGCTCCACCCGCTACTCGACCGCCGGTCGCGACGTCGGTCGAGTAGGCCGCCGAGCTTGCGATGGCGGACGTACCGAGACCAGCGGCGGGGTGCGTCAGCGGTCGGCGAGGCGCTTCGGGTCGGCGCCGGGGGCGCCGGCGAAGGCCTGGACGATGCCGAGCCACGCGTCGGCGTGCTCGCCCTCGGCGTGGACGTCGACGTCGTCGCGGTGGCGGCGGCGGGTCGCGAGCAGCGCGAAGTCGTAGCCGGACCCGGTGACGCGCTCGGCGGCGTCCTCGGGCCCCCACGTCCAGAGGTCGCCCGACGGGCCGGTCAGCTCGACCCGGACCTCGACGTCGGGCGCCTGCATCCCGCGCACGAGATACGCGAAGCCGCGCGTGCGGACACCGAGGTGGCACACGTGCCGGCAGCGGTCGGTCCGCGGCGGCTCGATGCCGAGCGCCTCGGCGACGTCGTGGGAGTGCGCCCACGTCTCCATGAGTCGGGCGGTGCCCATCGACGTCGCGCTCATCGGTGGGCCGAACCAGGCGATCTTCTCGCCGTCGGGCACGTCGGCCAGGGCCGCGGCGAGCCGGTCGCGGGAGTCCCGCCAGTGGTGCAGCAGGGACTCCGACGCGAGCTCGGCCATCCGCTCGGCCTCGGCGTCGACGAACCCGGTGGGGTCCTGCTGGGCGGTGCGCACGAGCAGGTCCCACTCGTCGCCGCCCCCGATCGCCGCGAGCGACGCCCGGTCGGTCCACATCAGGTGGCCGAGCTGGTGCTTGACGGTCCAGCCCTCGGGGGTCGTGACGGTCTCCCAGGCCTCGTCGTCGAGCGGGACGAGCCAGTCCTCGAGCTGCGCGCTCTCGGCGGCGAGGTCGGCGAGGACCTGGTCCTTGGCGGTGGTCGTCACGGGCGCTCCAGCTCGTCGTCGAGGGTCGTGGCCCACGCGTCGAGGATCGCGCGGCGTCGTCGGGTGTCGTCGCTCAGCGAGGCGGCGAGGCCGAGCCCGCGAAGCAGGTCGAGGGTGGCCTGGACGAGCTCGCGGTTGCGACCACGCGACTCGTCGATGCCGAGCAGGGCGACGGCGTGGGCGTGGGTCTCGCGACCGATCCGTCGCTCGAGCGGTCCGACCGCCTCACGCAGGTCGGCGTCGGTGCGGGCCGCGACCCACAGCTCGAGCGCGGCGAAGAACACCGGCGACACGAACTGGCCGGCCAGGACCTCGAGCACCGCGCGCGTCCGGTCCTCCTCCGAGACGCCCGCGAGCGAGCGCGTCAGCTCCTCGCGGCGCCGCTCGGTCAGGTACTCGACGGCAGCGACGACGAGCGTCTGCTTGCTCGGGAAGTGGTGCAGCTGCGCGCCGCGGCTCACCCCGGCGCGCCGGCTCACGACGGTGGTCGACGTGCCCGACCAGCCGAGCTCGACGAGGCAGTCGACCGTCGCCTCCATGAGCCGCTGACGCATCGCGGCGGTGCGTTCCGCCTGCGGCGTCCGGGTCGTCGTCACCGGACCAGGATGGCGGTGCGACCACAAACCGTCAATCCTGACGGTTTCTCCGCCGCGTGCGAGGCTGGTCGCATGCCGACCCGACTGCTGCTGCTCGCGGACACGCACCTGCCGAAGCGGGCGAAGGCGCTGCCCGAGAAGGTCTGGCGCGCGGTCGACGCCGCGGACGTCGTGCTGCACGCCGGCGACTGGGTCGACGTCGCGACCCTCGACGCGCTCGAGCAGCGGGCCGCCCGGCTGCTCGGGGTGTGGGGCAACAACGACGGTCCCGAGCTGCGCGAGCGGCTGCCCGAGGTCGCCCGGGTCGAGCTCGAGGGCGTCAGGCTCGCGATGGTCCACGAGACCGGCGCGGCGTCTGGACGCGAACGCCGGATGGACCGCACCTACCCGGACACCGACGTGCTCGTCTTCGGCCACAGCCACGTCCCGTGGGACACGACCACGCCGGGCGGGATGCGCCTGCTCAACCCCGGATCCCCCACGGACCGTCGACGCCAGCCCCGCTGCACGTTCATGACGGCCGTCGCCGCCGACGGCGCGCTGCACGATGTCGAGCTGCACGACTCCGGCCACCGACCGGGCGGCTGAGCCCTAGCGGCCCTGGAAGCTCCAGCGCCGCTTGCCCGTGTCGCCCTCGAGGGTCGCGTCGACGATCTCCGTGTCGGCCTGCGGGTCCGGGTCGGGCACGATCTCGCCGACGATCGGATCGTCCGTGACGTCCTCGTGGTCGCCGAGGGGCACCTGGCGCGGCGGCAGCTCGCCGACCGCGCGGCGCGCGAAGTCGGCGGCCAGCTTGAGCGCCTGCTTGCTCTCCGGGAGCGCGTCGGCCAGGACCGGGAAGGCGTGGACCTGCCCGCGCCACAGGTGCGTCTCGACCTCGACGCCGCGCTCGGCCAGCAGGACCGCCATCGCCTCGATCTCGGGGCGCAGCATCTCGTCCTCGACGCCCACGAGGAACGTCGGCGAGGCGATGTGGTCGACGGCGTCGAGCGGCGAGGCCTCGCCCTCGATCCGGGAGCCCTCCGGCAGCCAGCGCTTGCGGATGGCGCCGACACGCTTGACCGGCAGGTAGGCGTCGCGGATGCGGGTGACCCGCTCGATGCCCTTGTCCTCGCGCTCGGGGTCGAGGCTCAGCAAGGGGGAGAAGCCGAGCAGCGCGGCCGGGGCCGGCAGCCCCCGCCGGTCGGCGAGCTCGGCGATCTTCATCGTGAGGTAGCCGCCCGCGGAGTCACCGCCGACGACGATCTTGTCCGGGTGGGCCACCTGGTCGACGAGTGCCTCGTAGGCCGTGATGGCGTCCTGGACCGAGGCCGCGACGTCGCCCTCGGGCAGCTGCACGTACTCGACCGACGTCACGGTGGCGCCGGTGTAGAGCGCGAGCCGCTCGCAGATGCGCCGGTGCGTCTCGATCCCGCAGGAGAAGAACCCGCCACCGTGCAGGTAGAGGACGCTCATGTCGCTCGTCGGGCCGTAGCGGTGCGTCATCGACTCCACCCGCACCCCGCCCAGGTCGTGCTCGACGGGCTCGACGTAGCGGGACCGCGGCCCTCGCGCCGACCACTTGTCGATCGAGCGCAGGGTCAGCAGCGTGCGGTCGTTGACCGGCGCGTACTGCAGCAGCGGCTTGAACACGAGGCGCGCCGTGCGCTGCAGCAGCCGGGCCCGCAGCGTGAAGTTCTCGTGGACCACCGCGTCCTGGTAGACGACCCGCATCGGCCCGCGCCGGGCGGGCACCGTGACGCGCACCCGGCGCGTCGTCGGGGCCGGGCGGCGCAGCGGGCGCAGCAGCCGTTCGAGGGGCTTCCACATGCCGCCACCGTACTCCGGGTACGCCAGGAGGGCCTACGACGCGGATCACGTCGTTGCAGGTCAGAGGCCGTTTCGTCGCGCGGGCGCCGGGGTCAGGAGGCCGTGAACCGCCCGTCGACCTGCACCGCGACGACGATCGGCGGCGGCTCGAGGACCAGTCCTCCACCGTCGGTGAACGCCGCCTTCGTGAGCGCGCCGCGCGGCCACGGCGGCTCGCCCGCGTGGTCGAGCATGCCGGGGTCCGACAGCTCGACGGCGACGACGCGACCGCGGCGCACCGCGTCGGCGTAGGCCTGGGCCTTGGCGACGGCGTCGTCGACGGCCGCCTTGCGCGCCTCGGCCTCGTACGCCCGCCGGTGCCGGGCGAGGACGTCCCACTCCAGGCCGTCCACCTGCACGACCTCGCGGCCGGACCAGTAGTCGACGAAGCCGCTCATCCGCTCGAAGTCCACGAACTCCGCGACCACCCCGACGCTCGCGACGTGCACGCGCTGCGCGGACCGCTGCCCCTCCTCGACGGGGGTGTGGGTGAGGACGTGGACCTGGTCGGTCGACCAGTCGAGCACGGCGCCGCGCGACTCCAGCTCGCGCAGCTGGTCGACGATCGGCTCGAGCGCGCCCGAGGCCTCGTCGTGGACCTGCGCCCGGTCGTCGCCCTCGGCCTGGACCCGGAGCCGGACCGTGACGCGCTCCGCCCGGTAGGTCGCCTCGGCGGACCCACGCACCGTGATCTGCAGGCTCATGGCGTCATCCTGCCGCACGTCCCGCCGGACGACGGTCCGATCGTGGAACGTGAGGACTCCCTCACCCTAGGATCGGAGGGTGATCAGCCTCGCCGACCTCCAGGTCCGCACCCTCGGCCCGTGCCGCGTCGAGTCGCCCCTGTCGCACTACGTCGAGCAGCGGGCGACGAACGAGTACTACGTGGGCGAGGAGGACCGCGTGCTCTACGACGACACGATCGCGCTGATCCGGCGGCGCGGCCTGCCGCTCGAGGAGCTGCCGAGCTTCGAGGCGGGCGGGCCGCGGCGGGAGATCTTCTTCGACCCGGCCACGACGACCGTCGGCATCGTCACGTGCGGCGGCCTGTGCCCCGGCCTCAACGACGTCGTCCGCGCCCTCGTCCTCGAGCTCGCGACCCACTACGGGGTCCACGACGTGTGGGGGTTCCGCAACGGCTACGCCGGCTTCGTCCCCGGTCTCACCGCCGACCCGGTCCGGCTCACGCCCGAGTCCGTCGCGACCATCAACGAGCGCGGCGGCACGGTCCTCGGCACGTCGCGCGGCGCGCAGGAGCCGGCGGCGGTCGTCGATCGGCTCGTCGAGATGGGCATCGACATCCTGTTCGTCGTCGGCGGCGACGGCTCGATGCGCGGCGCCCACCGGATCACGCAGGAGATCGACCGGCGCAGGCTCGCCCTGTCCGTCGTGGGCGTGCCGAAGACGATCGACAACGACATCCCCCACATCGGCCAGAGCTTCGGCTTCGCGACGGCGTTCGGCCGGGCGGCCGAGTCCATCGCGGCGGCCCGCATCGAGGTCGAGGCGGCGCTCGGCGGCGTGGGGCTGGTGCAGGTCATGGGCCGGCACGCGGGGTTCATCGCCTGCTACGCGGCGCTCGCGAACCACGCCGCCGACTTCGTCCTGATCCCGGAGGTGCCGTTCGGCCTGCACGGCGACGACGGCCTGCTCGCCCTCGTCGAGCGACGCGTCCGCGAGCGCGGCAACGCCGTCATCGTCCTGGCCGAGGGAGCGGGCCAGGAGCTGCTGTCCCGCGACGGCCGCACGGACGCGTCCGGCAACGCCGTCCTCGGCGACATCGCCGGCCTGCTGCGCGGCGAGCTCACGCAACACTTCGGCGAGCGCGGGCTGCCGCTCACCATGCGGTTCTTCAACCCGGGCTACCAGATCCGGTCGGTCCCGGCGGACGCCTCGGACTCCGTCTACTGCGCGCGGCTCGCCCAGACCGCCGTGCACGCCGCGATGGCCGGACGCACCGACATCGTCGTCGGCCGACGTCGCCACCGGTTCGTGCACGTGCCGATCCCCCTCGTCACGAGCGGCTCGCACAGCGTCTCCCCCGACGGCGACCTGTGGCTCAGCGTGCTGGAGTCGACGGCGCAGCCGTTCCGGATGGGGGCTGCGGACCTGGCGTCCCGCTGACCGGCTCGGCCTCGACCACGAGGTTGTCCTCGTAGTGGAACCGTCCGTCGGGCCGGACCACGCGGGTGTCGCAAGTGATGAGGCGCAGCACGCGCCGGCCGGCGGGGAGGAAGGTCTCCCGCGGCAGCTCGTCCTTGGCGAAGGTGCGGATGCGGGCCACCCGCCAGACGGCGACCCGGTCGTCCGCGTCGCGGGTCACCACCGTCATGCCGACGCGGACGTCGTGCAGGCTCGCGAAGGCCCCCGGCCGGTCGCGCCCGTCGCTCACGTGGCCGGCGAGGACCGTGGGCCGGTCACCGCGGGCCGATGCGACGTCCGTCCCGTCGGCCCACCACCCGACGCGGTGGACGTCCGACGGTGGGTCCAGGACCGAGCCGCGGAACCTGATGGGGTCGAGGGGTGCGTCGATGCCGACGGCTGCCAGCGCGACGGCTGCCCCCTCGGTCCGTGGCGGTGCCGCGGAGTCGGCGAAGGTCCGGCCGGGGCGGGTGACCACCTCGGCCGGCGCGGTCGTCCACGAGGTCAGTCCCACGAGGACCGCGGCGACGAGGGTCGTCACGGTGAGCCGGCCCAGGGCCCTCCTGAGCCGGTGACGCTCGCGACGCCGCCGACCTCCGGAGGCACCGCGGCCCGGCCACCGGGACGGTCGGTCCCGGGGCCGGGCTGCGGCGCGCGTCATGCGAGTCAGTGCTTCAGGCGGCGACGGCCCGCTGCGAGACCGCCGAGGAGCGCGACGAGCACGCCGCCGGCGACCCAGGGACCGGTCGACGACGAGGCGAGTCGGCCCTCACCGCCGGCGGGGACGCTCGGTCGGGCCGGGACGTCCGCGCCACCGGCGCCGACGTCACCCTCGTCGACCTCGTCGACGACGCTGTCGGTGTTGTTCGATGCCACCGGGTCGGGCTCGTTGCCCTCGACGGTCGCCTCGTTCTCGACGCTGCCGGTCTGGTCGGCCGGGACGCTGGCCGTCACGATGATCGTCGCGGTCTCGCCGGGCGCGAGCTCGCCACCGGTGCAGGTGACGTCGTTGTCGCTGACCTGGCACGTCGCGTCCGGCGAGGTGGCGGTGACGTCGGACAGCTCGGCCGGCACGGAGTCGGTCGCGGTCCAGCCGGTGGAGTAGCCGTCACCGTTGTTCTTGACGGTGAGGGTGTAGGTCACCGTCTTGCCGGGCGCGAAGCCACGCGACGTCTTGGTGATCTGGAGGTCGACCGGGAGTCCGGGCGAGGCAGCGCCGTCGTTGAGCGTGTTGGCGGGGCCGGTGCGGCTGCTCAGCAGCGTGACGCCCGGCTGCGTGGAGCCCGGGTCGGTGATCCGGATCCGGTCGATGCGACCCGAGTCGTTGTGCGAGAAGCCCAGCGTGCCGTCGAGGTAGGTCCAGGCCGCACCGGCGAAGCCGGCGGAGACCTGGTCGGCGGTCAGCGCGAAGTCGGCGACCGTGCCGGTGGCGGGGTCGACGCGCACCAGCGTGCGGTTGTCCCCGATGCCCCACAGGTAGCCCTGCGTGAAGGCCCAGTCCGAGACACGACCGAGCGTGTTGAGCGACTGCGAGAGCGTCTGCGCATCGACCTGCTGGCCCGTGGTCACGTCGATCGCGAGCAGCTGCGTGCCCACCGTGTTGGCGACGTAGAGGCGGCCGCCGGGGCCGAAGGCGCCGATGTTGAGCTCGGAGTCGAACGTCGAGGTGCCGACCCGCGTGACGACGCCCTCCTGACCGATGCGGACGACCGCGCCGGCCGGGATGCTGCCCCGGGTCGCGTTCGCGATGCCGTACAGGTAGTTGTCGGCGGTGTTGTAGCCGATCGCGTTGTAGCGAGGATCGCCCGCCTGGACGGCGCCACCCTCGTTGCGGAACGTGAAGTTCCCGTTCGCGTCCGGCTCGGCGATCGACAGCTGGGTGGGGTCACCCTGGCCGATGAAGATCTGGGGGCGGGCGGGGTCGAACGCGTCGCCGGGAGCAGCCTGGGCCGGGGTGACGAGGGCGGTCGCGCTCGCGAGCGCGGCGGCCGCGCCGATCAGCGCGGTACGCAGGGAGAGGTGCACGAGTGATCCTTCGCACGAGGAGGAGTGTGACGACTCACGCTAGGGCGGGGTCACTGGTCGAGGCACTCGTCCGAGCCCGATCCGGCACGGATTGACCCCTGAAGGGAGGTCGGACCCGTCGTGGACGCGCGTCCCGGATCGTGAGACGTCGGCGAGCGCGGCACGCGGGCTGTCACGGTGGAGGCCACGACACCGACCCAGTCCAGGAGCATCCATGAGCGAGCAGTGGTCGTTCGAGACCAAGCAGATCCACGCGGGCCAGACGCCCGACCCCACGACCGGCGCCCGCGCGCTGCCGATCTACCAGACGACGTCGTACCAGTTCCGCGACACGCAGCACGCTGCAGACCTGTTCAGCCTCGCCGAGCCGGGCAACATCTACACGCGCATCATGAACCCGACGCAGGACGCCGTCGAGCAGCGGATCGCTGCGCTCGAGGGTGGCGTCGGTGCCCTGCTGTTCGCGTCCGGCCAGGCCGCGACGACCGGCGCGCTGACCAACGTCGCCGAGGCCGGCGACCACATCGTCGCGTCAGCCAGCCTCTACGGCGGCACGGACTCGCTGCTGCGCCACACCTTCCCGAAGCTCGGCATCCAGGTGACCTTCGTCGAGGACAACAACAACCCCGACGCGTGGCGCGCCGCGGCGCAGGAGAACACGAAGGCGTTCTTCGGCGAGACCATCGGCAACCCGAAGGGCGACATCCTCGACCTCGAGGCGATCTCCGCGGTCGCCAAGGAGGTCGGCGTGCCGTTCCTCGTCGACAACACCGTCGCGACGCCCTACCTGCTGAACCCGCTGAAGCACGGCGTCGACACCGTCATCCACTCGGCGACCAAGTACATCGGCGGCCACGGCACGACGATCGCCGGTGTCGTCGTCGACGGCGGCACGTTCGACTACGGCGCCCACGGCGACAAGTTCCCGGGCTTCACGACCCCCGACGCCAGCTACCACGGCCTGGTGTTCGCCGAGGCCCTCGGCCCGGCGGCCTTCCTGGCCAAGCTCCGCGTCCAGTACCTGCGCAACGTCGGTCCGGCGATCTCGCCGTTCAGCGCGTTCCTCATCGCGCAGGGCCTCGAGACGCTGAGCCTGCGCGTCGAGCGTCACGTCGAGAACACCCGCAAGGTCGCCGAGTGGCTGACCCAGCGCGACGACGTCTCGAAGGTCACGTGGGCCTCGCTGCCGGGCAACCCGTACAAGGAGCTCGCCGACAAGTACACGCCCCGGGGCTCCGGCGCGGTGCTGACGTTCGAGCTGCCGGGCGGCATCGACGCGGGCCGACGCTTCATCGACGCGCTCGAGCTGTTCAGCCACGTCGCGAACATCGGCGACGTCCGCTCGCTCGCGATCCACCCGGCCAGCACGACGCACTCGCAGGGTACGCCCGAGGAGCACGCCGCGACCGGCGTGACGCCGGGCCTGGTCCGGCTGGCCGTCGGCCTCGAGGGCATCGACGACATCCTGGCCGACCTCGAGGCGGGTCTGCGCGCCGCGAAGTGAGTCGACACCTCACCACCCAGGATCTCCCTCCCGTCACCGGTGCGTGGCGGGAGGGAGATCCTGTCGGGTCGCGACGCTTCACCGACGTCGGGCCGCTGACCCTCGAGTCCGGCGAGAAGCTGCCCGCCGTGACGCTCGCCCACGAGACGTGGGGCGAGTGGCGCGGGGACAACGCCGTGCTCGTGCTGCACGCGCTCACGGGCGACAGCCACGTGGCCGGCCCGGCCGGACCCGGCCACCCCAGCCCGGGGTGGTGGGACGAGGTCGTCGGGCCCGGGCGCGCGCTCGACACCGACCGCTGGTTCGTCGTGGCGGCGAACATCCTCGGCGGCTGCCAGGGCAGCACCGGACCGTCGTCCTCCGCGCCGGACGGCACCCCGTGGGGCAGCCGATTCCCGGACCTCACCGTGCGCGACCAGGTCGCGGCCGAGGTGGCCCTCGCAGACCACCTGGGCATCGAGCGCTGGCACGCCGTGATCGGCGGCTCCGCCGGTGGCATGCGCGCGCTGGAGTGGGCGGTCGAACACCCGGAGCGGGTCGAGCGGCTCATGCTGCTCGCGACGTCGGCGCAGGCCTCGGCGGAGCAGATCGCCTGGTCATCGGTGCAGCAGGCCGCGATCACCGCCGACGCGCACTTCCACGGCGGTGACTACTACGCCGCCGAGCGCGGTCCCGTCGCCGGGCTCGACGTCGCCCGCCGCGCCGCGCACGTCGCCTACCGCAGCGAGCCCGAGCTGCAGCAGCGCTTCGGGCGTGGGCGCGAGGACCCGGCGGGGGTGCCGGGCCGTGGGCGGCAGGTCAGGTACAGCGTGACGTCCTACCTCGAGCACCACGGCGCCAAGCTGGCCCGCCGCTTCGACGCCAACTCCTACCTCGTGCTGACCCGCGCGATGGACAGCCACGACGTCGGCCGCGACCGTGGCGGCGTCGCCGCCGCGCTCGCCCGGGTGACGGCCCGGACGCTCGTCGCGGGCATCGACTCGGACCGGCTCTACCCGATCGCGCAGCAGCAGGAGCTCGCCGACCTGCTCCCCGGCACGGACGGTCTGCGGGTCGTGCGGTCGCTGCACGGTCACGACGGGTTCCTCGTCGAGTCCGAGCAGGTGGGGGCCCTGGTCCGCGAGCTGCTCGCCGGACGACCCGGGTCCTAGGCCCTGAAGTTGTTCAGGGCCGTCGCGGCGGCCCCCGGTCGTCGTTAGGTTCGTCGACGTCGGGGGACGAGACGACCCGTCCAGGGTCCGGCACGAGGAGTCGCCGTGGCAGCAGTCCCCATCGACGGCTGGTGCATCCAGGTCTTCCACCTGGCCGACAGCACGGACCCGCTCGTCGTCCTCGAGGCGATCAGCGCGGGTCTCGGCGCCGCCGCGACGGCCTACGCGCCGCCGGACTCCGCCCAGGTCGTCGTCGAGACGCTGGACGAGCCGGGCACGATCGACCGGGTCGAGCGCATCGTCCGTCGTGCCGACCGCGGGGCCGAGCGCGTGCACCTCTCGCACGGCGACCTCGACCGGGTCGCCGCCGTCTGACTCAGACGAGCTTGCGCACGACCGGTCGCGGCGCGTGCTTCATGACCTGGCCGAGCGGCACCCACGGCCAGCCCGGGACCGAGGCCTCGTCGACCTCCTTCTCGATGGCCTTGACCATCGAGCGCACGCCGGTCGCGGTGTCGACCATGAGGCGCTGCTCCTGCTCGACCTTCTCGTTCATCTCCGACGCGATGTAGCCGGGATAGATCGTCGTGACCTTGATGTCGAGGCCCTTGCGGCCCACGAGGTCCATCCGGATCCCCTCGGCGAGGTGCGCGACCATCGCCTTGGTCGCCGCGTAGGTCGTCATCGACGACGGCATGCCGCGCATCGCCGAGACCGACGAGATGACGACGAGGTGGCCGGCGCCCCGCTCGTAGAAGTGCTCCATCGCGGCCTCGCACTGCGCGAGCGCGCCGAGCACGTTGGTCTCGACCGTCTCCTTGTTCGCCGCGAACCGGCCGGTGCCGACGCGCCCGCCCTTGCCGAGCCCGGCGTTGACGATCACCCGGTCGAGCCCGCCGAGGTCGGTGACCGCGGCCTTCACCACGGCGAACACCTGGTCGTGGTCGGTGACGTCGAGGGCGTGCACGACGACCTCGACGTCGGGGTGCGCCGCGAGGATCTCGTCGCGCAGCGCCTCCAGCCGGTCGACCCGCCGGGCCGTGAGCGCGAGGTGGTGGCCCTTCGCCGCCAGCTGCCGGGCCATCTCGGCGCCGAGGCCCGAGCTCGCTCCCGTGATCAGGACGTTCGTGCGCATGCGACCCCTCCGGCTCAGCCCTTGCGGGCGACCCGTGCGGCCGCCCGGAACATCATCCTGTCGTAGACCGGTCGGGCCACGCGCTTGGCGTGGTAGGCCATGACGGCGTCGCGGTCCGGGAGGATCAGGTAGGTGCCGCGGCGGACCTGCTTGAGCACCTCGCGCGCCACGTCGGCGGCCGAGCGCGTGGAGTTGTTGATGAGCTTGGCGGCGACGCGCTGGGCGGACTCGTCCTTGCCCCGCATCGACTCGCTGAGGTTGGTCTTGAAGAAGGTCGGGCACACGACGCTGACCGCGATGCCGAACGGGTGCAGCTCGTGGCGCAGCGTCTCGCTGAGCGCGACGACCGCGGCCTTGACGGCGTTGTACTCGCTCATCGTCGGCGCGTGCACCAGGCCCGCGGCCGACGCGGTGTTGACGATGTGGCCCGACCCCTGCTCCTTGAGCATCGGGACGAACCGGCGGCAGCCACGCACGACGCCGAGCAGGTTGATGTCGACGATCCACTGCCACTGGTCCATCTCGGACAGCTCGATCCGACCGCCGGCAGCGACGCCCGCGTTGTTGAACAGCACGTCGAGGCCGTCGAAGTTCTCGACCACCCACTCGTAGGCGCGGTCCCAGTGCGCGTCCTGCGTGACGTCGAGGGTCAGGTAGTCGACGCCGTCGCGGTCCGCGAGCTCGGCGGGGGCGTCGGCGTGGACGTCGGTCGCGAGGACCCGGCAGCCGGCGTCGGCGAGCTGCTCGGCGAAGGCCAGGCCGAGCCCGGAGGAGGCGCCCGTGACGAGGACGCGCGTGCCCGTGGTGAAGGTCGTCATGGTTCAGATACTAACGGTATCTGAACGCGGGTGGCGGGAGATCCCCGTCACCCGGACCCTTGACCCGTCCCGACCCCGGGTGTGTCCTGGCGAGGTGCTGACCACGCTCGTCCCCACCGTCCACTACGCCGACCTCGCCGTCGGCATCGACCTGTTCGTCGACGGCCTCGGGCTCGACGTCCTGCACGAGGACGACGACCTCGTCGTCGTCGGCAAGGAGGGTGTCAAGCTCTGCCTCGCGCGGGACCCGGACCTGGCCGCCGGCGAGCGGCCCGAGCTCGGGGTCGAGACGGACGACATCGACGGCGTGTTCGCCGACGTCAGCGCCCGCCGCCCGGACCTGCTCCACCCGAACCTGTCGCGGCCGACGATGCGGCCGTGGGGCGCCCGCGAGTTCGCCCTGCTGGACGCGACCACGGTCGCGGTCGTGCTGCGGGAGTGGCCCGTCAGCGGAACGTGACCGCGTCGCGCGGGACGTGCGTGTGCTCGTTGAACGTGAGCAGCCGCCGACCGCCGCGCCCGACGATGAGCGTCGTGACGGAGGCGTTGACGACGACGCGGTTGAGGCCGATGAACAGCGAGGCGTCGCCGGCGAGCAGGTGCGACGCGACGAGGCCGATCGGGCCGCCGGAGGTGAAGACCGCGACCTCCTGCCCGCTGCCCGCCTGCTCGGTCGCGGCGTCGAGCGCCCGGAGCACCCGCTCCGTGAACTGCGCGAAGGTCTCCGGGGCGTCGCCACCGGCCACCCACCGCTCGAGCGCGGCGTCGAGGACCTGCTGGAACGCGCGCGCGTCCGCCGGCCGGTCGGCGGCCTTCTCGGCGCCGACGAGCCCGAGGTGGTCGTACTCGTCCCAGCCGGCGTCGACGTCGTACAGGTCGCCGTCGATCGCGTCGATCGCCGCGACGGCGGTCTGCGCGTGCCGGCGCATCGCCCCGGCGACGGACCACGTCGGCCGGAAGCCGGACGCCTCCCACGACTGGCCCAGCCACGCCGCCTGGCGCAGCCCGAGCTCGGAGAGCTGGTCGTAGTCGTCGGCACCCCACGACGCCTGGCCGTGCCGGATCAGATGGATCGCACCCACGGCCCGAGCCTACGGACGCGACGACGGCCCGCCCCCGAGAGGGGCGGGCCGTCGTGAACGATGCCGGTGATCAGGCCTTCGGCGGCATGAGCACGGTGTCGATCAGGTAGACCGTGGCGTTGGCGGTCTTGACGCCACCGCAGATCACGGCGGAGTTGCCGTTGACCTTCAGGTTGTCGCCGGAGCCGGTGACCTCGAGCTCCTGGCCCTCGACGGTCTTGTGCTTGCCGTCGATGTCCGAGGGAGCGATCTGGCCCTCGACGACGTGGTAGGTCAGGACCTTCTTCAGCGTCTCGGCGCCCTCGGGCGTGCCGAGCGTCTTGACCGTGTCGGCCGGGAGCTTCTTGAAGGCGTCGTCGACCGGCGCGAAGACGGTGAACTCGCCGCCGTTCAGCGTGCTGACGAGGTTGACGTCCTTGTTGAGCTTGCCGGAGACGGCAGCCGTGAGGGTCTTGAGCAGCGGGTTGTTGCTGGCGGCCGTGGCGACCGGGTCCTGGGCCATGCCCTCGACCGAGCCGGCGCCGTCCGGGACCTGCTTCGCGTAGTCGGCGCAGCCGGGGCCCACGAGACCGGTGTCGGTCATCGAGTCGCTGCTGGGCGAGCTCTCGGCCTTGTCCGAGGACGAGCTGTCGGTGTCGCTCGAGCCGCAGGCCGCCGTGAACAGCGACAGCGACGCGACCGCCGCGATGGCCAGCGAGCGGCTCTTGGTGGTCGTACGCATGGAGTTTCTCCTTCGTTGTTCCGTGACGGCCGCCGAATGCCGGAGCCGCTTGGTGTCACTGGTCATTCGGGGCGTGTGACGAGGCGGATGGGTCGATCGGGAA
>JAQIJP010000026.1:0-38442 GCA_036946185.1 Aeromicrobium erythreum
CCGGGACGTCGGGCAGCTCCGCCGTGGCCATCACGGTGGGGCTCGTCCTGCTCGGGCTGGGCTGGTCGACGAGCGTGATCGCCGGCGCGTCGTTGCTGTCGACGAGCGTCGACCCGCAGGACCGGCCCCGGCTGCAGGGGCGCAACGATCTCGTGATGAACCTCAGCGGGGCCGGTGGCGGCCTGCTGGCCGGTCTCGTCGTCGCGTGGCAGGGCTACGGGACGCTCAACGCACTCGCCGCGACCCTCACCCTGCCGGTGCTCGCCCTCGTCCTGAGCGGACGGCGCGCCGCCCGCGAGCTCGCCGCTACTCCGTCGGTGCGCCGCGGAAGCGGTGCCAGCGGATGACGAGCGGGTCGGTCACGTCGTACCAGAGGTCCCGCAGGCCCTCGCCGCGCGTCGCGAGCCAGCGCTGGGCCGCCAGGTAGGTCGCGGACGACACGAAGATCGCGTCGAAGGCGATCATCTCGAGCGCGAACCACGGCAGGGCCATGACGACCGCGATCGACAGGTGGAACCCGACGATCACGACGTAGACCGACCGGAACACGAACGCCGTGCCCGGGATGCCGTAGCTGCGCGTCAGCAGGTGGAACAGCAGGGCCACCGGGAAGATCAGCTGCGCGAACACCGTCAGGTAGGTGGCGATGTTGACCACGACGCCGGAGTACGTCAGCAGGTCGGTCAGGAACGGGAACGGCTTGTACTCCTGCAGCTGCAGCGGGTAGTAGACGGCGGTGCCGTGCTGCCAGAGGCCGCCCTGGGCCTTGAAGAGGCCGGCGGAGAAGTAGATGAGGACGAGCTGGAAGGCCAGCGCCGCGAACGCCAGGTTGTGCAGCGGGTTGGCGAGCCAGCGCGGCACGACGGCCTGCGAGCGGTACAGGTTGCCGACCACCGCGCGGACGTTGTCGCCGGCGCCGCCGTGACGGACGACCGGCACGGCCTCGGTGCGCGCCCGCCGCCGGGCGTCGAGCGACCACACCTCGCTGACGTTCATGAACATCAGCAGGAACAGGCCGATCCGCAGGATGTTGTCGCCCTGGTCGCCGAGGACCGGGATGCGCTCGATGATCGCGACGTTGCCGACGAGCATGAGCGGCCCGACGAGCTTCGTGTGCCAGCCGAGCATCCAGCCGATCGCGCAGGCGACGACGGCCAGGTAGAAGACCAGGAACAGGCCGCTGCCCATCCCCGCGACGAGGTGCGGCGGGAGGTACTGGGACTGCTCCTGCAGGACGCCGTTCCAGATCGAGCCCGGGCCGAACAGCAGGTCGCGCTGCCGGAAGTTGGTGACCAGGATGCCGAGCACGGCACCCCCGGACAGGATGCGCGCGAACGACGCGCCGTAGAGGCCGTGCTGGTCGCCGATGAGCCAGCGCTCGAGGCGGGAGATGCCGCGCTCGAGGGAGTCGAGGACGGCGTCGACCAGACGCGTGCGCGGAGGCTCCGGCGGGGTCTCGGGTGCGGAGGGACGGGTGTCGAGCGTCGTCATCACTGGTCTCCCTGCGGCAGCTCGGCGTCGTCGGCGGGCCGCAGCTGCGACCGCGGCGCCTTGCGGACGTAGCCGTCGAACGCCTGCTGCGCGTCCTGCGGGACGGCGATGGTGCGACGCCAGCCGAAGACGTAGTAGGTGAAGGGGACGTCGGTGAACTTCTGCTGCTTGCGCAGGTCGAAGTTCGGCACGGTGCGGTGGCCGACGCGGTACTGCACCATCGTGACGTCCTTGCCCCAGCGGGCGCGGGTGTACATCGTCAGGAACGTCGTCAGCATCTGCTGGTTCTCGGCGAACTGCTCGATGTTGGCGTCGCCCACGACGCCGAGCCGGTTCGTCGCCTCGAGCCGCTTCACGAGCTCCGACGGAGAGTCCTGGACGTAGTTGCCGCGGACGAGGAGCTTCTGCTGGGGGCTGAACTTCGCCATCGTGGTGTTGATGTTGCCGCCGAGCCGCCGGGTCGCGGAGTGGATGCGGGACGGGTTGACCAGGTAGGCGATCCGCTGGTCCTCGTCGCGCGTGATGTCGAACCAGGGCGAGACCTTGCCCTCGTCGGGCTTGTCGGGGTCGCCCACGAAGGCCCGGACGACGACGTTCTCGCCGCCGCGGCGCGGCACGGGCGCGAACACGGACCACGACTGCTCGAAGTACGGGTTGATGTAGCTCGCGAGCCGCTGCGGGCCGACCGCCTGCCGCGTCGGGTTGTCCGGCATGACCCACAGCATGACGAGCAGCGAGTGGACCACCACCACCGCGGTGAGGAGCCAGACGACGGATCGTCGCCCGGCGCCGGGGACGTCCGTGGTGTGCCGGGTGTGCTGGGGGGTGGGGGCGGTGCTCATGCTCTCCTCAGACGACCAGCGCCTCCACGGACCGGGAGGTCCCGGTCCGTGGAGGCGTCAGGTGCGTGTCGTGCGTGGTCGATCAGGCCTTGCGGCGGCGACGCTCGGACGAGGCGATGACCGCGCCGCCCGCGAGGACGAGCGCACCGGCCGCGTAGAGCAGGCCGAGGTTCTCGCCACCGGTGTCCGGCAGGGCCGAGTCGTCGACGCAGTCGTCGGACGCAGCCTTGACGCGCTGGGCGCTCAGGACGCCCGCGATGCCCGCCGTGCCGGCCGTCGCGCCACCGTCGGTCGTCGTGCCCGCGGTGTCGCCGGACACGAGGCCGCCGAGCGCCGTGGTCGAGGCGCCGGTGATGCCCGTGGTGAGCACGCCGTCGAGCGCACCCTCCGTGGCGACCGCGTCGAGGTCGGTGTCGCCCAGGATCGCGTTGGTCGAGGACACCGCGTCGACGTCGAGGCTCAGGACCGCACCGCCGTCGGTCTCGGTGCTGGTGACGCCCGAGAGCAGCGAGCCGTCGGTCTGGCCGAGGATCGAGTTGTCGTTGGCGACGGCCTCGATGTCGGTGCCGATGGCGGCGACGAGGCTGCCGTCGGTCTGCGTCGAGGTCGCGGCGTTGATGCTCAGGCCCGAGTCGCCGAGGACCGAGTTCGTCGCGGCGACCGCGTCGATGTCGGTGTTGGCGGTGACGAGCGTGCCACCGTTCGAGTCCGAGGTGGTCACGGCGTTGACCGACGTGTCCTGCAGCGCCGCGTTGGTCGAGGCCACCGCGTCGATGTCGGTGCCGGCACCGGTGACCAGCGAGCCGTCGGTGTTCTGACCCACGACGGCCGTGGTGTCCTGCGACAGCACGGCGTTCTGCGAGGTGGCCGCGTCGACGTCGGTGCCCGTGACCAGCGTGCCGTCGGTCTGCGTGGCCGTGACCGCCGTGACGTCCTGCGTGATGACGGAGTTCGTGGCCGAGACCGCGTCGACCGAGGTCGCGGTGACGAGGTTGCCACCCTGGTCGGTCGACGTGACCGCGTTGACCGAGGTGTCGGTGGCGACGGCGTTCGGCGACGAGATCGCGTTGATGTCGGTCTGCGTGACAAAGTTGCCGTCGACGTTGGCGTTGGCGTTGGCGCTCGCGTCGGCGTCGGTGCTCACCGAGTCGGTGGAGGCGTCGGCGTTCGCGTTCGCATCGGCGTCGACGTCCGTGTCGGCGTTCGCGTCGGCGTTCGCGTCGGCATCGGCATCGGCGCAGACGGCACCGACGAGGTTCGTGGTGGCGGTCGTCGTCGTCTCGGCCTGGGCCGGCCCGGCGTAGACCGTGGCGCCCACGATCAGCAGGGACCCGGCGACGCACGCTTTACGGATCTTCATTCAGAACTTCCCCATCAGCTCGGCCCGGCGCCATGGATCAGGCGACGGTTTCACTCCCACTCATGGCGGAGACTATCCGAGGTCGCGCCCGTCCCGCCTCCGCCTCCCAGATGCTGGACGAGTGACCTCCGTCACCGCTCGGGTCACTGTAACCCACGAATGTGGGAGTTGGCACACCGATCCGGGCGCGTCGCTCACTGCGGCGCGACGACCTCGTCCAGCACCTGGACGACCTGTGCCACCAACGTCCGCTGCAGCGTCTGCAGCCGCCGCTGCAGGTCCTGGGGGCGCTTGCCGAAGTCGAAGAAGAAGGGCCGGCCGGCGTCGAGCGCGTCCGCGCCGTCCTCGGTCGTCGAGATCGCGTCCTTGAGGTAGGTGCGCAGGTCGCGGGCGAGGACCTCCGACCCCTTCGGCGGAGGGTGCTTCGCGAGGTCGGACCGGGCCTTGCGGAAGGCCGGGACGACCTCGTCGCGCAGCGGCCGGCCGGTCGTGACCGCCTGGTCCTCGAGCAGCTTGGCGGGGTTGACCCGGATGACCTTGGTCCCGGCCTCGATGAAGGCCTGCGCGCGCTCGGCGACCTCGAGCGTCGCGGCGAGCGTGACGTAGGGCTCGAGCTCGACGTCGCGCCGGGTCCGGGCCTCGCGGTAGCGCTCGCTGTGCGACCGTCCGTAGGCCGTGGTGCCCGCCGTGGGGATGCGCGGCACGCGCTTGACGGCGGCGCGCAGCACGTCGTGGGCCTCGGCGAAGTCGTCGGTGTTGTCGAGCACGCCCTGGCGGACCTTCTCGGCGAACCGCGGGACGGCCTCGTCCAGCGCGCGCTCGTAGCGCGACGCCACCCGGTCGGCGGCCGCGACCTGGTCCCGCTGGGCCGGGCTCGGGCGGGTCAGGGCGACCGCGACGCACACGAGACCGAGCACGACGGTCGCGACGACGGCGCGACGACCCCAGCGGGGCACCTGGGGCCGCCTCACGAGGCGTCCTCGCAGCGCAGGCCCTTCGCCGGCCGGGGTCCGCCCAGCAGGAAGGCCGACACCGCGCGGTCGATGCAGCGGTCGCGGCCGTAGGCCGTGTGGCCGTCGCCGACCCGGGTCACGAGCACGGCGCTCCGCAGGTCCTTCGTGAGACGCTGCGACCAGGCGTACGGGGGTGACGGGGTCGTGGGTCGTGCCGATCACGACGATCGGTCCGGCGCCCTCGGCGCGCACGCTCGGCTGACGCAGGCCCTTCGCGCCCCAGCCGTCGCACAGCGTCGCCGACCAGGCCGTCGACGGCCCGAAGAGCGCGGACTCGCGGCCCATCCGCTGCAGCAGACCGGGGCGGACCTGCTCGATGCTCGTCTCCTGCGGGTCGTCGAGGCAGCGCACGGCGATGCCCGCCACGAGCGAGTTGTTGTCGTAGTCGTCCTCGCCGCGCTGGACCGAGGCGTCGGAGAGCTGCCGGAAGGCGGTGCCGTCGCCGAACTCCGCGCGCGAGACGGCGTAGGACAGCGCGGGCCAGGACTCCTTGCTGGTCAGCCCGAAGACGAAGCCGCGCAGCACGGCGGTCTGGTTCGCGTCGCGGACGTCGCCGTCGCTCTTCAGCTTCGTGTCCTCGGCCTCGACGACGAGCCGCACGACCTGCAGCTCGGCGACCTTCGGGTCGTCGTCCAGGGGGCAGTCGTCCCGCTTGCCGCACCAGCGCAGGAAGCGCTCGAAGGTCTTCTGCAGGGCGCCGACCTGCTCGGTGAGCAGGTCGCGGCGGCGCAGGTCGACGTCGACGCCGCCGTCGAGCACCATCCGACCCGTGCGCCGCGGGAACAGGTCGGCGTAGGTGGCGCCCAGCTGCGTGCCGTAGGACGCGCCGAAGTACGTGAGCGTGCGCTGGCCGAGGACAGCGCGCACGACGTCGAGGTCGCGAGCCGACTCCTGCGTGCTGACGTGGTCGACGAGGTCGCCGGACCGCTCGCGGCACGCGGCCCCGAGCTTCTTCGCGGCGCGGACCAGCGTCTCGCGCTCCTTCGGGGTGTCCGGGGTGCTGTCGTGCTCGAGGTACGCGTCGAGGGTCTTGCGGTCGACGCACTCGATCGGGCTGCTCTCGTTGACGCCCCGGGGGTCGACGCCGACGATCGACAGCTTCTGCCTCATCGCGGCCGAGGCCTCGTCGGCGAAGATCGGCACGTACTCGACCCCGGAGCCCCCGGGGCCTCCGGGGTTGACGAACAGCAACCGGTCCGTCCGGCCGTCGCGCGCCGGGAGCATCCGCACGGCGAGCGAGATCGTGGCGCCCTTCGGCTTCGCGTAGTCGAGCGGCACCCTGACGGTCGTGCACCGGTAGCGGCCGCACGGGCGCCAGGCGGGCTCCTGGCCGTAGAAGCGCTCCAGGCCGGCCGGGGCCTTCTCCCCCGTCGGGCCGGGCAGGGCGCGGGCCGGCGCCGGTGCCTCGCGCTGGAGCACGACGGTCACGACGAGGACCGTCGCCATGACGACGACGGTCCCGAGCGTGATCCTGCGCAGCACGCCCTGACAATAGTCGTGACCTGGTCGAGGACCGGGCAGGACGAGGAGGACGCGTGTGGTCGGCACCGTGACGGTCGAGGTCGACGACCCTCGGCGGTCGGACGTGCTCGCCCTGCTGCGGGAGCACCTCGACGACATGTACGCGACCTCGCCCGCCGAGAGCGTCCACGCCCTCGACCCCGAGGCCCTGCGCGGACCGGGCCTCACCTTCGTGGCGGCCCGCGACGCCGACGGGACGCTGCTCGGGGTCGGTGCCCTGCGGATCGACCGCGGCGCAGAGGTGTGGGCGGAGGTCAAGTCCATGCGCACGACCCGCGCGGCGCGCGGGCGCGGCGTCGCGGCGACGGTGCTCGCCCACCTGCTGGAGCGGGCCCGGGCCGCCGGGTGCGCGGTCGTGCGGCTCGAGACCGGCTCGCAGGACTACTTCGCCGCCGCCCGGCGCCTGTACGCCCGCCACGGCTTCGTCGAGGTCGGGCCCTTCGGCGCCTACGTCGAGGACCCGAGCAGCGTCTTCATGGAGCGGCGGGCCGACCCCTCGGCCGCGGCCCGGAACGACGAAGGACCCGCCTGAGGCGGGTCCTTCGCGGTGGTGGTGGAGCTAAGGGGATTCGAACCCCTGACCTCTTCCATGCCATGGAAGCGCGCTACCAACTGCGCCATAGCCCCGCACCGGCACTCCCTGAGCGCCGATCAAGAACTCTACCTGGTCCCGCCCTCGACGCCCACACCGGGTGGCTCGTCGTCGGACACGACCGGCTCCGGCAGGGTGCCCGCGTTCCACTCGACGAGTCGCCAGCGCGAGTCGTGCTCCGGGTAGGTCTGCTCCAGCAGGGCCCACGAGCAGTTGGACAGGCCCGAGAACAGCGTCCAGGTCTCCAACGGGAAGCCCAGGAAGCGGCACGTGCCGGTGCGCAGGATCGCGCCGTGCGCCACGACGACGGCGAGCCCGCCGTCGTGGAGCGCGTCGCCGATCTCGCGCAGCGCGGCGGCCGACCGGTCGCCCGCCTGGGCGTGGGTCTCGCTGCCGGGGATCTGCGACTCGTCACCGCGGACCCAGGCCCGCATGCCGTCGGGGAACCGGTCCCACGCCTCGCGCCACGTCAGGCCCTCCCGGGCGCCGAAGTCCATCTCGCGCAGCCGGGGGTCGAGCTCGACCTCGGTGCCGCACAGCGCCGCGAGCGACTGCGCGGTGTCGTGGGCCCGTCGCAGGTCCGAGCTGACGATGCGGTCGGGCTGCAGCGACGCGAGCCGGGCGGCGGCCTCGCGCGCCTGCTCGCGGCCGACGTCGTCGAGGTCGGTGTCGGTCTGGCCCTGGACCCGCCCCGCCACGTTCCAGTCGGTGCGGCCGTGCCGCCACAGGACGAGCTGCTTGCTCATGCCGGCGTCACGTCGACGACCGGGCAGTCGCTCCAGAGCCGCTCGAGGGCGTAGAAGGCGCGTTCCTCGGCGTGCTGCACGTGGACGACGATGTCGGAGAAGTCGAGCAGGACCCAGCGGCCCTCCCGCTCCCCCTCGCGGCGCAACGGCTTGGCGCCCAGGGCGAGCAGCTTCTCCTCGACGGCGTCCTGGATCGCCCGGATCTGGGGCTGGCTCGTGCCGCTGCACACGACGAAGACGTCGGTGATGACGAGCTGCTCCGAGACGTCGAAGGCGACGATCTGGCTGGCCTGCTTGTCGTCGGCGGCGGCCGCGGCGGCGCGGGCCAGCTCGACGGCACGGTCGGAGGCGGTCATGCGGGGTCCTTCGCGTAGAGGTCGTGCTTGGCGATGTACTGGACGACGCCGTCGGGGACGAGGTACCAGACCGGCTCGCCGTGGCCGACGCGCTGGCGGCAGTCGGTCGAGGAGATCGCGAGCGCGGGGATCTCGACGAGCGTGAACCGGTCCTTCGGCAGTCCCGCGAGCGTCTCGCCGTCGAGCTCGTGGCCCGGCCGGGTGCAGCCCACGAAGTGCGCGAGGTCGAAGAGCTCCTCGTGGTCGCGCCAGGTCAGGATCGCGGCCATCGCGTCGGCACCGGTGATGAAGTACAGGTCGGCGTCGGGCATGGCGCCGCGCAGCTCGCGCAGCGTGTCGATGGTGTAGGTGAGGCCCTCGCGGTCGATGTCGACCCGGCTGACCTCGAACCGCGGGTTCGCGGCGGTCGCGATGACCGTCATGAGGTACCGGTGCTCGGCCGGCGAGACCTCACGGTCGGCCTTCTGCCACGGCTGGCCGGTGGGCACGAACACGACCTCGTCGAGGTCGAACCAGGACTGGACCTCGCTCGCGGCCACGAGGTGGCCGTGGTGGATCGGGTCGAACGTGCCGCCCATGACCCCGACCCGGCGGCGGCGTGCGGCCGTGTCGTGGGCGCTCACGGGCGTGCTCAGCTGTGCTCGCGACCCTTGCCGAAGGCGAGCAGCGCGAACAGCAGGACCAGCAGGATGCCGAGCGCGATGGCACCGATCACGTACGGGTGGGGCCCGCCGTGCTCGGCACCCTCTTCGGCGGCGGCGAGGATCGTCGTCAGCATGGGGCCAACCTACCAGCGCGGCCTCAGGACTTCGGCGCGGCCAGCTCCTTGGTGGTCGCCGTCCGCTCGGTCCCGCCGTCGACGCTGCGCAGCGCCAGCCGGACGCGCACCGGCTCGTCGTTGCGGTCGAGGCACGCGAGCGGGAGCGTGACCGACAGCCGGGCCGTCGCGGCCTGGATGGTGGCCTTCGCGCAGGCGTACTCGACGGTCTTGCCGTCCTTCTCGCGCTCCAGCCGCGGCGTCACGAACGCGTCGCGGGGGTCCTTCTCGGTCGTGAGCATCCAGCGCGTCGAGCCCTGCTGCACCTCGATCGCGATCCGCTGCAGGTCGTCGAGGTCCAGGTCGGGCAGGTCGACGCCGATCCCGATCGCGGCGGTGCCGCGCGCGACCGAGGCCTCCTTGATCGCGATCTGCTCGGGGGCGTCGCCGGAGCCCTTGACCTTCGCGGTCTCGGGCGTGGGGCCGGCCTGCGTCGGCGTCGGCCGGGCGGCCGGCTTCTCCTCGTCGCCGCCGGAGACGGCCAGGAAGACGATGATCGCCAGGACGGCCGCCCCGAGCACGAGGGCGGGGATGACCAGCTGACGGCGCGGCTGCTGCGCTGCGTTCACGACGGACCTCACGGGCTGAGCGCGGGGGCTCTCGGGGCTGGGGCGTCCCAGAGTCTAGGGGACGACGCGGGGGGTCAGCGCACGTGGCCGTCGCCGGTGACGACGTACGTCGTCGTCGTCATCTCGGGCAGTCCCATCGGGCCGCGGGCGTGCAGCTTCTGGGTCGAGATGCCGATCTCGGCGCCGAAGCCGAGCTCGCCGCCGTCGGTGAAGCGGGTCGAGGCGTTGACCATCACCGCGGCGGAGTCGACGCCGAGCGTGAACCGGCGGGCGGCCTCGAGGGAGCGGGTGACGATCGCCTCGGTGTGGCCCGACGACCAGCGCCGGACGTGCTCGACGGCCTCGTCCAGGGAGTCGACGACCTTCGCCGCGAGGTCGAGCGAGAGGTACTCCGTGGCCCAGTCGTCGTCGGTGGCCGCGACGACGGCCGGGTCGACCGCCGCCACGGCGGGGTCGCCGTGGACCGTGACGCCGGCGGCCTGCAGCTCCTTGAGCACCCGCGGCAGGAACGCGTCGGCGACGTCGCGGTGCACGAGCAGCGACTCGGCGGCGTTGCACACGCTCGTGCGCTGGGTCTTGGCGTTCAGGACGATGTCGAGGGCCATGTCGAGGTCGGCGTCCGCGTCGACGTACACGTGCACGTTGCCGGTGCCGGTCTCGATGACCGGCACGGTCGACTCCTCGACGACCGCGCGGATGAGGCCGGCGCCGCCGCGCGGGATGACGAGGTCGACGAGCCCGCGGGCCTGCATGAGGTGGGTGGCCGAGGAGCGGTCGTCGGCGGGGATGCCCTGCACGACGTCGGCCGGCAGGCCGGTCGCGGCCACCGCGTCGCGCAGCACCTCGATGATGACGGCGTTGGAGCGGGCGGCCGAGCGGGAGCCGCGCAGCAGCGAGGCACTGCCGGCCTTGAGGCAGATCGCGGCCGCGTCGGCCGTGACGTTGGGCCGGCCCTCGTAGATCATCCCGATCACGCCGAGCGGCACCCGGACCTGCTGCATCCGCAGGCCGTTGGGCAGCGTCGAGCCGCGGACGACCTCGCCCACGGGGTCGGGCAGGGCCGCGACGTCACGGACGCCCTGCGCGAACGCGGCGACGCGGTCGACGTCGAGCAGCAGCCGGTCGACGACGTTCTCGGGCGTGCCCTCGGCGCGGGCCGCCTCGACGTCCAGGGCGTTGGCCTCGAGGATGCGCGGGGTCGCCGCCACCAGGGCGTCGGCGGCCGCCAGCAGCGCGGCGTCCTTCTCGGCGCGCGAGGCGAGCGCCAGGACGCGCGCGGCCTCGCGGGCTCGGCGGGCGGCGGCGTGGACCTGTTCCTTCACGCTGACTCCTTCACGCTGGGATCCTATCGGCGGGGCGCGCGGCCCGGCCGTCAGCGCGTGACGACGACGAGGTCGTCGCGGTGCACGACCTCGCGCTCGAACTCGGGCCCGAGGTCGAGCGCGAGCTCGGCCGACGTGCGGCCGAACATCTGCGGCAGCTCGGTGGCGTCGTAGTTGACGAGCCCGCGGGCGACGACGACGCCGTCGGGACCGACCAGGTCGACGGGGTCGCCCGCGACGAAGGAGCCCTCGACCCCGGTGACGCCGGCCGCGAGCAGGGACGCCTTGCGCTGCACGAGGGCGCGCACCGCGCCGGCGTCGAGCCGGACCCGGCCGCGGGTGTCGCTCGCGTGCGCCAGCCAGAGCAGCCGGGTGGGCCGGCGACGACCCGTCGGCTCGAACCGGGTGCCGACGGGGTGCCCGGCGACGGCCTCGGCGGCGCGTGCGGCGGACGTCAGGACGACCGGGATGCCGGCGGCGGTCGCGATCCGCGCGGCCTCGACCTTGGTGACCATGCCGCCCGTGCCCACGCGGGAGCCGACGCGCGAGACGTCGACGCCGGCGAGGTCGGCCTCGCCGCGGACGACGGGGACGAGTCGCGTGCCCGGCGCCTCGGGGTGCCCGTCGTAGAGCCCGTCCACGTCCGACAGCAGGACGAGGGTGTCGGCGTGGACGAGGTGCGCGACGAGCGCCGCCAGCCGGTCGTTGTCGCCGAAGCGGATCTCGCTCGTCGCGACCGTGTCGTTCTCGTTGACGATCGGCACGACGCCGAGCTCGTGCAGCCGGGCGAACGTCTGGTACGCGTTGCGGTAGTGGCTGCGGCGCGTGACGTCGTCGACGGTCAGGAGCACCTGCCCCACCGTCAGGCCGTGGGCCGCGAACAGCTCGGAGTAGCGGGCGACGAGCGCCCCCTGGCCGACGCTCGCCGCGGCCTGCTGCGTCGCGAGGTCCCGCGGACGCTGCCGCAGACCCAGCGGACCGAGCCCGGCGGCGATCGCTCCGGAGCTGACCAGCACGACCTCGTCGCCCCGGGCCCGGGCGGCCGCGAGCGCGTCGACCACGACGGCGATCCGCTCCGGCGCGATGTGCCCGGCGGGCGTCGTGAGCGACGACGACCCGACCTTGACGACGACGCGGCTCATCGTGAGGCGCCCTCGTCGTCGACGTCCTCGTCCCAGCCCCACACGTCGACCGGGTCGCCGGGCGTCTCGTCGTCGTCGGCGGCCGCGAGCCACTCCTCGAAGGTCTCGACCTCCTCGCCCCGGGCGCGACGCTCGCGCGCCTCGGCCTCGTAGGCGCGCTTGAGCGCGAGTCGCTCGCGACGCTCGGGGGTCGTGCGCCGGCCGCCGTCGTACAGGCGCTCGTCCTCGCCGCGACGGCCGAGGATCTCGGCGCCCGCGACGATCGACGGGTCGAAGTCGAACACGACGGCGTCGACGTCCTCGGGGCCGGAGCCGCCGATCACGACGTCGTCGCCGGCCTCGGCGCCGAGCTGCAGCAGCCGGTCCTCGACGCCGAGCCGGTTGAGCCGGTCGGCCAGGAAGCCGACGGCCTCGTCGTTGCTGAAGTCGGTCTGCTGAACCCAGCGGCGCGGCTTCTCGCCCCGGACGACCCACTGGGGCCGGCCCTCGGCGTTCGTGCGGCGGACGACGGTGAACTCGTCGCCGACGCCGCTCGGCGCCTGGGGACGCAGCACGATGCGGGTGGCCTCGCGGGCCGGCTCGTCGGCACGGCGGCGGGCCACGACCTGGGCCATCGCGAACGACAGCTCGCGCAGGCCGTCGTGGCTGGCGGCCGACACGTCGTAGACGTCGTAGCCCCGGGCCTCGAGGTCGTCGCGGACGAAGCCGGCGATCTCGCGGGCGTCGGGCACGTCGACCTTGTTGAGGGCGACGAGACGGGGACGGCTGAGCAGGTCCTTGCCCGTGGCGCCCTCTGGCAGCGCCTCGGCGTACGCGGAGAGCTCGGCCTCGATGACGTCGAGGTCGGTGAGCGGGTCGCGGCCGGGCTCGACGGTGGCGCAGTCGATGACGTGCACGAGCGCCGCGCAGCGCTCGACGTGGCGCAGGAAGTCGTGGCCGAGGCCGCGCCCCTCGCTCGCGCCCTCGATGAGGCCGGGGACGTCGGCGACGGTGAACGTGGTCGACCCGGCCGTGACGACACCCAGGTTCGGCACGAGCGTCGTGAACGGGTAGTCGGCGATCTTCGGCCGGGCCCGCGACAGCGCCGCGATGAGGCTCGACTTGCCGGCGCTCGGGAAGCCGATCAGACCGATGTCGGCGACGACCTTGAGCTCGAGCACGATGACGCGGTCCTCGCCGGGCTCGCCCTTGAGCGCGAACCCGGGCGCCTTGCGCTTGCTGGAGGCGAGCGCGGCGTTGCCGAGGCCGCCGCGACCACCGGCGGCGATCACGACCTCGGTGCCGGCCCCGACCAGGTCCGCGATCACCTCGCCCGTGGCGTGGTCGCGCACGACGGTGCCGTCGGGGACGCGCAGCACGAGGTCGTCGCCGTTGGAGCCGCTGCGGTTGCTGCCGGCCCCGGGCGAGCCGTTGCCGGCCTTGCGGTGCGGCTCGTGGTGGTAGTCGACGAGGGTCGTGACGTCGCCGGTGACGCGCAGCACGACGTCACCGCCGTTGCCGCCGTTGCCGCCGTCGGGGCCGCCGAGCGGCTTGAACTTCTCGCGGTGGACGGACGCGACGCCGTGCCCGCCGTTGCCCGCGGAGACGTGGAGCGTCACCTGGTCGACGAACGTGGGGACCGCCATGGTGGTGCTCCTGGACCTGGGTCCGCGGGCCGACCGGCCCGCGGGGATGACGAAGGGGTGGCCCGCCGCAGCGGAACCACCCCTTCAGTGACTGGTGTGTCCCGTCACTCCGCCGGGACGACGATGTTGACGACCTTGCGGCCGCGGCGGGTGCCGAACTCGACGGCGCCGGCCGACAGCGCGAAGAGCGTGTCGTCCTTGCCGCGACCGACGTTCACGCCGGGGTGGAAGTGGGTGCCGCGCTGGCGGACGATGATCTCGCCGGCCTTGACGTCCTGGCCGCCGAAGCGCTTGACGCCGAGCCGCTGGGCGTTGGAGTCGCGGCCGTTCTTGGTGGAGGCTGCGCCCTTCTTGTGTGCCATGGTTCGAGTCCCTTACTTCGAGATGCCGGTGATCTTGACCTGGGTGTACTTCTGACGGTGACCCTGGCGCTTCTTGTAGCCGGTCTTGTTCTTGTACTTCTGGATGACGATCTTGGGGCCCTTGGTGGCCCCGACGACCTCGGCCGTGACCGAGACCTTCGCCAGCGCGTCGGCGTCCGTCGTGACGGAGTCGCCGTCGACGTGCAGGAGCACCGGCAGCGTGACGGTCTCGCCCGCGGCCTGCGTCACCTTGTCGATCTCGATGACGTCGCCGACAGCGACCTTCTGCTGCGTGCCACCACTGCGCACGATTGCGTACACCACGGGATTCCTCACTCGCGTCTTGAAGTCTTCGGTGTGCGTCCAGGGCCTGGCCCCGCGCACGAGAGCGGCGCGCCGAGGGCGCACCGACGTCCCATCTTACGGAGCCTGACCCTCGTCGGTCAAAACGGGTCCGTCCTCGACCTGCGGGACGTCGCGGGCCTCGGGCTGCGGGGCACCCTCGCCGGTCGCGGCGGCACCCGCCGGGTCCGTCTCGGGGACCGAGCTCTCGGCCGCGGCGGCCGGCGCCGGCTCGGCCGCGGGGGCCTCCTGGGGCGCCGTCGGGGCCTGCCGGGTCGCGTCCTGCGTCGGCGGCGCCTCGACGGCGTCGGCCGTCACGCGCTCCGGCGTGGACGCGTCGTCGGAGCCCGTGGACTCGTCCGACGGCTTCGTCGAGCGTCCGCCCCGGCCCCGCGAGCGACCGGACCCCTGGGACCTGCCGGTCGAGGACTCGTCGGTCGAGGAGCCGTCGGTCGCAGGAGCGTCCTGGGCCGAAGCGTCCTTCGCCTCGGCGGCTGCGGTGTCGGAGTCCTTCGGCCCGCTGTCCTGGGGCCCATTGTCCTTCGGCTCGGCGTCCTTGGCCTGCTGATCGCCCTTGGCCTGCTGGTTGCCGCCGCGGCCGCGACCCTTGCCGCCGCCGTTGCTGCCCCCACCGTTGTTGTTGCTGTTGCCGCCGCCGTTGTTGCCGTTGCCGCCGTTCCCGCCGCGACCGCCACGACGACCGCGCCGCGGTCCGTCGTCCTTGCGCGGCTCGACCGGCTCGGCGGTGATGACGACGCCGCGGCCCTTGCAGTGCTCGCACTCGGTGCTGAACGACTCGAGCAGGCCCGTGCCGATCCGCTTGCGGGTCATCTGGACCAGGCCGAGCGAGGTGACCTCGGCGACCTGGTGGCGCGTGCGGTCGCGGCCGAGGCACTCGACCAGGCGGCGCAGCACGAGCTCGCGGTTGGACTCCAGGACCATGTCGATGAAGTCGATGACGATGATGCCGCCGATGTCGCGCAGCCGGAGCTGGCGCACGATCTCCTCGGCCGCCTCCAGGTTGTTCTTGGTGACGGTCTCCTCGAGGTTGCCGCCGGAGCCGGTGAACTTGCCGGTGTTGACGTCGACGACCGTCATGGCCTCGGTGCGGTCGATGATGAGCGACCCGCCGGAGGGCAGCCAGACCTTGCGGTCGAGCGCCTTGTGGATCTGCTCGTCGATGCGCAGCTCGGCGAACACGTCGCTCGCCGGGTTCTCCTCGTCGGCCGGGGTCCAGCGCCGGGCGCGCTCGCGCAGGTCGGGCGCGACGTGCGAGACGTAGGCCTCGATGTTGTCCCAGGCGTCGTCGCCCTCGACGACGAGCTCGGCGAAGTCCTCGTTGAACAGGTCGCGGACGACCTTGATCACGAGGTCGGGCTCGGCGTACAGGAGCGTCGGGCCGTGGCCGGACTCGACCTTGCGGGCGATGTCCTCCCACCGGGCCTGCAGCGCGCCGACGTCGCGCTTGAGCTGGTCCTCGGTCGCGCCCTCGGCGGCCGTGCGCACGATGACGCCGGCGTCCTCGGGCAGGACCTCCTTGAGCAGGGCCTTGAGGCGCGCCCGCTCGGTGTCGGGCAGCTTGCGGCTGATGCCGCTCGAGCCGCCGTTCGGGACGTAGACCAGGAAGCGGCCGGGCAGGCTGATCTGGCTCGTGAGCCGGGCGCCCTTCTGGCCGATCGGGTCCTTCGTGACCTGGACGAGGATGGTCTGTCCCGGGGACAGCGCCTCCTCGATCTTGCGGGCCTTGCCGTTCTCGACGCCGCTCCAGTCGACCTCGCCGGCGTAGATGACCGCGTTGCGGCCCGCGCCGATGTCGACGAAGGCGGCCTCCATGCTGGGCAGGACGTTCTGGACCTTGCCCAGGTAGACGTTGCCGATGATCGAGGTCTGCGACTCGCGGGCGACGTAGTGCTCGACGAGGACCTTGTCCTCGAGCACCGCGATCTGCGTGTAGTCGTCGCCCTGGCCGGTGCCCTGGTGCTGACGGACGACCATCGTGCGCTCGACCGACTCGCGGCGCGCCAGGAACTCCGACTCCGAGACGATCGGCGCGCGGCGACGACCGGCCTCGCGGCCCTCGCGGCGGCGCTGCTTCTTGGCCTCGAGGCGGGTCGAGCCGCTGACGCCCGTGATCTCGTCCTCGGCGCTGCGGCCCGAGCGGACCTTGACGACGGTGTTGTCCGGGTCGTCGTCGGACGAGCCGGCGTTCTCGCCGGCCCGGGCGCGACGGCGCCGACGCCGCGTGCCGCTGCTGCCGCCCGACGACCCGTCGCCGGAGTCGTCACCGGACTCGCCGTCGGTGTCCGCGTCCTGGTCGGAGTCCTCGGACCCGGAGGCGTCCTGGTCGGAGTCGCCGTCGTCGGCCTTGCGCCGGCGACGGCCGCCCCGGCTGCGGCGACGACGCTTGGGCGCACCGCCCTCGCCCTCGCCCTCGCCGCCGCGGTCGCCCTCGGGCCCGGTGCCGGCGTCCTGGCCGGAGGGTGCGTCGTCGTCCGAGTCGTCGGTCGGCGCCGGCTGCACGGTCGTCTCCGGGGCCTGGAAGGTCGCGACGACGGTCGGCGCCTTGCGCCGGCGGCCGCCGGAGGACGTCGTGGCGCCCTTCGCCTCGTCGGCGGGCGTCTCGTCGTCCGCGGCCTCGGCGGGCTGCGCGTCCGTCGCCTCGTCGGCAGGCTGCTGCGCGGCGGTCTTCTTGGCGGGCCGCTTGCGCGGGGCCTTCTTCGCCGGCGGCGCGTCGGTGGCGCTCTCGTCCGACGCGGTGGACGGCGCGTCGTCGGCGGCGGTCGGCGTCTCCGCGTCGGGCTTCGGCGCGGCCTTCTTGCGCGCGGCGGCCTTCTTCTTCGGCGCCTCGGGGGCGGCGAAGATGTCCGAGCTCACCGGGGCGGGCGGCCCGGCAGGTCGGCCGGCGGCGCGCCGGCGGGTCGTGGTGCTCGTCGTCGTGGTCGTCGGGGACGCCGTCGTCGAGCCGTCGGTCTCGTTCTCGTCGAGCATGTGCTCTCCTTCGCCCGGCCGCCCACGGGCGCCCGGGCTGTACGTCTACGGTCCGCTCGGGACCGAAAAGCCTCGGTCTCCCGGCCGACGCGGTCCGCCTGCCGGGGGACGACGTACCTGGCCTGTCACACGGCGGTCCTGCCTGCCCGCCGCGGTCGTCATCAGGTGGATGCGTCGCGGTCGTGAGCGAGCGGGTCGCCGACCTTGCCGGTCTCCTCGTCGAGCGGGCCCTGGGCCGACCGGGTCGCGATCGGCGACTGGTCGAGCTCGAGACCCCCTCGCCGAAGTCCGGCGAGAACGTCGTCCGGTCGAACCGACGGTGTCTGGTGTCGGACGACCACGGTCAGTATCGCACACGTGGCGTCCGAGGTGTCGTCACGATGAACGTCGAGCGACCGGACGGCGGCCCGCGTGTCGATCGTGCGCAGGCCCCGCTTGGTCATCCGCTCGACCTCGACGACCTCGGCGGCGAGGTAGGAGTCGACCGCCTCGCGGACCCGGTCGACGTCGACGCCGCGGAGCTCGATCGTCCACTCGCTCGCGGTCAGCCGGTCGGCGAGCGCCCCCGGTCCGGCCGCCACCGCGTCGACGACGTCGAGGCCCGGTGGCAGCGACGCGTCGAGCATCCGGGCCAGCTCGGACGGCTCGACCGGACGGGTCAGCCCGACCTCGAGGTACTCGGCCTCGCTCGCCGCCCCGGTCGGCGCGGCATTGGCGTAGGAGATCTTCGGGTGCGGGGTGAAGCCGGACGAGAACGCGATCGGGACGTTCGCCCGCCGGATCGCCCGCTCGAAGGCCCGCGCGAAGTCGCGGTGGCTCGTGAACCGCAGGCGCCCGCGCTTGGCGTAGCGCACGCGCACCTTCTGCACGATCGGCAGCTGGGGGTTCGGGGCCTCGGGGTTCGGGGTGCCCTCCGCGGTGGTGCTCACCCCGCCGAGCGTAGTCAGCCGCGCAGGACCGACGATGGTCCGGTGGCCCACCCCGACCCCTCCCCCGCACCCGGCGGCCGGCTCCTCGTCGGCGCCGCGATCGTCCTGCTGGCCCTCAACCTGCGGGCCGCGGTCGGCAGCGTCGGGGTGCTGCTGGAGCCGATCCGCGAGGGGCTCGACATGTCGGCGGGCTTCGCGGGCGTCGTGACGACGCTGCCGGTCCTGTGCTTCGCCGCGTTCGGCTCGACCGCGCCCCGGGTCGTCGCACGGATCGGGCTGCACCGCACCGTCGTCGTGCTGCTCGGGCTGACGGCCGTCGGCCTCGGGTTGCGCGCCGCGGCGAACGGTCCGGTGCTGCTCGCGGTGCTGACCGTCGTCGCGCTGAGCGGCGCGGCGATCGGCAACGTCGTCCTGCCGCCGCTCGCGAAGCTGCACTTCCCGGACCGGCTGCCGCTCGTCTCGGCGCTCTACGGCGCGGCCCTCATGGCCGGTGGCGCGCTGGGGTCGGTCGCCTCGGTGCCGATCGCCGACGCGTTCGGCACGTGGCGCGCCGGCCTCGGGGCCTGGGCCCTGCTGGCGCTCGTGAGCCTGCTGCCGTGGCTCGGCCTGCTGCGGCACGACGTCCGGTCCGGCCCGTCGACCGGCACCGTCGCGGCCCGTCAGCTCGTGCGGTCGCCGCTCGCGTGGGCCCTCGCGCTGTGCTTCGGCGCCCAGTCCGCGCAGGCCTACGCCCAGTTCGGCTGGTTCCCGGCGATCCTGCACGACGCCGGGCTGTCCCAGGGCTCGGCCGGGTCGATGCAAGCGCTGCTGACCGCCGTCGGCATCCCGACGACCCTCGCGCTCCCGCTGCTCATCCGCTGGAGCGGACGGCTGCCACTGCTGCCGTGGTTCTTCGCGCTCGTCACGTCCGGCGGCTGGCTCGGAGTGCTGCTCGCGCCGACCGCGGCGCCGTGGCTGTGGGCCGTGCTGCTCGGGGTCGGCGGCAGCGCCTTCACCTGGACGCTCGCCATGATCGGCCGGTCGGCCCGGACCCCTGGCACGACCGCCGCCCTGTCCGGGTTCGTCCAGGGCGTCGGCTACCTGGTCGCCGCCGTCGGGCCGTTCGGGGTCGGGCTGCTGCACGACCTGACCGACGACTGGACCGTGCCCGTCACCGTCCTGGCCGTGGCCGGCCTGCTGATCGGCGTCCTCGGGACGGTCGTGCAGCGCGGCGGGACGGTCGAGGACCAGCTCCCGCCGCGCTGACGACGTCCGTCAGCACGTGGTCGCGGGCCGCGTCCCCGAGCGGGTCGCTCGCGATCGGCGGGCCAGGGCGGCCACGGCCGCCAGCCGCTCACCGCCGTGGGCCGCGACGAGCCGCTCGGCCGCCTGCCGACGACGCTCGAGGCGGGCGGTCAGGTCCTGCTCGCGCAGGTCGTTCTCCTGGAGGGCGATGTACTCGTGGGTGAGGCTCATGATGTTCTCCTTCGCTCACCACCGACTCTCGTCGCTGAGGCACCGCGGCCACATCGGTCGACCGCCCACACCTGCGCGGCGCTCCGTGGGGCCACCACATCCCTGAGGTACCTCAGGGATGCCGGCCGCGGCCTAGGATCCGAGGATGCGCGTCGACCTGCACGAGCTGGGGCCCTTCCCCGACGAGGCGACCCTGACCGGTCCCGACGGGCGCACCTATCGGCGCCGCTCCACCCGGATGTCCCGGCGCACGGCCGGCGAGCTCGTGCGCGGCGGCACGCCGCTCGTGCTGCATCTCTGGTCGGCCGGACAGCTCGACTGGCTCGACGGCGACGACGCCCTCGCCGCGTGGGACGAGGAGCGGCCTCACGTCACGACGCAGGAGCCGACGGCGAAGCAGCTGGCCAAGCACGTGGCGTGGCACGCGGGCCTCTGGGAGGCCGACGACGACGCCCGTCTCGTGCTGCTGACCGGCAGCTGCTGAGCCTTAGACCACCGAGAGCGGCAGCAGCTTCTGGCCCGTGGGGCCGATCTGGATGTCGGTGCCCATCTGCGGGCAGACGCCGCAGTCGTAGCACGGCGTCCAGCGGCAGTCCTCGACCTCGAGGGCGTCGGGGTCGAGCGCGTCCTGCCAGTCCTCCCAGAGCCACTCCTTGTCCAGGCCGGAGTCCAGGTGGTCCCAGGGCAGGACCTCGTCGTGGTCGCGCTCGCGGACGGTGTACCAGTCGAGGTCGACCGGCGTGTCGGCCAGCACGGCCTCGGCCTGCTCGGCCCAGCGGTCGTAGGAGAAGTGCTCGCTCCAGCCGTCGAACCGGCCGCCGTCGCGCCACACGGCCTCGATGATCCGACCCACCCGGCGGTCGCCGCGCGACAGCAGTCCCTCGACCGTGCCGGGCTTGCCGTCGTGGTAGCGGAAGCCGATCGCCCGGCCGAACCGCTTGTCGGACTGGACGGACTCGCGCAGCTTGCGCAGCCGCTCGTCGGTCGTCTCGTGGTCGAGCTGGGCGGCCCACTGGAACGGCGTGTGCGGCTTGGGCACGAAGCCGCCGATCGAGACGGTGCAGCGGATGTCGCGGCGACCCGAGACCTCGCGCCCGGTCTCGATGACGCGCTTGGCGAGCTCGCCGATCTGCAGGACGTCCTCGTCGGTCTCCGTCGGCAGCCCGCACATGAAGTAGAGCTTCACCTGGCGCCAGCCGTGCGAGTACGCGGCGGCGACCGTGCGGATCAGGTCCTCCTCGGTGACCGCCTTGTTGATGACCTTGCGCAGCCGCTCGCTGCCGCCCTCGGGCGCGAACGTCAGGCCCGAGCGTCGGGCCGTTGCGGCTGAACTCGTTGGCGAGGGTGATGTTGAAGGCGTCGACGCGGGTCGACGGCAGCGAGAGCGACGTGTTCGTGCCCTCGTAGCGGTCGCCGAGCTGCTTCGCGACGTCGCCGATCTCGGTGTGGTCCGCGCTCGACAGCGAGAGCAGGCCGACCTCCTGGTAGCCGGACTTCTGCAGCCCCTCCTCGACCATCGTCCCGATGGTCTGGATCGAGCGCTCGCGCACGGGCCGCGTGATCATGCCGGCCTGGCAGAACCGGCAGCCGCGCGTGCAGCCGCGGAAGATCTCGACCGAGTACCGCTCGTGCACCGTCTCGGCGAGCGGCACGAGCGGCTGCTTCGGGTACGGCCACGCGTCGAGGTCCATGAGCGTGTGCTTCGTGACGCGCTGCGGGGCCGCCGGGTGGTTCGGCGTGACCGACCGGATCCGGCCGTCGTCGTGGTAGTCGACGTCGTAGAAGCGGGGCACGTAGACGCCGCCGGACGCCGCCAGCCGGGCCAGCACCTCGTCGCGGCCGCCCGGACGGCCCTCGGCCTTCCACTCCCGGACGAGGTCGCTGATCGCGAGCACGACCTCCTCGCCGTCGCCCAGGACGGCGGCGTCGACGAAGTCGGCGATCGGCTCGGGGTTGAAGGCGCTGTGACCGCCCGCCAGGACGATCGGGTCGTCGTCACCGCGGTCGACCGCGTGCAGCGGGACCCCGGCGAGGTCGAGCGCCGTGAGCAGGTTGGTGTAGCCGAGCTCCGTCGAGAAGCTGACGCCCAGCAGTCGAACGCCTTGACCGGGCGGTGCGCATCGACCGTGAACTGCGGCACGCCGTGCTCGCGCATGACGGCCTCCATGTCGGCCATGACGGCGTAGGTGCGCTCCGCGAGGATCCAGTCGCGCTCGTTGAGCACCTCGTAGAGGATCTGCACGCCCTGGTTCGGCAGCCCGACCTCGTACGCGTCCGGGTACATGAGCGCCCAGCGCACCTGCGCGGCGTCCCAGTCCTTGACGGTGGCGTTGAGCTCGCCGCCGACGTACTGGATGGGCTTGCTCACCCGGGGCAGCAGCGGCTCCAGCCGGGGGAAGATCGACTCGACGGACATGCCCACCAGGGTAGGCGGACCGGGTTTGCAGGCCAAAGCCCCGTCGGCCGTCAGGCGGACCCGGTATCGTGGGCGGCTGTCCGAGCCCCCGACCGGTCACGAGGAGTTCACGCGTGCCGAACGACGCCACCCCCGGGACGTCCGAACCCCGGGCGGCACCGCGCCGCCCGTCACCGCGGTCCGACGCGCTACGAGCGCACCCGCGACCGCGTCTGCGACTCGCTCGCCGACACCGTCGACGCGCTGCCGCGCCCCCGCACGATCGCGGTCGGCGCCCTCGGCGGCGTCGTCGCCACCGGGGTCGCCGTCGGCGCCCCGACCGTCATGGCCGGGGCCGACGAGAGCGGCCAGCGCACCCCCGACACCAGCGTCCGCGCGAGCGTGCACGAGGTCGTCCAGGAGGCCGACCAGGTCTCCCGCGGCGCCGCGCGCGCACCGATCGCGGCCGAGGTCACCGACCCGAAGGCGCTCGAGGCGGCCCGCGAGGCCGACGCCAAGGCCCTCAAGCAGCAGAAGGCCGACGCCGAGAAGGCCGCCGAGGCCGCGGCGCGCGCCAAGGCCCTTGCCTCGCAGGACCCGCGCGACGTCGCCCGCCAGCTACTGGCCGACCGCGGCTGGGGCGACGACGAGTTCTCCTGCCTTGACGCGATCTGGACGCAGGAGAGCGGCTGGCGCGTCAGCGCGGAGAACCCCGGCTCCGGCGCCTACGGCATCCCGCAGGCGCTGCCCGGCAGCAAGATGGCCAGCGCCGGCTCCGACTGGCGCACCAACCCGCGCACCCAGATCACGTGGGGCCTGGGCTACATCGAGCAGCGCTACGGCACGCCGTGCAGCGCGAACGCCTTCAAGAAGAGCCACGGCTGGTACTGAGCCCGGTCGGCCTGGTCGGCCGACCGTAGGCTGACGGCATGGGCCTGTTCTCGCGCCGCCGTCCCCCGGTCACCGTCACGTACGCCCCCCGCGGCGTCGATGGCGACCTCGACCAGACCGTGCGGTTCCGCAACGGGTCCGAGACCGGGCTGCGGCCGGTCCTGCAGTTCCAGCCCGTCGACCACTACGGCCGCGACCTGCCGAACGTCGAGGTCGGCACCGTCCTCGGCATCGACCGCGGCGCCGTCGTCGCACCCCCGGGGCAGGACGCGGTCGACGTGCTGCACTTCCACGGGATGGGCGCCCGGCACGTCCGCGGCGTGCGGATCATGGCGACGACGATCGAGCCGGTCGACCTGGCCGACCTGTCGCAGCCCGTCGAGGCGGTCATGGTCGACCTGGAGCGGCGCGCGACGCTCGACCCCGAGGAGTTCTGGGGCGTCGGCGTCGTCAACCGCAACGAGTCACCAGCGAGCGTGAGCGTCACGCTGATCCAGCTCGAGGACCCGGCCGAGTCCGGTGACGACCCTCGCCAGGCCGTCGACGCCGTCACGCTGGCCGAGCCGGTGGAGCTGCCGTCGAAGGGGCACGACGTCGTCTGGCTGCCGGACGACGTGCGGGGCCGCTTCCACGCGGTCCTCGCGCAGGTGGTCGTGCCGTGGACCGGTCCGCTCGACCCCGAGGTCGGTCCCGACCCGGTCTGACGCCCCACGCCCCGGGTGAGCGGTGGATCCTCAACCGAATGAGGCCTGGGAACGTTGAGAAGTCACCGCTCCCCGGGAGCGGTAGGACCTCAGAGGCCCCGACCCCCGTCTGACGACCTCGACCCGCAGGGGTCAGAGGTTCGGGAACCAGAGCGCGATCTCGCGCGCCGAGGACTCCTCGGAGTCGGAGGCGTGGACGAGGTTCTCGCGGTTCGACAGCGACAGGTCGCCGCGGATCGTGCCCGGCGCGGCGGCGCGGCCGTCGGTGGCGCCGTTGAGGGTGCGCACGACGGCGATCGCCTCGTCGCCCTCGAGCACGAGCGCCACGAGCGGCCCGGACGTCGCGAACGCGCGCAGCGGCGGGTACCAGGGCTGCTCGACGTGCTCGGCGTAGTGCGCGTCGGCCTGCGCCTCGTCGATGCTGCGGTGCTCCATCGCGACGATCTGCAGGCCCTTGGCCTCGTAGCGCGAGAGGACCTCGCCGACGAGGCCGCGGCGGACCGCGTCCGGCTTGATCAGGACGAGCGTGCGCTGGGTCATGGGCATCACGGTACCGAGGCGCTCCGGGACCATGACTCGCCGGTAGCCGGCGGCGTCGATAGCGTGTCCGGCGTCCGACCCAGGCCGGCCCCGAGGGAGCGCATGAGCACGACGCCGTGGTGGCGCGACGCCGTCATCTACCAGGTGTACCCGCGGTCCTGGGCCGACGCGGACGGCGACGGCGTGGGCGACCTGCCCGGCATCACGAGCCGCCTCGACCACCTGGCCGCGCTCGGGGTCGACGCCCTGTGGCTGTCGCCGTTCTACCGCTCGCCGCAGCGCGACGGCGGCTACGACGTCGCCGACCCGCGCGACGTCGACCCGCTGTTCGGCACGCTCGCCGACGCTGACGCGCTCGTCGAGCGCGCCCACGCGCTCGGCCTGCGGGTCGTGGTCGACGTCGTGCCGAACCACACGTCGGACGAGCACGCCTGGTTCCGCGCGGCCCTCGCCTCGCCGCCCGGCAGTCCCGAGCGGGCGAGGTACGTGATCCGCGACGGTCGCGGCGAGCACGGCGAGGAGCCGCCGAACAACTGGCCCAGCAAGTTCGGCGGCCCGGCCTGGACCCGCCTCGACGCCCGCCCCGACTCCTGGGAGTCCCGGCACGCCACCGCGTCCGGGACCGCCCGACCCGCGGCCGAGGACGGCGCCCCGACCCCCGGCAGTGACGTACCCGACCTCGCTGGACCCCCGGCCTGCACCACCACCCATGGCAACGCGCCTGAGACCGCCCGAGCCGAGACCACCGGCGCCCCGGCGGGGGTGCCGGGCTCAGGGCGGCGAAAAGCCCAGTGGTACCTGCACCTGTTCGACGAGAGCCAGCCCGACCTGGACTGGACGAACCCCGAGGTGCACGCGGAGCTGGAGGACGTGCTGCGGTTCTGGCTGGACCGTGGGGTCGACGGGTTCCGCATCGACGTCGCGCACGGGATGGTCAAGGCGGAGGGGCTGCCGGACGCGGACCTGTCGATCGACCCGAACCGGGACACGACGGCGCTGCTGCCGATGTGGGACCAGCCGGGGGTCCACGACGTCTACCGGTCGTGGCGTCGGCTCGTCGACTCCTACTCGGGCGAGCGGATGCTCTGCGGCGAGGCGTGGGTGTCGCCGCCGGAGGCCCTCGCGCGGTACGTGCGGCCGGACGAGCTGCACCAGACGTTCAACTTCGACTTCCTGCAGACGCCGTGGGACCCGGCAGCCCTGCGCGAGTCGGTCGCGGCGTCGCTCGCGAGCGCGGGGTCGGTGGGCGCGCCGCAGACGTGGGTGCTGTCGAACCACGACGTCGTGCGGCACGCGACCCGGCTCGGCCGACCGGACGCGACCGAGGTCGTGCGGACCGAGGGCATCGGCCCGGACGACCCGCAGCCGGACGCCGCGCTGGGCCTGCGTCGGGCCCGGGCGGCGACGACGCTGATGCTCGCGCTGCCCGGCTCGGCCTACCTGTACCAGGGCGAGGAGCTCGGGCTGCCGGACGCGACCGAGCTGCCGGACGACGTGCTGCAGGACCCGATCTGGACCCGGTCGGGGCACACCGAGCGCGGCCGCGACGGCTGCCGGGTGCCCGTGCCGTGGACGGCCGAGGGTCCGTCGCTCGGGTTCGGCCCGGGCGAGGCGTGGCTCCCCCAGCCGCCGGTCTACGCCGAGCTGGCACCGCCGCGCCAGGACGGCGTCGAGGGCTCGACCCTCGAGCTCTACCGCACCCTCCTGCGCGTGCGCCGCGAGCGCGGCCTGGGTCACGGGACGCTGGAGTGGACCGACCCGGGCCGGCCCGACGTGCTCGGCCTGGTCGTCACGACCGAGGGCCGGTCGACCACCGTCCTGACCTCGTTCTCGACCGGTCGGGTCGAGCTGCCGGGCGACGTCCCGGTGCTCGCCGCGAGCGGGCCGCTCGACGACGGCGCGCTCCCGCCGGACACCACGGTCTGGCTCGAGGGTGCGGTTGCGATGCCCCTCGCGGGCGTCCTAGGTTGAGGTGCCGACGACGTGACCGCAGTCACGCTCGGGGCAATGTGCAGGACCAGCAGGACCGACACGAGGGGCATCGCATGAGTCGACGGGGACGAGTCCGCAGGACGGTGGCCGGGGCCGCCGGTGTCGCCCTGGCCGGGTCCCTGCTCGCCGCGTGCGGCGGCGGGGGCGACGGCCGGGCCACGCTGAACTGGTACATCAACCCGGACGGCCAGGCGACGCTCACGTCGCTCGCCAAGAAGTGCAGCACCGACGACTACCGGATCTCGATCCAGCTGCTGCCGTCGAGCGCGACCGACCAGCGCACGCAGCTGGCGCGCCGCCTCGCCGCGAAGGACAGCTCGACCGACCTGATGAGCCTCGACCCGGTGTTCGTGCCGGAGTTCGCGAACGCCAAGTGGCTCAAGCCGTTCACCGGCGACCTCGCCGACAAGGTCCTCGACGACGACGTCCTGAAGGGCGCCGCCGAGACGGTCCAGTGGGACGACCAGGTCGTAGCCGCGCCGCAGTGGGCCAACACGCAGGTGCTCTGGTACCGCAAGTCCCTCGCCAAGGCCGCGGGGCTCGACATGGAGAAGCCGGTCACCTGGGACCAGGTCATCGACGCGGCCGCCAAGGAGGGCGGCACCGTCGGCGTCCAGGCCAACAAGTACGAGGCGTACGTCGTGTGGATCAACGCCCTCATCCAGGGCGCCGGCGGCAACATCCTCGACCCCAGCACGGTGGAGTCCGGCCGCGACGCCAAGGTCACGATCGACTCCGAGGCCGGCTACGACGCCGCCGCCGTCATCCAGAAGCTCGCCGACTCCAAGGCCGCGCAGCCCGACTTCACGACCTCGAACGAGGGCACGAGCCTCGGCCAGATGTTCCCCGCCAAGGGCCCCGGCGAGTTCATGACGAACTGGACCTTCGTCTACAAGAACTACGAGGGCCTCATCGGCAAGCCCGGCGGTCCGAAGGACAAGGCGGAGTTCGCCGACCTCGGCTGGGTCCGCTACCCCCGCACCGTCGAGACCGACGAGTCCAAGCCGCCCATCGGCGGCATCGACATCGGCGTCGGCGCGTACTCCAAGCACCCCGACTGGGCCCAGCAGGCCGCCGTCTGCGTGACGAGCGCCGAGGCGCAGTCCCAGCTCGCGGTCAACGAGGGGCTGATGCCGTCGCGGCAGTCGGTCTACGACTCCAAGGAGCTGCGCGACGCCTACCCCGCCAGCCTGCTCGAGCTCTACAGCGAGAGCGTCGACGGCGGCGGGCCGCGGCCCAAGAGCGCCTTCTACAGCCAGGTCTCGAGCGCCATCCAGTCGCGCTGGCACTCCCCCCCGCTCGGTCAACCCTAAGACGACGCCGGAGCGCTCGGCCGCCTTCCTCGAGGCGATCCTGCGCGGGAAGGCCCTGCTGTGAGCACCGCGACCGCACCCCACGACTCCGACCGCGCGAGGGCCGAGACCCGTCTGGCCCGCAAGCTGGTGGCACCGGCCCTGATCATGATGCTGCTGGTCACGGCGTTCCCGATGCTGCGGGCGCTGTACCTCTCGCTGTTCGACTACTCGCTGACGGCGCCGGACGACCGGAAGTTCATCGGCCTGGAGAACTACGTCACCGCGCTGACCGACGGCCTGTTCTGGCGCGACACGCTGAACACCGTCTTCATCATGATCGTGACCGTCGGGTTCGAGCTCGTGATCGGCTTCGCCTTCGCGATGGTCATGCACAAGGTGATCTTCGCCCGCGGCGTCATCCGCACCTCGATCCTCATCCCCTACGGCGTCATCACCGTCGTGTCGGGCTTCGCGTGGCAGTTCGCGTTCTCCAACACCAACGGCTTCGTCAACGGCTGGCTGCCGTTCTTCGGCGACGACTTCAACTGGTTCTCCGAGTACCCGTCGTCGATGGCGGCGATCATGGTCTCGGAGATCTGGAAGACCACGCCGTTCATGTCGCTGCTGCTCCTGGCCGGCCTGGCGCAGGTCTCCGAGGACATGATCGAGGCCGCCAAGGTCGACGGTGCCGGCTGGTGGCAGCGGCTGTGGCGGGTGATCCTGCCGAACATGCGCACGGCGATCATGGTCGCCGTCCTGTTCCGTGCGCTCGACGCCTACCGGATCTTCGACAACATCTTCGTCATGACCGCCGGCGCGAACGGCACCGAGTCGATCTCGTTCCTGACCTACCGCCAGGTGATCGAGCAGTTCCAGCTCGGCATCGGCTCCGCGCTGTCGGTGCTGCTGTTCCTGTCGGTGCTGGTGGTCGCGTTCCTGATCGTCAAGCTGTTCCGCGTCGACCTGGCCGCCGCACGGCAGGAGGGCTGAGATGAGCAAGCTCAACAAGGTCGGCACCGGGATCGGCTTCGTCCTCATCCTCGCGTGGTGCCTGCTGCCGGTCGCCTGGATCGTGTCGCTGTCGTTCAAGTCGCAGGAGGCCGTCACGAACGGCAGTCCCGGCTTCCTGCCGAAGGACGGGGGACGCGCCGGCTGGCAGAACTACGTCGACGTCGTCCAGAACGAGCAGTTCCGGCGCGCGATCGTGAACTCGATCGGCATCTCGCTGATCGCGACGATCCTGTCGGTGATCTTCGCGACCCTCGCGGCCTACGCGATCGCCCGGCTCGAGTTCAAGGGCAAGAAGTTCGTGCTGACGACGGCGCTCGTGATCGCAATGTTCCCGGTCGTCTCGCTCGTCGGTCCGCTGTTCGACATGTGGCGGGCGTTCGGCATCTACGACACCTGGATCGGCCTGATCATCCCGTACATGTCCTTCACGCTCCCCCTCGCGATCTGGACGCTGTCGGCGTTCTTCCGCGAGATCCCGTGGGAGATGGAGCAGGCCGCGCAGGTCGACGGCGCGACCTCGTGGCAGGCGTTCCGCAAGGTCATCGTGCCGCTCGCGGCGCCCGGCGTGTTCACCGCGGCGATCCTGACGTTCTTCTTCGCGTGGAACGACTTCGTGTTCGGCATCTCGCTCACCTCGACCGAGAACGCCCGACCGATCCCCGCCTCCCTGTCCTTCTTCGTGGGGCAGGACCCGTTCAACCGGCCGGCGTCGCTGCTGGCCGCGGGCGCGGTCGTCGCGACCGTCCCCATCGTCGTCCTCGTCCTCGTTTTCCAGCGCAAGATCGTCGCGGGCCTCACGGCCGGCGCAGTGAAGGGTTGATCATGGCCGCCATCGAGATGAAGAACATCGTCAAGAAGTACGGCGACGGGTTCCCGGCCGTCAACGACGTCAGCATCGACGTCGCCGACGGGGAGTTCATGATCCTGGTCGGGCCGTCCGGCTGCGGGAAGTCCACGCTGCTGCGGATGATCGTCGGCCTGGAGGACATCACCTCCGGCGACATGGTCATCGACGGCAAGCGCGTCAACGACCTCGCCCCGCGTGACCGGAACCTGTCGATGGTGTTCCAGAACTACGCGCTCTACCCGCACCTGACGGTGTACGAGAACATCGCGTTCCCGCTGCGCCTGCAGAAGGTCCCGCAGGACGAGGTCGACCGCAAGGTGCGCGAGGCGAGCAAGACGCTCGACCTCGACGAGCACCTGCAGCGCAAGCCCGGCAACCTCTCCGGCGGTCAGCGCCAGCGCGTCGCGATGGGCCGAGCCATCGTCCGCGACGCCAAGGCGTTCCTGTTCGACGAGCCGCTGTCGAACCTCGACGCCAAGCTCCGCGGCCAGATGCGCACGGAGATCGCCCGCCTGCAGAAGCGGCTCGGCATCACGACGGTCTACGTCACGCACGACCAGACCGAGGCCATGACGCTCGGCGACCGCGTCGCCGTCATGAAGCGCGGCGTGCTGCAGCAGCTCGCGTCGCCGCGCGAGCTCTACGAGCAGCCCGCCAACCTCTTCGTCGCCGGGTTCATCGGCTCCCCGCCGATGAACTTCCTGCCCGCCACCGTCGAGGACGGCAAGGTCAGCCTGCCGTTCGGTGACTTCACGCTGCCGGCCGACAAGGCCGAGCGCACGCAGGGCAAGGGGCTGCTGATGGCCGGCATCCGGCCCGAGCACTTCGAGGATGCGTCGGTCGCCGGGGCGAGCGAGAACACCTTCACCGCCCACATCGACGTGCAGGAGTGGCTCGGCGACCAGCAGTACGCCTACGTGCCGTACGACGCCGAGCCGCAGGTGCAGGACCAGCTGCGCGAGCTGGCGCGGGAGTCCGACAGCGACTCGCTGCGCACCCAGCTCGTCGTGTCGCTCGACTCGCAGAGCACGGTCGCCGAGGACTCCGACGTGACCCTCGCGATCGACACGAGCAAGCTGCACCTGTTCGACCCGTCCACCGGCGAGAACCTCACCGTCGGCCTCTGACGTCTCGTCGTCGCGGCTGCTCGTCGGCCCCCGTTCGCCTCTGCGGACGGGGGCCGATCTGCGTCCGTCCACAGGCGATATTCGTGTCGGAGGGGTGTGTCAGAGGAGTTCCCTAGCGTGGAGTCATCACCTCGAGACAGGACCCGATGATGACCGCGCAGCACCTCGACACCCACCCGGTGGTGGCGTGCGTGGATGCGCTGGAGTCTGCGTTGGACGGTGTCTCGACCGAGGCGTGGTCGGGACTCGAGCCCGGTGCGGTGCGGTCGCTGGTGGGTCGGTTGGCTCGGGTGGAGGCTCGTCTGGTGGCGCAGAAGATGGCGGCCGCGCGGGTGCTCGACGAGACCGGCGCCGCCCGCGCTGCCGGGGCGACCTCGACGGGCGCGTTGTTGGCCAAGGACTTCGGCGGTGACCGGCACTCCGCGGACCGGCTGGTGCGTCGTGCCGAGCGGATCAGCAAGACCTCCCACACCCAGGAAGCGCTGTCCAAGGGACGGGTCACGCCCGAGCAGGCCGACGTGATCGCGACCGGGCTGGCGAAGCTCCCGTCGAAGGCGACACCTGCTCAGCGGGACTTGGCCGAGCGGACGTTGCTCAAGGACGCCGACCGGCTGAGGCTCCCGGACCTGCGGCGCCGGACCGACCGGCTGATGGACGTCTACGCCGACAAGAAGCAGACCGATCGGTTCGAGAACGAGATCCTCGTCGAGCGTGAACGCAAGGCGCGCGCCAGGAGCAGGTTCCGGATGTGGGACAACCACGACGGCACCTGGTCCGGAGACTTCACGTTGCCGACGCTCGAAGCGGCCTCCGCGAAGGCTTGGTGCGACGCGGTCACCGCCCCCGCCAAGACCCCCAAGGCACCCGTCCCGGGTGAACCGACGTTCGAGGACCCGTACGAGGCCCGCGCCTACCGAGCCGGACTGGCCTTCGCCGACCTCTGGACCCACCTGCCGGTCGACCGACTCCCCAACGACGGCGGCGTCTCCGCCGTCGTCACCGTCACCATGGAGCTGGAGTCGCTCAAGGACGGCATCGAGGCCGCAACCCTCTCCGACGGGACCCGGCTCTCCGCCTCCCAGGCGCGGAAGGTCGCCTGCGGCGCCGGGATCATCCCCACCGTCCTCGACGGACGCTCGAACGTCCTGGACCACGGCCTCAAGAAGAGACTCTTCACCCCGGCGCAGAGACGCGCCCTCGCCACCACCCAAGGTGGCTGCACCTTCCCCGGCTGCGACAGACCACCCGCCTGGTGCGAAGCCCACCACCTGAAGCCCTACGACGACGACGGACCCACCGACCTGGCCAACGGAGCGCTGCTGTGCTGCCGACACCACCACCACGTCCACGACGACGAGTGGGAGCACCAGAAGAGGCCCGACGGCACCGTCGCCTGGCGCCCACCCGGCTCATCGACCTGGCAGACCAACCATCGCTACCGCCCCTGAACCAACCCAACCCGCCGGCTGAGCTGGTCGAAGCCTTGCGCGACCCGACCCTTCGACAAGCTCAGGGTCCGATGGGTGCAGCAAGCACGCCGGCTGAGCCTGGGGCACCTCCCGTTCGCCCTGCGAAGGAGGGAGCGAAGCCTTGCGCGACCCGACCCGTCGACGGGCTCCGGGGTCAGGGGCGCTTGCGGCGCTTGCCGCGCCGGACCTGCTCGACGATCTCGGTGTTCCACTCGTGCTCGCGGATGAGGCGGTACCGCTCGCACGCGACCCGCAGGTAGGCGGCGGCGGGGCGCTCGTCCGGACCCCGGACGCCCGCCTCCTCGATCATGTCGACGACGGGCTTGAACTCCTCGGCGTACCAGCGCCGCGCCATCGTCTCCTTGTCCATGTAGGCGCCCTCGGCGTGCATCGTGCGGGCCGCCCACGCCTCGACCGTCTCGGCGATCACGCCGTAGTCGAACGGGTCGTTGACCGCGACCGCGGCGCGCGCCTCACCCGTGAACGGCACCCGCTCGAGCATGAGGCGGCGCCAGAACTTGAGCTCCAGGTCCTTGCGGTCGTTGATGCCGACCGGCGTCAGCAGGGTGTCGACGGCCGTGATCCGGGCCTCGATGAGGTCGACGCCCATCGTCCGAGCCACCGAGACCCGGTGGTGGCCGTCGCGCACGAAGTAGTAGTCGCCGACCTGGTAGACCTCGATCGGCGGGATCTCCTCGCCCTTGCGGCTCGCGCGGGCGAGCCGCTCCCAGCGTTCCCGGCTGCGGGCCGAGGTGGGCCGGAAGCGTCGGTCGAAGTCGCGCACCTTGTCGACCGACCCGACGATCGCGTCGAGCGGGATGACCTTCGTGCCGACGTAGTGCTCGCCGCGCCGGCCCAGGGCCGTCACGACCTCGTCGAACGACATCGACTGGACGACGTCCTCGGCGTCGTTGCGCAACCGGGCCGCGAGGCCGGACAGCACCTGGTGCCGGCGGGCCTTGAGGAAGTCGCTCTCGGCGTCGACGCGCGAGGACCCCGAGCTGCTCACCATCGCCGGTCCCCCGTCCCCGCACCGGCCCGCGCCGTCGCGACGCCCGGCTCGACGTCCATCACGGTCCACGGGATGACGTTGCGGACGGTCGTCGCGCCCCGCTCGCGGTCCGGCTTGCGCAGGCCGTACGGGTGGATGTGCCCGTGCAGGTGCCACGAGGGGCGCAGCTCGTCGATGAGGTCGTGCAGCGCCGCGATGCCGACGTGGCTCGGGTCGGGCTCGTCGCCCAGGCCGAGCGGCGGCGCGTGCGTCAGCAGGACGTCGACGCCGTGCCCGCCCGCGCGGCGAAGCACCCGCCGCGCCCGGTCGGCGTGCTGGTCCTGCGTGTACTGGTGACGGCCGCCGTTGTAGCGGACGCAGCCGCCGAGCCCGGCGACCCGCAGGCCGGCGACCTCGACGACCGTCTCGTCGGCGCTCACGAAGCCGCGCGGCGCGGCCTGCCGGGTGTCCGGCTCGTGGTTGCCGGGGACGAACACGCCTGGGACCCCCAGGAGGGCGACGAGCCGCTCCAGGTAGTCCCAGGGCAGGTCGCCCGCCGCGAGCAGCAGCGCGACGTCGAGCGAGGCCGCGCGCGCCTCGAAGGGCTCGACCTCCTCGTCGGCGACCGCCAGCACCCTGACCACGCGACGACTCTACGACGCCGGGGACCGGGGCGCGAGGGGCTCAGGCCGCGTCGCCGTCGGCCTCGCGGGCCTGCTCCTCCGCGGCCCAGCGCGCCTTGTCGGCCTCGATCCGGCGGCCGAGGAAGAAGGCCGCGAACCACAGCGCCGCGAACATCGCGCCGACGAAGAACATCGTCGACACGAGGAAGCCGGACGTGATCGCGCCGACCTGGATGGCGTGACCCACGACGTAGGCCTGGGGTCGGCGCAGCATGCCGGCCGTCAGGACGCACAGCACCGCGAGGCCCAGCCCGACCGTCAGGGCCACGGCGGGCCGGACGTCCTCGACCGAGATCATCACGGGCACGCTGAGGCCCAGGATGATCGCCTCGAGCGAGAGCATCGCCGCACACATGCCCCTCATGCGGTCTCGCCCCCGAACAGCACCCGAGCCTCGCCCGCCGTCACGACGGAGCCGGTGACGAGGACGCCGCCGCTGCCGAGCGCCTGCTCGTAGCCCTCGGTCGCCTCGGCGCGGGCCATCGCGCGCTCGAGCGCGTCGTCGAGGCGCCGGGCGACGGTGACGCGGTCGGAGCCGAACACGTCGTCGGCCAGCTCGGCGAGCTCACCGACGGGCATCGACCGGGCCGAGCTGTTCTGGGTCACGACGATCTCGGACAGCACGGGCTCGAGCTCGCGCAGGATCTGCTCGACGTCCTTGTCGGCCATGACCCCGACGACACCGACGAGCGGGCTGAAGGAGAACTCCTCCTGGATCGCGGCCAGGCTCGCGCGGATGCCGTGCGGGTTGTGGGCGGCGTCCAGCAGGACGGTGGGGCTACGGCGGACGATCTCGAGACGACCCGGCGACGACACCGACGCGAACGCCTCGCGCACCAGGTCGGCATCGAGCTCGTGACCACCCGTGAACGCCTCGACGGCCGCGAGTGCGGTCGCGGCGTTGCGGGCCTGGTGGACGCCGTGCAGCGGCAGGAACACCTCGTCGTACGAGGCGGCCGTCCCCTGCAGGACGAGCTGCTGGCCGCCGACGGCTGGCAGTCGGTCCTCGAGCGCGAAGTCGACACCCTCGCGCAGGACCGTGGCCCCGACCTCGGCGCTGCGCCGCAGCAGCACCTCGAGCACCTCGGGCTCCTGGTCGGCCAGGACCGCGTGGGCGCCGGGCTTGATGATGCCGGACTTCTCGACGGCGATCGTCTCGGGCCGGTCGCCGAGGTACTTGTCGTGGTCGACGGCGATCGGCGTGACGACGGCGACCGCGCCGTCGGCGACGTTGGTGGCGTCCCACGAGCCACCCATGCCGACCTCGACGACGGCGGCGTCGACCGGCGCGTCGGCGAACGCGGCGAAGGCCATCGCGACGGTCAGCTCGAAGAACGACAGCGGGTGCGCCTGGCTGTCGTCGACGACCTGCGCGTAGGCGGCGACGTCGGCGAACGCCTCGACGAACAGCTCCTCGGTGAGCGGCTCGCCGTCGATGCTGATGCGCTCCGTCATGGACTGCAGGTGCGGGCTCGTGAACCGACCGGTGCGCAGGTCGAGCGCCCGCAGCAGCGAGTCGATCATGCGCGCGGTCGACGTCTTGCCGTTGGTGCCGGTCAGGTGGACGACGGGATAGGCGCGCTGGGGATCGCCGAGCAGGCGGCAGAGCGCGGCGATGCGGTCGAGCGACGGCTCGAGCCGGGTCTCGGGCCAACGACCCAGCAGCAGCTGCTCGACCTCGCGATAGGTGGGGTTGTTCATCGCCCCCAGTATCGCAGCGCGCCCCTGACCCGGCCGAGGCAGACATCAGGGATCGCCCTGATGGTGCCGCAGCCCCGTCCTCCGCCATGATGAGTGCGCTCGCCCGACCCCAGAAGGACCCCCATGAACCGACAGATCGCCGGCTGGATCTCGCACCGCTGGGCCAAGTGGCCCGTCCTCGTGCTGATGCTCGTCCTCCTCGGCTTCCTCGCCTCCTTCGGGTCCAAGCTCGGCAGCGTGCAGGACAACGACGTCGCGAGCTGGCTGCCGGGCGACGCCGAGTCGACCCAGGTCATCCAGAAGGCCGCGACCTTCTCCGACCCCGACGCGCTGCCCGCCGTCGTGCTGTTCGAGCGCGACGGTGCGGCGCGTCCCGACGACGCGGCCCGGCTCGCGGCGGCGAAGGCCGAGCTCGCGAAGCTGCCCGACGTCACGGGCGAGGTCGTCGGACCGATCCCCTCGCGCGACGGCGAGGCGGCCCAGCTCGTCGTGACGCTGAAGCTCGACGACGAGTCGTGGGAGAAGCTGCCCGGGATCATCGACGACATCCGGTCGACGGCCGAGAAGAACGCCGACGGGGCGAAGGTCTACGTCGGCGGTCCGGCGGCGTTCGGTGCCGACCAGTCCGAGGCGTTCGCCGGCATCGACGGCATCCTGCTGCTGGCCGCGATCTGCGTCGTGGTGGTGATGCTCCTGCTGACGTACCGCAGCCCGATCCTGTGGATCATCCCGCTGCTGTGCGGCGTCATGAGCGTGGGTGCCGCGCAGGGCGTCGTGTACCTGCTCGCGAAGCACGCGGGCCTGACCGTCAACGGGCAGAGCGCCGGCATCCTCTCGGTCCTCGTGCTCGGCGCGGGCATCGACTACGCGCTGCTGCTGGTCGCCCGCTACCGCGAGGAGCTGCGCAACACGGCGGACCGGCACGAGGCGATGGCGCACGCCCTCCACCGCGCCGCTCCCGCGATCGTCGCGAGCGGCAGCACGGTCGTGATCGGCCTGCTGTGCCTGCTCTTCGCGCAGATGAACTCGACCGCCGGGCTCGGCCCGGTGGCTGCCGCCGGCATCGTCGTGTCCCTCGTCGTGATGCTCGTCCTGCTGCCCGTGCTCCTGGTCATCTTCGGCCGGTGGGTGTTCTGGCCGTTCGTGCCGCGCTTCGGCGACCCCCAGCCCGCCGAGCAGGGCGTCTGGGGCAGGGTCGGCCGCCGCATCGCGAAGCGGCCGCGGGTCGTCTGGGCCGTGACGACGGTCGTGCTGCTGGCGTTCTCGGCCGGCATCGTCCAGCTCGACGCAAACGGGCTGTCCAACGCCGACACGTTCACGACCACGCAGCCATCCGTCACCGCCGAGGAGAAGATCGCCGAGCACTTCCCCGGGGGCGCCGGCGAGCCCGTCCAGGTCATCGCCAAGGAGTCGGCCGCGACCGAGGTCGCGCAGCGCCTGGCGACCGTCCAGGGCATCGCGGAGGGCACGGTCACCAAGCCGGTCAGCAAGGGAGGCCTGAGCTACGTCGAGGCCACGCTCGAGTCTCCGCCGGACTCGCAGGCCGCATTCGACACGATCGACCGTGCGCGCGCAGCGCTCGGCAGCATCGACGGCGCCGACGCGCTGGTCGGCGGCTCGACCGCCATCAACCACGACGTGCAGGACGCCTCCGCGGCCGACAACCTGCTGATCATCCCGATCGTGCTGATCGTCGTGCTGGTCATCCTGATGCTGCTGCTGCGCGCGGTGCTGGCGCCGGTGGTCCTGCTGGCGACCGTGGTGCTCTCGTTCGGTGCGGCCCTCGGCATCAGCGCCCTCGTGTTCCGGCACGTGCTGGGCTTCGAGGGGGCGGACTCGAGCTTCCCGCTGTTCGCCTTCGTGTTCCTCGTGGCGCTCGGCATCGACTACAACATCTTCCTGATGACCCGCGTGCGCGAGGAGGCGCTCAAGCACGGGACGCGCCGCGGCGCGCTCGTGGGCCTGGCGGCGACGGGCGGCGTCATCACGTCGGCCGGGCTCGTCCTGGCCGGCACGTTCGCCGCGCTCGGCTCGCTGCCGATCGTGTTTCCTGGCCGAGCTCGGCTTCGCGGTCGCCCTCGGCGTCCTGCTCGACACGCTGGTCGTGCGGTCGGTGCTCGTGACGGCGCTCAACCTGGACCTCGGGCGCTGGATGTGGTGGCCGAGCGCCCTCTGGCGCACCGACGGGCCGGAGCACCTGGCCGACGACGCCCACCCGGCGGACCCGGTCACGGCCGCTCCGCACGCCCCCGGAGCACCGCGCCTGAGCGCTGGGTGACCATCGGGGGATGGAGCCCTTCCAGGACGTCGCGTCGCAGTACCGGGAGTTCGCCGTGCAGGCCGCCGACTCCCGACGTTCGCCGACTGGTCGGCGCGGATCGCCGCCGACGCCGCGGTCCAGGCGTGGATCGGCGCCCTGCCGCCGGCCCAGCAGCAGCCGAACCTGGTGCTGGCCGCGGCGCGCTGGCACGGCGTCCCGGCGCCGGGCCCGTACGCGGTCCTGCGCGACGCGCTGCTGGGGGACGACGGCACGATCCGCGCCACGATCCTGAGCCGCTCGACGCAGACCAACGAGACCGGGCGGCTCGCGACGCTCGTCCCCGCGCTGTCGCTCGTCGCCGCGGAGCACCGCTGTCCCTGCTCGAGGTCGGGGCGAGCGCCGGGCTGTGCCTGTACCCGGACCGGTACGCCTACTGCTGGCACACCGCGGACGGCGACCGGTTCGAAGCCGCGGTGCGCGAGCTCGTCCGCGACGGGGCGTGCCACTGGGTCAGCAACGAGGCGCCACGGGTCCTGCCGTCCGTCACGGCGACCGCGCCGGAGGCCGCGCCGGACCCGACCTTCGTGCTCGGGATCGACGGCCGGGCGGTCGCCTGGACGCACGGCCACGGCCGCAGCCTGCGCTGGTTCGGCTGACGCCGACCGCGCCTCCTAGACTGTCCTCTCGTGACTGAGAACCGCGTCCCGGAGAAGCCCGCCCTCGAAGGTCTCGAGGAGCGCTGGAGCCGGGTATGGGCCGAGCAGGGCACCTTCGCCTTCGACCGCACGAAGTCGCGCGACGAGGTCTACTCCATCGACACCCCGCCGCCCACCGTGTCCGGGTCGCTGCACGTCGGCCACGTCTTCAGCTACACCCACACCGACCTCGTCGCGCGCTTCCAGCGGATGCGCGGCAAGGAGGTCTTCTACCCGATGGGCTGGGACGACAACGGCCTGCCCACCGAGCGCCGGGTGCAGAACTACTACGGCGTCCGCTGCGACCCGTCGCTGCCGTACGACCCGGACTTCACGCCGCCGGAGAAGCCGGACGCCAAGAAGCAGGTG
>JAQIJP010000027.1:0-41083 GCA_036946185.1 Aeromicrobium erythreum
ACGACGGTGCTGACGACGAGGGCGAACGCGTACGACGCCGCGCTCTGGGCGCCGCCCTGCAGACCGAGGTCGCCCAGCGCAGGACGGACCAGCCGGCCGATCGCGGGCTCGGCGAGGTAGCCGATCGCGAGGTTCGTGATCGTGATGCCCAGCTGGGCGCCGCTGAGCTGCGTCGAGAGGGAGCGCAGGGCCTTGAGGGTGCCCTGGGCGCCGGCGTCACCGGCCTCGGCCGCGCGCTCGATGCTCGCCCGGTCGACCGTCACGAAGGAGAACTCGGCGGCGACGAAGACCCCGCACGCCAGGACGAGCAGCAGGGCGAGCCCGAGGAGCAGCAGCTCGGTCACGGCACGGGTCCAGGCGAGGGAGCGGTCACGATGGGCAGAACTGTACCCTTGGCCCGACCCCCCATCGCTCCCGGAGACCACCGTGCCCACCTACCAGTACCAGTGCACCGACTGCGGCGAGGCCCTCGAGGTCCAGCAGTCCTTCAGCGACGACGCCCTGACCGTCTGCCCCGTGTGCGACGGCCGGCTGCGCAAGGTGTTCAACGCCGTCGGCGTGGTGTTCAAGGGATCGGGCTTCTACCGCACCGACAGCCGTGCGTCCGGCGGGTCGACGTCGTCGGACTCGAGCGGCGGTTCGTCCTCGTCCTCGACGTCGTCCGCGAGCAGCACCGCGACCTCCAAGGGCTCGGGCTCCGACTCGGCGGCCTGAGCCACCGCTCGCCGTCCCGCTGTGGACGGCGGGGTGGTCCGGGCCCGCGACGCTGCCTAGCGTCGCGGGATGCGCCTGCTGACCCTGCGCCGCTTCGTCCTCGACCACCGTCGGCCGCTCGCCGCGCTGTGCGCGGCCCTGGCCGTCCTCGCCGCGCTGGCCTCGGTGCGTGACACCCGGGACGGACCGGTCGCGGTCGTCGCGGCGCACGACCTGCCGAGCGGCACGGTCCTGGAGCGCGACGACCTGACCTCGACGCGCCTGTCCCCCGCGCACCACGTCGACGGGGTCGCGACGACGGTCGGCGAGGTGGTCGGGCGCCGGACCGCGGGCCCGATGCGCCGCGGCGAGGTCGTCACCGACCGACGGGTCGTCGACCCCGGGCCTGCCGCCGGTCGGGCGCCCGGCACGGTCCTCACGACCGTCCAGCTGCCCGGCCCGGACGCCCTCGGTCCCGCCCGGGTCGGCGACCGGGTCGACGTCGTGGCCGTCACCCCCGATGCCGAGACGCCGGCCCGCGTCGTCGCCCGCGGCATCGAGGTCGTCGCGGTCCGGGCGGCCCGCGGCGACGGGCCGGTCGTCGTCGACCTCGCCGCGTCCCGGCACACGGCCCTCGACCTCGCGACGGTGGCGCTGGAGTCGCGGCTCAGCCTCCTGGTCTCGACGGGCGACGACCCCGCTGACTAGGGTCGGGACGTCATCCAGACCAAGGAGGGGACCAGCGATGATCCAGGGTTTCAAGGACTTCCTGCTGCGCGGCAACATCGTCGACCTGGCGGTCGCGGTCGTGATCGGCACCGCGTTCACGGCACTCGTCACGAAGTTCACCGAGTCGTTCATCAACCCGCTCATCAACCTCGTCGCCGGTGGCGGCAAGGCCGGCGGCGTGCTGACCGTCAACGGGCAGGACTTCACCTACGGCGCGTTCATCAACGCCGTCATCACCTTCGTCCTGACGGCGGCCGTCGTGTACTTCGTCGTGGTCGTGCCGATGGCGAAGCTCAACGCGCTGCGCGACCGCGGCCAGGAGCCGGAGCCGGAGGGCGTGCCGGAGGACGTCGCGCTGCTGCGCGAGATCCGCGACGCGCTGCAGCAGCGGCCCTCGGCCTGACCGACGTCAGGACCCGTGGTGCGGGGGCCGGTCGCGGAGCATCTCCGCGTCGCGGCCGGCCTCGCGCTCGCTCCAGCCCGTCGACGTCTCGTCCCGGGTGACCTCGGGCGCCAGGTCGCCCAGCAGCCGGGCCGCCCGGAGCCGGCGGGCCCGCTCCTCGGGCGTCAGCTCAGACGACACCGTCGAACCAGTCCTGCGTCAGCTTGGGGTGCATCGGGTGCCAGCCCGTGCGGTCGCCGAACCGTTGCGAGCTGACCCGCTGCGAGCGCATGAACATCTCGAGCCGCTGACCGCCCAGACGCGTCATGGCCGGCCCGTGGAACCGTCCGCCGCGACGTCCACCCGCGATCGCGAGGGCCTCGGCCAGCTCGGCCCGGCGCAGCGGCTCGGCGCCCACGTTGTAGATGTCGGCCGGCGCGGTCAGGGCCGCCGCCACGGCCGTCCCGACGTCCTCCGGGTGCACGACGTGCGTCCAGGAGGCCGGGTCGCCGAAGCCGGTGGGCCGGCCGCTGCGAGCCCGGCGCACGAGCCAGCGCGTCATCGGCTCCGGTCCCGTGACGGTGCCGAAACGCAGGATGACGCCCTCGACGCCGACCTGCGCGGCCCGCTCGACGGCGGTCTCCGAGACCACGAACGGCTCGGTGGCCCGGCTCAGCGAGATGGGGCTGTGCTCGTCGACCCAGTCGTCGCCGCCGTCGGCGTACATCGCGCTGAGGCTCGGCTGGACGAGGCGCGGAACCCCGGCGTCGCCGACGGCGCGGGCCACGACGGTCGCGCCGTGCATGCGCAGACGGTCGTTCGCGCGCCAGGCGGCGGAGAAGGACTTGAGCCGCCCCGTGGGCATGTGGCTGGCGAAGTTGACGACGGCGTCGCTGCCCTCGACGGCCCGCGTCAGGTCGCCCAGGTCGAACAGGCCGCCGAACCGGGCGGTGGCCCCGGCCTCACGCACGACCTCGGCACCGCGCTCGGTGCGGACGAGGCCGACGACCTCGTGACCCTCGGCCGCCAGGGCCCGGGTCACGTACCGGCCCAGGACTCCGCTGGCTCCGGTCAGGAAAACCTTCACTGATCACTCCGTCGCGTCACTGGTGTGTGACCTCGCCTCCGGGCGCGGGGGTGGGCGTCCGGTGATTACGGAATGATAACAATCCGCTCCCGACCGGTCGAGGACGCGGGCCGCGGGGCCGTCCGGTCAGTCGCCCTCGAGCGCGCGCGGGTCGGTCGCGAGCTCCTTCACGAGCGGGACGACGTCGGCGATGGAGTCGAGCACCCGGGTCGCGCGGAACGGGAAGCGGTCCACCCGGTCGGCGGACGTCGAGCCGGTGAGGACGAGGATCGAGCGCAGGCCGGCCTCGAGGCCCGACAGGACGTCGGTGTCCATCCGGTCGCCGATCATCACCGTCGACTCGGAGTGGCCCTCGATCCGGTTCAGCGCGCTGCGCATCATGAGCGGGTTGGGCTTGCCGACGAAGTACGGCTCGACGCCGGTCGCCTTCGTGATGAGGGCCGCCACCGACCCGGTCGCCGGGAGCGAGCCCGTCGGCGACGGGCCCGTCGGGTCGGGGTTGGTGGCGATGAACCGGGCGCCCGCCTCGACGAGCTGGATCGCGCGGGTGATGGCCTCGAACGAGTACGTGCGGGTCTCGCCCAGCACGACGTACTCCGGGTCACGCGTCGTCATGACGTAGCCGACGTCGTGCAGCGCGGTCGTCAGGCCGGCCTCGCCGATCACGTACGCCGTGCCCTCGGGACGCTGCTCCGAGAGGAACTGCGCGGTCGCGAGCGCCGACGTCCAGATCGCCGACTCCGGCAGGTCGATGCCCGCCGCGTGCAGCCGCGCGCGCAGGTCGCGCGGCGTGAAGATCGAGTTGTTGGTCAGGACCAGGAAGCGCCGGTCGTGCTCGCGCAGCGCGGCGATGAACTCCGCCGCCCCGGGGATCGCGCGCTCCTCGTGGACGAGCACGCCGTCCATGTCGGTGAGCCAGGTCTCGACGGGCTTGGAGGTCATGTCCCCATTCTCCACCACCGGGGAGGGGCGGTCGGACCTCACGCGCCGCCGTCGCCGCGCGGCAGCCGGAACTGCGAGACGAAGGTCCACAGCAGCTGCGACCCGTGGATCTCCTGCGTCATCAGGCCGCGCACCCGCCGCTGCCGCGCCGTGCCGATCGCGGGGTCGCCGCCGGGCCAGGCGTGGCCGCCGCCCCTGACGTCGAACGCCCGGATCTCGACGCCCTCGCCGCAGCCGGACCAGCGCCGCTCGACGATGCGCGACGCGACCTGCTCGCGCCGCGGGGTCGGCACGCAGCCGTCGTGCGCGACCCAGCGGTCCAGCGCCGCGTCGACACCGGGGAGCCGCCCGATCTTCGTCGGTCCGCCGCCGTAGGGGGCGACGCGGTCGGCGGTGCCGTGCAGGTAGGCGATCGGGACGGAGCGCAGGTCGCGGCAGCGCGTCGGGTACCAGGGTCCGGAGACCGCACCGAACGCCGCGAAGTCGCGGTGCGGGTCGCACGCGAGCGTCAGCGTGAGGACCGACCCGTTCGAGAAGCCCATCGCGTAGTAGCGCGACGGGTCCGTGCACCAGTCGCGCCGGACCTGGCGGACCAGGTCGTGGACCATCGGCAGGTCGCCCTCGGCGTTGGCCTGCGTGCCCCGGTAGTCCCAGCGCGACGGCAGCCCGGTCGCCTGCGGCACCACCACGAGGAAGTCGTGCGCGTCGGCGACGTCGGCCATCCGGGTGCTCGCGAGGAAGGTCGAGGCGTCGCCGCCGAAGCCGTGGAACAGCACCACGACCGGAAGCCGCTTGCGCCCGTCGTAGCCGGGCGGGACGTGGACCTCGTAGGAGCGGTCGCGGCCGTCGACGACCACGCTGTGGTCGCTCGTGCCGTCGTCGGACGGGCGCGGGGTGGCGCACTCGGCGACGGCCGGTCGCTCGGCGGCGCCGGTCCGCTCGGCGCGGCAGCCGGCGAGCGACGAGCCCACGACGACCAGGGCGAGGACTGCGCCGAGGACGCGTCTCGCCGGGCCGAGGGAGGGCTCGCGGAGCACCCGACGATGGTAGGCGACCGCACCTCGCGGCCCGGGCACCCGGCGGACCGTGGCGCGGGTCCCTCCGGGCCGCCCCTAGGCTGATCCGCATGATCCGAGAGCAGCACGACGGGGTCCTGACCATCGGCTTCGACCGGCCCGACCGGCTCAACGCCGTGAACGCGGGGATCCTCGCGGACCTGGCGGACGTGGTGGAGCAGGCCGCCCAGGACCCGCAGGTGCGGGTCATCGTGCTGCGGGGCGAGGGCCGGGCGTTCTGCTCGGGCGCCGACCTCGGCGACGGCGCGAGCGACGCGCCGCCCGGCACCGACACCATCGTCGAGGGCAACCGGCTCGTCCGTGCCCTGACCGGCGCGCCCCAGCCGGTCGTCACCGTCGCCCGCGGCGCGGTCGCCGGCATCGGTGTGCCGGTCGCGCTCGCCGGCGACCTGGTCGTGTGCGACGACACGAGCTTCCTGCTGCTGGCGTTCACGCGCATCGGCCTGATGCCCGACGGCGGCGCGAGCGCCCTCGTCGCCGCCGCGATCGGCCGGGCCCGCACGATGCGGATGGCGCTGCTCGCCGAGCGGATGCCGGCCCAGGACGCGCTGGACGCCGGTCTCGTCACGCATCTCTTCGCGGCGGCCGAGCTCGACGAGCGCGTCGACGAGCTCGTCGCGACCCTGCGCTCGGGCCCGGCCGCCGCCTACGCCGCGACCAAGCGCGTCGTCAACGCGGCGACCCTCGGATCGTTGGAGCAGGCGTTCACGCTCGAGCACGACGGGCAGGAGGCCCTGCTGCAGGCGGCCGACTTCCGCGAGGGCGCGGCGGCATTCCGCGAGAAGCGGACCCCGTCCTACTCCGACTCGCCTCTGGACTGAGCGGCCGGCGGTCGCCAGCAGGCCGCGAGCATCGCCCCGGTGCCGACGGCGGCGAGCACGAACGCCCCGAGCCCCGCGGGCCAGCCCGTGAAGACGTCGAGGTCGGTCAGGCCGACGGCGTGGTCGAGCGACAGCCGACCCGGCCCGATGACGGCGAGCGCCACGAGGGAGGCCGTGATCACGAGGACGTACTCGTAGCCGTCCTTGAAGATGAAGAAGCCGTTCGTGCGGTGCACCGTGATGCCGGCGGTCAGCATGATCCCGGCCCCCGCGGCGACCGCGAGCGGCGTGAGCAGACCGACGACCAGCGCCGCGCCGACGGCGAGCTCGAGGTACGTCGAGACCAGGGCGTGGACCCGCGCGGGCCGCAGACCGATCGACGCGAACCAGCCGGCCGTGCCGTCGAGGCCGCCCGCGCCGAAGCCGTGGTTCCAGCCGTGCAGGAGGAAGGTCAGGCCGAGCACGACCCGCAGCAGGGTCGAGGCGACGTCGAGGTCCATCGGAGCTCCGTTCGAGGGTGCGGACGGCCCGAACCTAGAGGACGCGGCACCGTCCGTCCACGCCGGGAGACGGTAGGGTCGCGGCCACGCACCGAGGGGGCGCCATGACGGAGAAGGTCGACCTGCGGCGCGTGCTGGACGGGTACCGGGCCCGCCGTGGCGAGCTCCGTCTCCTCGACCTGCCGCTGCAGCGCTACCTCATGGTCGACGGCCACGGCGACCCGAACACGTCCCCCGCGTTCGACGAGGCCCTGCGCACGCTCTACCCCGTCGCGTACACGACGAAGTTCGCGAGTCGCGCGGAGCTGGGCCGCGACTACGTCGTGCCGCCGCTCGAGGGGCTGTGGTGGGCCGAGGACCTGGAGAGCTTCACCTCCGCGCGCGACAAGACCGCCTGGTCCTGGACGCTGCTGCTGCTCGTGCCCGACTGGGTCGAGGACGCTCTCGTCGAGCGGTCCGTGGAGCAGGTCCGGGCGAAGCGCGCGCCGCGCCTGGAGGACCTGCGGCTCGACGTCCTTGACGAGGGTCGGTGCCTGCAGACCCTGCACGTCGGGTCGTTCGACGACGAGGGACCGGTGCTCGCCCGGATGCACGACGAGATCGTCACGACCCACGGTCTGCGGCTCGCCGGCAGGCACCACGAGATCTACCTCAGCGACGTCCGGCGGACCGCCCCCGAGCGCCGCCGCACGATCCTGCGCCAGCCGGTCCGGGGGGTCGCGGCGGGGAGCGGGTGACGTCGCCGCCCGCCGATCGAGGCAGACCTCGCGACTCAGGGGAGGCTTCCCTCGATCGGCTTCGGTTTACCCGCTCAAGCGGGTAAACCACGCTCCGCCGCCGGCCGATCGAGGCAAACCTCGCGTTTCAAGGGAGGCTTACCTCGATCGGGTCCGGTTTACCCGCTTGAGCGGGTAAACCGCGGTCAGCCGGCGCGGACGGCGGCGACGACGAGCCGGGCGAGGGAGCGGTAGGCGGCGGCGTCGTCGAGACCGGTGGTGGCCTCGATGCGCTGGCTGTGGATCGCCTCCATGACGAGGGCCGCGACCTCGCCGACGAACGAGGCGTCGGCGCCCCGTGCCGCGCGACCGACGAGGCCCTGCACCCGGTCGGCGGCGGCGGCCGTGTTCTGCCGGTAGACGCGGCGCGCGGGCTCGAAGGCCGAGACGTTGGCGTAGAAGGCCGGGGACGCGGGGCCGAGCTGGACCGCGATCGCTCCGAGGTACTGCTCGAGCTGCACGACCGGCTCGGCGTCCGGGTCGACGGCGGCCTCGACGCGGGCGGTGGCGGCGCGGAAGAACTCGCGGACCGCTCGCTCGATGAGCTGCTCCTTGCTCGGCGCCAGCGCGTACAGCGTGGTCTTCGAGCACTGGAGCCGGCGAGCCAGGTCCGCGACGCCGAGCGACGCGAAGCCCTCGGCGAGCACGAGGTCGACGAGCGCGGCCAGCACGTCCTGCGTGCGGGCGGACGGCTCGGCGGGCATGCACCGACCCTAGCACCGTCAGTACCAGAACAAGTCCCGTGGTACTGTCCGTGGTACCGCCTCACCTCGGAGTCCCCATGCCTGCCCACCGCCTCATGCCCACGCCCGAGTCCGCCGACCTCGTCGAGCTGACCCGGTCGATCGTCGCGAAGGAGCTGGCCCCCGCGGTCGACGAGCACGAACGGTCCGCGCGCTTCCCGCGCGAGGTGTTCCGCACGCTCGGCCGGGCCGGGCTGCTCGGGCTGCCCTACCCCGAGGAGGTCGGCGGCGGCGGACAGCCGTACGAGGTCTACCTCCAGGTCGTCGAGGAGATCGCGACCGGCTGGGCCGCGGTCGGCGTCGGCACGAGCGTGCACGCCCTGAGCTGCTTCGGCCTGTTCCACGCCGGCACCGAGGAGCAGCAGCAGCGCTGGCTGCCCGAGATGCTCGCGGGCGACCTGCTCGGCGCCTACTGCCTGTCGGAGTCGCACGCCGGGTCCGACCCCGCGGCCATGCGCACGCGTGCCGTCCGCGACGGCGACGAGTACGTGCTCGACGGCGCCAAGGCCTGGACCACCCACGGCGGCCAGGCCGACTTCTACAAGGTCATGGCCCGCACCTCCGACGACGGCGCCGCGGGCATCTCCTGCTTCCTCGTGCCGGCGGACACGCCCGGCCTCGTCGCGGACCCGCCCGAGGACAAGATGGGCCTGATGTCGTCGACGACGGCGACGATGCTCCTCGACGGCGTGCGCATCCCGGCCGAGCGTCGCCTCGGCGCCGAGGGCCAAGGCCTCTCGATCGCCCTCGCCGGGCTCGACGCCGGCCGCCTCGGCATCGCGGCCGTCGCCACCGGCGTGGCGCAGGCCGCGCTCGACGCCGCCGTCGCCTACGCCAAGGAGCGCGAGGCGTTCGGCAAGGCGATCATCGACCACCAGGGGCTGACGTTCCTGCTGGCCGACATGGCCGCCGCGGTCGACTCGGCCCGCGCGACGTACCTGCACGCTGCCCGGCTGCGCGACGCGGGCCGTCCGTACGGCCGTGAGGCGTCCGTCGCCAAGCTCGTCGCGACCGACAACGCGATGCGCGTGACCACCGACGCCGTCCAGGTCCTCGGCGGCGCGGGCTACACCAAGGACTTCCCCGTCGAGCGCTACATGCGCGAGGTGAAGGTCATGCAGATCTTCGAGGGGACCAACCAGATCCAGCGACTCGTCATCGGCCGCCACCTCGCGCGCTGATCCCCACCCGAAGGAGAACCCCGTGCAGCTCACCGACACCTCCGCGCTCGTCACCGGCGGCGCGTCCGGCCTCGGCGCCGCGACCGCCGCCGAGCTCGCCGCCCACGGCGCCGCCGTCGTCGCGATCGACCTCGCGTCCTCGATCGAGAAGGCCCCGCAGGTCGACGGCGTCTCCTACGTCGCGGCCGACGTCACCGACGAGGAGCAGGTCCGCGCCGCCGCGACCACCGCCCAGGAGATCGCGCCGCTGCGCGTCGCCGTCAGCTGCGCCGGCATCGGCACCGCGGGCCGGGTCCTCGGCAAGGGTGGTCAGGGCATCCACGACCTCGCGACCTACCGCCGGATCATCGACGTCAACCTCGTCGGCACCTTCACGGTCCTCGCCGTCGCGGCCGAGACGATGGCGGCGAACGAGCCGCTCGAGCACGGCCAGCGCGGCGTCGTCGTCAACACCGCGTCGATCGCGGCCTTCGACGGCCAGATCGGCCAGGTCGCCTACTCCGCCAGCAAGGGCGGCGTCGTCGGCCTGACCCTGCCGGCCGCCCGCGACCTCGCGCAGTACGGCGTCCGCGTCAACACGATCGCCCCGGGCATCGTGGACACCCCGATGCTCGCCACGGTCGGCGAGGAGATCCGCCAGGCGCTGGCCGCCGGCGTACCCTTCCCGCAGCGCCTCGCGGAGCCGCGCGAGTACGCCCAGCTCGTGCGAATGATCGTCGAGCACGACTACCTCAACGGCGAGACGATCCGGATGGACGGCGCACTGCGGATGGCGCCGCGCTGACCCCTCGCTCGCTCAGGCTCGCGGCGCCAGGGTGCGCGCGTGGTCGACCCCACGCCGCACCCACGCCCCGAGCGAGCCGTCGTCGGCGTAGCCGGCCGGGGTCACCCGCACCCAGCCGCGGACCTCGCGGCCGGACATGACCATCGGCGCCGTGTGCTCGAGCGCGAGGACGTCCGCGGTCCCCTGCGGCGGCACCCGCACCATCAGCCCGCCCTGGCCGGACGCGGCCAGCGCCATCGAGCCGTCGACCAGGAACGCCACCCCGCCGAACATCCGCCGCTCGTCCAGGCCGGGCTCCGCGGCCAAGCAGCGCACGGAGGCGTTCGACGAGCCGAGGGTCGTGGGGCACCCGCTCATCGTCCCGGTTCGTCGTGGCGAGCACCAGCGCCTGAGCCCGTCGATCCCTACGCTGACCCCATGACGACCGAGCAGGCCGGCGCCTCCTCCGCGCCCGAGCCGCCGGACCACGCCGAGACGGCCGGTCCGGACGGTCCGACCGCGGTCGGGCAGATGCTGCGCGTGCACCGCGACCTGACGGGCCGTCGCGACCTCGACGCGCTGCTCCAGCGCCTCGTCGAGACGGCCACCGAGCTGGTCGACGCCGGCGGCGCAGTCGTCCACCTCCACGCGTCTGAGGGGCAGGCCGAACGCCGCGTCGCGACCGGGCTGGACGACCTGGCGGTGCAGGCGCTCCTCGAGGGCCTGCCCCCGGGACCGGCACCACGCTGTCCGTCGAGCTGCGACTCGAGGACGACGACCTCGGGGCCCTGCACGTCGTGGCCGCCCGACGGCTCGCCGTTCACCGACGACGACGCCGAGATCCTCGACGCCCTGGGCGCCGTCGCCGCGGTCGCGATCGAGAACGTGCTGCTGACCTCGCAGGCCCGGTACCGCGAGCGGGTCTCCCAGGCGCTGGTCGACCTGTCGCGCCGGGCCCTGCGCTCCGACGACGCCGACGACGTGGCCGAGGTGGTCGCGGCGGTCGGGTCCGCTCGTCGAGGGCGGACCTGGTGGTCGCCGGTGCCGTCGGCAGCCGCGGCCAGCTCGTCGTCGAGCACGCCGAGGGCCACGGGGCGGAGTCCATGCTCGCGCTGTCCTTCCCGGTCGAGGGCACGTTCGTCGGCCTGGCCTTCGACGCCGACGGCCCGCTCGTGATCCCGGACGTCTCGCGCCACCCGACCTACGGGTTCGACGAGCAGGTCGACTTCGGTCCCGTGCTGTTCGTCCCCGTCGTCGTCGGCGGCGCCCCTGCCGGGCTGCTCGCGGTGTGCCGCCGGCTCGGTCGCCCGACCTTCACCGCGCGCGACATCACCACCGTCGAGGCCTTCGCCCTGCACCTCGGCCTCGCGCACGAGCGGCTCGAGTCCCGCGAGTCCCGCCGTCGGGTCACCCTCATGGAAGACCGCGAGCGGATCGCCCAGGACCTGCACGACCACGTCATCCAGCGACTGTTCGCGACCGGCATGAACCTGCAGGTGGCCGTGGGTCGGGCCGACGAGTCCCTGCGCCAGGTCCTCGACCGCCAGATCGAGGAGATCGACGACGCGATCGTCCAGATCCGGCAAAGCATCTTCGCGATCCGCGGGGCCGGACGCCCGGCGGCCCCGAGCCTGCGCGCCCGCATCCTGGAGATCATCGAGCGGGTCGAGGACCACCCTCAGGTCCGGCCGACCGTCACGTTCATGGGTCCGGTCGACCTGCTGGTCGACGGCGAGCTCACCGACGACGTCGTCGCCGTGTCGACCGAGGCGGTCACCAACGCCCTGCGGCACGCCGCCGCGGACCACGTCGAGCTGACGGTGTCGGCCGTCGGTGGACAGGTCACGGTCGAGGTCCAGGACGACGGCCGCGGGATGGCGGCCGACCTCGACGGCCACGGGCTCGGCAACCTGCGACGCCGCGCCGAGAACCGCGGCGGACGCCTGGAGGTCGCGCACAACGTGCCGACCGGGACCCGGCTGCTCTGGTCGGCGCCGACCCCCTGACGACCCCGACTCAGGACGAGCGGGAGAGCTCGGTCCGGGTCAGGGCGGGGTCGGGCACGAGCAGCAGCGGCGCCAGGAGGTCCGTGACCGCCGCCCCCTCGTGGATCCAGGCCTGCGGACCCGCGTCGAGGACCGGGTCGCTGACGGCCACGACGGTGAGGACCCGACCGGGCAGGGCCGAGCGGATGGCGGCGACGTCCGGGTCGACCACGTCGACGTCCACGACCACGCCCTCGGCCTCGCGCCGCAGGCGGCCGACGAGCTCGCCGAGCGCGTCGAGCGCCGGCCGCGCGACCCGGTCGTGGACGGCGATGCGCAGCGGCTCCCGACGCGTCCTCGCCTCGACGACCGCCGCCCGTGCGGCCACCACGGACGGGCGGGCGGCGTCGAGCACGAGCAGCACGCCGCGCCGGCCGGCGGCCGGCACGCGCCGCGGGACGACGAGGACGGGGCGGTCCAGGTCGTGCGGCCAGGCGTCGGTCTCGCGGTGGCGGACGAGCGGCGCAGCACCCACGACGACGACCGAAGCCCCCGGCAGGTCAGCGGCCAGGGCCTCGCGCGGCGTCGCGATCCGGCACCGGGTGACGAGCCGGCCCGCGGCACCCCGCTCCACCGCGGTCCGGACGACGGGCCCGAAGACCGACTCGGCACAGGCCGCGAAGCCTCGCGCGGTCCGGTGACCGTGGACGACCAGGACGCCGACGCCGCGCCGCTCGGCCTCGTCGAACGACGCGGCGACGACCGACGCGGTGGCTGCGCCACGGGTCAGGTCGAGCACGACGTGCCCCGGTCCGGTGTCCATCCCTCACCCTGACGTCGAGGGTGAGGCGAGCGCCAGCCCCGAAGGTCCCGAGCTGGCCGGGACCTTCGACTCCCTCTCGGCCCGCCCCGACCGCCACCGGCTGCCATGATGGTCCGGTGCGACGAGCGACCCTGGCGATCCTGCTGCTGTGCGGGCTGGTGGGCAGCCTGCTGGCCGGCTGCCAGCGCGAGGCGCCGCCGGTCCCGGGCTGCGGCGCGGACGTGCGTGCCGGCACGACCGAGCACACGATCGATGTCGACGGCGAGCAGCGCAGCTACCTGATGCACGTCCCGCGCGACGTCGACGGGCAGCAGCTGCCCGTGGTGTGGCTCTTCCACGGCCTGGGCGACAAGGCCGACACCGTGCTGAAGCAGACCGACATGGTCGAGATGTCCGAGGACCGCGACGCCATCGTCGTCGTCCCGCAGGCCGACGGCTCGGCCCGCGACTGGGACGTCTACGGGATGGCCACCGGCCAGGGCGGCGACGCCCGGCTCGTCGACACGCTCAAGCGGCGCATCGAGGCGCTGCGGTGCGTCGACGACGACCGCCAGTACGTGACCGGCATGTCGAACGGCTCGGGGGTCGTGTTCGCGATGGCGTGCCGCGGCCTGTTCCGCGCCTACGCCGGCGTCGCCCTGACGTTCTACGCCCCGCAGTGCGACGACGCCCCGCCCGCCTCGATCCTCTACGTCCACGGGACCGCCGACCGGTACGTGCCGTTCCGCGGCGGCCCGACGCCCCTCTTCCCGGTCGACGCGGCCACCACCGTGATCGGCAAGTGGGCCCGGCACGACGAGTGCAGCGGCGAGCCCACGCGGACGACGATCGGCTCCGACGTCACCCGCACCCGGTGGGTCACGTGCGCCGACGGGTCCCGCATCGACTACTACGTGGTGCGCGGCGGCGGGCACACCTGGCCCGGGTCGACCCCGATCCCGCCGCTCGGCAAGACCACCGACACGATCAAGGCCACCCGCCTGGTCGCCGACTTCTTCGACCTCTGAGCCGCTGGCCCCGGATCGGCGCATACTGGGCCGATGAAGGCCCTCCTGCGCGGCGCCGCCGTCCTCGTGCTCGCCCTGCCGCTCCTGTCCGCGACGCCGGCCCAGGCCGCGGACCCGGAGCTCGTCGTGACCCCCGTCGCCGAGGGCCTGCAGAACCCGTGGGCCATGACGTTCCTGCCCGACGGGTCGATGCTCTACACGCAGCGTGACCGGCGGACCGTCACCCTGCGGACCCCGGACGGCACGTCGCGCGTCGTGCTCGACAAGCCGGCCGGCATGTGGGCCGGCGGCGAGACCGGCCTGATGGGCATCGAGCGCTCCGTGAGCTTCTCCAGCGACCGCCAGTTCTTCGTGTGCCACGGCTACCGGTCCGGCTCCACGCGCGACGTGCGCGTGACGGCGTGGCGCCTCGACGCGTCGCTGACGCGCGCGACGTTCGTGCGCAACCTGGTGACCGGCCTGCCGTCGACGTCGGGACGGCACGGCGGCTGCGCGCTGCAGCGCGGCTCCCGCACGTCGCTCTACGTCGGCACCGGCGACGCCGCGACCGGCACGGCCTCCCAGAACAAGCGCAGCGGCGGCGGCAAGGTCCTGCGGATCAGCGCCGTCACCGGCAAGGGGTACTCGGGCAACCCGTTCCTGTCCAGCAAGTACCCGCTCAAGCGACTGGTCTGGACCTGGGGCCACCGCAACGTGCAGGGGCTCGCCCGGCAGCCCGGGACCGGCCTGACGTTCTCCGTCGAGCACGGCAGCTACCGCGACGACGAGGTCAACGTCCTCGGCAAGGCCTACGACTTCGGGTGGAACCCGGTGCCGCGACGCAAGGGCGACCCGTCCTACAACGAGGGCGCGAACTCGCCGATGACGGACTACGCGCTGCCGGGGAGCCAGCGGGCCGCCGTGTGGCGCTCGGGCAACCCGACGATCGCGCCCAGCGGGGCCGACTTCGTCTCCGGCTCCGCGTGGGGGTCGTTCGACGGGATGCTCGCGATGGGGGTGCTCAAGGGTCAGCAGCTGCGGCTGCTGAAGCTCGACGCGTCCCGCAAGGTCGTGCGCCAGGTCGTCCCGGCCGCGCTGGACGACACGTACGGCCGACTGCGCGGCGTCCGACGGGGCCCGGACGGGGCGCTCTACGTGACGACCTCGAACGGCTCCAACGACAAGATCCTCAAGATCACCCCGCGCCCGAGCTGACCTCGCGGCCGGGCCGCACCATCGCGTGGACGGCGGGGCCGTCGACCAGCTCGACCCGGTCCCGGACCACGAAACCGAAGCGCTCGTAGAGCCTGACGTTGCGGTCGTCGGACGTGTCGAGGGCGACGGTCGCGGTCGGGCCGAGCGTCTCCAGCAGGGCGGCGACGAGGCCGGCGCCCACGCCGAGGCCCTGTGCGTCGGGACGGACCCCGAGCGTCGCGAGGTCCCAGGCGCCGTCCGGTCGGGCCGGGACCGGCGCCGCCAGGACGAGCTCGAACCGGTCGTCGTGCAGAGCGGCGATGCGGGCCTGCTCCTCGGCGGAGGGCGCCGGGGTGTCCGGCGGCATCGCGGCGACCACGCCTCGGACGGCGTCGTCGACGAGCACGACACCGTGGCGCAGCGCGTGACCCAGGTAGAGCTCCTGGAGGCTGCGCAACCGCCCGGCGTGGTCGTCGGCCGGCAGGCACCAGCGCGTCCACGGATAGTCGGCGAAGGCCGCGGCCAGCACCTCGGCGGCTGCGGCGACGTCTCGTTCCTCGGCCGGTCGCACCATCGGACGACCGTAGCGAGCACGGGTCAGGTGCGGGTCAGGTGGTCGATGCGGCGCAGGCCGAGGGCGAGGACGGGCAGGTAGGCCGGGGCCCACAGCGGTGCGCCCATCCAGACGGTGCTGCCGTGCGGGTGGCTGACGACGCCGTGGGTCGTCGCGGGCACGCCGGCCACCCGCCACGCCCAGCGCCTGCCGGGCTCGAACGTCGTGATCTCGAACGGCAGGGGGACGCCCACCGCCGTCCACACGGTCCCGGTGACGCCCACGCCGAGCGCCGTGGCGTCGTCGAGCTCGGCCCGCCGGACCGAGGGACCCCACGCCGGCCAGGCGTCGAGGTCGACGAGCGTGGCCCAGACGCGCTCGGGCGGCGCCGGCACCTGCCGGCGGACGGTGAGCGGCACGGTCTCCTCCTGGACGTCGGTCGGTCGACGTCCAGCATCACCCCGGTCGGCCCGAGGCGCAGCGTCAGCGCTCGTCGAAGGGCGTCATCGGCGGCGCGAGGTGCTCCAGCTCGGCGAACCGGTGGCTCCACGGCGACGCCTGCTTCATCCGCTCCCCGAGTGCCGTGCGCTGACCGTCGCCCCACAGCGGGACGCTGCCGCCGGCCGTCGCGAGGGTGCCCGCGGCGGCCATCAGCGCGGTCGACAACCCGGAGCGTCGGCGCGCGGGCGCCACGTAGACCTGGTCGACCTCTCCGGTGCCCGGCCACCAGCGGATCGCGCCGAGCTGGTCGGCCGAGCGCGCGCCGGCGTCGGCCGGGATCGAGCCCTGCAGGACCGACCCGGCCGGCACCTTCCCGCCGGTGAAGGCGACCAGGTTGGTGGCAGCCGGGTCGGCGTCGGGCTCGGGCACGTGCACGAACCACAACGGGCCGGTGCGCTCCAGCAGGGCGGGCAGCAGGTCGAGCCGGACGGCCAGGCCCGCGCCGTCCAGCTCGACCGAGGCCAGCACCTGCTCCCCCGCCAGCCGGGCGGCCGCCTCGGGCTCGGGGAGCTCGAGGACCGTCCCGTCGGGGTGGGTGTCGCCGACGACCGACGCGAACCACGCGGTCGAGCCGTCGGCCCGCAGCGCGCGGCAGCGCCAGACGTGCGGAGCCAGCACGCTCAGTCCCGCACCGACTCCGGACGGCGACGACCGGACGCGACGGCCGCCGCACCGGCGACGACGAGGGCCGCGCCCCAGCCGGCCAGGCCGAAGCCCGGCGCACCGGTGTCCGGCAGCGTCGCGTTCGTCGACGCGGCCGTCGTGCTGGCCGTGCTGGCGGTGTCGTCGCTGCCCCGGTCGACGGTGGCGCCGCGGACGGTGATCCGCAGGGTGCCCACGGCCGAGCCGTTCGGGGTGGTGACGCGGAAGCGCAGCGAGTCGACGCCCGCGAAGCCGGCCTTGGAGCGGTAGGCGATCTGCGGGCCGGTGCCGGCCGCGGCGGCGGCGCGGCGCGAGCTCGACGGCGCGGTCGAGCCGACGACCGAGGCCGAGCCGTGCTGGGGGCCGGAGACGATGCTCAGGCCGGTGATGGGCGCCCCGTTGCTGTCGACGCCGTCGAGGACGTCGAAGACCTGACGCTCACCGGACTGGGCGCCGACCTTCTCGGTGCCGACGGTCGGCCCGGGCGGGGCCAGGGTGAAGAAAACGTCGCTCTTCTCGCACACGTAGTCCTCGATGCCGCCGACCTCGTCGAGGTCGATCGTGCATGGACCGACCGTGGTCGAGCCGGTGTCGGCCACGAACGGGCTCGGGGCGGACACCTGGGTGATCGTGGCGGAGTACCCGGGGAACAAAAGGAAGGCATTCGTCGGCGTGCCGTCGATCGGCTCGACGTCGATCTTCTGCGCGACCGCGCGGGCCGCCTTGCGCGCGGACGAGCCCAGGAACGGGTTGCCCGCCGGGCAGAACGCCGGGTCGGTCGGGTCGTCGGGCGTCGTGTCGACGGTCGTGCAGGTCTCGTTGGCGACGGTCGCGCCGTCGGCGTCCTTGATGACGATCCGCATGACGCTGCCCGCGGTCGTCGCACCGTCGGGGACGAAGGCGCCGGGCTTGACGCGCGAGGCGACGCGGAACTTGCTGAGGCCGTAGTTCGGCTCGACCGGCTCGGCCTCGGCGGCCTTGGCCGCCGACGGGGCGGGCTGCTGCTCCTGGGGCGCGGGGGCCTGGTCCGTCGCCGGGGCGGGCTCCTGCTCCTGCGGTGCGGGCTGCTCCTCGTGGGGCGCCGGGTCCTGCGGCTGCTCGGCCGGGGACTGCTCCTCCTGCGGAGCGGGGTCACCGGCGTCGGACTGCGTCTCGGAGGTGCTCGAGCCACCCTCCTGGGCGGGGTCGGAGGTCTCGTCGGCGAGCGCCGGCGAGGCGACGGAGACGGCTCCGGCGAGGAGGGCGACGCTCGTGACGGCGGCGCGGACGAGGGGTGAGCGCAGGGTGCGCTGGTTCATGACGGCTCCCGGGTCGATGACAGGCGCAACCAGCATCGCAGCCGGGCTCGGTCTCCGTGGCCGATTCGCCAGATCGGGACGAAGGACCTGGGACGCTTCGAGACCGTGGCGCTCTCGGCACGACGGCAACGACCCCCGTGGGTGCCCCCGGCAGGATTCGAACCTGCGACCTGCGGTTGAGGAAACCGTTTCCGTGTCCCCGATCCCCGGCACGATCGCAACGACCCCCGTGGGTGCCCCCGGCAGGATTCGAACCTGCGACCTGCGGTTTAGGAAACCGTTGCTCTATCCCCTGAGCTACGGGGGCGGGCGGGCCTCGCGACCCAGCGGCCAGCCTAGCCGTCACGGCGACCGCCGACCGGCTCGACCCACGGACGAGCGCGCGCCGGCGGAGCGGTCCGAGCAGCACCGGGGCGCGCCTGCTGACTGCTAGCGTCGGGGCGCGGCAGCCCCCGACCCCGCCCGGCTGTCGACGGGGAGGCTGGGGACCGCTCGACCCTCGAGGCCCACGATGACCCGACGCATCCTGCAGCTGCTGGCGCTGCTGACCGCGCTGCTCGCGGCCGCTGCCGGCCCGGCCGCAGCCGAGGACCGCGGCACCACCGCGTCCGCCGAGGAACGGCTGGCCCTGCGCTACGCGCCGCGGATGGAGCTCGTCGAGCAGCAGGAGCGCTGCGGGCCCGGCGAGCCGTACGTCCCGAGCGCGGTCGACCCGCTGTTCGACGAGCCCTCGATCGCCCTGCGCGGACCGTGGACCTCGCGCGACCTCGTCGAGGTCGGGCCCAGCCAGGAACGGCTCTCGGAGGGGCTCCCGGGGCTACGCGCTCGACATGCCGGGAGACCCGCTGCGCCCCGGCTGCGACTACGAGCGCTGGGCCCGTCAGGTGTGGGGACCGGACCCGCGGCCGACGATCTACGCGCACGTCGCCACCCAGCCCGGGGTCGAGCGGATCGCGTTGCAGTACTTCTTCTACTACCCGTTCAACGACTTCAACAACAAGCACGAGAGCGACTGGGAGCGCATCCAGGTCGAGTTCCCCGTCGCGACGGTCGAGCAAGCCCTCGAGACGACGCCCGACGCGGTCTTCTACGCGCAGCACTACGGCGCGGAGCGAGCCGCGTGGGACGACCCGAAGCTCGAGAAGGACGCCCGCACGCATCCCGTCGTGCACGTGTCGGCGGGGTCGCACGCGAGCCAGTTCGGCGAGGGGCTCTACCTCGGCCGGTCGTCGACCGAGGGCTTCGGCTGCGACACCACGCTCGGGCCGACCCGTGAGGTCCGGCCCGATGTCCTGACCGTTCCGAGCGACCCGGAGCAGGCGCTCGAGGCCTACCCGTGGACGGGCTACCGCGGCCACTGGGGCGAGGTCGGTCCGCAACGCTTCTACGAGGGCCCCACCGGTCCCCCGATGAAGCAGGCGTGGACCAAGCCGTTCACGTGGTCCGAGGGCGCGCGGGACACGAGCTTCGCCCTGCCGGGCGCGGCCGTCGCGAGCAGCCGGGCCGGGCAGTCGTTCTGCGACGTCGTCGGCGCCGGCTCGGACGCGTTCCGACACTTCTCGTCCGCGCCCGGACCGACCCTCCTCGTCCTGCTCGGACTCGTCCTCGTGCTCGGCTGGCTCGTCCGCCGCCTCGACTGGGCGCAGGCCCGTGCGCTCCCGCTGGTCGACCGACGCCCGACGGGCCAGGTCGTCGCGTCGGCCTTGCGGATGCTGCGCGCGCACGGCCGGATCTTCCTGCTCGTGGCCGCACCGGCCGCCGGGGTCTCGGTCGTCTCGTCCGTGCTGTCCGCGGCGGTGCCCACCGCCGCCTGGTGGCCGCTCGTGCCCGCGGCGTCGCTGCTCGTGCTGGGCCTGGCCCTGGCGTGGGGCCAGGTCGCGACCGCGCAGGCCGTGGCCGACCTCGACGCCGGACGCACGCCCACGCTCGGCTCCCTCGCCCGCTCGACGCGGGGACGCGCCGGAGCCCTCGGGCGCACGGTCGCGCTCTGGGCCGTGGTGGTCGGCCCGCTGCTGCTCAGCGGCGTCCTGTCGCCGGTCGCGCTGGCGCTCGTCGTCGCCTGGTCGCTCGTGCTGCCGGTCGCGCAGCTCGAGGGCCTGTCCGGCTGGTCGGCGCTGCGTCGCAGCTGGCGGCTCGTGCGCTGCCAGCCGCTGACCGTCCTGGTCGTGCTGGGCCTGTCGGCGCTGCTCGTGACGTCGCTCGGCGGCCTGCTCGCCGCGCTGGTCTTCATCGTGTCGCCGGCGCCATTCGCGGTCGTGAGCGGCGTCCCGCAGCTGGTGACCACGCTGGTCTGGCCCGTCACGGCCCTCCTGACGACCTACGCCTGGGCGAACGGCGTGGCGCGGACGACCACGCCGCAGGAGGGCGAGGCCTCCGTCGTCGATGCCGTCCGCTGACGGCGGGCGGGTTTGCTAGCGTCCTCGGCATGACCGGCAGCCTGTTCCTCTGACACGACGCGCGTCGTCCACCCCGTCGCCGAGCACCGACTCGGCGACGACGTCATGCCGTCATGTCCAGAGGAGCACCCATGTCATCCAGCACACACCCTCGTCCTGCCACCGGCCTGTTCACCGTCGCGCCGTGGCGCCCCGGTGAGAGCGGGTCGGACCCCTTCACCGACCTGCCGTCCGACGTCACCGTCGTCGGGCTCGGCGAGTCGGCGCACTTCGTCGCCGAGCTCAACCAGGTCCGCGTCGACGTCGCGACCCGCCTCCTGCAGCGCGGCGAGGCCAGTCACGTGGCCCTCGAGATCGGTCCTGACGAGGAGCCGCTCGTCCAGGGCTGGCTCCGGCACGAGCGCGACGAGCCGCTCGTCGACCTGGTGGGACCGCTCACGTGGTCGCTCTACGGGACGTTCCTGACCGGCCTGCGGGACGGGCTCGCGCCGGGCCGCGCGCCCGTCGTGCTCGGGGTCGACCTGCCGAACGCGCTCACGCCCGCGGCGAGCCTCGACCCGCTCGCCGAGCTCGTCGACCGCGTCGATCCCGACGCCGCAGCCCTCGTCGACCGGGCCCGCGGGCTCGGCTCGGGCGTGGTCGGCGGGTCGGCGGCCGCGAGCGCGATCGCCTGGACAGGCCTCGAGCCGTCGGTGCAGGACGCCCTGACGGTGAGCCTGGCCCGGCTCGTCGGCCGGCTCGAGGCGATCGGCCCGGTCCTCGGCGCGGGCGACCAGGACTGGGAGCGGGCCGTCGACCTGGCCCGAGCCGCCCGGACCACCGACCTGATGCTGCGCGCCATGACCGAGCTGTTCGCCGGCGAGGGCCTCCCCGCCGACACGACGCTGCGGGAGCGGCACGTCGCCGACCGGCTGCTCGCGGCGGAGCGTCGTCTCGCGCCCGGTGAGCGCATCCTCTACGTGGCGCACGACAACCACGTCCAGCGGGCACCGGTCGTGTTCGGCGGCGATGTCGCGGCCTACCCCGTCGGCCAGGCACTCGACGTGGCGCTCGGGACCCGCTACCGCGCGGTCGGTCTGACCCACCTCGACGCCTCGGTGCCGGAGATGGTCGTGCCCGCGCCCACACCGGTCGGCTTCCGAGTCGAGCGGGTACCGGCGCCTGGCGTCGAGGCGGGCGGGGTCGAGGCCGCGGCGGCCACCGTGGACGCGGACGTGCGGCTCGTGCGGCCCCGGACCGGGCTGCCGTCGGGCCGCGTGACGACCATCCGGTCGCAGAGCGTCGTGACCGAAGTGCCGGTCGGCGCGTTCGACGCCGTCCTCGTGACCTCGACAGCCACCACGGACCCGGCGGCCGAGTCGCTGACGGCCTGACGCCGACGCAGGGCTGCCGGACCCGCCCACCGTGGGAGAGCCATGGTGGGCGGTCCGGCAGCAGTCAGTGGGGCGAGTCGGGACCGGCAGGTGGTCTCGATACGCGCGACCCGCTCCTCCGTCGCGGTCGCGCTACTCGACCGATGGGACGCGCTGGTCTGGGGGCACCTCCCGCGAGCTCTGCGAGTGGGGGTGTAGGGAACAGCGACGAAGGAGCCCGTTCCCCGTATCGAGACCACCTCGGACGTGGTCTCGATACGCGCGACCCGCTCCTCCGTCGCGGTCGCGGTACTCGACCGACGTGGCTCGCCGGTCCGGGGCGGATGGTCCGGGGGTCAGAAGCCCTCGGCGAGGCGGTGGTAGGCCTGGTTCCAGCGCAGCTCGCGCTTGAGCTCGCGGACGGTCGTGCCGGCGTCGATGTGGACGAGCTCGGTCTGCAGGATCTCGGCCAGGTCGTCGAACGCCTCGATGCCGACGGCCGTCGTCAGCACCGTGTGGTGCGGGGCGCCGGCCAGGATCCAGGCCTCGGCCGACGTCTGCAGCGACGGCTCGGCCTGCCAGAACGCGCACGCGACCGGCAGGTTCGGCAGCGGGGCGTCGGGCTCGACGAGGGTGACGTCGTTGGCCGTGAGCCGGAACCGGTCGCCCAGGTCGGACAGCCCCACGACGACGCCCGCACCGGGGTCGGCGACGAAGCGCAGCCGGACCGGGTCCTGCCGGTTGCCCATGCTCAACGGGTGGGCCTCGGCGCTCGCGCGGTCCGACGACAGCGTCGGGCAGACCTCGAGCATGTGGGCGCCGAGCGACTTCTCGCGGCCGGGCTCCAGGTGGTACGTGTAGTCCTCCATGAACGACGTGCCGCCGGGCAGGCCCGCGGCCATCGTCTTGGTCGTGCGGACGAGCACCGACGTCTTCCAGTCGCCCTCGCCGCCGAAGCCGTAGCCGTCGGCCATGAGCCGCTGGACCGCGATGCCCGGCAGCTGGCGCAGCCCGCCGAGGTCCTCGAAGTTCGTCGTGAAGGCGCCGAACCCGCCGTCCTCCAGGAAGCGCCGCAGCCCCGCCTCGATCTGGGCGGCGTCACGTAGCAGCTGGTGCCGCGCCCCCGCGACGAGCAGGTCGTCGGCGACGTCGTAGAGGTCGAGGTACTCGGTCACGAGCTTGTCGACCGCGCCCGGCTCGACCGTGTCGACGACGTCGACCAGGTCGTTGACGCCGAACGTGTTGACCGCGACGCCGAAGCGACGCTGCGCCTCGACCTTGTCGCCCTCGGTGACGGCGACCTCGCGCATGTTGTCGCCGAAGCGCGCGAGCCGCAGGGTGCGCACGTCCTGCGCCGCGGTGGCCGCGCGGGCCCAGGTCGCGACGCGACCGCCCACCGCGGGATCGGACACGTGACCGGCCACGACCTTGCGGGCGACGCCGAGACGGGTCTGGATGAACCCGAACTCGCGGTCGCCGTGCGCCGCCTGGTTGAGGTTCATGAAGTCCATGTCGATGGACTCCCACGGGATGTCGCGGTGCCACTGGGTGTGCAGGTGCAGGAACGGCTTCTGCAACGCGACGAGGCCGTGGATCCACATCTTGGCCGGCGAGAAGGTGTGCATCCAGCCGATCAGGCCGACGCACGCGTCGTCGGCGTTGGCCTCGAGGATCGTGCGCCGGATCGCGTCCGCCGACGTCAGGACCGGGCGCTGCACGATGCGGACCGGGATCCGCTCGTCGTCGTCGAGCTGCTGGGCGACCTCGGCCGCCTGGCGCGCGACCTCGCGCAGCGTCTCCTCGCCGTACAGCTCCTGGCTGCCGGTCAGGAACCAGATCTCGTGGTGCTCGGGCGCGCTCATGCGGTTCTCCTCCCCACGGCTCACTGGCCGTAGACGTTCTGGTAGCGGTCGTGAAGACGCCGGACGTCGTCGGCCGCCATCGGGAGCGGTGCGCCGAGCTGGCGGGACAGGTGGACGGTGCGGGCGACGTCCTCGCACATGACGGCGGCCTTGACCGCCGCGCGGGCCGTCGGGCCGATCGTGAACGGGCCGTGGTTCTGCATGAGCACCGCGGGCGACGAGCTGCCCCGCAGGGTCTCGACGATGCCGCGGCCGATGGAGTCGTCGCCGATGAGGGCGAAGGGCCCGACCGGGATCTCGCCGCCGAACTCGTCGGCCATCATCGTGAGGACGCACGGGATCGGCTCGCCGCGAGCGGCCCAGGCGGTCGCGTACGGCGAGTGCGTGTGCACGACCCCGCCGACCTCGGGCAGGTGGCGGTACACGTACGCGGCGGCGTCGGTGTCGGACGACGGCGACAGGTCGCCCTCGACGACCCGGCCGTGCAGGTCGCACACGACCATCGACTCCGGTGTCAGGTCGTCGTACGAGACGCCGCTCGGCTTGATGACCATGAGGTCGTGGCCGGGGACGCGGGCGGAGACGTTGCCCGCGGTCCACACCACGAGCCCGTTGCGTGGCAGCTCGGCGTGCAGGGCGCACACCTGGTCGCGCAGCGTGCGGATCGTGCTGGTGACGTCGTCGACGACGGTCATGCGGGCACCTCCTCGCGCCGCCGGCGGACGGCGTCGCGTCGGATGGCCCGCAGCCGGTGCATGGCGTCGGAGCCGCCGCGGCCGAAGTGGTCGTGCAGCGCGGTGTACTGCGCGTACAGCGCGTCGTAGCGCTGTGCCGCCTCCTCGTCGGGGACGAAGACACCGCGCCGCACGGACCCCATAGCCTTCGCGGCGGCGCGTATGTCCGCGTACGCGCCGGCCGCGACGGCGGCATGGAGGGCCGACCCCAGGGCCGGGCCCTGGTCCGACCCGACGACCGAGAGCGGCAGTCGGGTCACGTCGGCGTAGACCCGCATGAGCAGCGGGTTCTTGGCGAGGCCACCGGCGATCACGAGCTCCTCGACCGGCACGCCGCTCGAGGTGAACGCCTCGATGATCGTGCGGGTGCCGAAGGCCGTGGCCTCGATGAGCGCCCGGTAGGTGTCCTCGGGACGCGTCGCCAGGGTCTGGCCGATCACGAGTCCCGAGAGCTCGTGGTCGACGAGGGTCGAGCGGTTGCCGCTGTGCCAGTCGAGCGCGACGAGGCCGTGCTCCCCGACCTCCTGCTCCAGGGCGAGGGCGGTCAGGTGCTCGTGGACGGACCGGCCGGCGGCGCGGGCGGCCTCGTGGACGGAGGGCGGGACGCCGTGCTCGACGAACCAGCCGAAGATGTCGCCGACGCCGCTCTGCCCGGCCTCGTAGCCCCAGCTGCCCGCGACGATGCCGCCGTCGACGACGCCGCACATGCCGGGCACCTCGCGCAGGACGCCGGCGCTCACGACGTGGCACGTCGAGGTGCCCATGATCGCCACCATCTGGCCGTGGTCGACCGCCTGCGCCGCGGGGGCGCTGACGTGCGCGTCGACGTTGCCGACGGCCACGGCGATGCCCTCGGGCAGGCCCGTCCAGTCGGCGGCCTCGGCCGTCAGCCGGCCGGCCGCGGACGCGAGCTGGCCGATCGGCGCCTGCAGCTTGTCGTCGACGAAGTCGACGAAGCCGGGGTCGAGGGCGGCCAGGAAGTCGCGGCTCGGGTACTCGCCGTCCTGCAGGATGCCCTTGTAGCCGGCCGAGCAGGCGTTGCGGACGTAGCTGCCGCACAGCTGCCACACGATCCAGTCGGCGGCCTCGACCCATCGCTCGGTGCGGGCGTAGGTGTCGGGGTCCTCGTCGAGCAGCTGCAGGGCTTTCGCGAACTCCCACTCCGACGAGATCAGCCCGCCGTAGCGCGCGATCCACGGCTCCCCGCGCTCGTGCGCGAGGGCGTTGATCCGGTCGGCCTCGGGCTGCGCGGCGTGGTGCTTCCAGAGCTTGACGTAGGCGTGCGGGCGGTCCGCCAGGTCCGGCAGCTCGTTCAGGGGCGTGCCGTCGGCGAGCGTGGGGACCATCGTGCAGGCGGTGAAGTCGGTGGCGATGCCGATGACCTGCTCGGCCGGGACCCCCGCGGCGGCGAGCGCCTGCGGCACGGCCGTCCGCAGCACCTCGCGGTAGTCCTCGGGCACCTGCAGGGCCCAGTCGGTGTCGAGCGGCACCTCGCGCCCGGCGAGCGACGCCGGCAGCGCCTGCTCCAGCACGGCGTGCGGGTAGGGGTGGACGGCGGAGCCGAGCTCCGCGCCGTCGGACACGCGCACGACGAGGGCGCGCCCCGACAGCGTGCCGAAGTCGACCCCCACCACGTACTGGTCGTCGCTCATGACGGGTCCTTCCGGATGGCGCTCGCCCGGACGACGAGCTCGGGGGCGATCAGGCGCTCGAGGTCCTCGGGCACGTCGTCGATCGCGGCCTTGAGGACGGCGATCGCGCGCCGACCGACGGCGACGAAGTCCTGGCGGACGGTCGTGAGCGGCGGGATGAGGTACGCCGCCTCGGGCGAGTCGTCGAAGCCGACGACACTGACGTCGTCGGGGACCCGCCGGCCGCTCTCGTGCAGCGCGCGCAGCAGGCCGATCGCCATCTGGTCGTTGGCCGAGAACACGGCCGTGACGTCGCGGTCGCGGGACAGGTCGAGCCCGGCGGCGTAGCCACGGCCCGCGGTCCAGTCGCCGACGTGCAGCGGGCCCGGCTCGAGCCCGGCCTCGGCGAGGGCGTCGAGCCAGCCCTGGCGTCGGGCCTCGGCCTCGGTCCACTCCCGCGGTCCGCTGACGTGCGCGATCCGGGTGTGGCCGAGCTCGACGAGGTGGCGGGTCGCCTCGTAGGCGCCGCGGTGCTGGTCGACGCCCACGGCGAACCGGGCGCGCGAGAGGTCGCCCTCGACGACGACGAGCGGCACCCCCGGGTCGTGCTGGGCGATGAGGTCGAGGGCCTCGTACTGGGCGGCGATCATGACGATGCCCTCGACGCCCTGGCGCAGCAGGTGGTCGAGCGCGTCGGCGAGCGACTGCTTGGTGATGCTCTTGAGGCTGACCGACCCGGCGAACCAGCCGACCTCGCGGCCGGCGTCCTCGACGGTCCGGTGGATGCTGTTCGGGCCGTAGAGGCCGGTCTCGGTGCTGATGATCCCGATCGTCGACGTGCGCCGGGTGACGAGGGCGCGGGCCGCGGTGTTGGGCCGGTAGCCGAGCTCCTCGATCGCGGCGAGCACCCGGTCGCGCGTCGCGGCCTGCACGTTCGGGCGGCCGTTGACGACGCGCGAGACGGTCTGGTGCGAGACGCCCGCGAGCGCGGCGACGTCGTGCATCCCGGGCGAGCCGGGCGGCTTGAGGGTCATGCCGACCGCCGCGTGAAGAAGCGCTGCATCATGACGAACACGAGCAGCAGGACACCGATCGCGATCTTGGTCCACCACGAGCTGAGCGTGCCGTCGAAGGAGATGAAGGTCTGGATCGCGCCGAGCGCGAGGACCCCGAGCAGCGACCCGACCACGAGGCCCCGCCCTCCGGTGAGCAGCGTGCCGCCGATGACGACGGCCGCGATCGCGTCGAGCTCCATGCCGACGGCGTGCAGGCTGTAGCCCGAGAGCATGTAGAGGGAGAACAGCAGGCCGGCGAGCGAGGCGCAGAAGCCGCTGATCACGTAGACGCCGACCTTGACGCGCGCCGCTCGGAGGCCCATGAGCATGGCCGAGGCCTCGTTGCCGCCCACGGCGTAGACCGAGCGGCCGAACCGCGTGCGGTGCAGCACCCAGGCGGCGACGGCGACGCAGGCGAGCGCGATGACGGCGGTCCAGGTGACGTAGATGCCGCCCGGCAGCGTGATCGTCGCGGACGCGAAGTCCGAGAAGGTCGCGTTGCGGATCGGGATCGACTCGACGCTGATCAGGTAGCAGAGGCCGCGGGCGAGGAACATCCCCGCGAGCGTCGCGATGAACGGCTGGATGCCGAGGTAGTGGATGACCACGCCGTGGCCGAGCCCGATGACCGTCCCCGTGGCCAGGACCGCGAGGACGGTCAGGACCGGTGGCCAGCCGGCCTGCAGCGTCGAGGCCGCGACCATCGTCGAGAGGGCCACGACCGACCCGACGCTCAGGTCGATCCCGCCCGTCAGGATCACGAAGGTCATGCCGACCGCGAGGACGACGAGGAAGGCGTTGTCGACGAACAGGTTGGCGATGACCTGCGGCGACGCGAAGCCCTCGTAGCGGACGGCCCCGAGGCCGAACATGCCGACGAAGAGCGCGGTGGTCGCGATGACCGGCAGGAACCGGTCCGGGGGACGGTAGCCGCGCAGGCGGCTGCCGAGCGAGGTCGGGTCGAGGGTCGCGGCGCTCATGCCACACCTTCCTGCCGGGCGGAGGGGAACCGGACCGTCAGGGCGGCGCGGGCCTGCGGCGACTGCAGCAGGCAGACCGCGATGACGGCGACGGCCTTGAACAGGTAGTTGGCCTCGGCCGGGATGCCGATCGTCGGGATCGTGGTCGCGAGGGTCTGGATGAACAGCGCGCCGACCAGCGTGCCGGTCAAGGAGAACCGGCCGCCGGCGAGCGACGTGCCGCCGATGACGACGGCGAGGATCGCGTCGAGCTCGATCCAGAGGCCGGCGTTGTTGGCGTCGGCGGCGCTCGTGTTGGCGGCGATCATGAGGCCGGCGATGCCGGCGCAGAAGGCGGCGAAGACGTAGACGGTCCAGATGATCGTGCGGCTGCGGACGCCCGCGAGCCGGCTGGCCTCGGGGTTGATGCCCACGGCCTCGATCAGCATGCCGAGCGCGGTGCGCCGCGTGAGCCAGGCGGTCAGGCCGAACAGCGCGAGGGCGACGACGACGGCGATCGGGACGGTCGCGACGAACCCGGCGCCGATGGAGCGGAAGGTCCCGTTGCTGACCGTCGTGATCTGGCCGTCGGTGACGAGCATCGCCAGCCCGCGGCCGGCGGTCATCAGGACGAGGGTCGCGATGATCGGCTGGATGCCGAGGACCGACACCAGGAAGCCGTTCCACAGGCCGAGCAGGATCGCGGCGCCGAGCGCCATGCTGCCTGCGACGATCGCGGTCGAGACCGCGCCCTCGTCGCTCGCACCGGCGATGTAGACGCAGGCGATCGCCCCGGAGATCGCGACGACCGCGCCGACCGAGAGGTCGATGCCGCGGGTCGCGATGACGAGCGTCATGCCGAGCGCCACGAGCAGGACGGGCGCCCCGTTGCGGGCGATGTCGACCAGGCTGCCGTAGAGGTGGCCGTCCTGGATGCGGATCGCGAGAAACGACGGGTTGACCGCGACGTTGACGACGACGAGCGCGAGCAGCGCGAGCACCGGCCACACGAGCGGGTTGCGCAGCGTCCGCTGGGCGAGGGACGGCCTCGCCTCGGCCGGGCGCTCGGCGGTCTGGGTGGACTCAACCATGACGGGCCTCCTGGGCGGCGGTCGCCGTGGCGAGCCGCTCCGGCTCGTCCTCCCCGGCGATGACCCGCAGCACGTCGCTGACCTGCAGGTCGGTGTTGACGGTCTCGGCGATCTTGCGGCGGTCGCGCATGACGACGACGCGGTCGGCCAGCCGCACGACCTCCTCCAGCTCGGCGGAGATGAACACGACGCTCATGCCCTCGGACGCCAGCCGAGCGACGAGCTGCTGGATCTGGGCCTTGGCGCCGACGTCGATGCCGCGGGTGGGCTCGTCGAGGATCAGCAGCTGCGGCTCGGTCAGCAGCCAGCGCGCGAGCAGGACCTTCTGCTGGTTGCCGCCGCTCAGGTTGCGCATGAGCGCGTTCGGGTCGGCCGGTCGGATGTCGAGGGCCTCGATGTACTTGCGGACGAGGGCGTCGCGGGTGCGCTGCGGGATCGGGCGGAACCAGCCGCGCGTCGCCTGCATCACCAGGATCATGTTCTCGGCGACGGTCAGGTCGCCGATGACGCCCTCGGCGCGACGGTCCTCGCTGGAGAACGCGATGCCGGCGTCGATCGCCTGGCGCGGCGAGCGGAGCCGGCCCCGGCGACGGCCGACCTCGACCTCGCCGGCGTCGGCCCCGTCGGCCCCGAACAGCAGGCGGGCGAGCTCGGTGCGGCCCGAGCCGAGCAGGCCCGCGATCCCGATGACCTCGCCCTCGAACACCTCCAGGTCGGTGGCCTCGAGGCTGTGGTCGCGGCCGAGGCCGACGACCTTCAGGACGCTCGGTCGGCCGGCGTCCGCCGCGTCGGCCGCGGGCTGGCGGTCGAGCCGCTCGAGGACCTCCAGCTCGCGGCCGATCATCTCCTGCACGAGCTGCAGCTGGGTGATGTCGGCCGTGCGGTGCTCGGCGACGAACCGGCCGTTGCGCAACACCGTCATCCGGTCCGAGATCTCGAAGACCTGCTCGAGGAAGTGCGACACGAACAGGATCGCGACGCCGCGGTCGCGCAGCGTGCGCATGAGCGTGAAGAGGACCCGGACCTCGTCGGCGTCGAGGCTCGAGGTCGGCTCGTCCAGGATCAGGACGCGGGCCTCGGCGTCGACGGCCCGCGCGATCGCGACGAGCTGCTGCACCGCGATGGGGTGCTCGCCGAGCGTCGAGCGCGGGTCGACGTCGAGCCCGAGCCGGTCGAGGACCTCGCCGGCGTGACGGTTCATGGCCTTGAAGTCGATGCCGCCGAGGCGGCGGGGCTCACGGCCGAGCAGCATGTTCTCGGCGACCGTGAGGTTGGTGCACAGGTTGACCTCCTGGTACACCGTGCTGATGCCGGCGGCCTGGCTCTCGGCCGGCCCGGCGAAGCGGTGCTCGGTGCCACCGACGAGGATCGTGCCGGCGTCGATGCCGTAGACGCCGGTGAGCGCCTTGATGAGCGTCGACTTGCCGGCGCCGTTCTCGCCCATGAGGGCGTGCACCTCGCCCGGCAGCAGCCGCAGCGAGACGCCGTCGAGGGCCTTCACGCCGGGGAAGCCGAGCTCGATGTCGCGCATCTCGACGACCGGCGTGATCGTCGGCTGGTCGGCCGCTGCCGCGAGCGTCGCGTCCTGGGTGCTCATGCCGTCCTCCGGTGGTGGGGCTGGATCGAGTCGTGCTGGTCGAGGGGAGGTCCGGGGCCCGCCGTGACGCGGGCCCCGGACGGGGACCTCAGTACTTGCGGTCCGGCAGGACCTTCTTGGCCTGCTCCTGCGTGAACGTCGTCTCCTCGGTCACCACGCGCTTGGGGACGTCCTTGCCGTCGACGACCTTCTTCGCCAGGTCCATCAGCTGGGGGCCCAGCAGCGGGTTGCACTCGACGATGAAGTTGATCTTGCCCTCGGAGAGCGCCGTCATGCCGTCCTTGACGGCGTCGACGGTGATGATCTTGATGTCCTTGCCGGGCTTCTTGCCGGCGGCCTCGATGGCCTCGATGGCGCCCAGGCCCATGTCGTCGTTGTGGGCGTAGACGACGTCGATGTCCTTCTGCGACTTCAGGAAGGACTCCATGACCTTCTTGCCGCCGTCGCGGGTGAAGTCACCGGTCTGCGAGGCGACGACGTCGATCGCGTCGTCGCTCTTGGTGACGTCGGCGAAGCCCTTCTTGCGGTCGATCGCCGGGGCGGCGCCCGTCGTGCCCTCGAGCTGGACGACGTTGATCTTGCCGTCCTTGTTCACGTCGGCGTCCTGGGCGTTGTCGACGAGCCACTGGCCGGCCTTCTCGCCCTCCTCGACGAAGTCGGAGCCGAGGAACGTCACGTAGAGCGAGTCGTCCTTCGAGTCGACCGCGCGGTCGGTCAGGATGACCGGGATCTTGGCGCGCTTGGCCTCCTGCAGGACCGCGTCCCAGCCGGTCTCGACGACCGGGCTGAAGGCGATGACGTCGACCTTCTGCTGGATGTAGGAGCGGATCGCCTTGATCTGGTTCTCCTGCTTCTGCTGCGCGTCGGAGAACTTGAGGTTCACGCCCTCGGCCTTGGCCGTCTCCTGGATGGACTTGGTGTTGGCCGTGCGCCAGCCGCTCTCGGCACCGACCTGGGCGAAGCCCATCGTGAGCTTGCCGTCGTCGTTCCCGCCCGAGCTGCCCGAGCTGCCACAGGCGGCCAGGCTGGTGGCGAGTGCCGCCACCGCGGCCACCGTCATCACGTTCTTCTTGAACACTGCTCTTCCTCCATCTGGTGGGTGCCCACGACCCGGCGGGACGTGGCGCGGCGAGCACGGGCGGACATCCGACTCACTGCTGGATCGAGGCACGTGACCTGGATCACCTGGGGACGATTGTTAACGTTAACAATCGGGGTCGTCAAGCAGTTTCGGAAACAAATTGTTAACGCTCACATCACTGCAGGTCAGGGCCTTCGGCCGACGACGGACCTCCCGCCCCGACGAGCGGGACGGGCGGTCGCCGGAGGGCGCGGGCGGAGGTCAGCTGCTGGCCGGCAGGCTGACCGTCGCGGTCACCGGGAAGTGGTCCGAGCCCTGGTCGCCGGCGGACGTCACGTTGACCTTGAACTCGGTCGCCCCGCCCATGCCGCGGGTCAGGATGTAGTCGATCTGCGTGCCGTAGGTCTGGTGGGTCGACTGCAGCTTGCCGGTGCCGGTCCAGCGCGTGTTGGTGCGGACCGCCGCGTTCTTGGTGTCGATGAAAGTCTGGCCCGTCACGGGGTCCGGCGCCTTCGTGACCAGGTCGACGATCGGCTTGTTGCCGTACGGCGGGTGGAACTGGCTCACGTTGAAGTCGCCCGTGAACGCCGCGGGGACACCCGCGCACGCCTGGTTGTAGTGCGAGTCGGCCTTGTTCAGCTGGGTCAGGATCTGCTGGGTCTCGAGGGCCCGGCGGTTCGCGTCGGCGGTCGTGTAGTTGCCGAGGTTGGTGTGCAGGTGGGCGTCCAGGACGCAGATCGACCGCCCGGTCAGCTCCGGAGTCTTCCCGATGAGCTTGACCCAGGACACCATCCGCAGCTTGTGGACGGCGTCCGAGGCGTCGTAGCCACGCCGGTCCACGTCGCCGGTCAGGAACGCGCCGTGCGCGGCCTTGTCCCACACGTCGGACTTGTAGTAGATCCGCACGGCCTGGTTGGAGTTGTTGTACAGCCCCTTGGGGTCGCCGTTCTGGTCCAGGTTGCCCCAGTCGTTCGGGTCCCGGCGGCCGGAGGCGTCGTCGGCCAGGGCCCAGGGGCCGGGCGACCGGGCGTTGAGGGCGTCGAGCAGGTCGGCGAACTGGGTCTTGCGGCTCGGCACGTTCGTCGACCCGTGCGAGGCCTCCTGGGTCCCGACGATCGAGGCTCCGGTCGCATTGATCTGGTCCGCGACGAGGTTCCGCCGCTTGGCCCAGGACTGGGTCGAGGACGTCGACGAGGTGGTCGCGCTCGCCGCGAGGACGTTGAACGACGAGATCTTGATCGGCACGCCCTCGACCGCCGGGCGCGGAGCCGGCATGTCGGAGTACAGCGCGGGGGTCCAGTTCTTCGTGGTCGTGGAGCTGCGGTACTTCCAGCTCGCGTCACCCGTGCGGGACCAGCCCTTGGAGTTGATCGCGAAGACCTTGAACGACGTCAGGCTGCCCAGGCTCGACGACACCGTGTTGCCCTTGGCGCCGGAGATGCTGAGCTTGCTCGACGAGAGGGTGATCGAGGTCTTGGTCGTGTCGTAGCGGCGGCAGTAGGTGCGGTAGCACTTACGCGGGTCCGTCGGCAGGACGACCGTCTGGGTGTTGCGGAACTTGTTCGAGGCCGCGAGAACGACCGCGTACTTCGAGGCGCCCCGGATGCGGGGCCACGAGATCGTCAGCGAGTCGACGCCCCGCGTGATCGAGACCGAGCGGTCCGGGAACTTGCTCGGCTTGGAGGCCGCCTCGGCGGGCGCCGCGATCGCGGTCGTCGCCGCGGCGACGACCAGGGCCGCTCCGCCGACGCTCAGCACGGTACGCAGGTTCATCGGGTCTCTCCCAGTCCCGACCCAGGCGACGCACTCCCACGCGTCGGACGGACAGGAGCCGTCATGGTCGCCCGACAAGACTAGGTCTTTGGACCCGGGTCTGTCTCTCGTTCGCGGTGACCGGGCGCCTCCCTCGAGGTCTCGACCCACCGGACGACGCCCGCCCTCGCCTTCTCGACCCCCGATGGTCGAGTAGGGGGAGGAACGAGGAACGAGCGACCTCCCGCGTATCGAGACCACATCCGAGGAGGTCTCGATACGCCGGACGAGCTCGCTGGCGCTCGCCGTCCGTCTACTCGACCGACGGAGTCGCCGGTCGAGTAGCGGGAGGAGCGAGGAACGAGCGACCTCCCGCGTGTCGAGACCACCACCGGACCTGGTCTCGATACGCCGGACGCTGCTCGCTGCCCTCGCACGCTCGGCGGACTACTCGACCGTCGGTGCTCGCCGCCCGCCTGCTCGACCGACGGACTCCACGTCGGGGTGGGGGTCAGGGCAGGGTGTAGGTCGTGACCGCGGGGGCGGCGCCGGGGGCGCCGGTGAAGGCGAGCGTCAGCGTGCGCGTCGACGGGCGCAGGCCCACCAGCGGCACCTCCGCCCGACCGTCGCGGACGCGGGCGACCCCGACCGGCCACCAGCCGTCGGTCACGACGACGGCCCCGGAGCGCACCGGCTCACCGTCCTCGTACACCGACACCGTGAGCCGGCGCGGAGGCCCGGCGACGTCGTCGGCCACCGTCACGTGGGTGCCGCGCGAGATCGCGTCGAAGCCGACGACCTCCGGGTCGTGGTCGCTCGCCCGGTAGGGGTCGGGCGCATAGAGGTTCGTGACGTTCGCGTTCCAGCGGCTGTACTCGCGCGCCACCGACTCGTCGGCGTTGATGTCCCAGATGTCCGCGCCCGTGACCTTCTTCAGAGCGCGGCGCGAGGCGAACACGTGGTCGAGCGAGCCCACCAGGCCGTCGAACTGGTAGGTGGTGCGGCGGGTGTAGCGGCTCGCGACGTCGGTGAACCCGGCGTCCTGGATGACGCGGACGGGGTCCTCCTCGCGGTAGGAGTTGAAGTCGCCGGTCAGGAAGACCGTCTCGGTGTCCTTCGCCTCGGCCTGGGCGTCGGCGAACGCCACGAGGGCCTTGGCCTGCTTGACCCGGGAGGCGTTCGAGGCGCCCTGTCCGTCGCCCTGGTCGGCGTCCTCGCCGGTGCCGGAGCCCTTCGACTTGAAGTGGTTCACGATCACGACGAAGTCGTCGCGGTCCTGCGAGCCGACCGGTCGGAACTCCTGCGCGAGCGGGTCGCGGGCGTTGTCGAACGCCGGGTCGTCGTCGATGGTCGACTCCCCCACCGGTGCGACCTTCGCCTTCTTGTAGATGAAGGCGGTGCGGATGACGTCCTCGGACGCCGGCACCTGCCGCGGTGAGCGCACGTAGTCCCAGACGTCCGAACCGGCCGCGTCGTTCAGCGCCCGCACGAGCGTCGCGAGGGCCGCGTCGCGGTCGCCCCCGAGGGTCCTCGAGTTCTCGATCTCCTCGAGCGAGACGACCTCGGCACCCAGCCGGTTGATCGCGGTGACGATCTTGTCCTGCTGGCGCTTCAGGTTCGCCGCGTCGGCCGCACCCCGCGGACCGTTGTTCGTGCAGCTGTTCACCGTGGTCCGGGCGCCGGAGCGGTCGGTGTAGAACGTGCAGGTGCCGCGGCCCGAGCGGACCCAGTCCTCGCCCGTCGTCGGGAAGTAGTTGAGCACGTTGAACGTGCCGATCCGCAGGTCGCCACCGACCTTCGCCGGCGCCGCCGTGCGCGTCGCCCCGATCGTGACCGGCTCGTCCGCCGCCCGGTCGCCGAGCAGCTGGCTCGTCGGCTGCAGCTTCCACAGGTCGTTGCGGTAGTCGAGCACGACGGGCTTCGTGAAGGTGACCGGTGCGCCGGTGCGGACCTCGTTGTCGGGACGCAGCCACGGCACCGGCTGGTTGCGGTTGGCGCCGCTGCCGTAGTTGACGCTCGCGCCGTCGTCGAGCGTGACGAGGCGCCGGGCGTTCTCGGCCGCGACGCGCGCCGCCTCGGCGGAGTCCGGACGGGCGACGTCGGTCGGCTGGCGCAGCGGCTCCCGACCGGCCGCGAGGCCGATCTCGCCGTAGCTGTTGGTCGTGTAGTTGTTCGTGATCGTGTACGGGCCGACCGGCCGCAGCAGCATGCCCTCGAGCGACTCGCGCTGCTGCTCGTCGAGCGGGAACCGGACGGACGCCGGCTTGACGGCCTCGGCCGGCTCGTCGAGCGTCGTCCACCCACCGGCGGCGGGCGAGACCTCGGTCAGCCCCTGGTACTCGCTCACCGGACCGGTCACCCGGACGTGGTCGCCGACCCGGACGTCGGCAGCCAGCGCGCCCGAGAACACGAAGATGCCGTCCGAGGCCCGGTGCTCCGCCAGGTCGACGTCGCCGCCGGTGCCCTCGGTCTGCAGGAAGATGCCGCGGTAGCCACCGGTCGGGTAGGCCGCCGTGACGACGCCCTCGGTCGTGACCGTCTGGCCGACGAGCGGGCTGGACGACCTGGTGCCCTGGATCGCCGCGATGGGGGTGACCTCGGCGGCCTGGGCCGGCGCGCCGACGAGCAGCGTGCCCGCGAGCGCGGCCGTGCCGAGGAGCGCGAGACCCGCGCGCCGGCGGCTCATCGACGACCCACGATCGTCGTCGTGACGGTGTCGGTCGAGCCGGCATGCGTGTCGTCGCCGCCGTACGTGACGGTCCAGGTGTGCCTGCCGCTCGCGAGCAGTCGCGCGTCGACCGCGACCACGACGTAGCCGCCGACGAGGCGGCCGGTGCCGAGGCGCGTGTCGCCCTCGCTCACCGAGACGGTGCCGGTCGGCCGCTGCTCGCCGCCGCTGACCCGCGCGGCCACGAAGGTCCAGGCGCCACGGGGCAGGAACGGGAGGGTGGCGGCGTCGACCCGGGTGTCGGCCTTGCCCTGCGCGATCGTGATCGGCGGGAGCAGCACCTTCGTGCCGGTCGGCTGGACGTCGACCCGCAGCCGGGCCGAGCCGGTGACGCCCTTCGGCAGCGTGACGGTCGGCGTCGCGGACCCGTTCGTGACCGTGAACTCGCCGAGGGTCTTCTCCGCGTCGCCCTGGACGAGGGTCACCGTGCCGCGCGTGCTGGCCGGCGCGCCCTTGGAGGTCAGGTCCAGCTTCGGCAGCTTGAACGAGACCTGGTCGCCCTCGGTGTAGGCGTCCTTCAGGCCCTCGACCGCGAGCGAACGGCGACCGAAGTCCGGGGACGTCGGGTCGTTCGCCTCGAGGTAGGAGATCCAGGCCTCGTAGTCGACGAGGCCGGTGTCGACGGCCTTGCCCTCGGTGAAGGCACGGAAGTTGTCGCCGCCGGAGGCGAGGAACGACGGCACGGCGACCTTGTAGGTGGCGGCGGCGTCGAGCGGCTTGCCGTCGATCGTGACCGAGGTGATGCGGTCGCCCTCGGGGCGCGTCGCGTCGAAGGTGTACCGGACGTTTTTGGAGACGCCGAGCTGCAGGTAGGCACGGCTGGGCACGTTGCCGGCGGCGTCGCGCTGCCACTGCTGCTCGAGCACCTTCTTCAGGCTCGCGCCGCTGAGGGACACCGAGCTGAGGTTGTTGACGAACGGCAGGACCGCGTTGGCCTCGGCGTAGGTGACGACGCCGTCGGCGTTCGCGCCGCCGGTGCCGGCGTAGGTGAGGTCGGCCCGCAGCCCGCCGGGGTTCGTGACCGCGAGGTCCGCGCCGGCCGTCGTCTCCCCCACCTTCGCGAGCATGGAGTCGGCGACGAGGCTGCCGAGCGTCGACTCGGCGCCGCGGTCCTCGGTGCCGTTCGCGAAGGCGCGGGTGATGTCGGCGGTGATGCGACCCTTCGGCTCGCTGCCGACCTTGTCCGCGTAGGCGAGGGCGGCGTCGACGATCGTGTCGACGGCCTTGACCCGCGGGTACTGCGCGACGAGCGTGTCGTCGGCGGTCGTCGTGCGGGCGACGTTGCGCTGCGTGTGCGCCGTGACGTCGCCGCTGTCGGGATCGACGGTGAGCTTCACCTGGCCGACGTTCGCGCCGTAGCTGCCGGTCTGGACGACCGGGCGGGTGCGGCCGGAGTCACCGGGCACCGGCGCGTCGTAGGCGTAGGTCTGGTGGGTGTGACCCATGAAGATGGCGTCGACCTCGGGCGAGGTGTTCTCGACGAGGTTGCGGAACACCGTGCTCGACGCGACGGCCTGCTGGAACGTCTGCGAGCCGTCCGGGGCGCCCTCGTGGAACGACGCGACGATCACCTTCGGCGGCGACGGGAGCTTCTCGAGCTCGTCGACCGCCTCGTTGATCGACGCGGCCGGGTCGCCGAAGGTCAGGCCCTTCACGCCGTCCGGGCTCACGAGGGACGGCGTCTCCTGGGTGACGGCGCCGACGACGGCGACCGAGACCCCGTCGACGTCGAAGATCTTGTACGCGTCGAGCGCGCGGGAGCCGTCGGCCTTGCGGACGTTGGCCCCGAGGATCGGGAAGTCCGCCTTCGGCTGGATCCGGCCGACGAGGTCGTCGTAGCCCTTGTCGAACTCGTGGTTGCCGGCGGCCGACGCGCCGAGGTCGAGCGCGTTGAGGACGTCGATCGTCGGGACGTCGCCCTGGACGGCGGACGGGAACAGCGAGGCGCTCACGTTGTCGCCGGCGGAGACGAGGAGGGTGTCGGCGTCGCCGGCCTCCGCGCGCAGCTGCTCGACGGTCCCGGCGAACTTGACGGTGTTGCTGTCGATCCGTCCGTGGAAGTCGTTGATGCCGAGCAGGTTGATCGTGACGGGGTCGGCAGCCTGCGCCGGCGCGGCCACGAGGGTGGCGGCAGCAACGGCCACGGTGCAGACGGCCGCGACAAGGCGGCCCTGACGGGTCTTCACGGTGTTCCTCCAGTCGTCGAGCGGTCCCCCCGCACCACTCGGCGCCGGACCGTCATCGATCCCACCCGATCGCGGTGCGCGCGTCAACGCCCGGGCGGGTGACGATCCGGTGAACGCGTGTGAGCGACGCCCTGCTGCGCCCTGCGCGCGGCCTCCCTAGGATTCGGGCATGACCTACCCGTACCAGCAGCCTGCGCAGCCCGGTCCGCAGCAGCCGCCGCGCAAGCCCGTGTCCGCCACCGGCTTCTGGGTCGGCGGCGGTCTCCTGGTCGGCGCCGCCGTCCTGTTCGTCCTGACCTTCGTCGTGATCGCCGTGATGGGGGACGGATCCTCCGACACCGTCGACGAGCTGCGGCGCGACAACACGACCTCGACGACGCCGTTCTCCACCGACGTCACGAGCCGGGTGACGGTCGACGCCGCGGACGACCTCGTGGTGCTGGCCTCCAGCCCGTCCTCGCTCATCCGCTGCAGCGCGGTGAGCGGCGGCACGCTCGAGAGCGAGTACGACCGCAACGTCGTCCGTGCGGGCGGCCGGGTCTGGTGGGAGCGCTACGAGGTCGACGACACGACCGGCTCGCAAGTCGAGATCGAGTGCGAGCACCCGCGCTACGTGACGCTCGCCGTCGCCTCCGACGGCACCGACTACCGCGGCCTGGTCGCGGTCCTCGGCCTGGGGCTGTCGTTCCTGCTCGGCGTGGCGGGTGTCGTGCTGCTGATCGTCACCGGCGTCCGTCGCGCGAGCCGCTGACCCCGCCGCGCTGCAAAGTCCCGGCGTGGGCGTCGTGATCCTGGCCGGCCCCTCGGGGGTCGGCAAGAGCCACCTGGCCCGTCTCGTCGGGCTGCCGGTGCTGCGCCTCGACGACTTCTACCGCGACGGCGACGACCCGGAGCTGCCCCGCTCGTCGCTCGGGATCGTCGACTGGGACGACGTGCGCTCGTGGGACGCCGTCGCTGCGGTCGGCGCGATCGCCGAGCTGTGCGCCGCCGGCCGGACCGACGTCCCGGTGTACGACCTGGCGTCGAGCCGCCGCGTCGCGACCCAGCAGCTCGACGTCGGCGGGCGCTTCCTCGCCGAGGGCCTGTTCGCCCCGACGATCGTGGCGGCCTGCCGCGACGCCGGGCTGCTGGACCGGGCGATCTGCCTGCGCCGCAACCGCTGGCTCACGTTCGTGCTGCGGCTCGCGCGCGACCTGCGCGAGGGCCGCAAGGCGCCGTGGGTGCTGGTGCGCCGAGGCTGGCGGCTGCTGCGCGCCGAGCCGGCCGTCGTGCAGGCGGCGGTCGCCGCCGGCTGCGAGCCGATGACCCCGCGCCGGGCCCGCCGCCTCCTCGCCTGACCCGCCCCACCCCGTCCCCCACCCCGCGAATTGTGACGTTCTGGTCGCATCAGGACGGCTGAAGCGACCGGAAGGTCACAAACCGCGGGGTCGGGCGCGGGTGAGAGGGCCGGGTCGGGCCGGGTCAGAGGGCGGCGTAACCGGGCTTGATGACGTCGTTGATCAGGACCAGACGCTCGTCGAAGGGCAGGAAGGCGCTCTTCATCGCGTTGACCGTGAACCAGCGCAGGTCGTCGGCGCCGTAGCCGAAGGCGTCGACGAGCAGCTGCATCTCGCGACTCATCGTGGTGCCGCTCATGAGCCGGTTGTCGCAGTTGACCGTGACGCGGAAGCCGAGCTCCTTGAGCAGGCCGATCGGGTGGTCGGCGATCGAGCGCATGCCCGGCACGGCCGAGGTCTGCAGGTTCGACGACGGGCACATCTCGAGCGGGATGCGCTTGTCGCGGATGTACGCCGCGAGCCGCCCCAGCCGCGGGCCGCCCTCGGCCGCGAGGTCGATGTCGTCGATGATGCGGACGCCGTGCCCGAGACGGTCGGCGCCACAGCGCTGGATGGCCTGCCAGATCGACGGCAGCCCGAACGCCTCGCCGGCGTGGATCGTGAAGTGCGCGTTCTCGCGGCGCAGGTACTCGAACGCCTCCAGGTGCAGGATCGGCGGGAAGCCGTCCTCGGCGCCGGCGATGTCGAACCCGCACACGCCACGGTCGCGGTACTCGACGACGAGCTCGGCGATCTCGAGCCCGTGCTGCGCGTGCCGCATCGCGGTGAGCAGCTGGCCGACGACGATCGGGGTGCCCTCGGACGCGGCCTCGGCGCGGCCCTCGTCGATGCCCGCCTGGACGGCCTCGACCGTCTCGGCGAGGCTCATCCCGCCCGCGAGGTGCTGCTCGGGCGCCCAGCGCAGCTCGGCGTAGACGACGCCGTCGGCGGCCAGGTCGAGCACGGCCTCCCGCGCGACGCGGGCGAGGTCCTGCGGTCGCTGCATGACGGCGACCGTGTGCGCGAAGGTCTCGAGGTAGCGCGGCAGCGACCCGGAGCCGGCGGCGTCGGCGAACCACAGGCCGAGACGGTCCGGCGGCGCGGGCAGCTCGTGCCCGACCTCGGCGGCGATCTCGGCGACGGTCGACGGACGCACGCCTCCGTCGAGGTGCTCGTGGAGCGCCACCTTCGGGGCGCGGTGGATCTGGTCGGCGGTGAGGGTCACGGCCCCATCGTGGCACGGCGGTTCGACGAACGGCTTGACAACCGTCGATCCCCTGTGACTACGGTCACTGTCATCGATAACAGTGTTATCGATAACAGTTTACTCAGCCCACCCCGCACCCCGCCCCGAGAGGCAGGCCATGGCCAACATCCAGGACGTCGCGCGAGCCGCCGGCGTGTCGACCGCCTCGGTGACGCGCTACCTCGCGGGCCAGCGGATCCGCAGCGAGGAGGCGGTCCGGGACGCCATCGCGCGCCTCGGGTACCAGCCGAGCGCGGTGGCCCGGAGCCTGAAGTCCGGCCGCCACCACTCGATCGGCGTCATCGTCCCCGACGTCTCGAACCCGTTCTTCGCCGCCCTCGTCAAGGGCATCGAGCGGGAGCTGCGACCGCACGGGCTGCAGGTCATCCTCGGCAACAGCGACGAGGACGCCGAGCACGAGG
>JAQIJP010000028.1:0-36359 GCA_036946185.1 Aeromicrobium erythreum
CCTCGGCCATGGCGCCAGTCTCGCACGCACGGGGTGTCAGCACGGCACCGCGCCGGACGGGCCTGTGGACAGCGAGGTTGCGGCGGTCCTGGGCGTTCCGGTGGCGGGTTTGGGCGTCTGGGGACCGAGGTCTGGACCGCCGGCGCGCGACGCACTACAAACGGCCCATGTCGTCCTGGAACGGAATCGGTCGGGGGACCGTCCACCGACCCTGGCGGGAGCCCCGCGTGCTCCTCGGGATCCTGCTCGTGCTCGGCTCGGCGGTCGCCGGAGGCCTCGTGCTGGCCGACCGCGACCGAGGCCGCACCTACTGGGCCGTGCGCGAGGACGTCGCGACCGGTGCGGTGCCGAGCCGGGCCGACCTCGAGCCGGTCCACGTCCGCGTGGACGACGCGGGCCGCCCGCCACCTGCTCCCCACGGACGCCGAGCTGCCGGCCCGGCTGTCGAGCCTCGCGTGGTCGCGTGACCTCCCGGCCGGTCGGCTCGTCCAGCGCGACGACCTGGTGCGGACGGACCGGGTGGCTGCGGCGGAGCTGCCGCTCGTCGTGGCGCCGGGAGCCGCGCCGACGGACCTGGTCCGCGGCGACCGCGTCGACGTGTGGACCGGGCCGGGGCCCGGCGACGACACCGGTCTGCCGGCGCGCCGCGTCCTCGGCGGGGTCCCGGTCGTCTCGGTGGGCCGTGGCAGCGGCGGCGGTCGCACGGTCGTGGTCGACGTGGGGCGACGGCCGCTCGCACCGGCCGTGGTCGCCGCGGTCGGGGCCGGTCACGTGACGCTGGTGCGCGTGCCGTGACCGCGGTCGTGATCGCCGCCGGGGGTGCGGCCTGGGAGGCCGAGGTGCTGGGTGCCCTGCAGCACCGCGACGGGGTCGAGGTCCTGCGTCGCTGCGTCGACGTGCCCGACCTGCTGGCCGCCGCACGGACGCGGAACCCGGACGTCGCCGTCGTCGCGCCCGGTCTGCCGGGCCTGACGCTCGACGCGGTCAGGGCCGTCCAGGAGGGTGGCTGCCTCGTGCTGGTCGTGGGCACGGCCGCCGCCGGGGCCGACCTCGGGGCCGACCGGGCGGTCGCCGTCGCCGAGGTGCCCGACGCCGTCGCCGGCGCGGGCTCGGCGCGGGCGGACGCGGAGGGAGCGCCGGACCGCGGTCGGCTCGTCGCGGTGTGGGGGCCGGCCGGAGCCCCGGGCCGCAGCGTCCTGGCCGGTGCGGTCGCCGGGGCCGCGGCGCGTGAGGGCACCCGGGTCCTCCTCGTGGACGCCGACGTCCAGGGCGGGGCGCAGGCGCAGCTGCTCGGCGTGCTCGACGAGGTGTCGGGGCTCGTCGCGGCGTGCCGTGCCGCGGCGCGAGCCCGGCCCGACCTCGCCGAGCACGTCGTCCCGGTCGACCGCGGCGTCGACCTGCTGTCGGGGCTGCCCCGCGCCGACATGTGGCCGCACCTGCGGGTGCCGCAGCTCGACCGGGTGCTCTCCGCGGCCCGGGCGCACGCCGACCTCGTCGTGGTCGACCTGGGGCCGGGCCTCGACCTCCCGCCCGGCGGCTCGCGCAGCCCCCACGACGTCACCCGGCACGTGCTCGCCGTCGCCGACGACGTCCTCGTCGTCGGTCGGGCCGATCCCGTCGGGGTCGCGCGGCTCGTGCGCGGCCTCCACGACCTGTCCGACGTCACCGCGCACCGGCCGCACGTCGTGCTCAATCGCGTGCGGCGCAGCATCGGCTGGGCCGAGACCGAGCTCGCGACGACCGTGCGCTCCCTCGCGGGCCTCGAGACCGCCGCGGTCCTGCCCGAGGACACGGCGACGGTCGACGCCGCGGCCGTCCGTGGCGTGCTGCCGCACCGGGTCGACCGACGCGGGCCGTTCGTCGCCGCCGTGACCGAGCTGGCCTCGCGGTTCCGGCCCCTGACCGCCGCCTGAACGACGCCCGTACCGGTGGTAGGTTCGACCGCACCTCGGGTGCCCACTCCGACCGGGAGGAGAGTCATGCAGCGGTTGAGCCCGTTGGACGCGGACTTCCTGCGCAAGGACAGCGCCACGGCCCCGCGCCAGATCGCCTCCCTCGCCATCCTGGAGGCCGGCGACCTCGACTACGACCAGCTGCTGCACCTCATCAGCGAGCGCCTCGACATCGTCCCGCGCTACCGCCAGGTGCCCCGCAAGGTGCCCGGTCTGCTCGGCACGCCGATCTGGGTCGACGACGAGGACTTCGACATCACGCTGCACGTGCGGCGCAGCGCGCTGCCCAGGCCCGGCACGCGGGAGGCGCTGCACGAGCTCGTCGGCCGCCTCGTCGCGCGTCGGCTCGACCTCGACCGGCCCCTGTGGGAGCTCTACCTCGTCGAGGGCCTCGCCGACGGGAAGGTCGCGCTGCTGTTCAAGGCCCACCAGGCGCTCGTCGACGGCTCGGAGACGATCGACCTCGCGCAGGTCCTGCTCGAGGAGACCGACCAGCGTCGCGTCATACCGCACGAGGACTGGACCCCCCGCCCGCGGCCGCACGCGCTCGACCTCGCCGCGGCGTCGGTCGACCGGAACCTGCGGCACCCCGGCGAGGCGCTGCGGATCGCCGAGCACAACGTCGTGAGCGTCGCCCGACGGCTGCCCGTGGTCGGGCCGCCGGCCGCGACGACCAACGGCCCGCTCTCCGCCCACCTCTCCCGTCACCGACGGTTCTCGACCATCGCGACCCGGCTGGAGGACTTCCGCCGGGTGCGCGACGAGCACGGCGGCACCGTCAACGACGTCATCCTGGCCTCGATCGCCGGCGGCATCCGGGGATGGATGCTGACGCGCGCGGAGTCCGTCACCGCCAAGACGAGCTTCCGGGCCATGGTGCCGATGTCGGTCGTGGCCGAGGACGGCCTCCCGACGTCGCTCGGCTCGAAGGTGCGCGGCCACCTGCTCTCGCTGCCGGTGGGGGAGTCGAACCCCGTCGTCCGGCTGCACCAGGTCTCGTACGCGCTCAAGGACCACCGCGAGACCGGGTCGGCGGTCGCGGCCAACGAGCTCGCCGGCCTGCCCGGCTTCGCGACCTCGACCTTCCACGCCGTCGGCGCGCGGGTCGCGGCCTCCGAGTCGGGGCGCGGCCACCAGCTGGTCGTCACGAACGTCCCGGGCCCGCAGGATCCGGTCTACATGGCCGGCCAGCAGGTGCTCGAGGTCTACCCGGCGATCCCGCTGAGCGGACGGCGCGCGGTCTCGATCGGCGTCACGTCCTACCACGGGCACGTGTTCTTCGGCCTCGTCGCCGACCGGGACGCCGTCGACGACCTCGACGTGCTCGCGCAGTGCATCCGCGACGCGCTCGAGGAGCTCGTGGAGTCGGTCGGACCCTCGCGCCGGCGGGCCCCGCGCGGCCGTCAGCGTCCGGCGAAGGCCTGAGCATGCGGGTCTACGTGGCGCTGGACGCCGCCGCGCTCGCGCGGCTCGACGCCGGGGAGCCGGCCCAGGGGGAGCGGTTCGTCGCCGCGAGCGAGGACGAGCAGGACGAGTTCGACGCGCTCGAGACCGCCGCCGAGCACGGTCGGGTCGTGGCCGTGGCCGAGGTCGACGCCGAGGACGACCCCGTCACGCTCGCCGAGGTCGAGGCGCTGCACGTCGACGCCGACGGCTCGGGCGACCTCGCGTGGTACGCGACGCAGGAGATCGGCGCGGTCCTCGACCTGCTGCGCCGCTGAACGGCGCGACCCGCCGGACGGCGGGCGTCCGGCGGGTCGTGGGGCGAGCGGGTCGCTCGGTCAGAGCTTGGTCATGCCGAGCTCGACCTCGCCCTTGAGCGACGCCTTGATCGCCTTCGCGATCTCGGGCTCGATCTTCTTGCCGATGAACGGGATGCTGACCTTGACCTCGCCGTCGAGGTCGAACGAGCTGCCGGACCCCTTCGGGTAGAGCTTCGCGGTGCCGAGCATCTCCGCGGGCTGGCCGATGATGCTGACCTTGACGTCGGCGGAGCGCGAGCCGTCCGAGGCCGGCTCGGACCACTTCTCGGTCTGCTTGATCTTGACCGTGTCGCCCGAGAGCTTCTTGACGAAGTCCGGCATGTCGGCCGGCTGGGTGCGCACGATCGTGACGGTCGTGACGCCGCCCGACGACTCGACGGAGATGTCGATGTCGGTCGCGCCGGCGTCCTCGGCGGCCTCGGTGCGGAAGTCCTTGCTGCTGATCAGCGCGAAGACCGCCTCGACGTCGGCGTCACCGTAGGAGTGGGTGTCGTTGAGCTTCATGCGGGCATCCTTGCAGGTGACGGCCCATTTGCCCATCCGTGGCGCGGCGCGTCCTGCGTGCTTCGGCGGCTCACAGCCGGACGAGGGTGGGGCGGGCGTCGGTGGCCCGGCGTCCGCCGAAGCCCGCCGCGACGAGCCGGTCGGCGTCCGCGCTGCCGCGGAACGGCGCGTTGGCCCCCGAACCGTGGCTGGAGCCGCCGAACGCGGTCCGCAGCCCGCGGCGGTCGGCCGGCACGAGGACGCCGGCGAGCAGCAGCGCCCGGACCGCGTCGCTGGCCTGACGGGGGACCTGCGGGTGCCACGTGGCGACGTCGGCCTCGGCCTGCAGGCGCGCGGTCTCCAGGTCGCCGACGCGCAGCCGGGCCCGGGCGAGCGCGCCGACCGCGCCGCGTCGGGTGGCCACGAGGGTCGCGACTCGCAGCTCGGGGTCGTCGTGGTCGACGGCCGCCGCGGCTGCCGCGGCCTGCGCGAGGGCCTGCTCGGCGAGCCGCTCGTGGGCGGCGGCGTCCTCGAGGTCGCCCGAGGAGAGCTCCTGCTCCCCGAGGCCGACGTGCCGCACGGCGGCGTCCACCAGCTCGGCGACGAGCGGATCGGCCTCGGCGACGGCCGGCACCTGCTCGGCCTCGGCCCGCAGGGCCGCGAACCCGGTGGTGGAGGGAGCCGGCCGGACGGCGACGACCGCGTCGGCGGCCTGGTCGAGCGCGGCGTCGACCTCCTCGGCGAGGTCGAGCACGTGCGAGGCGGTCCGGCGGCGCTCGGCGTCGTCGAGCCGGTCGTCGGCCAGCCGCAGCCGCTGCGTGAACGCCTCGGCGAGCCGGTCCGCCGCGTGCTGCAGGACCGCCGCGGCCCCGGGGACGTCGCCTCGACGGTCGAGCTCGAGCCGCGACGCCACGACCGCGTCGTCGACGCTCGCGAGGGCGCGGTCCGCGGCCGTCTCCAGCTCGTCGTCGTCGAGCAGCGACGCCGGGTCGACGCGGTTGCCGTGCTCGTCCTGGACGTGGTGGGTGCGTTCGTACCGTCGGCGCGAGCGGCGGACGAGCGACACGGCGACGGCCGCCAGCACGAGCACGACGGCGAGCAGCGCCCACGGCCACCAGGCCGGGTCGGGCGAGCGCTCGGGCCCGGCCGAGCCGAGGGCGGTGAGGGGGGACCAGGTCGACGGGTGGGTGGCCTGCACGCCTCGATCTTGACCGATCGGCGGGTCCAGGACAAACCTCCTCGCCTGCCCGCGTGCCTGCAGCGCCGGGGCGCGCACGGCCCGGGCTCGCGACGCCGACTCAGCGACGGGCGAAGATCCACGTGCGCATCGCGACGAACCGGCCGACGGTCACGAGCAGGTTGGCCAGCGTGAGCACCACGACCTCCAGCACGGGGTGCGTCGAGCCGCCGAGCGCGTGCAGCGCCGCGAGCGAGCCGCTCGTGAGCGCCAGCCCGGTCCCGAGCACGACCAGGCCCTGCACGTGCTGTCGCAGCAGCCGCTCCGGCCCGGTCAGCCCGAAGGTGAAGCGACGGTTCGCCGCGGTGTTGGCGACCGCCGTCAGGACGAGGGCCGTCGCGTTGGCGCCCTGTGCGCCCAGGGGGCCGCGCAGCAGCAGGAAGAGCAGGCCGAAGGCGAGCGTCGAGAGGGCGCCGACGATCGCGAAGATCACGACCTGGGCGCTCGTCCGGCCGGCCGCGGACCGGCGGCTGGTCCGACCGATCGTCGCCGCGACCTCCTCGAGGGGCACCCGGCCGCGCAGCAACGACCACCCGAGACGCGCCATGCCGCGCAGGTCCTGCAGGGCCGTCCGGACGACGTCGACCGAGCTGTCGGGGTCGTCGACCCAGTCGACCGGCACCTCGTGGATGCGCAGCCCGGCGCGCTCGGCGAGCACGAGGAGCTCGGTGTCGAAGAACCAGCCGTCGTCCTCGACGAGCGGCAGCAGCTGCTGGGCGACGTCACGACGGACCGCCTTGAACCCGCACTGCGCATCGCTGAACCGGGCCCGCAGGGTCCGTCGCAGCAGCAGGTTGTACGAGCGCGACACGATCTCGCGCCGTGGGCCGCGGACCGTCCGGGCGGACCGGGCCAGGCGGGAGCCGATCGCGACGTCGGAGTGACCCGTGAGCAGCGGCGCCACGAGCGGCAGCAGGGCGTCCAGGTCGGTCGACAGGTCGACGTCCATGTAGACGAGGACGTCGGCGTCGGAGTCGAGCCAGGCGCGCTTGAGCGCCCGGCCTCGGCCCTTCTGCGCGAGCGTCAGGACGCGGACCTGCTCGTGCCGGTCGGCGAGCCGGCGGGCGATCTCGGGCGTCGCGTCGGTGCTGGCGTTGTCGGCGATCGTGATGCGCGAGGCGAACGGCAGCTCGGCGAGGCGCTCGAGCAGGTGCTCGACGGCGGGCGCCAGGTCGTCCTGCTCGTCGAGCACGGGGACGACGACGTCGACGACGGCCTGGCGGACCGGGATGCGCCGCGACCCGGGCCGCGGCTCGAGCAGCGCGGTCACGACGTCGCCCCCGTGCTCAGGTCGTACAGCGTGACGCCGTCGACCGTGCGGGCCGTGAAGCTCGCCTCGACCCAGGACTGGATCGCCGACGTCGTGCCGCCGCCGGGGCCACCGCGCCCGCCCGACCCGCCGGCGATGTACCAGTGGACGTCGCCGTCGGCCACGAGCTGCTTGAACTGGTCGAGCGTGGGGCTCGGGTCCGAGCCGTTGAAGCCCCCGAGCGCCATGACGGGCAGCTGCGTGGACAGCTGGTAGCCGCTCGCGTTGTTCGACCCGGTCGCCGCGGCCACCCAGCGGTACGAGGAGGCGTCCTCACGCAGCAGGGCATCGATCGCGCTCGAGGACCGGGACCCGGACAGCAGGCCGCCGGCGCCACCGCGTCCCGTGCCGCCGGGTGCGGCACCGTTCTGGATCGGGCTGTTCTGGGTCGGGCCGTTCTGGGTCGCGCCGGCCGGCGGCTGGGGCATCCCGCCGAAGCCTCCCCTGCCGCCGGGTCCGCCCTGGCCGGACGGACCGGCGGACGGGATCGAGCCGGTGTGCGGCGTCGCGGCGGTCTCGACCGCGAACGCGGTGGGACCGGCGAGCAGTGCCACGACGCCCGCGGCGGTCACGGCCAGGGCGAACCGGCGCGGGAGCAGCCGGTGCAGGACGACGACGACCGCGGCGCCGATGCCGACGACCAGCACGACCCAGCGCAGCCACGGCAGGAAGGTCGGCGTCCGGCCGAGCAGCACGAAGGCGAGGGCGGCCGTGGCGGCGACCGTGAAGGCGGCCACGAGGAGGGCCGGCGGCTCCGCCCGGTGCTGCCAGAGGACGAGCCCGCCGATCGACACGAGCGCGGCGATGCCGGGCGCGAGCGCGACCGTGTAGTACGCGTGGAAGATGCCCGCCATCAGGCTGAACGTGAGCCCGGTGACGAGGGTCCACAGGCCCCAGACCACGAGGCCAGCGATCACCCGGTCGCGCCGGCCGGCGCGGCGGGCGAACCACAGTCCGGCGGCGCCGAGCACGAGGGCGGCCGGGAGGAGCCACGCGACCTGCCCGCCGATCTCCGAGCCGAGCAGCCGACCGAGCCCGGTCGAGCCCCAGCCGCCCCCACCGCCGCCACCGCCGACGGACCCCGTCTCGTCGCCGTTGAGCCGGCCCAGGCCGTTGTAGCCGAGGGTGAGCTCCAGGACCGAGTTCGTCTGGGACCCGCCGACGTACGGCCGGCTCGACGCGGGCCACAGCTCCACGACCGCGACCCACCAGCCGCCCGCGACGACCATCGACGCGAACGCCACGAGCAGGTGCCCGAGCCGCCGGGCGAGCGGGACGCTCGCCGCGAGCAGGTACACGCCGGCGAGCGCGGGCAGGACCAGGAACGCCTGGAGCATCTTGGTCAGGAAGGCCAGGCCGACGAGGCCGCCGCCGAGGGCGAGCCAGCGGACGGCGCGGTCCGGTCGGTCGAGCGCCCGCAGCGTCGCGGCGACCGAGCCGACGAGGAGCAGCACGAGCAGCGCGTCCGGGTTGTTGAAGCGGAACATCAGGGTCGCGACCGGGGTCGTCGCGAGGACGGCGCCGGCGGCGAGACCGGCCCAGCCGTTGCCGGTCGAGCGTCGGACGACGTGGTGCAGGAGACCGACCGTCCCGACGCCCATGAGGGCCTGCGGCACGAGGATGCTCCACGACGAGAGGCCGAAGACCCGGACCGAGAGCGCCATGACCCACAGCGAGGCCGGCGTCTTGTCGACGGTGATGGCGTTCCCGGCGTCGGACGACCCGAAGAAGAAGGCCTTCCAGGAGACCGATCCGGCCTGCACGGCGGCCGAGTAGAAGCTGTTCGCCCAGCCCGATGCCCCGAGGCCCCACAGGTACAGGAGGGCGGTCGCGGCGAGCAGCGCCAGCAGGGCCGGCCGGACCGCCGGGTGGTCGTCGGGACGGCCGCGCCAGAACCTGGCGCGCCGCGTGGTCGGGGTAGAGGCGCCCGAGTCCTCCCGGGCGGCGGAGGTCCGGGTCTCGTCCCGGGGGCGGTCGAGCACGGCGGGTGACGCGGTGCGCGAGGTGATCGTCTGGTCCATGCATTCACCGTCGGGCGCTGCGCTGGCGGGCCGGTGTGGTCGTCCTGTGGGCCTCCTGTGAGGCCTGGACGGTCGGGGTCAGCGCGGCAGGACGAGGCTGAAGGTCGTGTCACCGGGGCGGCTCTCGACGGCGACGGTGCCCCCGTGCGCCTCGACGATCGCGCGGACGAGGGAGGTCCCGAGGCCGGCGCCGCCCAGGGCGCGGGTCCGGGAGTCGTCGCCGCGGGTGAAGCGCTCGAACACGACGGGCACCAGGTCGGGCGCGAGGCCCGGGCCGTCGTCGTGGACCGCGAGCCGGACGGCGTCGGCCTCCGCGACGAGCCGACCCGTCACGACCGTGCCGGGCGGGGTGTGGCGCGCGGCGTTGCGCAGCAGGTTCGTGACCGCCTGGTGCAGGCGCAGGGCGTCGCCCTCGACCTCGACGGGGTCGTCGGGGAGCTCGAGCCGCCAGGTGTGGTCGGCGCTCACGACGCGGGCGTCGTCGACCGCCTCGGCCAGCAGACGGACGAGGTCGACCGGGCGGCGCTCGAGCGGACGACCCGCGTCGAGCCGGGCGAGCAGCAGCATGTCGTCGACGAGGAGCGTCATCCGCTCGGCCTCCTCCTCGACCTTCGCGAGCTGGTCGGTGCCGGTGCGACGTCCCAGCTCGGCGTACCCCCGGATCGTGGCGAGGGGGGTCCGCAGCTCGTGGGAGGCGTCGGCGAGGAACTGGCGGAGCTGCTGCTCGCTCGCGTGCCGGGCGTCCAGGGCCGACTCGACGTGGCGCAGCAGCAGGTTCAGCGACTCGCCGACCCGGCCGACCTCGGTCGACGAGTCCGTGAGTCGCTCCGGGACGCGCACGGTGCGGCCGACCTCGCCCGAGTCCAGCGGGAGCGTCGTCACCTCGTGGGCCGTGGCGGCGACGTCGCGCAGGGGCCGCAGCTGGCGACGCACGACGAGCGACCCGAGCAGGGCGGCGACGACCGCGCCGGTGAGCCCGAGCAGCAGCTCCCACCAGACGAAGCGGGCGATCGTCGCGTCGACGTCGGCGGTCGGCAGCCCCTGCACGACCAGGGCGCCGCCGTCCGTGCGGGTGGCCGCGACCCGGAACGAGCCGAGACCGTCGAGCTCGACCGTGCGGGGCTCGGCGTCGGCCGGCACGTCGGACAGCCGGTCCAGCGCGGCCGACGGCAGGCTGCGCAGCCCGGCCGAGGTCGTGATCAGGCTGCCGCTGCTGCACCGCGACGACACGATCGCCGTGATGCTGCCGGCGGCCTGGCCGCGCGGCGGCGCCGGGGGACCGGAGCACGGGTCGGCGTCACGGGGTCCGGGCCCCGGGCCGCGGGCTGCGTTCTGGGCCCGCTGCACGGACTCGGCGAGCTGGGCGTCGAGCCGGTCGGTCAGGTAGCCGCGCATGACCAGGGCGGCGACGAGCGCGACGACGAGGCTCACCGCCACGACGAGGGCCACCGTCGCCGTGACGAGGCGGGCGGTGAGGGTGGCGGGGCGCAGGCGTCGCAGCGGCCTCACGCGTCGTCCGCCGCCCGCAGGACGTACCCGGCACCCCGCTTGGTGTGGATCATGGGGGAGCGGCCGGCCTCGATCTTCTTGCGCAGGTAGGAGATGTAGAGCTCGACGACGTTGGCCTGGCCGCCGAAGTCGTAGTTCCACACCCGGTCGAGGATCTGCGCCTTGCTGAGCACGCGGCGGGGGTTGCGCATGAGGTAGCGCAGCAGCTCGAACTCGGTGGCCGTGAGCTCGACCGGCTCTCCGGCGCGGGTGACGTCGCGGCTGTCCTCGTCGAGCACGAGGTCGCCGACGACGAGGACGTTCTCCTGCCGAGCGGACAGGGCCCCGCTGCGACGCACGAGTCCCCGCAGCCGCGCGACGACCTCCTCGAGGCTGAACGGCTTCGTCACGTAGTCGTCACCGCCGGCGGTGAGCCCGGCGATGCGGTCCTCGACCGCGTCGCGTGCCGTGAGGAAGAGGATCGGGACGTGCTCGTCGCGCGACCGGAGCCGGCGCATGACCTCGAGCCCGTCGACGTCCGGGAGCATCCAGTCCAGGACGACGACGTCGGGGCCGAGCTCGCGCGCCACCTCGACCGCCTCGCGACCGCTCAGGGCGGTCCGGACCTCCCAGCCCTCGTAGCGCAGCGCCATCAGCAGCAGCTCGGCGATGTTCGGCTCGTCGTCGACGACGAGAACGCGCAGCGGTGTCCCGTCGATCCGGGTGGGTGCGGTCGGGTCCGCGGGGCGCGCCGAGGTCATGCGTCCAGTCTGGCCCCCGGACCTGTCCGTCGTCCCGAGGTTCCCTGTGAGGTTCCTGTGCGTCCCCGGGGCGACCGGGCTCCCAGCGTCGACCGAGCCCCACCACAGGTGCGGCACAGGTTCGGTGCGGACCGTGGTCGGCATGGACGAGAACACGACGACGAAGACCTGGACCACCCGCACGCTCGTCGCGGCGGCCGTGGCCACCGTGGTGCTGGGGGTCGGGGCCGGCGCGGCCCTCGCCGCCGCTGGCGGGTCCGACGACGCCCGCGGCGGACCGGGTCGCTACGGCGCGGGACCGGGCGGACCGGGCGCGCGGGGCGAGGACCGGGGGCCGGGCTGCGCGGAGGGCCTGCCCGGACCGCGCGACGAGCGCCCGGCCCCGCCCGGGGCCGGGGAGAAGCCCACCCCGCCGAAGGGCGCGAAGAAGCCGACCCCGCCCAAGGGTGCGAAGAAGCCGACCGGCACGCCTCCGACCCCCGCCGTCCCCCTCCGCGGGCGAGGCGGCGAGCAGCGACGGGCCAGCGAGTCGCATCTGACGGTCGCGGCCGGGGCGACGGGTGTTCCGGTGACGCGGTGAGCAAGGACGGCACCGCGAGCCGCGTCCGACGGTCGCGGCCGGCCCACGGGCGTTCCGGTGACGCGGTGAGCAGAGACGGCACCGCGAGCCGCGTCCGACGGTCGCGGCCGGGGCGACGGGCGTTCCGGTGAGGCGGTGAGCAGAGACGGCACCGCGAGCCGCGTCCGACGGTCGCGGCCGGGGCGACGGGTGTTCCGGTGACGCGGTGAGCAGAGACGGCACCGCGAGCCGCGTCCGACGGCCTAGGCTGGCCGCATGGCCCTGCCCGACCGACGGCTCCTGCTCGTCCACGCCCATCCCGACGACGAGACGATCAACAACGGAGCCACGATGGCCCGGTACGTCGCCGAGGGGGCGCACGTCACGCTCGTGACGTGCACGGCCGGCGAGCAGGGCGAGATCCTCGTGCCGGAGCTGGAGCACCTCGCGGCCGACCGCGACGACGGGCTCGGCGAGCACCGTGTGGGTGAGCTCGCCGAGGCCATGCGCCTGCTCGGGGTCACCGACCACCGCTTCCTCGGCGGCTTCGGCCGGTTCCGGGACTCGGGCATGAAGTGGGACGAGGACGGCAACGCGACGGCGGCCGACGACATCCACGCCAACGCCTTCTGGCACGCCGACCTGACCGAGGCGGCGAACCTGCTGGTCGAGGTCGTCCGCGAGGTCCGGCCCCAGGTGGTGGTCACCTACGACGAGTTCGGCAACTACGGCCACCCCGACCACGTGCAGGCGCACCGGGTCGCCACCTACGCGGTGGCCCTCGCCGCCGTGCCGTCGTACCGCACGGACCTGGGCGAGGCCTGGGACGTGCCCAAGCTGTACTGGACGACGATGTCGGCGTCGGCCATGCGCGACGGCATCCGCGAGGTCCGGGCGGCCGGTGACCTGTCCTTCATGGAGGGCCTCGACCCGGACCACCTGCCCCCGTTCGCGGTCGAGGACGACGCGATCGCCGCCGTCGTCGACGGCTCTCCCTGGATCGACGCCAAGCTCGACGCGATGCGGGCGCACGCGACCCAGATCGCGGTGGACGGCCCCTTCTTCGCCCTCTCGAACGACGTCGCGCAGCGGGCCTGGGGTCGGGAGTTCTACCGGATCGCCAAGGGTCGACCGGCTCCCGCGCCGGGCGCGCCGTTCGAGGACGACCTCTTCGCCGGCCTGTGAGTCCCGTGCTGGGCTGGGCCACCCGGCTCGGCGTCGTGGTGCTGGGTCTCCTGGTCGGCGTCCTGGGTGCGGTCGAGCACCGGCAGCGGACGGACCTCGGGGGGATCGACCTGCCCTGGGGGCTCGTGCTGGCCCTGGGCGCCGCCTGGTGCGTGGCCCTGGCCGCGGACCGGCTCGTCGTGCTGGGCTCCGCCTGGTTCACCGTCGGCTGGGGCAGCGTCCTCCTGCTCCAGCAGCTCGGCGGCGACGGCAGCTACCTCGTGGCGGACGACGGCCTCGGCTGGGCCTTCATGGTCGGCGGCCTCGCCGGGCTCGTCCTGGTCGTGGTCTGGGCCTCCCGGCGCGACGCCCGGGCGTCCGTCGCGTCGCGGTCCTAGGCTGGCCCGGTGCAGGACGACGTCGACCCCCGGGCCTTCCGGGCCGCCCTGGGACGCTTCGCGAGCGGCGTGACCGTCGTGACCACCGTCCTCGACGGGGTCGACCACGCGATGACGGCGAGCGCGTTCACGTCGGTGTCGCTCGAGCCGCCGCAGGTGCTCGTGTGCTCGCAGCGCTCGAGCCGGTTCCACGACGCCGTCGTCACCTCGGGCACGTGGGGCGTCTCGATCCTCGCCGAGCGGGGGCGGGCGGCCTCGGCGTGGTTCGCCGACCGCGGCCGCCGTCTCGAGGGTCAGCTCGACGTCGTGCCGCACCACCGCGGTGCGAGCGGCGTCGCGCTGCTCGACGAGTCCCTGGCCTGGCTGGAGTGCCGGACCGTCGCGGTGCACGACGGCGGCGACCACGCGATCCTCGTCGGCGCGGTCGTCGGGGCGGCCGTCGACGTGTCCGCGGACGACCCGCTGCTGTACTACCGGTCGCACTACGGCACCCTCGTCCGCTCGCCTGCGGACGAGCGCTCGGCCCACCCGGAGGCCTGACCCGCCAGGCACGGGGGAGTCCCGGTGCGCGGACGGACTGGTCCGCGCACCTACCCTGGTGACCATGGCAGACCAGGAGCAGACGGACCGGGGGCGGCCCGAGGGGGCCGAGCCGCCGCTCGTGGAGGAGCACGACGAGATCGACCTCGGCGAGGGTGACGAGCCGACGCCGGAGGTCGACGTGCAGGACACCGCGGCCGAAGACGAGGCCGAGGATGCCACGCCCGACGGCGAGGGCGACGAGGCCGCGGCCGAGGACGGCGACACCGACCCGGACACCGCGCAGGACCTGGCCGGCACCGAGAGCTCCCGGCCGCCGTCGGACACCGGCGACCTCGAGGACGACGCGGTCGAGGACGGTGACGTCGACGCCGAGGCGCCGCTGGAGGCCGACGCCGACGAGTCGCCCGACGCCGAGGAGGTCGAGCCGGACGCCGTGGCCGCCGCCTCCGACGAGCCGGAGCCGACCGACTCCGACGACGTCGAGCCGACGGACGAGGTCGAGCCGGAGCCGGCCGGCGACCCGGACGACCTCGACCCGGAGGACCGCGCGGCCCTGCTCCCGCCGCCGCACGCCGTCGACCCCGACGGTGACGACGACACCGGCGAGGTCCCCGCGGTCGGCGCACCGCTCGCGCAGGGTCCGGCCGGACCCGACGGGCCCCCGACCGACGGTGCCGAGGGCACGGACGAGACCCCGCGCCGTCGTCGTCGCTGGCCCTTCCTGCTCGGTGCCGCCGCCGTGCTCGGCGCGCTCTACGTCGCCGGCTGGTGGCTGACCGGCGAGCGGATGCCCGCGAACGCGACCGTCGGCGGCGTCGAGGTCAGCGGCCTGAGCCCGGCCGCCGCGCGCACCGCCGTCGAGAAGGAGCTCGGGCCCCGGCAGGGCCGCCCGGTGACGCTGACGTACGGAGAGAAGACCTTCGAGGTCTCGCCGAAGGACGCCGGTCTCGCCCTCGACGTGGACCGCAGCGTCGAGCAGGCCGGCGGGGTCCGCAGCTGGGACCCGCGCCGGATCGTCGCGCTATTCGTGGGCGACCACGAGCACGCGCCGGCGCTCGACGTGCAGGACGACAAGCTGCGCAGCGTGGTCGAGACCGTCGCCGACGCGGTCGACGTCCCGGTCACCGAGGCCCTCATCACGTTCCCCGACGCCAAGCCGAAGGCCCGGCAGCCCAAGCCCGGGCTCGTCGTCCGGCGCGACGACGCGGCCGACGCGATCACGGGGGCGTACCTCGTGACGACCAAGCCCGTCGAGGTCCCGACCGAGCGGGCCGAGCCGGCCGTCGACGCCGAGGGCCTGCAGCGGGCCATGCAGGAGATCGCCCGGCCGGCCGTCAGCGCGCCCGTCACGATCGCGGTCGGCGACAAGCGGCTGAAGCTCCCCGTCACGGCCTACGCGCCGGCGCTCACGGTCGAGGTCCCCGAGGACGGGACCGAGCTCGAGCCGGTCATCGACGCGAAGAAGCTCGCCAAGCCCCTCACCGACTCGACGACCGGCATCGGCCGCAAGGCCGTCGACGCGACCGTCGACATCCGCGGCGGCAAGCCGACCGTGATCCCGGGCAAGAAGGGAGTCGGCCTCCAGCCGCAGGAGATGGCCCGCAAGCTCGTGCCGGTCCTGACCAAGACCGGCGACGCGCGCCGGGTCTCGATCGAGGCGAAGGTCGTCGACCCGACCTTCACGACCGCCGACGCCCGCAAGCTCGGCATCCGCCAGAAGGTCAGCGAGTTCACGACGCGCTTCCCGTACGCGGAGTACCGCAACATCAACCAGTCGCGCGCCGCCGCGCTCATCGACGGCGTCATCGTGAAGCCGGGGGAGACCTTCAGCTTCAACGACACGGTCGGCGAGCGCACGCAGGCGAACGGCTTCGTGGTCGGCACGATCATCAACGGCGGCGTGTTCCGCGAGGAGCTCGGCGGCGGCGTGTCCCAGGTCGTCACCACCACCTACAACGCGGCGTTCTTCGCCGGCATGGACGACGTCGAGCACCACCCGCACGCGTTCTGGATCGACCGCTACCCCGTCGGCCGCGAGGCCACCGTGGCGTGGGGCAGCCTGGACCTGAAGTTCCGCAACTCCACGAAGTACGGCGTGCTCATCAAGGCGAACGTGCAGAAGTCGGCCCCGGGTCGGCAGGGCGTCACGACCGTGCAGATGTGGAGCACGAAGGTGTGGGACATCAAGGCCGGTCAGTCGGCGAAGCGCAACTTCCGTTCGCCCGGCACGCAGTACGACGACACGAACCGGTGCGTCCCGCAGTCGCCGATCCAGGGCTTCGACATCGACATCTACCGGACGTTCCTGCGCGACGGCCGGAAGGTCAAGAGCGAGACCGTGACCGCGCGCTACCAGGCGGCCGACCGGGTCATCTGCGGCAAGAAGCCCGCCGACGACTGACCGCTCAGGCGGGCGCCTCGAGGTAGGCGTACGCGTGGTGGTCCCGGAAGCCGAACGGCGCGTAGAGCGCGAGCGCGGCCGCGTTGTCCTGCATGGTCTGCAGGTAGGCCTTGTCGGCTCCGCGGGCCGCAGCCCAGGCCAGCGAGGTGGTGACGACCCGTCGCCCGAGACCGCGGCGTCGGTGCGCGGGGTCGACCTCGACGGCGGCGAGGCCGGCCCACTCGCCCGTCACGACCACGCGGCCGACGGCCACGACGGGGTCGCCGAGGTGGACGAAGCCGACGACGGACGGCCCGGTCAGCACGCGCCGGGCGACGCCACGGTCCGTGTCGCCGGTGCGGTGGTAGAGCCGCCACCAGTCGTCGTCCGGCTCGGTCGTGACGCGGGCCTGCGGGTCCGGAGGGTCGTGCTCGGCGGGTGCGGCCAGGTCGGCGACCTGGACGACCGCGCCCGGGCGCTGCGAGCGGGTCACGGTCCAGCCCGTGGCGCGCAGCCGCGTGTCCCACGCCGACCCCACGACGACCTGGGCGAGGGGCGGCAGGTCGCGCGTGGCGTAGAAGGCGCGGACGGCGTCGGTGGCCGCCTCGACCGGCAGCCCCGGGTCGCCGTGCACCGCGACGGAGTTGGCGCGACCGGTGAAGCCGGCGCTCGCCCGGAGCTCCCAGTCGCCGAGTGGCCGTGACTCGAGCGCGGGCCACCCGCGCGAGGTGACGCGGATCAGGTCCTCGGGGTCGATCGCCGCCGCGGCGCGTGGGCGGCGGGGCCGGTCCGGGACGACGCGCCAGGCGATCACGGTGCCCTGCGGCACGGTGCGCTCGGACCCGTCGCGACGCTGCAGCCGCAGGGCGTCGTCGTCCGCCGCGAGCAGTCGCCCGACGACGTCCGTGGCGGAGCCGTCGGGGGTGACGTGCCGGACCGAGAGCCGGTGTCCGACGTGCTGCGGGCCGGGTCGCATGGGCCGACCTTCTCATGAGGCGAACCTGACCATCGACCTGTGGCGGGCAGGCGCGATACTGGTCCCAGCCCCCGTCGAAGGAGAAGACCCCGTGACGTACGTGATCGCCCAGCCGTGTGTGGACGTCAAGGACCGCGCGTGTGTGGACGAGTGTCCTGTCGACTGCATCTACGAGGGCAAGCGGATGCTCTACATCCACCCGGACGAGTGCGTCGACTGCGGCGCCTGCGAGCCGGTGTGCCCCGTCGAGGCGATCTTCTACGAGGACGACACCCCGTCCGAGTGGAAGGAGTACTACGACGCGAACGTGCACTTCTTCGACGAGCTCGGGTCGCCCGGTGGCGCCGCGAAGCTCGGCGTGATCGAGTCCGACCACCCGATCATCGCCGTCCTGCCCCCGCAGAACCAGGACTGAGCCCGCGCCCGTGAGCGACCAGGTCGCGCCGGTCTCCGCACGGTTCCCCGACTTCCCGTGGGACACGATCGCGGGGGCCAAGCGCCGCGCGGCGGAGCACCCGGACGGGATCGTCGACCTGTCGATCGGGACGCCGGTCGACGCGACGCCGGCCGTCGCCCGTCAGGCCCTGCTCGATGCCGCGGACGCGCCCGGCTACCCGACGGTGCTCGGACCCACGCCGGTCCGTCAGGCCGCGGTCGACTGGCTCGCGCGCCGTGCCGGCGTCGTGGGCCTCGAGGCCGACCAGGTGCTCCTGACGATCGGGTCCAAGGAGCTCATCGCGAACCTGCCGGTGCAGCTGGGCCTCGGGGTCGGCGACACCGTCGTGATCCCCGAGCTGGCCTACCCGACGTACGAGGTGGGGGCGCGCTACGCCGGCTGCGAGGTCGTCGCGACCGACGCCCTGACGGCGCTCGGCCCCGCGCGACCGGCCCTCGTCTACCTGAACTCGCCCGCCAACCCGCACGGCCAGGTGCTGGGGGTCGACCACCTGCGCAAGGTCGTCGCCTGGGCCCGGGAGCGGGGCACGCTCGTGGTCTCGGACGAGTGCTACCTCGAGTTCGGCTGGGAGGCCGAGCCGGTCTCCGTGCTGCACCCCGACGTGTGCGACGGGTCGTTCGACGGGCTGCTCGCCGTGCACTCGCTGTCGAAGCGCTCGAACCTGGCCGGCTACCGCGGCGGCTTCGTCGCCGGCGACCGCGCCGTCGTCGCCGAGCTGCTCGCCGTCCGCAAGCACCTGGGTTTCATGGTCCCGACGCCCGTGCAGCACGCCGTCGCCGCGGCCCTGACCGACGACGAGCACGTCGACCGCCAGGTCGAGGTCTACCGGTCGCGCCGGGCGGCCCTGCGGCGGGCGTTCGAGGCGGCCGGGTTCCGGGTCGACCACAGCGAGGGCTCGCTGTACCTGTGGGTGACGCGCGACGAGCCATGCCGCGACACGCTCGACTGGCTGGCCGAGCGCGGCATCCTCGTCGCGCCCGGCGACTTCTACGGCGCCAATGGCGGCCGGCACGTGCGCGTCTCCGTCATGGCGGCGGACGACCGGGTCGAGGCCGCCGTCGCCCGCCTCGCCTGACCTCGCACCGCGCGGGGGTGGACGAAGGACTCTGCATCCCGCACGGGGGACGAACGATTCTGCATCCCGCACGGACGGTCGTGTCGGATGCAGAATCCTTCGTCCCCCCTGGGGACGCGTGCGTCAGTCGACCCGCACCCGGACGACGTCGCGGTCGGCTCGCGGGTCGTCGACCCAGCCGTCGGGGGAGTCCTCGGCGGTCCAGCGGCGGCCGTCGAAGCGCACCGACGTGATGTCGAGGGCGGCGGCGTTCGCGACGAGGTACTGCGCGATGCCCCAGCCGCGGGCGTCGACGTCGGCAGCCCGGCCCGTCAGCGGCACCCGGACCTGCGTGCGGCCCACCTCGACGGGGATGTCGCCGAAGGCCTTCGTCAGGTCGCGCTCGACGCGCTGCAGGGTGCCGCCGCCGGTCGGGTTCACCTGGCACGACAGGGCCGCCGGGCTGTACCCGCGCAGCGCCGACGCGAGCGCCCGGGCGTAGTCCTCGTGCTGGGCGTAGGCGCCCGGGTAGGCCGACCGCTGCACGCGCTGCGCGGCGTCGGTGATGCTGAGCGAGCCGTACCCGCGGACCTTCTCGAGGCCGTCGTAGAAGCGGTTGATCGCGTGGTACGGGTCCATGACCTGCTCCGGCGTGCCCCAGCCCTGTGACGGCCGCTGCTGGAACAGGCCGAGGGAGTCGCGGTCGCCGTAGTCGATGTTGCGGATCTTCGACTCCTGGAAGGCGGTCGCGATCGCGATCGTCGTCGCCCGCGGCGGCAGGCCACGACGCTGGGCGATCGCGGCCATCGTCGCCGACCACCGGGCCTGCTCCAGGTCGATCTGGGCCCGGGTCTGTCCGACCTCGGCGACGCAGTACTCGGCACGCTGCGGGGTCCGGTCGCGCAGGGCGACGGCCACGAGCAGGCCCGCGACGAGCAGCCCGGAGAACAGGATCCAGCGGAACCGCATGCGGTCAGTTGGCGTGCAGCGCCGAGTTCAGCTCGATGCCGGCCCGCTCGCCGCGCGGGCGTGCGACGACCCGGCCGGTCTCGCTGTCGGTGAGGAACAGCAGGCCGTCCTGGCCCGAGAGCTCGAGCGCCTTGACGACGGAGCCGTCCGGCAGCGTGACCTTGGTGCCGGCGGTGACGTAGCAGCCGGCCGCGACGACGCAGTCGTCGCCGAGGGAGATGCCGATGCCCGAGTTCGCGCCGAGCAGGCAGTTCTCGCCGACGCTGACGACCTGCGTGCCGCCGCCGGAGAGGGTGCCCATGATCGAGGCGCCGCCACCGACGTCGCTGCCGTCGCCGACGACGACCCCGGCCGAGATCCGGCCCTCGACCATGGCGTGGCCGAGCGTGCCGGCGTTGAAGTTGACGAAGCCCTCGTGCATGACGGTCGTGCCCTCGGCCAGGTGCGCGCCGAGGCGGACGCGGTCGGCGTCGCCGATGCGCACGCCGGTGGGCACGACGTAGTCGGTCATCCGCGGGAACTTGTCGACGCTCGTGACCTGGACGACGAGCCCCTTGGCCCGCGCCCGCAGCCGCGTCGCCTCGAAGTCGGCGACGGCGCAGGGGCCGATCGTGGTCCACACGACGTTGCTGAGGACGCCGAACAGTCCGTCGAGGTCGATCGTGCGCGGCCGCACGAGCCGGTGCGACAGCAGGTGGAGCCGCAGGTACGCGTCGTACGCGTCGGCCGGCGGCGTCTGCAGGTCGTCGACGACCGTGTGGACGACGACCCGGCGCACCTGACGCACCGGGTCGTCACCCTCGGCGGCACGCAGCCCGTCGGGCTCGTGGCTGCGCTCCGGTACGGGGCCGAGGGCCGGAGCGGGGTACCACACGTCGAGGACGGTGCCGTCCTCGGTGACGGTGGCGAGGCCGTACCCGTGCGCGCTGCTCTCAGTCATGGGCCCAATCTATCGAGGCGGCCGGTAGCGCTCGCCGGGCCTCGGTCCTAGCGTGGTCGCCATGGCGCTCGTGACCTGGAAGGACCTGTGCATCGACGTCAACGCGCTGCACCCGACCGTGGACGTGTGGGCGTCGCTCCTCGGCCTGCGGGTCGTGTCCGACGACGACGACGAGGTCCGGCTCGAGGGGCCGACGCCGGGTCACACCGTGTGGCCGTGCGTCGTCCCCGAGCCGAAGACGGTCAAGGACCGGGTCCACCTCGACGTCCACGCGGGGGTGGAGGTCCCGCCCGGGACGACGCGCCTGAGCGCCCCGGGGCAGTTCGGCTGGACCGTCGTGGCGGGCCCGGAGGGCGACGAGGTGTGCACCTTCGTGCGCGACGACGTGCCGGAGTACCGCCTGTACGAGGTGTGCGCCGACGTCGCGGACCACCACGCGGCCGCCGCCTGGTGGCAGGGCGTGTGGGGCGGCACGGTCGGCGCGGACGAGGACGGCGGCTTCAGCTGGGTCGAGGGCGTGCCGGGCCTGCCGTTCGAGAGCGTCGTGTTCTGCTCCGTGCCCGAGCCCAAGACGGTCAAGAACCGGATCCACTGGGACGTCACGCTGGTCCCCGGCGCGTCGGTGGCCGAGCTGGAGGCCCGCGGCGCGCAGGTGCTGCGCCGCCCCGACGACGAGGTCCGCTGGACCGTCATGGCCGATCCCGAGGGCAACGAGTTCTGCGTGTTCGACCCGGAGCCGGCGTGACGACGACGGCGCAGGTGCGCAAGGCGGCGCTCGCGCAGGCCGGTGCCGGCGAGGTCGAGGTCGGCGGCACCCGAGGATGGGCCGTCGAGGGCCGTGTCTTCGCCGCGATCGACGACGAGGGCGGAGCCGTCCTCGTGCTCGGGCCCGAGGCCCGTGGGCGGATGGCGGCCGAGCTGCCCGGCGTCACGACGACGGCCTCGGGCGTGCGGGTCGAGCTCGACCGCGTGAACGCGATGGCGGTCAACCACTGGGTCGGTGAGGCATGGCGGACCGTCGCTCCGGCGCACCTCGTCGCAGAGGGGGAGCGGGCGGCCCGGTCCGCCGCCGAGGGTGACGACGACCTGCCCGCCGTCGGTGCGCCGGCCCGCCGCGCCCTGCACGCCGCGGGGCTGGGGTCGCTCGACGCCGTGGCGGCCGTGCCGTCCGACGAGGTCGAGGGGCTGCACGGCGTCGGCCCGGCCGCAGCCCGCCGGCTGCGGGAGGCGCTGGCAGCGCGCGGGGTGACGTGGTGAGCGTCCTGCGGGTCCTGGACCCGGCGGATGCCGAGCCGCTCGCGGCGATCTGGCAGCGGGACCGCGCGCACCTCGACCCGTGGAGCCCTGCGCGACCGGACCGCTTCTACACCGTCGAGGGTCAGGTCGAGCTCGTCGAGCGCCGCCTGCTGGACACCGCGGCCGGGCGGGCGGCCGCCTTCGTCGTGGTGGACGAGGGCGTCGTCGTCGGGGAGCTGACCCTCAGCGACGTGGTCCGCGGGGCGTTCGAGAACGCCCACGTCGGCTACTGGCTGGCGTCGTCCGCGACGGGTCGCGGGCTCGCGACCCGCGCCCTGCGCGAGGCGCTGCGGCACGCCTTCGACGTGATGGGCCTGCACCGGGTCCAGGCCGGGACCCTCGTGCACAACGAGCGCTCGCAGGCCGTGCTGGAGCGCTGCGGGTTCGAGCGCTTCGGGCTGGCGCCGCAGTACCTGCGGATCGACGGCCGGTGGCAGGACCACGTGCTCTTCCAGCGGCTCGCCGACGACTGACCCCCGGCCGCCCCTCCCGCGCCCCGACGACGCGGTCTGATGCATCCGGGTCGCCGGGACGACCCCTATGCCTCAGTCCTCGTAGCTGGACCACGCGATCTGATGCATCCGGGTTGTCCGGACGACCCCGATGCCTCGACCCGCGTCGTCCAGGCCCGCCGGACCTGACGGACGCTCAGGAGCGCTCGGCCACGCCGAGGACGAACGCGACCTGACCCAGGTGCTGCAGGGTGTCGCCGACGACGCTCACGAGCCGGACGGCGGCCGTGACCGGCGGGTCCCAGCGCTCGTCGACGATGCGCTCGACCTCGCCGGCGTCGAACCGGTCGAGGTAGGCGAGCGTCGCCGCGTGGACGTCCGCGTGGTACTCGGCGACGAGGGCCGGGTCGCTGCGCACGGCCGCGACCTGGTCGGCGTCGTGGCCGAAGCCGATGTCGTCCGGGGCGAACGGCAGGTCGAAGCGTTCCCGCCACCGCTCCCAGGCCTGGTCGGTGCCGGCCAGCCCGGCGACGTGGTCGTCCTGGACTCGGGTCAGGTGCCACAGCAGCCAGATCGGGGGGTTGGCGCCGGGGTCGACGCGGTAGGTCGCGGTGCGCTCGTCGAGGTCCGCGCACTGCTGCTCCACGAGCTCGCGGACCCGGCCGAACGCGTCGCGCAGCACGGAGCGGAGGGCGTCGTCGCTCATCGGACCACCAGTCCCTCGCGCCGGTCCCACGCCACCTCGGTCGCCCGGTCGTCGCGGATCGCCCGGAGGACCGCCTCGACCACGTCGGCCGCAGGCAGCGGGTCGGGCAGGCGGGGCGGCTCCCCGGCCAGGGCGTGCCGCGCGAGCTCGGTGTCCAGGTGCGGCGGGCGGACGTCGACGACCCGGGTGCTGCGTCGGTGCTCGCGGCGCACGACCGTGAGCCAGGCCGAGAGCGCCGCCTTCGCGGCCGAGTAGTCGGCCATGCCTGCCGTCGGGACGTCGGCGAGGATCGCCGAGAGGACGACCGCGACGCCGTCGTCCAGGTGCGGCAGCGCCGCCCGCACGACCCCCGCGGCGCCGAGCGCGTTGACGGCGAACAGCTCCTCGGCGACGGCCGGGTCGGTGTCGACCGCGGGGCCGAAGGCCGGCACGCCGGTCGCGACGACGAGCAGGTCCAGCCCGCCGAGCGCGTCGACGGCGTCCGCGACGGTCGCGGCGGCCCGCTCGACGTCGACGACGTCCAGCACGAACGTCGGCGCGTCGAGCTCCGAGCCGACGGCGGCCAACCGGTCCTCGTCGCGTCCCGTCAGCGCCAGGCGCGCGCCGCCGTCGCGCAGCGCCCGGGCGATGCCGCCGCCGAGGGCGCCGGTGGCCCCCACGACCAGCGCGCGGGCGTCGGAGATCTCCATGGTCGCGACGCTACCCAGGCCTGACCCGGCCGCAACGCGAGTCGCCCCTAGAGTGGGCGCCATGGCCGTGCTCGACCCGACCCGGGACATCGTCCAGCTCACCGCGGACCTGTGCGACATCGCGTCGGAGAGCCTGCAGGAGGCCGAGATCGCCGACGCCGTCGAGGCCGTCCTGCGGGCCGCGCCGCACCTGTCCGTGGTCCGCGACGGGCACACCCTCGTGGCCCGGACCGACCTCGGGCGCTCTGAGCGGGTCGTGATCGCCGGACACCTCGACACGGTGCCGGCCAACGACAACTTCCCGACCCGGCTCGAGGGAGACACCCTCTGGGGCCTGGGCACGTGCGACATGAAGGGCGGCGTCGCCGTCGCGCTCAGGCTCGCGGCGACCGTGCCGGAGCCGAGCCGCGACGTCACGTACGTCTTCTACGAGGCCGAGGAGATCGCCGCCCGGTACAACGGCCTGGGCCGGATCGCGCGCGAGCGACCCGAGCTGCTCGCGGGCGACTTCGCGATCCTCATGGAGCCGTCGGTCGCCTCGGTCGAGGCCGGCTGCCAGGGCACGATCCGGGTCGACGTCACGACCCGGGGGGAGCGCGCCCACGCGGCCCGGTCCTGGACCGGCCACAACGCGATCCACGACCTCGCCGACGTGCTCGCCCGGCTGCGCGCGTACGAGCCGCGGCGGGTCGTCATCGACGGGCTCGAGTACCGCGAGGGCCTCAACGCCGTGGGCATCAGCGGCGGGGTGGCCGGCAACGTCGTGCCCGACCTCGCGACCGTGACGGTCAACTTCCGCTTCGCGCCGGACCGGTCCGAGGACCAGGCGCTCGCCCACCTGCACGAGGTCTTCCACGGCTACGACCTGGTCGTCACCGACTCCGCGCCGGGGGCGCTGCCCGGGCTCGACCAGCCGGCCGCCGCGGCGTTCGTCGCGACCCTGGGTGCCGAGCCCCGCCCGAAGTTCGGCTGGACCGACGTCGCCCAGTTCACGCAGCTCGGGATCCCGGCCGTCAACTACGGCCCCGGCGACCCGCTCTACGCGCACAAGCAGGACGAGCACGTCCCCGTCGCCCACCTGCGTTCCGTCGAGGACGCCCTCACGAGATGGCTGACCGCATGAACTACCAGAAGGGCCCGGTGCACCTGCGCCGCGGCCGCATCCCGACCAGCACGACCGACCAGCGCCTGCTCGACTCGCGCGGGCCCGCCGACTGGGTCCACACCGACCCGTGGCGGGTCCTGCGCATCCAGTCGGAGTTCGTCGAGGGCTTCGGCGCCCTGTCCGAGCTCGGGCCCGCCGTCTCCGTCTTCGGCTCGGCCCGCACCCAGCCCGACGACCCGATGTACGAGACGGCACGACTCGTCGCGGAGAAGCTGTGCGAGCGCGGCTACGCCGTCATCACCGGCGGCGGCCCCGGCGCGATGGAGGCCGCCAACCGCGGCGCCAGCGAGTGCGGCGGGGTGTCCGTCGGGCTCGGCATCGAGCTCCCGCACGAGCAGGGCCTCAACGAGTGGGTCGACCTCGGCATCAACTTCCGGTACTTCTTCGTCCGCAAGACGATGTTCGTCAAGTACTCGCAGGGCTACGTCGTCATGCCCGGCGGGTTCGGCACGCTCGACGAGCTCTTCGAGGCCCTGACCCTCGCCCAGACCGGCAAGGTCACCGCGTTCCCGGTCGTGCTGATGGGCACGGAGTACTGGGGCGGGATGATCAGCTGGCTGCGCGACACGATGCTGCCCGACGGCAAGATCGGCGAGAAGGACCTCGACCTGCTGCTCCTGACCGACGACGTCGACGAGGCCGTGGCCCACTTCGACGCGGTCGCGCCGGGCTGAGCCGAGCGCCCTCGTCACCCCCGCCGGGCCAGCTCCTCGCGCAGCGCGACGACCTCGGCCCGCAGCTCGGCGACGGCCTCCAGCACGAGCGACTCGCTCTCCTCGACCTCGTCGACGATCTCCCGGACGTCGACGTCCTGCTGCATCTCCAGCGCCTCGACGGCGACGGCGATGAACAGGTTCAGGACGATGTAGGTCGAGACCAGGATGTAGCCGATGAAGAACACCCAGGCGGCGGGGTGAGCGTCCGTGACCGGCCGGATGACGTTGGCCCAGTCGTCGCCGGTCATGACCTGGAAGAGCGACAGCAGCGACGTCGGCAGGTCCCCGAAGTGCTCCGGGTCGGTGCCGCCGAACATGTGCGTCGTCATGACGCCCGAGATGTAGACGAGCATGACGAGCAGCGCGCCGATCGAGACCATGCCGGGGATGGTCGCGGCGAGCGCGGCGACGACCCGCCGCATCGAACGGACGGCCGACAGCAGCCGCAGGACGCGCAGGACGCGCAGCACCCGCAGGACCCCGAGCCCGCCGCTCGCCGGGATGAGCGCGATGAGGACGACGAACAGGTCGAACAGGCTCCACCCGTCGCGGAAGAACGCGCCACGGTGCGCGTAGATGCGCAGGGCGATCTCGACGACGAACACGCCGACCGTGATCCAGCCGACGACCGGCAGCCAGCCCTCGCGCCGCACGAGCGCCGGCGAGGTCTCCAGGCCGAGGACGATCGCGTTCACGACGATCACCGCGATGATGAACCACTGGAAGCGGGTCGAGTCCACGAGGAGCCGCACGCGATCGCGCAGGGTGCGCTCCTGGGCGACCGGAGCTGCAGAGCCGACCATGCCTGTCCTTCCGTCGGGGGCGCCTCATCGTAGCCAGGACGACACCGCTCTCGACCGGTCTTCGGGCAACCGGGGCCGGCCACCATCCGTCACGTCCGTCCCACCCGTCACGGTGTGGCGCCGCAGGGAACGGCCCTGCGGCGCCTAGCCTGACGCCATGGCTCCCATCCCCCCTCGCACGGAGCCGGGTGGACGTCGATCCCGGCGACCGTGGCGCACGAGCGCCGCTCTTCTCGTCCTGGCCGCGACGGTCGTCGCCGGTCTCGTCTCGATCACGGTCGGCGGGGTCGGACCGCTCGTCGCCGGTGTCGTGGTCGCCGTCCTCGGGGGCACGGTCGCGGCGCGGCTGCTGTCCGACGAGACCGCCGAGGTCCGCCGTGACTGGGCGCAGGACCGGGCGGCGCAGGCCCATGCCGCACGCCGCGACGCCACCGTGCGGGCGGGGGAGCAGAAGGCCTTCGCCGACCACATGGCCGCGCGGGTCCGGGCCCGTCAGGAGCGCGTCGAGTCGCTGACCGGCGAGGTCGCGCAGCTGACCGACCGGCTCGCCGCCGAGGCGCGTCGTGCGGACGCCGAGGGACGCCGGGCCGACACGGCCGAGCGCCAGGCCGCCGGGCTGCGCCGCCGGCTCGACGAGGCGCACGCCGAGCTGCGCTCGCTGCAGGAGGCCCTCGCCGCGAGCCAGGCCGACGAGCTCGATGCGCGCAGTGCCCTGCTCGCCGCCGAGCAGCGCACGGACGAGCGCCGCTACCTGGCCTGATCCGCGACGGCCGCGAGCCGCGCCTCGTGGTCGAGGGACGACACGAGGTCTTGCGTCGCCGACCAGGCGACCGCACGACGGGTCGCCGTCGCGACGTGCACCGGCAGCCGGAGCAGGTCGTCGCAGCACGCGGCCAGCGCCGCCTCGAGCTCGGCGGGCGGCACCGCCGTGAGCAGGCCGAGGGACGCCGCCCGCTCCGCGTCGACCACGGGGCGGCGCAGCAGCAGCTCGAGCGCAGTCGCGTGCCCCACGAGACGCGGCAGCGTCCAGCTCGTGCCGGCGACCGGGGGACGGTCGCCCAGGTCGAGGCGGGCGCCGGCCGCGCCGAGCCGTAGGTCGGCCGCGAGCGCCAGGCCCAGCGCCGCGCCGCGGACGACGCCCTCCAGCACCGCCACGACGGGCTGCGGCTGGTGCGCGACGGCAGGGACCGCCGCGCCGAGGTCCGCCGCAGGGTCCGGGTCCGCCAGGCCGCGCAGCACCACGACGCGGACGACGGGGTCGCTGGCGAGCCGGTGCAGGACGGCGGTCGGGTCGCCGTCGTGGGCGCCCGGGGCGAGGTCGACGACGGCGACGGCGGGGGACGGTGACGCGGTCATCGCAGGCTCCAGGGGGCAGGGGTGCGGGACGGTGGTGGGCGTAGGCGATAATAGGGAGCACGCCTGCCGATCCCAGGTCGGCGCCGGACGAGAGGGGAACCCATGGCGGCCATGAAGCCTCGCACTGGTGACGGACCGATGGAGGTCACCAAGGAGGGACGCTGCATCGTGATGCGCGTACCGCTCGAAGGAGGCGGCCGTCTGGTGGTCGAGCTCAACAACGAGGAAGCCGAGACCCTCGGCGACGCGCTCAAAGCCGTCTGATGTTCGGTCTCACGGTGCGCTGGTCCCTGACCGACGCCCCGGACGAGACGATCGAGTCGTTGCGCTCGTACGTCGAGGAGGAGTCCTTCTCGCGGTTCGCGGGACTCGACGGGCTCCGCTTCAAGACGTGGCGTGCTCGTCCCGGTGAGTGGTTCGAGGGCTCGTACGTCTTCGTCTCGGCCGAGGCGCGGCAGCAGTTCCAGGACGCCTTCGAGCAGACTGCGGCCGACGCGCCCGGCAGTCGCCTCGTCGGCGCCCCGCCGGTCCTGATCGAGCCGCACGAGGTCGTGGCCGTCGTGCGCGGCCCGGCCGGGTTCCGTTCCGCGGCACGCTTCGAGCACTGACCGCCGGGGTCTAGCGACCCAGCAGCGCGAGGAGCGCGGACCAGCCGGCCTCCGAGCCGCGCCAGTGTCGGCGCAGCAGGTCCGGTCCGGCGCGTCGCAGGACACCCCGGAGCACCCACACTGCGACGACGACGTCGTCGAGCTGACCCACCACGGGCAGCACGTCGGGCACCAGGTCGATCGGCAGCGCGAGGTAGCCGAGCAGCAGCCCGACCCGCCACCGCGTGCCGCGCGGCGCGTCCGAGTCGCGCAGGAGCCGTCCCAGCAGGCCCAGGACGTCGGGCACCAGGGCGAGCGCCTCGCGGGCCGAGAGGCCGCGCGGCCGCGTGACGACGAGGGCGCCGACGAACAGCAGCCAGGCGCCGGCGAGCACCGCGACGGCGGTCAGCAGACCGCTCACGGCGGGTCAGCCGACGAGCTGGGCGGCCAGCAGGCCGTCGCCCACCGGCAGCAGCACGGGCCGCAGCCGCTCGTCGGTCTGCACCCGGCCCAGCAGGTCGCGCACGGCGGACGTCTGCGGGTCGCGCTGCTGCGGGTCGGCGACCTTGTCGTGCCACAGGGCGTTGTCGAAGCAGACGATCCCGCCGGGGCGCACCAGCCTGAGGGCCTGCTCGAGGTACTCGCCGTACTCGGCCTTGTCGCCGTCGACGAAGACCAGGTCGTAGCCGGCGTCGGTCAGCCGCGGCATGACGTCGAGCGCGGAGCCGGCGATCAGCCGGAAGCGCTGGCTGGGCACGCCGGCGGCGAGGAAGACCTCGCGGGCGTGCCGCTGGTGCTCGGCCTCGAGGTCGACGGAGGTCAGGACGCCGTCGGCGGCCATGCCGCGCAGCAGCCACAGGCCCGAGACGCCCGTGCCCGTGCCGACCTCGGCGACCGCGCGGGCGCCGACGACGGAGGCCAGGAACTGCAGGGTGGCGCCACCGCCCGCACCGATCGGGGTGACCCCGACCTCGTCGGCCCGGCGACGGGCGTCGGCGAGGTGGTCGTCCTCGGCGAGGAAGCCGTCGACGAAGGCGAGGCTGGCTGCGGTGGCGATGATCGGCTCCTTCTGGTGTGCTCGTGGTCAGCATAGTGAGCGTCGAAGCGCGATCCTGGGAGCGACCCGGTGTCGTCCGGGACCGGTCGGGACGGGCCGGGACGATCCGCAGGGAACCGTCAGCGGCCTCTGGGCGTTCTCTCAGCAAGGAACAGCACGATGACCGACATGGAGACCGAGACGGTGACCCCCAGCTGGGACGAGATCGTGGCCGAGCACTCGGCGCGCGTGTACCGGTTGGCGTTCCGACTGACCGGCAACCGCCAGGACGCCGAGGACCTCACCCAGGACGTGTTCGTGCGCGTGTTCCGCTCGCTGGACCGCTACGAGCCGGGCAACTTCAACGGCTGGATCCACCGCATCACGACCAACCTGTTCCTCGACAAGGTGCGCCGCACCCAGCGGATCCGCATGGACGGGTTCGCCGACGGCGCCGAGGAGCGGCTCGAGGGCTCCGAGCCGCTGCCCGAGGCCGCCGTCCACGACGCCGAGTTCGACGCCGACATCGAGACCGCGCTCGCCTCGATCCCCGAGGAGTTCCGGGTGGCCGTCGTGCTGTGCGACGTCGAGGGCCTGTCGTACGAGGAGATCGCCGACGTGCTCGGCGTGAAGATCGGGACCGTCCGCTCCCGCATCCACCGCGGCCGCACCCAGCTGCGCGCCGCGCTGTCGCACCGTGCGCCGAGCCGCGGCCGCACGCGCTTCCTGGGACCTGTCGGGGCGTAGATGGCGCACCTGGACGACGACGTCGCCGCCTTCGTGGACGGGCAGCTCTCGCCCGCGGCCACGGAGGCGGTCGAACGTCATCTCCAGGGCTGCGAGCGCTGCCGCCACGCCGTCGAGGACCAGCGCCGGCTCAAGCAGCGGATGCGCCTGGCCGGCGAGCCCGGCATCCCCGCCGGCCTGGCCGCCCAGCTGGCCGGTCTCCCAGCGCGCCCGCCGACGCCCCGTCGCCCCTGGTGGGCGCGACTGGCCCGGTCCGGCGCGGCCAGCGCGAGCGTCGTCCTCGTCGGCGCGTCCCTGGCCGTCATCGTCACGGCGTACGCCGCCGGGTCGTCGGAGCGCCGGGCCGCCGCCGACCCCGTGGTGCCACCGTTCGCGTCCTACGTCGACGACTTCCAGGGCCGCAGCAGCGCCCAGGACACGATGACGGTCGCCGCCATGGCCTCCCTCGACGAGCAGGGGTGGCCGTGCCACTCCCGCCTCGGCGCCGACCTCGAGCGGGTCGACGGCCGCTGGCACGAGGGCAGCAGCGACACGCTCGCGATCACCTACTCCGACGGTGAGCGCCGGCTCGGCCTGTTCGAGCAGAACGGCCGGCTCGACCTCGACCGCCTCCACGGGTTCCGCCGGGTCCTCGTCGACCAGCGCCCCGTGTGGGAGCGCCCCGGGTCGCCGCGCGTCCTGACCTGGGACGCCGACGGCGTCGTCTACACCGTCGTCACCGACGTCGCGCAGCCCGAGCTCGTCGACGCCCTGCGGCTGCTGCCGCGGGCCGCCGAGCCGCGCACGCCCGTCGAGCGCGTCGAGGACGGCATGCGCCGGATGTCCGGCTGGATCGGCGCCGCCTGAGCGCGTACCAGGGACCCGACGCGAGCCAGGGGCCCTGACGCGAGCCAGGCGCCCGACGCGCGAGCCAGGCGCCCTGAGCTTGTCGAAGGGTCCGTTCCGGGGCTTCGCGCCCCCATTCGCAGAGCGAACGGGAGGTACCCCCAGGCTCAGCCGTCGGGGGTTGGGCTAGGTCGCGTCGGGGTCGAACGGGGCGGGCTCGCCCGGTCGCAGGATGCGGTCCTGGGACGGCGCGCGGACGGGGTCCTCGGGGGAGTCGAGGAAGTTCCGGCGCACGACCTCGCGCGGGTCGAGCTCGCGCAGGTCCAGGCCGCTGAGGTCCTGGCCGATCTCACGGCCCAGGTCGTTCTTCGCGTTCTCGGCCATCTGGCGCACCGTCCGCACCATCCGACCGGCCTGGCGGGCCATCTCGGGCAGCCGCTCGGGTCCGAACACGATCAGGCCGACGACGAGGACGACCCCGATCTCGGCCCAGCCCATGCCGAACACGTGACGACTCCGGTGTCGCTCAGAAGCGGTTGCTCGGAGCGAGGCCGAGCTGCATGCCGGCCAGGCCGCGCGAGCGACCCGAGAGCTGGTCGGCGATGCCCTGCAGGATCTTGGCCGACTCGCTGTCCGGGTCGGACGACACGATCGGCGCGCCCTCGTCGCCGCCGACGCGCAGGGCCTCCTCGAGCGGCACCTGGCCCAGCACCGGCACGTCGTGACCGAGCCGCTCGGTCAGGGCCGACGCCACCGCCGCCGCGCCACCGGAGCCGAAGACCTCCATCCGGTCGCCCGAGGGCGTCACGAGGTAGGACATGTTCTCGATGACCCCCACGACGCGCTGGTGCATCATCGACGCCATCGTGCCCGCGCGCTCGGCCACGGACGCGGCCGCCTGCTGCGGGGTCGTGACCACGACGACCTCGGCGTTCGCGAGGTGCTGGCCCAGGCTGATCGCCATGTCGCCGGTGCCCGGCGGGAGGTCGAGCAGGAGCGCGTCGAGGTCGCCCCAGTAGACGTCGCTCAGCATCTGCACGAGCGCTCGGTCGAGCATCGGGCCGCGCCACGCGACGACCTGGTCCTTGCGCGGCTTGAGCATGCCGATGCTCATGGCCTTGACGTCGTGCTCGGCGCCCGCGACCGGGACCGGGACGGGCATGATCATGTCCTCGACCTGGGTGGGGCGCTGGTCGCCCACGCCGAGCATGTCGGGGATCGAGTGGCCGTAGATGTCGGCGTCGACGACCCCGACCTTGAGGCCGCGGCGCGCCATCGCGACGGCCAGGTTGACCGTGACCGACGACTTGCCGACGCCGCCCTTGCCGGACGCGATCGCGTACACCTTGGTGAGAGACCCGGGCTGGGCGAACGGGATGTCGCGCTCGGTGCGGCCGCCGCGCAGCATCTCCTGCATCGACTTGCGCTGCTCGTCGGTCATGACGCCCATGTCGACGTGCACCTGCGCCTCGGGCGCGACGGTGCGCACCGCGGCGGTGACGTCGCGCGTCAGCGTGTCCTTGAGCGGGCAGCCCGCGACGGTGAGCAGCAGCCGGACGGTGACGGCGTCGCCGTCGATCGTCACGGTGTCGACCATGCCGAGCTCGGTGATGGGGCGCTTGATCTCGGGGTCGTTGACCGTCGAGAGCGCCTCGCGCAGCTGGTCCTCAGTGATCGCAGGCATGACTCCATCCTACGGGCCGGTACGGCACCGGCTCGGGTGAGGCGGGGCTCACCCGGACGGTCAGGACGACGCGTCCCGCGAGCGACGCGGCGCGGGACCGGGCTCGTCGTCGTCGGCCGGGTCGGTCAGCTGCTCGAGCAGGCCGCGCAGCTCGCTGCGCAGGAAGTCGCGGGTCGCGACCTCGCCGATGCCGAGCCGCAGGCTGGCGACCTCGCGGGTGAGGAACTCCATGTCGGCGTGCGACTGGGCGTTGGCGTCGCGGTCCTGCTCCTGCTGCACGCGGTCGCGGGCCTCCTGGCGGTTCTGCGCGAGCAGGATCAGCGGTGCGGCGTACGACGCCTGCAGCGACAGGATGAGGGTCAGGAAGATGAACGGGTACTCGTCCCAGCGCGGCCGGTCGGGGCCGTAGGGGACGTTCCACACGACCCAGACGGCGATGAAGATCGTCATCCAGGCCAGGAAGCTGGCCGTGCCCATGAACCGGGCGAAGGACTCGGCGAACCGGCCGAAGCGGTCGGTGTCGACCGAGCGGCGCGGGCGCAGGGACCGGCGGCGGTCGCGCGGCTGGTCGAGCCGGGCGCGGGAGCTCGACTCAGCCACGGGACGCTCCGTTCCGCTCCGAGCCCGTCACGGCGGGGAGCTCGCCCGTGTCGTCGCTGCCGCGCTCGCGCCAGCCCTCCGGCAGCAGGTGGTCCAGCACGTCGTCGATCGTCACCGCCCCGAGCAGGTGGTTGTCCTCGTCGACGACCGGCAGCGCGACCATGTCGTACGACGCGAGCAGGTTCGCGACCTGCTCCAGGCTCGCGGACGCGCGGGGCCACTCGATGTCGTTGTCGGCGAGCGCGCCGACGAGGGTCGACGGCGGCTCGCGCAGCAGCGCCTGGAAGTGCACGACGCCCAGGAACCGGCCCGTCGGGGTCTCGATCGGCGGACGGCACACGTAGACCATCGACGCGAGCGCGGGACCGATGTCGGGGTCCCGGACGCGGGCGAGGGCCTCGGCGAGGGTCGCGTCGGGCGGCAGGATGACCGGCTCGGTCGTCATCATGCCGCCGGCGGTGCGGTCCTCGTAGACGAGCAGGCGGCGCACGTCCTCGGCGTCGTCGGGCTCCATGAGCCGCAGCAGCTTCTCCGACACCGACGGCGCGAGCTCGCCGAGCAGGTCCGCGGCGTCGTCGGGGTCCATCTCGCCGAGCACGTCGGCGGCGCGGGAGGGGTCCAGCACCCCGAGGATCTCGACCTGGAACGCGTCCGGGAGCTCCTCCATGACGTCCGCGAGCCGCTCGTCGCCGAGCTCGGTGACGACCTCGCGGCGCCGCTTCGGCGACAGGTCGAGCAGGGCGTTGGCGACGTCGGCGGGCCGCATCTCGTCGAAGGTGGCCAGCAGGTGGGTGGCTCCCTGGGCGGCCCCGGCGTCGACGAGCCCGGTGACCTCGTCCCACTCGACGACGTGGGTCTGGCCGCGCCGGCCGAAGCGCTTGGCGCTCTCGTGCACGGCCACCTGTCCGACGTACCAGTCGTGGCGGGGGTCCTGCTCCATCGCGAGGTCGTAGACGGTGCCGCGACGGTCGTCGGAGAGCGTGACGTTGCGGTCGAACAGCTCGTGGATCGCGAGGGTCTCGTGGCGGCGCTTCTCGAACTTGCGCAGGTTCAGGACGCCCGTCGTGATGATCTGGCCGGAGTCGAGCGACGTGACCCGGGTGATCGGCAGGAACACGCGGCGCCGGCCGAGGACCTCGACCACGAGGCCGACGACGCGGGGGCGCTGGCGGGCCGAGCGGATCGCCACGACGACGTCACGCAGCTTGCCGACCTGGTCGCCCGCGGGGTCGAAGACCGCCTGGCCCGCGATGCGGGACAGGAAGATGCGACCGGGGCTCGAGCTCACGTGCGCAGCCTACCGGCGGGGGACGGACGTCCCGGTCAGACTCCCGCGGCCTCGGCCGGGCGGGCGGCGACCACCGGCGCGACGGGCGCGACCGTCTCGGGACGGGTGTCCTCGGCCCCGCGCGCGGCGAGGTCGCGGACGAACTCGCCGACCTCGTCGATCGCGAGCCGGGCCTCGGGGGACCCACGACGCGGCGGCCTGGAAGACGTGCACCTGGCGGTCCCAGACCTGCAGGTCGCAGGGGACCCCGGCCTGGACGAGGCGGTTGGCCATCAGCTCGGCGTCGGCGAGCAGGATCTCGCGCGAGCCGATCTGGATCAGGGCGGGCGGCAGGTCGTCGACCGGCATGTTGACCGGACAGACCCGCTTGCCGTCGATCCCGCGGCGGGTGTCCATCCGCAGCGACACCTCGGTGAAGCGCTGCAGCGCCTTGAGCGGGAAGGTCTGGCACCGGTCGGCGTTGCGGTGCGCGGCCTTGTGCGTCGAGTCGACGTCGAGCAGCGGCGACAGGGCGACCACGCCGGCGGGCCGGCCGAGCTGGGCGTCCATCACGGCGCGCGCGACGCTGAAGGCGAGGTAGCCGCCGGCGGAGTCGCCGGCGATCGTGACGTCCTGCGCGCGGTAGCCCTGGTCGAGCAGCCAGCGGAACGCCTCGACGCCGTCGGCGACCGACTCGGCGATCGGCTCGTAGGGCATCTGTCGGTAGCCGACGTTGAGGACCGGCTGCTTCGCGGCGTACGAGATGCGCGAGACCAGCCGGCGGTGGGTGTTCAGGCCGCAGGTCAGGAACGCGCCGCCGTGGAAGTACAGGACCACTCCGGGGGTTGCCGCCGTGGATGTCGTCGACTCCCTTGGCCCGCAGCCACTCGGCCGGGCAGTGCGGGAGCTCGACCTGGCGCCAGCTCGTGCCCTCGTGCACGGGCAGCAGGCGCGCGGCGTGCTCGAGCAGGTTCGGCGGGAAGACGTCGAACGGCAGGTGGGCCCAGGCGCCCAGCAGCGGGCGGACCGTGTGCTTGAGGCCGAGGCCGAGGAGTCGCGACTGAAGACTGGCGCCACGGAAGTACCGGGGCTCGGTCGCGAGGGTGAGGCGTGTGCCCATCTCGACTCTCCTGTTCGGTCAAGCAGCGTTAACCTGCCGTTGACGAATATGTCACACCTCGTGACGCGCGCCACACGAGATGCCAGAAGTCGTTGATCCTTCATCCTCACGCCCGGGAGCCCGCCGATGTCCTTCATGCCTCCCACGGACTCGATGTTCCTGCTGGCAGAGAGCCGCGAGCACCCCATGCACGTCGGCGGGCTGCAGCTGTTCGAGCCGCCCGAGGGCGCCGACGAGGACTGGGTCCGCAACCTGATCGACACCTTCCGGGGCGACGACGCGGTCAACCCGACGTTCCGCAAGCGGCCGGCGGAGCCCGTCTCGACGCTCGGCAACACGTGGTGGTCGGTCGACGAGACGATCGACTTCGACTACCACGTCCGGCACTCGGCCGTGCCGCGACCGGGCCGCATCCGTGAGCTGCTGCAGCTCGTGTCGCGCTGGCACGGGTCGCTCCTGGACCGGCACCGTCCGCTGTGGGAGGCGCACGCCGTCGAGGGCCTGCAGGACGGCCGGATCGCGGTCTACTCGAAGATCCACCACTCGATGGTCGACGGCGTCTCCGCGCTGCGGCTCATGCAGCGGGCCCTGAGCGAGGACCCCGACCGGCGCGACTGCGTGCCACCCTGGCTGCTGCCGTCGCGCGGCAGGACGTCCGGCGGCCGGTCGCGGCTCGACCCGCTCGGCCTGCTGCGCGGTGGCCTCGACGTCGCGGGCGACGTCGCCGGCATGCTCCCGGCGACCTTGCGCATCGGCAACGAGATCCTGCGCGAGGGCGACGTGACCCTGCCGCGGGCGCCCAAGACGATGCTCAACGGACCGGTCGGCGGGGCGCGCCGGTTCGCGGCGCAGTCGT
>JAQIJP010000029.1:0-32259 GCA_036946185.1 Aeromicrobium erythreum
CGACGCGGCGGTTGAGCGACGTTGCGGCCGGCGGAGCTGTCCGAGGCCTTCGCTCGGACCGCCCGGCGCGCGGCGGCGGCCGTCTGAGGCTCAGGCGATGGCGGTGCGGCCCTCGAAGGCCCGACCGAGCGTCATCTCGTCGGCGTACTCGAGGTCGCCGCCGACCGGCAGACCGCTCGCGAGCTTGGAGAGTCGCAGGCCGAGCGTCGAGAGCATCCGGATGAGGTAGGTCGCCGTCGCCTCGCCCTCGAGGTTCGGGTCGGTGGCGATGATGACCTCGGTGACCTGGCCGTCCTGCAGTCGGCCGAGCAGCTCACGGATGCGCAGCTGGTCCGGTCCGATGCCCGCGATCGGGCTGATCGCCCCGCCGAGCACGTGGTAGCGCCCACGGAACTCGCGCGTCCGCTCGATCGCGATGACGTCCTTGCTCTCCTCGACGACGCACAGGACGGACGGGTCGCGGCGCGGATCGGCGCAGATGCGGCACTCGACGTCGACCGTCACGTTGCCGCACACCTGGCAGAAGTGGACCTTCTCCTTGACCTCGACGAGCGTCGCGGCGAAGCGCTTGACGTCCTCGGGGTCCGCGTCGAGCAGGTGGAACGCGATCCGCTGGGCGCTCTTGGGCCCGATGCCGGGGAGCTGCCCGAGCTCGTCGATGAGGTCCTGGATCACGCCGTCGTACACCCCGCCACCCTACGGCCGCGGACCACCCGACGCCGACTCCCGCGCCCTAGGCTGGCCGGGTGACCGGACGCCGCCTGCCGGCCGTGGCCCTCGCCGCGGTCCTGACCCTGCTGACGCTGGGCGCGCTCGCGGGCCACTCGCGCCTGTCGGGACCGGTCCTGCTGGACCTCGGCGACGACCACGGCGTCCACCTCGGCGACCTCGGGGTGCTCGCCCTCTACGTCGCCGGTCTCGTGCTGTGCCGCCGCCTCGCCCGCGACTGACTCCCGTCAGCGGCGCCAGAGGCGGTCGATGATGCGGCGCTCGCGCTGCTCCGCGGCGGCACGCTCGAGCATCCGCCGGGCGCGCCGGGCGGCCTTGTCCCCGGACTGACGCCCGACGGCGTCGACGAGACGCTCGATCTCCGCACGGTCGAGCTCGTCCTGCTCGGCGATGCTGCGCTCGGGCTGCTCGGGATCCACCCCTCCAGGGTGCGCCCGCTCAGCCGTCCCCGCAGACGGAGGACCCGGCGACGGGGGCTACTGGCCCTGGGCGGCGTAGGCGGCCTCGACGGCGGCCTTCTGCGGACGCCACCAGGCCTCGTGCGCGCGGTACCACTCGATCGTGTCCGCGAGACCCGCCTCGAAGTCGGAGAACTGCGGCTTCCAGCCCAGCTCGGTGCGCAGCTTCGTCGAGTCGATCGCGTAGCGCAGGTCGTGGCCGGCGCGGTCCGTGACGTGGTCGAAGTCGTCCTCGGGCCGGCCCAGCAGGCGCAGGATCGTCCGCACGACCTCGAGGTTGTTGCGCTCCCCGTCCGCGCCGACGAGGTAGGTCTCTCCGGACACGCCCTTCTCGAGGATCGTCAGGACGGCGGCGCTGTGGTCGTCGGCGTGGATCCAGTCGCGCACGTTCTGCCCCGCGCCGTACAGCTTGGGCCGCGACCCGTCGAGGACGTTCGTGACCTGGCGCGGGATGAACTTCTCGACGTGCTGGCGGGGGCCGTAGTTGTTTGGAGCAGTTGCTCAGCGTCGCCTCGATGCCGAACGAGCGCACCCACGCCCGCACGAGCAGGTCGGACCCGGCCTTCGTCGACGAGTAGGGGCTCGACGGGTTGTACGGCGTGGTCTCGGTGAACCGCGCCGGGTCGTCGAGCTCGAGGTCGCCGTAGACCTCGTCGGTCGAGATGTGGTGCAGCCGCACCCCGTGCCGGCGCGCCGCCTCGAGCAGGACGTAGGTGCCGACGATGTTCGTGTCGAGGAAGGGGCGGGGGTCGCGCAGCGAGTTGTCGTTGTGCGACTCCGCCGCGAAGTGCACGATCGCGTCGTGCCGCGGCGCCAGCTCGTCGACGAGGTCCGCGTCGGCGACGTCACCGACCACCAGACGCACCCGGTCCGCGAGCAGGCCGTCGAGCGAGGCCCGGTTGCCGGCGTACGTCAGCTTGTCGAGGACCGTGACGGCCAGGTCGGTGTGCGCGACGACGTGGTGGACGAAGGCGGACCCGATGAATCCCGCGCCTCCCGTGACGAGGATGGATCGCATGGGCCAGAGGCTACCCAGGTCCGGCCCCGGCGGGAGCCGGAAGTGCGTAGGGTCGGGGTCATGCGCGGGATCATCCTGGCCGGCGGGACCGGCACGCGACTGCACCCCATCACCCAGGGCATCAGCAAGCAGCTCGTCCCGGTCTACGACAAGCCGATGATCTACTACCCGCTGACGACGCTCATGCTGGCCGGCATCCGCGACGTCCTCGTCATCACGACGCCGCACGAGGCGGCCGGCTTCGAGCGGCTGCTCGGCGACGGCTCCCGGTTCGGCATCTCGATCACGTACGCGCAGCAGCCGTCGCCCGACGGCCTGGCGCAGGCGTTCGTCATCGGCGCCGACCACGTCGCGGGCGAACGGTCCGCGCTCGTCCTGGGCGACAACATCTTCTACGGCACCGGCCTCGGCGCCACCCTGTCGCGATTCGACGACCTCGTCGGGGGCCGCGGTCTTCGCCTACCGCGTGGCCGACCCGACGGCGTACGGCGTCGTCGAGCTCGACGACTCCGGTCGCGCCGTCTCCATCGAGGAGAAGCCCGCCGAGCCCAAGAGCCCCTACGCGATCCCCGGGCTGTACTTCTTCGACGAGCACGTCGTCGAGCACGCCCGCGACCTGAAGCCGTCGCCCCGCGGCGAGCTGGAGATCACCGACCTCATGCAGGTCTACCTCGACCAGGGCCTGCTGCAGGTCGAGATCCTCGAGCGCGGCACCGCCTGGCTCGACACCGGCACCTTCGACTCGCTCAACGACGCGTCGAACTTCGTGCGGTCGGTCGAGACCCGCCAGGGACTCAAGATCGGGTCTCCCGAGGAGGTCGCCTGGCGCCTCGGCTACCTCGACGACGACGAGCTGCGCGACCGCGCCGACTCCCTGCGCAAGAGCGGCTACGGGCGCTACCTGCACGACCTGCTCACCTGACGTTCGGACGGCGTTGACCGCTCGTTGACGATTCGGGCACCGCCGACGGGGAACCTGCGGAGCATGAGGATCTCCGTCATCGGCTGCGGCTACCTCGGCGCGGTGCACGCGACGTGCATGGCAGCGCTCGGGCACGACGTGGTCGGCCTGGACGTCGACGCCGCACGGATCGAGTCGCTCGCGGCCGGCCGCGCCCCGTTCCACGAGCCCGGCCTCGACGACCTGCTCGCGACGACCCTGGACAGCGGCCGGCTGCGGTTCACGACCGACCCGTCCGCCCTGGCCGACGCGAGCGTCCACTTCGTCTGCGTGGGCACCCCGCAGCGGGCCGGCGAGTTCGCCGCGGACCTCGGCTACGTCGAGTCCGCCGTCGACACCCTGCTGCCGCTGCTCGGCCCCGGCGACGTCGTCGTCGGCAAGTCGACCGTGCCGGTCGGGACCGCGGAGCGGATCGCCGAGCTCGTCGAGAAGGTCGCGCCCGACGCCACGCTCGTGTGGAACCCCGAGTTCCTGCGCGAGGGACACGCCGTCGACGACACGCTGCATCCCGACCGCGTCGTGTACGGCGTCCGGCCCGGACCGGAGGGCGAGCGCCGCCGCTGTCCTCGACGAGGTCTACGCCGCGCCGCTCGCGGAGGGCTCCCCCCGCCTCGTCATGGACCTCGCGACCGCCCAGCTGGTGAAGGTCGCCGCCAACTCGTTCCTCGCCACCAAGATCTCGTTCATCAACGCGATGGCCGAGCTGTGCGAGGCGACCGGCGCGGACGTCACCGCCCTCGCCGACGCGATCGGCCACGACGACCGCATCGGCCGTCGCTTCCTCAACGCCGGCCTCGGGTTCGGCGGCGGCTGCCTGCCGAAGGACATCCGCGCGTTCATGGCGCGCGCCGGCGAGCTCGGCGTCGACCAGGCGCTGACGTTCCTGCGCGAGGTCGACTCGATCAACATGCGCCGCCGCGTCCGGATGGTCGACCTGGCGCGCGAGGAGCTCGGCGGGTCGATCGTCGGACGGCGGATCGGTGTGCTCGGCGCGGCGTTCAAGCCGCACAGCGACGACGTGCGTGACTCCCCCGCGCTGAACGTCGTGCAGCAGATGTCGTTGCAGGGGGCGCACGTCACCGTGACGGACCCGGCCGCCGTGCCGACGGCCCGGGCGAAGCACCCCGAGCTCTCCTACGCCGACACGGTCGAGGGCGCCGTCGCGGGAGCCGAGCTCGTGCTCGTCCTGACCGAGTGGCCGGAGTACGTCGCGCTGACCCCGGCCGACCTCGAGCCGCACGTCGCCGGGCGGCGGATCCTCGACGGGCGCCACGCCCTCGACCCGGCCCTCTGGCGCGACGCCGGCTGGACGTACCGCGCGCTCGGTCGCCGCTGAGCCGGCGGCGTTGCGCGACCCTCGGACCCTGAGCTCGTCGAAGGGTCACGTTGGACCAGCCGCCGCCCGGACATGACGAGGCCCCGGGACCGAGCCACGCTCGGAGCCGGGGCCTCAGCGAGGAGACGTCACTTCGTGAAGGCGTCCTTGATGTTCTCGCCGGCCTTCTTGGCCGAGGCCTTGCCCTGGTCCTTCTTGCCCTCGGCCTCGAGGTCCTTGTTGTTGGTCGCGTCGCCGATGACCTCCTTGGCCTTGCCGGCCAGGTCCTCGGCAGCGTTCTTGGCCTTGTCAGCGATACCCATGATGTTCTCCTTCGGTCGGGATGGGTGGGTGGTGGTCAGTGGACCCGGGCGGGACCACTGGTCTGGGGGAGCGGCCTGCGCCGCGGGTTCGAGAGCAGGACGCGGCACTCGGGTGCGTCCTGTCCCGGGAGGGCCGCCGCGACGTCGTCACGGCACCGGCGGGCGGCCTCGGTCAGGGTCTGGCCGTCGGACCGCAGGTCGACCTGCGCGGTGATCTCGACGACGTCCGCGCGGCGGATCCGTCGGGTCGTTCCACTGGCGCTCACGACGGGCGCGAGCCGGCCGAACTGGTGCCCGGCCGCCTGGGCCAGCGACCCGAGGTCGACGGTCACGCGACCGTTCTGGTCGTGCTCGACGGTGCGCGTGATGCCGCGCCGCGGTCGCGGGACGTGGGCCAGCAGCCAGAACAGCCCGACGAGTCCGACGACGAGGCCGGCGGCCCCGAGGGCCCAGGGGAACCAGGCGGTCCCGCTGAGGTCGTCGTACCCCGAGGTCTGGACCTGGTCCTGCCAGCTGCCGACGAGCCCGGCCTGCCAGTCCACGAGCGCGAGGCCCGCGGCGACGAGCAGCAGCCCGACGAGCAGCGACACGATCCGGTCGACGGCGATGAGTCGCCTAGTCATAGGACACCTCCTGCGCCTTCACGCTCACCCGACGGTCGGTGAGGCCGTCGAGGGCGGACGTGACGTTCTGGGTGACGGCCTCGGTGACCGTCGGGTCGGGGGTACGGACCTTCACGCGGACCTCGCGCCGGCGCACGCTCGCCTCGGCGGAGTCGACGGCCGGCGTCTGCTCGGCGGCGTCGCTCGCGATGCGGCGCAGGGCGGAGCGGCTGACCCAGACCTCGACGCCGTCGGCGGGGGCCAGGTCGTGGGTGCGGGGGGCCGGCTTGATCGCGGCCCACACGACCGCGAGGCCGACGAGGGCGATCAGGCCGCCGGTGACCGACGTGCCGATCGAGGCCTGCAGGCCGTCGAGGCTGTCGGCGGCGCTGCTGGTCCACGACGTGCCGCTGGACCAGCCACGGGCCACGAGGAAGTCGTGGATCGCGGCGACGCCGGCGGCGAGCAGCACGAGGGCGATGAGCGACGCGACGAGCGCTGCGCGCGGTCGTCCGCGGGGAGCTGGGGTGCTCACTGGACTCTCCTCGTGGTGGAAGGGGTGGGATCGACGAGCCGGACGGTCACGTCGACCTTCTCGACGCGGGTGCCGCTCAGCTCGCTGGTGCGGTCGTGCACGTGGTCACGGACGTCGCGGCCGATCGCGGCGACGTCGCACGGCCAGGTGGCGTCGACGTCGACCTCGAGCCAGACGCGGTCGCCGAGCATGCGCACCGAGACGGGCGACCGGACCGCGTCCGCCAGGCCGAGCAGGCCCGAGCGGGACGAGGCGACGGTGCCGCCGATCTCGAGCGCGGCCCGCTGGGCGATGCGCTCGACGACGCGCTGCTTGACCTCGAGCGTCCCTCGCTCGGCCGCGGGGCGGTCGGCCCCGCGACCGGCGAGGTCCGACAGGGCGAAGTCACTCACGGTTGCCCCGCACCATGGCGACGAGGTCGAAGCGGCCGTCGAGGTGGCCGCCGACCAGGAAGCCGGCGACGCCGAGGACCACGGCGAGCAGGAACCCGCTGAATCCTCCGACCGCGATCGCGATGGCGATGAGCAGGCCGGTGATGAGGCCGATGGTGGAGAGGTTCATGGCGGTGACTCCTTGCAGTGGTGATTCGGGGGGGGTGGTGGGCGTCAGACGCCCGGGGGTGGCGACGTCCTCGACGGTCACGACGACCGGGACGGCCACGAGCGGGGCGACGGCGTCGCGGACCTGCTGGGCGGTCTCGCGGACCGGTGCGTCCCAGGCGAGCGTCACGTGGACGTCGCACCGCTCGTCGTCGACGCGGACGCCGGTCACCCGGCGGCCCGGCAGGTAGGTCCCGATCTCGCCGAGCACACCTGCGTGCAGCTCGGCGACGCCGGGGACCGCCAGGACCGCCGAGGCGACCTGGTCCGCGTCGACCTGGTCACTGGACACGGGGCTCGTCGTCCTCGTCGTCGTCGCCCTCGACGTGGATGTCGTGGACGGTGATGTTGACCTCGGTGACCTCCAGGCCCGTCATGCGCTCGACCGAGCCCACGACGTTGCGGCGCACGCCGGCGGCGAGGTCCGCGATGGAGACGCCGTACTCGGCGACGAGGTCGATGTCGACGGCCGCCTGGCGCTCGCCGACCTCGACGGCGACGCCCTGGCTCAGGTTGGTGCGCGAGCCCGGGATGCGGTCGCGGATGGCGCCGACCGCGCGGGTCGCGCTGCCACCGAGGGCGTGGACGCCGCTGACCTCGCGGGTCGCGATGCCGGCGATCTTGGAGACCACGGCGTCGGCGATGGCGGTTCGACCCTGCTCGCTCTCGAGCGCGCCGTCGGTGCGACGGGCGACGTCCTTGCCGGTCTGGGCGACGTCCTTGGTCGGGGTGGTCTTGGCCGTCTCAGCCATCTCATCTGCCTTTCTCGGTGGTGGGTCTTGACAACCATTAGTCGTGCACAACCGATCGATCCGCACGGCCAGATTCGTGTGATCCACGTCACGGTGATCTCGTGGTGCGGGGTCCCGGTCCCGGCCCCACGCTGAGGGTGTTCCGCGCGAAGGAGGAGACGGTGTCCGACCGTTCTGACCGCGCGCTCGCGCGCGACGCCGCCCTGGGCGACCAGGAGGCGTTCGGCGAGATCGTCGACCGGTACGGACCCGACATGTTCCGGTTCGCGCGTCGCATGGTCGGCGACGAGCACGACGCCCGCGACGTCGTGCAGGAGGCGCTCGTGTCGGCCTGGCGCAACATCGGGTCGTTCGAGGCGCGCTCGACGCTGCGCACCTGGCTCTACCGCCTCGTCAACCGCCGCGCCGTCGACCTGCAGCGCCGACGCCGCCCGACGCCGATCGACGACGTGTCGCTGCAGGGCGTGCTCGACCGGGCCCTGGACGACCCGGAGCGCGACGCGATCGACGGCGAGCTCGTCCGGGCGCTGGAGGCGGCCCTCGAGGAGCTGCCGCCGAGCCAGCGGGCCGCCTGGCTGCTGCGCGAGATCGAGGGACTGTCCTACGACGAGGTCGCGGCGTCCCTCGGCGTGAGTCCCGACAGCGCGCGCGGGCACCTCGCGCGGGCGCGCAAGAACCTGGCGGAGAGGATGAGCCCATGGCGATGACACCCGGCGACCCGCTCGAGCGGGCGACCGCCGAGATGCGCGACGAGGCGTCCTCGGCCGCGTGGCTCGACGTGTCCGAGACCGTCAAGCGTCGGGTGAGCGGGATCGTGCGTCCGGCCGCCTCCCTGGTCGCCGTCACCGACGACGGCTCGACGCGCTGGGCCGACGACGGGTCCCGCGTCCTGGTGTCCGAACGCGTGCTGCTCCCCCGGCTCCGGCGCTCCGTCGCGAGCGACCAGCGGGCCGTCGACGACGTCCGGGTCCGCCGCGACGGCGACCGCTGCGTCGCGGTCGAGGTCGACCTGGTCTGCGCCTACGGCAGCGACCTGGCGGCGCAGGGCGACGACGTCCACGCGGTCGTGAGCGACGAGCTGCGCGACCTGCTCGGACCCGATCCCGAGCGCGACGTCGTGGTGCGCGTCGTCGACGTCACCGACCGCGACCCGCGCGACGACTGACGTCACCCGCGAGGAACGTCGCGAGCAGGTCGTGACCGTGGCTCGTGAGGATCGACTCCGGGTGCCACTGCACGCCCTCGACCGGGTGGGTGCGGTGCCGCAGGCCCATGACGACGCCGGACGCCGTGCGGCTCGTGACCTCGAGCTCCGGCGGCAGGGTCGTCTCGTCGGCCACGAGCGAGTGGTAGCGCGCGACGACGAGCGGCGTGGGCAGGCCCGCGTGGACGCCCCGGCCGTCGTGGTGGACGAGCGACGGCTTGCCGTGCACGACCTCGTCCGCCCGGACGACGCGCGCGCCGTAGGCCTCGGCGATCGCCTGGTGGCCCAGGCACACGCCGAGAACCGGCGTGGTCGGTCCGAGCCGGCGCACGAGGTCGATGCTGATCCCGGCGTCGGCGGGGGCGCCCGGCCCGGGTGAGAGCACGACGTGCGTGAAGCCACCGGCGGCGAGCTCGTCGACGGTCGCCTCGTCGTTCCGGACGACCGTCGTCTCGGCACCGAGCTCGCGGACGTACTGGACCAGGTTGAAGACGAACGAGTCGTAGTTGTCGACGAACAGGACCCGTGGGCGACCCGGGACGCGCGGTCGTGGGCTGCGCTCCGGCGCGGGTCCGCGGCGCAGCAGCCGGGTGACGGGACCCTCCGGCCAGCTTCCGATGCCGTCGACCGCGTGGACCGGCACCACGCCGCGCAGCGCGTTGGTGGCGAAGACCTCCGAGGCGGACGCGAGGTCGGCGGTGACGAGCGTCCGCTGGTGCACCGGGATGCCGCGCGCCGCCAGGTCGTCGACGACCCGCGCACGCATCGTGCCCGGCAGGAGCCGCCCGTCGAGGGCCGGCGTGTGCACGCCGTCGTCGTGGACGACGAACAGCGACGCCCGTCCCGTCTCCAGGACCGCGCCGTCGGCGTCGAGCACGAGCACGTCGTCGGCCTGCCCGGGCGCGAGGGGGTCGCGGTCGGCCCACTTGTGCGCTCCCCAGCCGCCCGGCACGACCCGTGGCTCGAGCCGCCACGACGAGGCGGCGTCGGGCAGGTCGCTCAGCGTGAGCGTCACGGCGACACCGTCGGCTCCTGGCACCGCGTCGACCCGCAGCCGGAGCCGGCCGGTCGTGCCCGCGACCTTGCGACGGACGGCGTCCTCGAGCCCGGGCCGCACGGTCCGGCCGTGCAGCGCGCGGACGCTCGCGTCGAGCCGGGCGAGGTGGGCGTCGAGGTCGACCGCGTGGCCGTCCTCGACCAGGACCGTCGTGAACACCCCGCGGGCGGCGTCGGTCGCCGCGGGCGGGGGCGTCGGCGCCGAGGGAGCGGCCACAGTCACTGCCGGGGCGGGTTCGGCGAGGGTCCCGCCGACGGCCTCGACGAGCGGGGCGGCCTTGACGAAGCACTCGGCGAGCTCGCCGTCCGGCGTCGAGTCGGCGACCACGCCGCCCCCGACCCCGAGCCAGACCCGGCCGTCCGCGATCTCGAACGTGCGGATCGCGACGTTGAGCTCGAGGCCGGCGGCTGGACTGACGTGGCCGATCGCGCCCGTGTAGGTCTCGCGCGCGGTGGCCTCGAGGTCGGCGGCGACCTGCATGGCGCGCACCTTGGGCGCCCCCGTGACCGACCCCGGCGGGAACGTGGCCCGCAGCAGGTCCGCGTCGTCGACGTCCGGGCCGAGCCGCGCGACGACGTCGGACACGAGGTGCCAGACGGCGTGCCGCTCCGCCCGCACGAGGGCCGGCACGCGCACGGTGCCGGGCGACGCGACGCGGCCGAGGTCGTTGCGCATGAGGTCGACGATCATGACGTTCTCGGCGCGGTCCTTGCCGGACCCGAGCAGCAGCTGCGGGTCGGTGGTCAGGGGCGCGGTGCCCTTGATCGGCGAGGTCAGGACCTCGCGGCCGGTCCGGCGCAGGAACAGCTCGGGCGACAGGCTCGCCACCGCGCCCTCGGGCGAGCCGACGAACGCCGCGTACGCCGGACGCAGCGCCCGCACCCCGGCCGCGAAGAGGGCCACCGGGTCACCCTCGAACGGCGCCTCGAGCCGGGCGCACAGGTTGACCTGGAAGATGTCGCCCGCGTGCACGTGCTCGACGGCGCGCCGGACGGCCTCGCGGTGCGCGGCACCGTCCGGCGTCAGCCCGAAGGCGCCGACCCGGTGCGTGGCCGGCTGCGGCGGATCGTCGAGCGCGGCGAGCACCTCGGCGTCGTCGTCCCGGCCGAGGGTCTCCAGCCACCAGGTGCCGGCGCTGCGTCGCAGCACCCGGTCATAGAAGCCGAGGCGGTGGTCCGGCTGCGGGACGGGACGGACCGCCGGCTCGCCGACATGTTCCAGTCGCTGCCCGAGCCGGTAGCCCCAGACGCCGATCCACCCGCCGCCGAAGCCGCCCGGCACGTCGACGGGATCGAGGACCACGTCGGCGAACGGGTCGTCGGCGACGCGGACCGGGTCGAACGCGACGAGCGCGTCGCCGTGGTGCCAGTCGCCGAGCAGCGCCACCGGCCGGTCGCGGTGGCGGAACCGCGCGAGCACGTCGAGCGGGTCGAGGTCGCGGTCGATCCGGACCCGACGGACGGGACCCCCGTCAGCCCTCGTCAATGATCTTGGCCCCGAGCTCGCGGGAGAGCAGCGCCTCCGGGTCGGGGTCGGGCTCGAGCACCGGGTCGTCGCGGGTGGCCGCGGCGTCGGGGTCCTCGCGCTCGACCGGCGCCGGCGCCGCCATCGCCTCGCGCACGGACGCGGGGGCCGGGGCGCCGCGCGGGGTGCGAGGCTCGGACGGCTCGGCCGGGGCCGGCTCGCTCGGGACGGAGCGGGCGGGGTCGGCCGACGGGTCGACGATCGCCTCGATGCGCCACTGCCCACCGACGACTCGCTCGAGCGCCTGCTGGACGTAGCCGGCCGAGCCGCTGTTCATGAAGGAGTCGCGGGCTCCGGCGTTGACCAGGGCGAGCGTCAGCGTCGAGCCCTCGACGCCGACGACCTGGGCGTTCTGGCTCAGCATGATCCAGGTGAAGCGGCGCAGGTCCTTGACGACGTCGAGGACCTCGGGCCAGATACGGCGGACGTCGGCGATGCCGAACCCGCCGGCCGCGGCCGCCGCGCCCCCGGTTCCTGAGCGGTCCCCACCCACGGTCCCTGAGCTGGTCGAAGGGGCTTCCGCCGGGATCGGGCGAGCCGAGGCTTCGACAGGCTCAGCCGCCGGGTTCGGGCGAGCCTGTGCCCCAGCCTCGGTCCCTGAGCGGTCCCCACGCACGGCCCCTGAGCTGGGGGTACCGCCCGTTCGCTCTGGCGAATGGGGGAGCGAAGGGGCTTCGACGGGCTCAGCCGCCGGGGTCGGCGTCGCCGGGGCCTCGACCGGCTCAGGCGCCGGGGTCGGCCGCGCCGGGGCCTCGACCGGCTCGGGCGCCCGAGCCGGTGCGGGCGTCGGGCTCGCGGCAGGAGCACCGGGGCCCGCCATCGCGAGCCGCTTCTCGATCCGGTCGAGGCGGGCGGCGAGTCCCTGCGCGGCGTGGTCGGCGCCCGGCACCAGGATGCGGGCGCACATCAGCTCGAGGAGCAGGCGCGGTGCGGTCGCCCCGCGGAACTCGACGAGCGCCGTGTTGACGATGTCGGCGGCGCGGGTGAGCTCGGACGGCCCGAACCCGGCGGCCTGGGACTGCAGGCGCTCGGCCCGGTCGCCCGGCACGTCGAGCAGGCCGGTCGAGATGGCGTCGGGGACCGCCCGGACGACGACGAGGTCGCGCAGCCGCTGCAGCAGGTCCTCGGCGAAGCGCCGCGGGTCCTGGCCCGACTCGATGACCTTGTCGACGACGCCGAACACGGTGCCCCCGTCGTCGGCGGCGAACGCGTCGATGGCCTCGTCGAGCAGCGAGTCCGGGGTGTAGCCGAGCAGCTGGACGGCGAGGTCGTAGGTGACGCCCTCGGGGCCCGATCCGCCGAGCAGCTGGTCGAGGACGCTCAGGGTGTCGCGGACCGACCCGGCGCCGGCACGGACCACGAGCGGCAGGGCCGTCGGCTCGAGCGCGACGCCCTCGGCCTGGCACAGCTGCATCAAGTAGTCGCCGAGCGTCTTGGGCGGCACGAGCCGGAACGGGTAGTGGTGCGTGCGCGAGCGGATCGTGCCGATGACCTTGTCGGGCTCGGTCGTGGCGAAGATGAACTTGAGGTGCGGCGGCGGCTCCTCGACGAGCTTGAGCAGCGCGTTGAAGCCCTGCGGCGACACCATGTGCGCCTCGTCGATGATGTAGACCTTGTAGCGGCTGCTGACCGGCGCGAAGAACGCCCGCTCGCGCAGGTCGCGCGCGTCGTCGACACCGCCGTGGCTCGCGGCGTCGATCTCGATGACGTCGACGCTGCCCGGCCCGCCGCGCGCCAGGTCGCGGCAGCTCTGGCACTCGCCGCAGGGGTCGGAGACAGGAGCCTGCTCGCAGTTCAGCGCCCGCGCGAGGATGCGCGCGCTCGTGGTCTTGCCGCAGCCGCGGGGACCCGAGAACAGGTAGGCGTGGTTGACCCGGTTGGCCGCGAGCGCGTGCCGCAGGGGGGTCGTGACGTGGTCCTGCCCGATGACCTCGGCGAACGTCTCCGGCCGGTAGCGGCGGTACAGGGCGAGGGGGGCATCCACCCGCCCGAGCCTAGTCGCCGGGCCCGACAGCGTCACCCGCCCGTCCGCCCCGGCTCCCCTCCCGCTGCTCAGAGCAGGCCGGAGCGGTCCAGCCAGGCGTCGACCGCCTCGTAGGCGGCCTTGCGGGGCTCGTCGAGCGAGAGGAACACGTCGTGCCGGGCGTCCTCGATCGGCACGACCGACACCTCGCCGCCGAGGCAGCCGGACCAGCGCGCGATCTGGCGCACGTCGAGGACGACGTCCGCACGGTCGACCTTCTCGTTCCAGCTTCGGGCGAAGTGCGTCTTGTCCGAGCGGAGCACGAGCGACGGCACCCCGACGTCGAGCCCCCGGTGCAGGCGCGCGTGGCCCCGACGGACGGCGTTGAGCCAGCCGAGCGTGACGTCGTAGCCCTGCAGCGGCTTGATCGCGACGTCGTAGTCCCACGTGCCGTGCGCGGAGGAGTGCAGGCTCGTGCCGTACGCGTCGGTCACGGGCAGCTTGAGCACGTCGAACGGCTTGACCTTGGCCAGCACCCGGATCGCCTGCGTGCCGACCGAGCGCATCCACGCCTTGCCCTGCAGGTCGAACCAGGGACTGTTGAGCAGCAGGCCCGCGACGCTCGACGCCTCGCCGCCCGCGGCGGCCCGCGTCCGGTCGAGCCACAGCGGCAGGACCAGCCCGCCGGTGGAGTGCGCGGCGAGCACCACGCTCGCGCCGTCGGTCTCGTGCCGCACGAGCGCGAGCGCCTGGTTGAGCTCCTTGTCGTACAGCGCCAGGTCCGACACGTAGTGCGGCGTCTGGCCGGGCCGCTGCGACCGGCCGCACTTGCGCAGGTCGAGCGCGTAGAAGGCGAAACCGCGCTCGGTGAAGAAGTCCGCGAGCTCGGTCTGGAAGAAGTAGTCGCTGAAGCCGTGGACGTAGAGGATCGCGTGCCGGACCTGCGTCGGCGGCGTGCGCCGGACGAGCGTCGCGACGATGCGACCCTCGCCGTCCGGGTCGTCCCCGAGGTCGATCGTGTGCTGCGCGTACCCCTCGCCCAGCGGGTCCGGATCCCAGTCGGTCATGCGCCGAGGATAGCCCCGCACAATGGTCCGGTGACCGAGACGCGGGAGACGCAGCGCACCCTCGACCTCGCCCTGCGCGTGGGCGAGCTGCTGTTGTCCAACGGCGCCGGAGCGGCCGACGTGACGGCCACGATGTCGTCCGTCACGCACCACCTCGGCCTGCGCTCGACGCTCGTCGACGTCACCTTCACGACGCTCACGCTCAGCCACCAGGCGTCCCCCGACGAGGTGCCGGTCACGATGCGTCGTCACGTCACCCACCGCGAGACCGACTTCGCCGACCTGACCGCCGTCGACGCCGTCGTCACGCGCCTGCTCACGGACGAGATCGACCGCGAGGAGGCGGCGTCCCGGGTCGCGCAGATCGCGTCGTCGGGCCACCCGCGACCGCGCTGGGCCATCACCCTCGCCTGGGGGTTCACCGCGGCGGGCATCGCCCTGCTGCTCGGTGGCGCCTGGGACGTCATGCTGATCGCCGCGGTCGCCGGCATCGGCATCGAGGTGCTGCAGCGTCGGATCGGCCGGCTGCGGCTGCCGATGTTCTACGCGCAGGCGGCCGGCGGCCTGTTCGCGACGCTGCTCGCCGTCGGCCTGGCTGCGGCCGAGGTGCCGATCGAGCCGTCCCGCGCCGTGGCGGCCAGCATCGTCATGCTGCTCGCCGGACAGGGTCTCGTCGGCGCGATCCAGGACGCCCTCACCGGCTTCTACATCACCGCCAACGCCCGCGTCCTGGAGGTGATGATCGCGACCGCCGGGATCATCGCCGGGGTCGGGGCGGGCCTGAGCATCGGCTCCCAGCTCGGCGTCGACGTCCAGGTCGACGTCGCGCTCCCGGGCCTGTCGCAGGCCCCGACGGTGGTGCTCGGCGCGGGCGTCTGCGCGGCCGGGTTCGCCTTCTCGGCCTACTCCCCGATCCGCGTGACGATCCCGATGGGCGTCATCGGTGGCGCGTCCGGGGGTCTGTACTTCGTGCTGGTGCAGCACGGCGCGGGCAACGCGGCGGCCGCGGCGCTCGCCGCCGTGCTGCTGGGCCTCGTGAGCTACCCGGCGGCGCAGCGGGTCCGCGTGCCGCCGCTGGTGCTGATCGTCTCCGGCATCGTCCCCCTGCTGCCGGGCCTGTCGATCTACCGGTCGCTCGCGCTGCTGTCGCAGGAGGACATCGCCGGCATCCTGCCGATGATCACGGCCGCATCGTCGGCGATCGGCCTCGCGTCGGGCGCGATCCTCGGCGAGTACATCGCCCAGCCGCTGCGCCGCGAGGCCCGCCGCCTCGAGCAGCGCCTCGCCGGGCCCCGACTCGTCGGCCCGCTCCGGGCTCGCGCCGTGCGTCGCCGGGACCGTCCCGCCTGATCGTTCGCGGGCTCCGCCGCCGTGCGCCAGACTGCGGTGGTCGGGCCACCCCGCGGGGCGTAGTCTGACTAAGCAAGCGCTTACCACGATGAGTGAGAGAGCCAAGTCATGAAGCTTCGCCTGTCCCCCGAGGACGCCGCCTTCCGCGACGAGATGCGGGAGTTCTTCACCACGAAGATCCCGCAGGACGTCCGCGACACCGTCGCCGCCCGCCGCGAGCTCAGCAAGGAGCAGATCGTCGAGTCGATGCGCGTCATGAACGCCGCCGGGCTCGCGGTCCCGAACTGGCCCGTCGAGTGGGGCGGCAAGGACTGGACGCCGCTGCAGCGCCACCTCTGGCACGAGGAGATGCAGCTCGCCGCCGTCCCGCCGCCGCTCGCGTTCAACGCCAGCATGATCGGCCCGGTCATCGCCGCCTTCGGCTCGCAGGAGATGAAGGAGCGGTTCCTGCCCAAGACGGCGAACCTCGACATCTGGTGGTCGCAGGGCTTCTCCGAGCCCGACGCGGGCTCCGACCTCGCGTCGCTGCGCACGACCGCCGTGCGCGAGGGCGACGAGTACGTCGTCAACGGCCAGAAGACCTGGACCACGCTCGGCCAGTACGGCGACTGGATCTTCACCCTTGTCCGCACCGACCCCGAGGCCAAGAAGCAGGCCGGCATCTCGATGCTGCTCATCGACATGACGAGCCCCGGACTGACCGTCCGCCCGATCGAGCTCATCGACGGCGGCCACGAGGTCAACGAGGTGTTCTTCGAGGACGTGCGCGTCCCCGCAGAGAACCTCGTCGGCGAGGAGAACGCCGGCTGGACGTACGCCAAGTTCCTGCTCGGCAACGAGCGCGTCGGCGTCGCCCCCGTCGGGTCGACCAAGCGCGTGCTCGCCGAGGCCAAGGCCACCAACGCCGACCGCATCGCGAAGGAGCCGCTGCTCGCCGCGCGGGTCGCCGAGCTCGAGAACGAGCTGCTGTCGCTCGAGCTGACCGCCCTGCGCGTCGTCGCCCACTCGGCCGACGGCAAGCCGCACCCCGCGTCGTCCGTGCTCAAGCTCAAGGGCACCGAGCTGCAGCAGGCCGTCACCGAGCTCGTCGTCGACCTGGCCGGGCCGCTGTCGCTCGCCTCGGGCGCCGCCGACGGCTCCGGCGTGCCCGACTGGGCGCGCGTCGCGACGCCGCAGTACCTGAACTACCGCAAGGCCTCGATCTACGGCGGGTCGAACGAGGTCCAGCGTCAGATCATCGCCAAGACCATCCTGGGACTGTGAGGTAGGACCGTGGACTTCACCCTCGACTCCGAGACCACCGCGCTGCGCGACGCCGTGCGCGGGCTGCTCGCCAAGGCCTACGACTCGTCCGAGACGCGTCGCGAGGTCACCAAGACCGATCCCGGCTTCGGTGAGAAGACCTGGACCCAGCTCGCCGAGATGGGCGTGCTGGGCCTGCCGTTCGCCGAGGAGGACGGCGGCTTCGGCGCCGGACCCGTCGAGGTCGGCGTCGTCGCCGAGCAGGTCGGCCGCGTCATCGCGCCCGAGCCGTTCGTCGAGTCGGTCGTCCTGGCCGGCGGCCTCGTCGCCGCGGCCGGCAGCGCCGAGCAGCGCGCCGACGTGCTCGGTCGTCTCGCCGGTGGCGAGATCGTCCTCGCGGCGGCCCTGCCGGGCCGCGTCGGCGAGGTGACGGCCGACGGCTCCACGCTGTCCGGCGTCGCCGAGCCGGTGCTCAACGGCGAGCGGGCCGACCTGCTCGTCGTCGCGGCCCGCTCGGGCGACGGCACGGGCCTGTTCCTGCTCGACCCGACGGCGTCGGGCGTCACGCGCACGGGCTACCGGACGCACGACGGCGGCCGCGCCGCCCGGGTCGCGTTCGACGGCGTCGAGGCGACGCCGCTCGGCGACGGTGGCGACGCGTCCGACGTGCTCGCGACGGTCGTCGCCCAGGCCACGATCGCCTACGGGCACGAGGCCGTCGGTGCGATGGAGACCGCCCTGCGCCAGACGACCGAGTACCTCAAGACCCGCAAGCAGTTCGGCGTCACGCTCAACACCTTCCAGGCGCTCACGTTCCGCGCGGCCGACATGTACGTGTCGCTCGAGCTGGCCAAGAGCGCCGTCGAGTGGGGCACGCTCGTGCTCGCCGACGACCCGTCTCGCGCGCAGGAGGCCGCCGACCGGGTCCGCGTCCAGGTGAGTCGCGCGTCGCGGCACATCGGCCAGGAGGCGATCCAGCTGCACGGCGGCATCGGCATGACCGCGGAGTACTCCGTCGGCCACTACACGAGCCGTCTCACCGCGATCGACCATGTCCTCGGCGACGGCGACGAGCACCTGGCCGCTCTGGCCGCGTCCGTCACCGACCACGGCACGGTCGACCCCCTCCCCGAGGACTGACCCGGCCCCGCGCTCGGCCCCGGCCCTGGCCCCGCCCCCGCGCTCGCCCCGGCCCCGCGATTTGTGACCTTCTGGTCGCTTCAGCCCGCTTGAAGCGACATCAGGGTCGCAGATCGCGGGGCCGGGTCGCGTCGGGACATGAAGAGACCCCTCGCGCACCCGCCAGAGCCCACCGACCCTTGCTGCCTTCCGGCCCTGGGGGAGTTGAGTGAGGTAGCGCCGCGCGAGGGGCTGGGGCCCAGCATACGGGGGCGCCCCGGTGCGTCCCAACCTGGCCCGGACGGGTAATCTCCTCCACGGAGGATTCGCATAGTGGCCTAGTGCGCTCGCTTGGAAAGCGGGTTGAGTGAAAGCTCTCAGGGGTTCGAATCCCCTATCCTCCGCCACGTGCCACGGCCCCCCAGCGCTCTTTGCTGGGGGGCCGTGGTGCGTGATGCAGCAGAGCGGATTCGGGGAGGAGCGAGGAACGAGCGACGGAGTCCCCTATCCTCCGCGTCGATCGAGGCCCCTCGGCTCACCAGAGTCGAGGGGCCCCGTCATGCTCGCGGCGCCGAGCGGAAATTCGTTCCACCGGCGGACGGGTCGTCTGGAAGGGTGGGGGCGTGCTGCTGACGATCACCGCCGACCGGACGGACGAGCTCCCCGTCGCCAGCGACCTCGGGTTCCTGCTGCACAAGCACCCCGACCGGGTCCAGAGCACGGACGTCTTCGGCGGTCGACTGACGGTGTTCTACCCCGAGGTCGGTGCCGAGCGATGCACCGTGGCGCTGCTGCTCGAGGTCGACCCGATCGCGCTGGTCAAGGGTCGCCGCCGCGGGGGCGACGGGTTCTCGCTCGCGCAGTACGTCAACGACCGTCCCTACGCGGCCACCTCGATGCTGTCCGTCGCCATGGGCAAGGTGCTGCGCACGGCCCTGCGCGGACGCTGCGATGCCCGGCCGGACCTCGTCGGGTCCGCGCTCTCCCTGGCCGTCTCCCTGCCCGCCCTCCCCGGTGGCACCGACCTCGTCCGTCGGCTCTTCGACCCGCTCGGGTGGTCGGTCGACGCACGCCCGATCCCGCTCGACGACCACCTGCCGCAGTGGGGCGACTCGCCCTACAGCGACGTCACCCTGCGCGGCGTCCTGCCGCTGGCCGACGCCCTGAACCACCTCTACGTCCTGATCCCGGTCCTCGACGACGCCAAGCACTACTGGGTCGGGACCGACGAGGTCGAGAAGCTCGTGCGCGCCGGTGACGGCTGGTTGCAGGACCACCCGGAGCGCGAGCTCGTCACGCGCAGGTACCTGGCCCATCAGCGCTCGATGGTCGACGAGGCGCGCACCCGTCTGGCCGAGATCGACGGTCTCGCGAGCGAACCGACGGTCGACGAGGACCGGCCCCGTCCCCTCGTCGCCCTGCGCCACGACGCGGTGCTCGACCAGGTGGACCGGGCCCGCCCCTCGACCGTGCTCGACCTCGGCTGCGGCCAGGGTGCCCTCGTCCGCGGCCTCCTGGAGGTCCCGGGCGTCCAGCGCGTGGTCGGCACCGAGGTCAGTGATGCGGCCCTGCGGGTGGCGTCGCGGCGGCTCGGCGTCGACCGGATGTCGGAGCGCCAGGCCGCGCGGCTCGACCTGCTGCTGTCGTCGTTGCAGTACCAGGACGAGCGGCTCGTGGGCTTCGACCTGGCAGTCCTGATGGAGGTGATCGAGCACGTCGACCCCGACCGCGTGCCGGCGGTGACAGCGAACGTGTTCGGCTTCATGCGACCCGGTCGGGTCGTCGTGACGACACCCAACCGCGAGCACAACGTGCGCTACCCCGCGCTCGTCGACGGCGGCCTGCGCCACCCGGACCACCGCTTCGAATGGACCCGCGCCGAGCTCACGGCCTGGGCCGACGCCACGGCCGAGCGGTACGGCTACACCTGGGAGCACCTGCCGGTCGGCGACCACGACCCCGAGGTCGGGGCCCCGACGCAGATGGCGGTCTTCACCCGGACGGAGGAGCCCGCATGAGCGTGCTGTCGATCCCCGAGGTCTCCCTGGTGGTCCTCGTCGGCGCGAGCGGGTCAGGCAAGTCGACGTTCGCCGCGAAACACTTCCTGGCGACGGAGGTCGTGTCGTCGGACCGCTGCCGCGCCCTCGTGGCCGACGACGAGAACGACCAGTCGGCGACGAGCGACGCCTTCGAGGTGCTGAGCTTCATCGTCGGAAAGCGGCTCGAGCGCGGTCGCCTCACCGTGGTCGACGCCACCAACGTCCAGCCGTCGGCGCGCAAGCACCTCGTGGCGCTGGCGAAGGCGCACGACGTGCTGCCGACCGCGGTCGTGCTCGACGTCCCGCCGTCGGTCGGCATCGAACGCAACACGCGGCGCGAGGACCGCGCCTTCGGGGCCGACGTCGTGCGACGTCAGCACGACCAGCTGCGCCGCTCGCTCAAGGGCCTCAAGCGCGAGGGCTTCCGCCACGTCCACGTGCTGTCGTCCGTCGAGGAGGTCGACGCTGCGACGTTCGAGCGGACGCGACTGCACAACGACCTGCGTCACGAGTCGGGACCGTTCGACGTGGTGGGCGACGTGCACGGTTGTCTCTCCGAGCTGCTCGTCCTGCTGACCGACCTCGGCTACGAGCTTCACCGCGACGACGAGGGACGGGCCGTGCAGGCAACCCACCCCGAGGGACGGCGCGCGGTGTTCGTCGGTGACCTGGTCGACCGCGGACCGGACTCCCCCGGCGTCCTGCGCCTCGTCATGGGCATGGTCGCGGCAGGCACGGCGTTGTGCGTCTCGGGCAACCACGAGGCGAAGCTCGCGAGGGCCCTGCAGGGCCGCAAGGTTCGGGTCAGTCACGGTCTCGAGACGACGCTCGAGCAGCTCGCTGCCGAGTCCGCGGAGTTCCGCACGCAGGTCGCCGCCTTCGTCGACGGGCTGATCGCCCACTACGTCCTGGACGACGGCCGTCTCGTGGTGGCGCACGCCGGGCTCAAGGAGAGCTACCACGGCCGCGCCTCGGGCCGCGTCCGCTCGTTCGCCCTCTACGGCGACACGAGCGGCGAGACGGACGAGTTCGGCCTGCCGGTGCGCTACCCGTGGGCGGAGGACTACCGCGGTCGCGCGATGGTCCTCTACGGCCACACGCCGGTGCCCACGCCGGAGTGGGTCAACAACACGATGTGCCTCGACACCGGGTGTGTCTTCGGCGGCGCTCTCACGGCCTTGCGCTACCCCGAGCGCGAACTCGTGCAGGTGCCGGCCGAGCGCGAGCACTACGCGCCCGTCCGACCCCTCGCCCCGCCGCCGCGCGACCCGGAGACGCTGCACCTGGACGACGTCCTGGGCCGCCGCGTCGTCGAGACGTCGGTCATGGGACGCATCTCGTTGCGCGAGGAGAACGCCGCCGGTGCTCTCGAGGTCATGAGTCGCTTCGCCGTCGACCCGCGACGCCTCGTGCACCTGCCGCCGACGATGTCGCCGTGCGACACGTCGGCCCTCCCCGACCACCTGGAGCACCCGCACGAGGCGTTCCGGTACTTCGCCCGGGCCGACGTGACGCAGGTGGTCTGCGAGGAGAAGCACATGGGCTCGCGGGCCGTCGTCCGCGTCACGCGTGACGGGAGCGGGGTCGTGCACACGCGGACCGGACGCGCCTTCTTCGACGCGGCCATCGAGCGAGCGATGCTCGAGCGGGTCTGCGCGACGGCCGAGCGCGCGGGCCTGTGGGCAGATCTGGAGACGGACGAGCTGGTGCTCGACACGGAGATCCTGCCGTGGTCCGCCAAAGCCGGCGACCTGATCCGCGGTCAGTTCGCAGCGGTCGGAGCCGCCGCCGGTGCGGCTCTGCCTGCGGCATCGGCGGTGCTCGACGCGGCCGCCGTCCGGGGCCTCGACGTCGCGGGCCTCCGGGAGCGGACCGCTCGTCGCACGGCAGATGCCGCCGCCTACCGAGACGCGTATCAGCGCTACGTCGGCGAGGTCGAGGGGCTCGAGGGCCTGCGCATCGCCCCGTTCCAGCTCCTCGCCACCGGCGACCGGACGTTCGAGGACCGCGACCACCTGTGGCACCTCGCGATCGCGGACCGGCTCGTCGACGCAGACCAGGACCTGTTCACGCGGACCGCTCGGCTGGTGGTCGACACGAGCGACGAGCGGTCGGTCGTGTCGGGCGTGACCTGGTGGACGGAGCTGACCGAGGCCGGTGGCGAGGGCATGGTGGTCAAGCCCCTCGCCAACCTGACCCGCACGCGCAAGGGACTCGTGCAGCCAGGGGTCAAGGTCCGCGGTCGCGAGTACCTGCGGATCATCTACGGGCCGGACTACACGGCGCCCGAGAACCTCGCGCGGCTGCGCGACCGGAACCTCGGCCACAAGCGGTCGATGGCGCTGCGCGAGTACGCCCTCGGTCTCGAGGCGCTCCGGCGCCACACGGCGGGCGAACCCCTGTGGCGAGTGCACGAGTGTGTCTTCGCGGTGCTGGCGATGGAGTCCGAGCCCGTCGACCCCCGGCTCTGAGCCCACGTCCCGGCTTGGGGGTGACGTTTCGACCCGACACGCCGGCGTGTCGACGTCAGTACGTCACGCTCAGCGGGACCGGGACCGAGGCCGGGTCAGAGGTCGGCGAGGAGCAGGATGACGAGTGCGACCACGACGGCGGCGAGCAGGACGGTGGTCGCGACGACGGGGCCCGTCGTCGAGCGGGCGGTGCCGAACTCGCCGCGTTCGAGCTCGCGGGCTGTCGCGCGATAGCGGGTGCTGCCGTAGGCGAGGACGCTCGCACCGGCCGCGACGAGGACCGCGCCGGAGACCAGCCCGGCGAGCGAGACCGAGCCGTTGTCACCGAAGCGCGCCACGGCCAGGCCGAGCAGGGTCACGGCGAGTGCCGTCCTGACCCAGGCCAGGTGAGTGCGCTCGTTCGCGAGGTGGTCGCGGGGACCGCCGACGTCGTCCACGGCACCACGATGGCGCAGCACGGCCCGGCGCGCGAGACCGGGCTACGGCTTCTTGCCGCCGGGACCCTTGCCCTTGCCACCGCCCGGGCCGCCCTTGTCCTGCTTGGGCTGCTGCTTCTGCTGCTGCTGCGGCTGCGCGGTCGGCTGCTGCACCGGGGCGGCCTTGGCGACGGTCAGCTTCACGGTCGAGCCGATCGGCAGCCGTCCCGACGGGTCGACCGCGATGACGGTGCCGGCGGTCTCGCTGCTGACGACCTCGGTCGTCGTGACGGCGAAGCCGAGCTCCTCGAGCCGCTCCCGGGCCTCGGCGACGGTCATGCCGCGCAGCTGCGACGCGGGGACGTCCATCTTGCCGGAGGCGATGCTGAGCACGACCTCCTCGTCGTTCGCGGAGCTGCCGGCCTTCGGGGTCTGCGCGACGACCGTCCCGGCCTTGGCCTTCGGGTCGTCGACGGTCTTCTCACGGTGCTCGAGGTCGTCGGCGTCGAGCCGCGCCTGGGCCTTGGCCGACGTCATCCCGACGACGTCCGGGACCGTCTCGGCGGCCCCTCCGCCGGCCATCCCCATGAACAGCGCGACCAGGGCGAGCAGGACCGCCACCCCCGCCCGCTCCGTAGACGACGCGGCGACGGCGCTCGGTGGCGACCGGCTGCTGCATCGTCGGCGGCCCGACGGCGGCGAGGTCCGCCGACAGCTCCTGCGTCATCGGCAGGGTGGTCGTGACCGGCAGCACGCCGGTCGCGACGAGCTCGCGGCCCGACGCAGCGGCGGCGACCTCGGCGGCGCTCGGCCGGTCCTCCGGGTCCTTGGCCGTCATCCGCACGACCAGGTCCCGCAGGCGGGCCGGGACCTCGGGCCCCAGCTCCGGCAACGGGTCGTTGATCTGCGCGTAGGCCGACCCGATCGCCGTCGGCCGACGGAAAGCCGACTCGCCGGTCAGGCAGGCGTAGGCGACCAGCCCGAGTGCGTAGACGTCCGACGCCGTCGACGCGGACGCGCCCCTTCGCCTGCTCCGGGCTGAGGAACTCCGCGGTGCCGAGGATCGACCCGGTCTCGGTCAGCGGCTCGCGGGACGGGCTCGCGGCGATCCCGAAGTCGACGATGACGGGGCGACCGTCCGGGGTGACGAGCACGTTGGCCGGCTTGAGGTCACGGTGGACGATGCCCCGCTCGTGCGCGGCGTCGAGCGCCTCGGCCGTCCCGGCCAGGATCGTCTCGACCTGGGCCGACGTCATGGGTCCGTGCTCGCGCAGGTGGGTCGCGAGCGACACGCCCTCGACGTGCTGCATCACGATGTACGGGTTGCGGTCCTCGCTGTCCGGGTCCTCGGCGTAGTCGAAGACCTGGGCGATGCCGGGGTGGTGCAGGCCACCGGCGATCTTGGCCTCGGCCTGCAGCCGGGCCCGCGCGACCTCGTCCGAGACGTGGTCGCCGCGCAGGATCTTGATCGCGACGTCACGCGCGAGCCGCGAGTCGTGCGCCCGGTAGACCCGCCCCATGCCTCCGGCGCCCAGCAGCTCACCGAGCTCGTACCGCCCGTCGAGACGCTCCGTCATGTCGCTCGCGACACGACGAGGCCGAGACGTCGTCGGGCAGGGCTGGTCATCGGGAGTCCTTCCGCCGGCGGAGTGGGCCGGAGAGAGGTGGGGGCGGTGGGGGTGTACCCCGCGGGCACCCTTTCACTCTCCGACAGCCCGGCCCCGCCGGCAACCGGAGCGGCGCCGAACGCATCACGTTCGGCGCATTCGACCACATCGACGCGTCCGAGGGCTCATGCTGGCGGCACGGACCCGCACTCCTCCCTCCGACGGTCCGCGAAGGCTGGTCCGCCATGTCCCCCCTCCTGCGCCGCCTGGCGCCGTTCGTCGCCGTCGCCCTCGTGGCCGGCCTGCAGGCCGCGCCGGCCGACGCTGCGACGAAACGCTCCCTCAGCCTCAAGGCCGGAGCGTCCGCCGTCACGGTCTCGTCCACCGTCTCCTTCAGCGGCACGCTGTCGCGCTCGCCGAAGGGCACGACCGTGACGCTGCAGCGTCTTTCCGGCTCGCGGTGGGTCAAGGCGGCCGCGACACGGACGACGTCCTCGAAGGGCGGGTACAAGCTGAGCGTCCGGATGCCGTCGACCGGCTCGAAGGCCACCTTCCGCGCCTCCGTCGCGAAGACGAAGAAGCTGCGGGCCGCCGTGTCGTCGACGCGGACGGTCGCGCTGCGACCCCAGGCCACCGGGCCGTCGCCGGAGATCACGACCGAGCAGACCCTCCCGGTCACCTCGATCGGCGCGACGTACAACGAGCAGCTGACGGCCGACCTGGGTCCCGGAACCTGGCGTCTCGCGGCCCGCTCGCTCCCGGCAGGACTCAGCCTGTCCCCCTCCGGCGTGATCAGCGGGACCCCCACCACGGCCGGGACGTCGCTCTTCACCGTCGCCTACCGGGTGACGGCGACGAACGCCGAGGGCACCGCCGACCTCGTCCTCGAGGTGAGGGCGAGCAACATCGCGACGAAGAACCTCCCCACAGCCGAGGCCGGCCAGCCGTACTCCTTCCAGCTCCGGACGAACGGCACCGTGGCCGGCACCTGGAGCACGCAGGGCGGCACCCCGCTGCCGGCCAACCTGACGCTCGACGCCGACGGACTGCTGCACGGCACCCCCACCCAGCCGACGGGCAACGATCCCGTCCCGCTGTTCCTGCAGTTCACCCGGGCCGGGACGAGCACCGTGCAGACGCTGACCCCCTTCCTCGAGGTCGAGCCCGGCGGTGCCTTCACCCCGTCCACGACGACGATCGCCGTCGGCTCCCAGTCCGCCTGCCGCATCGACGGCTCCGGGACGTCGTCCTGCTGGGGGTTCGACTTCAAGGAGCACTTCGGCATCGGGATCGACTACGACCCGCGGTTCACCTATGCCTCCCCCACCCCCGGGCCGACCGGGCCGTGGTCGAAGATCGCCGACGCCACGTTCACCCACTCCTGCGCCGTGAAGTCCGACGCCTCGCTGTGGTGCATGGGCGAGAACGGCTACGGGCAGCTGGGCGACGGGTCCGGCTACAGCCACCGCGACCCGACCCGAGTCGGGGGCACGGGCACGGGCGCGCCCACCGCCTGGCGGGACGTCGCCGTCTCCGACCTCCATTCCTGCGGCATCAGCACGAGCGACGAGCTGTGGTGCTGGGGGTTCGCGGGATGGACCGGCGACCCCAACCAGACCGACGACGCCGAGACGCCGATCAAGGTCGGCACCGGCTACCGCTCGCTCGCGACGGGGGGTGCGTCGTGCGCGATCCGCACCGACCGCACCCTGTGGTGCTGGTCCTTCGGCCAGGCGCCGGCCCAGGTCGGCACCGCGACGTGGTCGTCGGTCGCCCAACGCTCGCGCAACACCTGCGGCATCCGGACCGACGGGAGCCTGTGGTGCTGGGGCGACAACGACCAGGGCCAGCTGGGCGTCGGGACCACGACGCGCTCGGACGACCCGGTCCGGGTCGGGTCCCGCTCCGACTGGTCGACGGTCTCGGTCGGCGGCACGACCTACGGCTTCGCCTGCGCCACGACGACGACCGGCGAGGCGTGGTGCTGGGGTCGCGGCACGGAGGGTCAGCTCGGTGACGGTGCTGCGACGAGCAGCCTCCATCCGGTCCGTGTCGACGCGACCCGGTCCTGGTCCTCGATCGGCGCGGGGCGCGACTTTGCCTGCGGCGTGAAGTCCGACGGCTCGCAGCGCTGCTGGGGACGCGGAGGCAACGGTCAGCTCGGCGACGGGCAGAGCCGCGACAGCGACGTGCCCGTCACGGTCACGGCGACGAAGCCACGCTGATCCGCGTCAGTGCGCGGCGGCGTACGCCTCGAGCACCGAGGCGGGCACGCGTCCGCGTGACGGGACGTCGAGGCCCTGCTCCTGCGCCCAGGCACGGACGACCTTCGCGTCGGGACCCGAGGACCCCGACGACGCGACCCGCTGGCGCGAGCCCACGCGGCGGCCGATCGCGATGTACGGCTTGACGGCGTCCTCGAACGCACGGCGCTCGGACGCGGTCAGGTCGACCTCGTAGCCGACGCCGTCGAACACGAACGCCACGGTCGGGGAGGTGGAGTCGATCTCCTCGCCGCTGAGGTCGGAGTAGAACTTCTCCACGGTCTTTTTCGCCATAAACGAAAGTCTATCGAAAGTCCGGCGAAAAGGACTTTCGAAAGTCAGGGGGCCGCGACGAAGCCGCGGTCGCTCAGCAGCGGCACGACCGTCGAGACGTCGACCTCGGCCGCGACCTCGACGTCCTCACCGGCGCCGGCCGCGGCCAGCTCCTCGCCGCTGCTGCACGCGCGCAGGTGGCCGGCCTCGCGCCCGGCGACGAGCCGGTAGGCGTCGGCCGCCTGGGCGGCCTCGGGTGACAGGCCCGGCCAGTCGTGGTCCTCCAGGACCGACAGGACGGCACCGGCGCCCCAGAGGTCCTCGAGCGCGGGGCGCAGGGAACCGTCCGGCCAGCGCTCCCCCGCCGCGACCACCGCGACGACCGACTCCTCGACGTCGTGCTCGCGGGCCAACCAGTCGCCGACGGCGCGGGCGTTGCGCAGGCTCGCCCCGACGACGGTGGTCACGACCGGGGCGAGCGCGCGACAGATCGCCGACCCGTTCGGCGACGGCAGCAGCAGCCGGGGCACCGCCGGCAGGTCGCGGATCGAGGCCGGTGACAGCGTCAGGGCCCCGGGGGTGCCCCGCGGGGCCGCGAGCACGGCGTCCGCCTGGGCGGCGGCGGTCTCCTGGTCCGTGGCCTCGGCCGGGTACGGCACGACGATCGTGCCCCGGTCGACCGCGACCGACAGGGCCGTCGTGAACGACAGGACGTCGACGACCACGGCGACGTCGGCACCCTCGGCGATCGCGTGGGCGCCGGCGAGACCCCACTCGAAGCGGACCTGGTGTCCAGCCTGTCGTCCGTGCACGCAGCCAGTCTGCCGGGCCAGGGGTCGCGGCGTCAGCCTGTCGGAGCCGTCCCGGGCTCGGCGAGCGCCCGTCGCTCGTGCGTCCCGGTCCTGCTCACGGCGAGCACGGCGACCCAGGCCACGGCGACGACGGCCCAGCCGGCGACCGCGTCGAGGAGCCAGTGGTTGCCCGTGCCCACGATGACGACGGTCATCGTGATCGCATAGGCGGCACCGGCCCACCGCACGAGCCGCGGCACGCCCATCCAGAACAGCACGATCGCGACCCACAGCGCCCAGCCCGCGTGCAGGGAGGGGAACGCGGCGAGCTCGTTGGTCCACCCGCCGAAGCCGCGCGGGGCGGACGCGTCGGCGCCCCACCAGCCGAAGGCCTGGTACCGGGCGAGCACGTCGACGTACCGGCCGTCGACCAGCCGCGGCGGCGCGGTGGGCATCGTCAGGTAGAAGCCGAGGCCGATGACGGTCGCGAGCACGAGCGCCCGCCGGGCGACGACGTACCGCCGGTGGCCGCGCCGCCACAGCCACACCAGGACCCACAGCGTCACGAGGTAGTGGGTCGTCGCGTACCAGAAGCTGCCGGCGACCCCGACCCACTCGACGCGGGTGAAGAGGTCGTTGAGCCCCGCCTCGACGTCGAGCCGCAGGGTCTTCTCGACGTCGAGGACGTCCAGGGCGCGGCCGCGGGCCGGCGCGAAGGCGTCGGACGCGAGCATCCGCGAAGCGCAGTAGAAGACGTACAGGCCGGCGATCAGGGCGACCTCCCACAGTCCCCGACGCCAGCGCAGCCCTCGCGTGACCCGCTGGCGCGGGACTGCCGTCTCGCGGGGCTGGAGGTCCGTCATGTCCGTCATCCTTCCGCTGCAGACGGACTCGGACAACAGGAAGACCCCTGGGGTTCACCCCGAGGCCACCCCGAGACAGGCCGACCAGTGGTCAGCGACGGCGGCGGAACAGGTTCTTGACGAGCTCGCGCGCGATCGTCCGCGACGCCTCGCCGACGGCCCGGTCGAGCGTCGACTGCCGGCGCGTGCCGCCACGGGAACGCGGAGCGCGTCCGGTGCGCGGCTTCTGCGCGGCGGCCTGCTCGGCCTGCGCCGTTGCCTCCGCCTGCGCGGCGGCGGCCTGCCGGACGGCCTCGAGGTCCTCGGCCGCGGACGGCGGGTCGACGGCGGTGCCGTACTTCGCGAGCAGCGGCGACGCCTGGACCGCGGCCTGCATCGCGGCGGCCGGGGTCGGGTCCATCGATCCCTGCGGTGCCCGGACCCGGGTCCACGCGACCGGGGTCGGGGCCCCCTTCTCGTTCATGACCGTCACGATCGCCTCGCCGATCGAGAGCTGGGTGAGCACCTGCTCCAGGTCGTAGCCCGACGTGGGGTAGGTCGAGACCGTGGCCCGCAGCGCCTTGGCGTCGGCCGGCGTGTGCGCCCGCAGCTGGTGCTGGACCCGCGAGCCGAGCTGCGCCAGCACGTCGCCGGGGACGTCCTCGGGCGTCTGGGTCACGAAGAAGATGCCGACCCCCTTGGACCGGATCAGCCGGACCGTCTGCGTCACGAGCTCGAGGAAGTCCTTCGAGGCGTCGCGGAACAACAGGTGCGCCTCGTCGAAGAAGAACACGAGCCGTGGCTTGTCGACGTCGCCGACCTCGGGCAGGTCGCGGAACAGCCGCGTCAGCAGGTACATGAGGAACGTCGAGAACACCGCCGGCTTGTCCTGCACGCTCGGCACCTCGAGCAGCGACACGATGCCGCGGCCGTCGGGGGCCGTGCGCAGGAAGTCGGCCGGGTCGATCTCGGGCAGGCCGAAGAACACGTCGGCGCCCTGGTCCGAGAAGGCCACGAGCTCGCGCAGGATCACGCCGGCCGTCGCGGTCGAGATACCGCCGAGGGCCTTGAGCTCGGCCTTGCCGTCGCTTGTGAGCCAGGTGAGCACCGCCCGCAGGTCGGCGAGGTCGACGAGCCGGCGGTCCGTCTCCCGCGCGTGGTGGAAGACGAGCCCCAGCGACGACTCCTGGGTGGCGTTGAGCCCGAGCACCTTCGCGAGGAGGACCGGCCCGAACGACTCGACGGTCGCCCGCACGGGCACCCCGGTGCCGAGGCCGCCGAGGGTGAAGAACTCGGTCGGCGTGGCCGTCGCGGTCCATTCCTGCCCGATGCTGCGGCAGCGCTCGAGCAGCTTGTCGTTCGCGGTGCCGGGCGTGGCGATGCCGGACAGGTCGCCCTTCACGTCGGCCGCGAAGACGGGCACCCCGTTCGCGGCGACCTGCTCGGCGAGCACCTGGAGGGTCTTGGTCTTGCCGGTGCCGGTGGCGCCGGCGACGAGCCCGTGCCGGTTGAGCATGCCGAGCGGGATCCGGACCTGCACGGCGGGCAGGGGGTCGCCCTCGACGAGCGCACCGATCTGCAGGGCCGGGCCGTCGAACGCGTAGCCCGCGGCGATGGTCTCGGCGTCGGCGCTGAGCGACGTCGCGGCAGCGGGCTCGCCGGCTCCGGGCTCGGTGGGGGCCGCCGCGTCGGCCTGCTGCTGGGCGGACGCGGCCTGCGCGAGCGCATCGGCCCTGGCCCGTGCCTCGGCCGCGACCCGCTCGGCGTCCGCCGCGGCGCGCGCGGCCTCCTCGGCGGCGCGGCGCGCCTCGTCCCCGGCCTCCGGCGTGCTCATGCTCGACACGCTACCCGCCCGGAGGGGTGGCGCTGTCTACACTGACGCTGTGATCTTTCGGAGGGTGGGCGACGGGCGACCGTACCCCGACCACGGCTACACGCAGAGCCAGTGGGCCTCCATCTCGCCGACGCAGGTCCGCCTCGACGAGCTGACCACCACCAAGACGCAGCTCGACCTCGTCAACCTGCTGGACGAGGACTCGACGTACTTCGGCGACCTGTTCGCCCACGTCGTGCGCTGGAAGGGCGACATGTACCTCGAGGACGGACTCCACCGCGCCCTGCGCGCCGCGCTGCACCAGCGCGCGATGCTGCACGCCCGCGTGCTCGACCTGGGCCGGTCGGCATGACCCGCCGCCTGCCGGTGCTGCTGGGCGCCGTCGTCGTGCTGGTGCTCGGCATGGTCCTGGGCGTCCGGCTGCTGACCGCGAAGGTCGACGTCGCCGAGGCCGATCCCGGCTGCGAGGACCGCACGGTGCGCGCCGGGCAGCCGCTCACGCCCAACCTCGTGGCCGTCAACGTCTACAACACGAGCCAGCGCGCCGGCCTCGCGAACCGGGTCAGCATCAACCTGCAGCGTCGCGGGTTCCTCGCGGGCGACGTCGGCAACCTCGCGACGAAGCTGCGGGCCAAGGGCACGCTGATCCTCACGGACACGCCCGACGACTCGCGGGTGAAGCTCGTCGCCGCGCAGCTGAACGACGTGACGATCCGCAAGCCCGACGTGCCGCTCAAGGAGGGCGTCACGGTCGTCGTCGGCGACGGCTACGCCGGCATGGTCAGCAAGGCGCCCCGGCAGGTCAAGGCGACGCAGACGGTCTCGGTCTGCGTCCCGATCGTCGACGTCGACTGAGCCTCGGCCTCAGCCTCAGCCGCTCGCCGGCTCACCCCAACCGGCCAGCCGACCGTGCCGACCGACCGCGCGTAGTCGCTCCTCGGTCGCCACACGGGCCGTCCGGGTGACGACCAGCAGCAGGTCGTCGCCGCGCTCGAGCCGGGTCGTGCGGTGCGGGACGAACGGCTCGCCGTCGCGCACCACGAGCGAGACGGACGCGCCGTGGGGCAGACGCAGCTCGCCCACCTCGACGCCGGCCAGCCGGGACCGCCGCGGCACCCGGACCTGCAGCAGGTCGGCCGAGATCCGTTCGAGCGGCGCGGCCTCGACCTCGACGTCGCGCACCTCGTCGTTGAGCACGCCGCACCAGCGCGCGAGCCGGTCCAGCGGCGCCACCTGCACGAGCGTGTAGACCACCACGGCCACGAACACGATGTCGAACAGGTCCAGCGCGCCGGGCACCCCGGCGGCCAGCGGGATCGTCGCCAGGATGATCGGCACCGCCCCGCGCAGGCCGGCCCACCCGACGAAGACCTGCTCACGCCACGGCACCCGGAACGGCAGCGCGCACACCGCGATCGACAGCGGCCGGGCGACGAAGGTGAGGATCGCGCCGACCGCGAGCCCCGTCCACACGTGCCACCACTCGAACTCCGCCGGCGTGGCCAGCAGCCCGAGCATGACGAACAGACCGATCTGCGCGAGCCAGCCGATGCCCTCGACGAAGGATCGGGTCGCGGTGCGGTGCGGCAGCTCGGTGTTGCCGAGCACGAGGGCCGCGAGGTAGACCGCCGCGAACCCGCTGGCGTGGATCACGGTGGCCGCGCCGTAGGCGAGCACCGTGAAGGCGAGGACGACGAGCGGGTAGAGACCGGACGCCGGCAGGGCGACGGAGCGCAGCAGCCGGGCCGCGCCCCAGCCGATCGCGAGGCCGACGACGGCGCCGGCGACCAGCTCGAACACGATGAGTCCGCCGAAGGCCACCCAGCCGTGGTCGGCCACGCTGTCGGCGCTGATCGCCGTGACGAGCACGACGATGGGCGCGTCGTTGAGCCCGGACTCCGCCT
>JAQIJP010000030.1:0-23334 GCA_036946185.1 Aeromicrobium erythreum
GCTGTTCATCTCCCACTTCATGGTCGACAACGGTGTGACGCCCCGGTTCCTCGCCAAGGACACCCTCTTCGACGTCAAGGGCATCGGCAGGATCCTCACGGGGGCCGAGCAGATCCCCGTCTACCGGGGCTCGGCCGGGGCGGCCGAGTCGCTGCGCGCCGCCGAGCAGGCCGTCCTCGACGGCAAGGTCGTGACGATCTACCCGGAGGGCACCATCACCCGTGACCCGGCCGCGTGGCCGATGTCGGGTCGCACGGGCGCCGTCCGCGTGGCCCTCGCGACGGGGCGCCCGCTCGTGCCGATGGCCCAGTGGGGGTCGCAGGAGATCCTCTGGCCGTACACGAAGCTGCCGCGGATCTTCCCGCGCAAGACGATCCGCGTGCGCATCGGCGAGCCGATCGACCTGTCGGACCTCGCCGACCGGCCGCTGACCGAGGCGGTCCTGCACGAGGCCACCGAGCGGCTCATGGATACCCTCACCGACATGCTCGCCGAGATCCGCGGCGAACGGCCCACGGGCCCGCGGATCGACGTGCACACGCTCAAGCACCGCACCCACTACCAGGAGGGCTGAATGGCGACGACCACCGTGATGGGGGCGGGGTCCTGGGGGACCGCGTTCGCCCTCGTCCTCGCCGACGCCGGCAACGACGTCCGGATCTGGGGCCGTCGCCAGGAGCTGTGCGACGCGATCAACGAGCAGCACCGCAACGTCGACTACCTGCCGGACATCGAGCTGCCGGAGACCATCCGGGCCACGCACGACCCGGCCGAGGCGCTCGCCGACGCCGACGTGGTCGTCCTTGCGGTCCCGTCCCAGCAGCTGCGGGCCAACCTCGAGGCGTGGGCCGAGCACGTCCCCGCGGACGCCGTCCTCGTGAGCCTCATGAAGGGTATCGAGCTCGGCACCCACCAGCGGATGAGCGAGGTCATCGCCGAGCTGACCGGGGCCGGCCCCGAGCGCATCGCCGTCGTCAGCGGCCCGAACCTGGCCAAGGAGATCGCGTCGCGCGAGCCGGCCGCGAGCGTCGTGGCCTGCGAGGACCAGGCCGTCGCGGAGCGGCTCCAGCAGCTGTGCCACACCGCCGCCTTCCGCCCGTACACGCTGACCGACGTGGTCGGCTGCGAGCTGGGCGGCACCACGAAGAACATCATCGGCCTCGCGGTCGGCGTGTGCGTCGGGCTGGGCTTCGGCGACAACACGAAGGCCTCCGTCATCACCCGCGGGCTGGCCGAGACCGCGCGCCTGGGTCAGGCGATGGGCGCCGACCCGCGCACCGTGTCCGGCCTGGCCGGCATGGGCGACCTCGTGGCGACCTGCTCGTCGCCGCTGTCGCGCAACCGCACCTTCGGCGAGAAGCTCGGGCAGGGCCTGAGCGTCGAGGAGGTCACGGCGCAGACCAAGCAGGTCGCCGAGGGCGTCAAGTCGTGCCAGTCCGTCGCGGAGCTCGCCCGGATGCACGGCGTCGACATGCCGATCGTCGAGCACGTCGCCGCCCTCATCGCGGGCGAGATGAACCCCGACGAGCTCGTGCAGGCGCTCATCTCCCGCGAGGCCAAGCCCGAGGTGGGCTGACCCGCTCGGCCGGTCGCGCCTCGCTCAGAAGGCGCGCAGGCAGCGGTCGATGTCGAGCCAGAGGTCCTCGACGTCCTCGATGCCGACCGACAGCCGGATGAGGTTCTCCGGGACCGCCGCGGGCTCGGCCTCGTGCCGGCGACGCCGCTCCCACGTGGACTCGACCCCACCGAGGCTCGTCGCGTAGGTGATGATCTCGCTGGTCTCGGTCACCTTCTGGGCGACCTCGGGACCCGCCGGCGACCTCGAACGAGACGACCGCCCCGAAGCCCGGGTAGCGCACGCGCTCGACGAGGCGCGTGCCCTGCAGACGCTTGGCCAGCTCGCGCGCGTTGGCCTCGGCGCGGTCCAGGCGCACGTGCAGGGTGCGCAGGCCGCGGACGGCCAGCCAGCACTCCATCGCGCCCGGGACGGCCCCGAGCGTGCTGCGCCGCGCCTCGATGGCCCGGTGGGCGCGCGGGCTGTTGGTGACGACCGCGCCCAGCACGACGTCGCTGTGGCCCGCGATCATCTTCGAGGCGGAGTGGACGACGAAGTCGGCGCCGAGGTCGAGCGGCCGCTGGCGCAGCGGCGTGGCGAAGGTGTTGTCGACCGCGACGGCGGTGCCGGAGCGGGCGGCCGCCTGGGCGACGTGCTCGATGTCGGCGACGTCGAGCAGGGGGTTGGTCGGGGACTCCAGCCACACGAGCGCGGCGTCGTCGCTCGCGTCGACGACCGCGCGGGTGTCGGTGACGTCGACGAGCCGCAGCTCGATCTGGCCGCGGCGCGCCCGCTCGTGCAGCTGGGCGAGCGTGCCGGAGTATGCGTGGTCGGGCGCGACGACGGCAGCCTTGGCGGGCACGAGGTCGAACACGGCGGTCGCCGCGGCCATGCCGGAGCCGAAGGCGAGGGCGGTGCCGCCCTCGAGGTCGCCGAGCGCCTGCTCGAACGCGGTCCAGGCCGGGTTGCCGTGCCGGCCGTACTCGGAGGCGCCACCCGGCACGAGGGCGCTCGCCAGGGTGATCGGCGCGTTCAGCGGCGACCCGGGGGTCCGCTCCGGCCGTCCCGAGGCCACGGCGATGGTCGAGGGCGACAGGCGGTGTCCGGGCATGAACCCATTGTGCCTCGGCCGATACAGTGCTCCGCAATGAGTCAGAGCACACCGGGGAGCTCCCGCCCGCGCGTCGCCGTCGTCTTCGGCGGTCGTTCCAGCGAGCACGGCGTGTCGTGCCAGACCGCCCGCAACGTCATCGACGTCATCGACCACGACCACTGGTCGGTGGTCCCGGTCGGCATCACCGAGGACGGTCGGTGGGTGCAGGAGACGCTCCCGCTCGCGCCTGCGCCGGCCGGTTCGCTGCCGCGAGTCGACCCCGACCTCCCGCGGTTCTCGTGGGACGACCTGGCCGGTTTCGACGTCGTCCTGCCGCTGCTGCACGGGCCGTGGGGCGAGGACGGCACGATCCAGGGCCTGCTCGAGATGGCCGGCGTGCGCTACGTCGGCGCCGGTGTGCTCGCCAGCTCGGCCGGCATGGACAAGCCGTTCACGAAGTCGCTGTTCTCGGCCGGGGGGCTCCCGCAGCTGCCCTACGTCACGATCCAGCCGGGTGAGCTCGAGCGCGACCGCGACCGCGTCCTGGCCCGGGTCGCCGCGCTGGAGCTGCCCGTCTTCGTCAAGCCCGCCCGGGCCGGGTCCAGCTCCGGCGTCCTGATGGTCTCGTCGGAGGACGAGCTCGAGCCGGCCGTCCGCGCCGCGCAGGAGTTCGACCCCAAGGTCGTCGTCGAGGCCGCGGCCCGCGGCAAGCGCGAGCTCGAGGTCGGCGTGCTGGAGCAGCCGGACGGCTCGATCGTTGCGAGCCTGGTCGGCGAGGTCGTGCAGTCCGGCGGCGACCACGCCTTCTACGACTTCGAGCAGAAGTACCTCGACGGCACCGCGGTCAACGTCGTCCCGGCCGACGTCTCGACGACCGTCGCCGAGCAGGTGCGCTCGTACGCGCTGCAGGCGTTCCGCGCGATCGGCGCCGAGGGGCTGGCGCGGGTCGACTTCTTCTGGACCGACGACGGCCTCGTCATCAACGAGATCAACACGATGCCGGGCTTCACCTCGACGTCGATGTTCCCCGTGCTCTGGGAGGCGAGCGGCCTGTCCTACCCCGAGCTCGTCGACCACCTGCTGCGGCTCGCGCTCACGCGCCCCCTCGGCCTGCGCTGAGGCCCCGAGGGACTCAGTCGGCGGGCCGGGTCTCGCCGGGCGTGCAGGGCTGCGCGGTCCGCGGGTCGTGCCGGTCCAGCGCCGGCAGCAGGTCGTCGAGCACCTGAGCGGTGTCGCGCCCGCGCGGCACCTCGACGCTGACGGTGAAGCGCCGCCCCGACGAGGAGTACAGGCTGCCGTCGGCGAGCGGCGACCGGAACCACGTGAGGGCGCCCGCGCGCACGCACCGCTGCATCTCGTCGTCGGCGGGGACCCCGCAGCGCAGGACGACCGCGGGATCGCCCCAGGCGCCCGCGACGTCGTCCTCGACGGTCCGTCGGTCGAGGCCGTCGACGGACGCCGGCAGGTCGTGAAGCAGGGCGTCGCAGTCCCGCTGCGTCCCGACCTCGGTCGGGTACGCGTCGACGTGGAACGTGGCGCACCCGGCCAGGGGCGCGACGCCGAGCGTGAGCGTCGCGACGACCGAGGTCAGAGAGAGACGATCGGGCACGTGAGCGTGCGCGTGATCCCCGGGACGGCCTGGATGCTCGAGACGACGAGCGTCCCGAGCTGGTCGACGCTCGGGCCCTCGGCCCGGACGATCACGTCGTAGGGACCGGTGACGTCCTCGGACAGCGTGACGCCGTCGATCGCGGCGATCGCGCGCGCGACGTCGGCGGCGCGACCGACCTCGGTCTGCACGAGCACGTAGGCCTGCACGGTCATCGAATCTCCTTCGGGACGGGACGCGGTCACCCTACTGGACCCCGACGGTGCCGTCGGGACGGGTCGGTCCGGCGAACGCGCCGGACGCCGGGTCCGACCCCGGGGACCGCGCTGCGTCATGATGGGGCCCGTGAGCGCGAGCAACGGCGGGGCCGACGAGCAGCAGGTGGGCGACCTCGGCGAGTTCGGGCTCATCGACCTCGTGACCGCCGGCTTCGAGGCCTCGGGCGCCGTGCTGCTGGGACCGGGCGACGACGCGGCGCACGTCGCGGCACGGCACGGCAGCATCGTCGTCTCGACCGACCTGCTCGTCGAGGGCCGGCACTTCCGCCGTGACTGGTCCGGTCCGGTCGAGGTCGGTCGCAAGGCCGCCGCGGCGAACCTGTCGGACGTCAACGCGATGGGTGGCGTCGGCACGGCCCTGACCGTGGGTCTCGGCGTGCCGGCCGACCTGCCCGTCCACTGGGTGCGCGACCTCGCCCGCGGCTTCGCGCAGGAGTGCGCGCTCGTCGGCGCCGCCGTCGTCGGGGGCGACCTGTCCGACGCCGGCCAGGTCGTCGTGTCCGTCACCGCGATCGGCGACGCCGTCCGGCCCGTCACCCGGTCCGGGGCGATGCCGGGCGACGTCGTGGCCGTCGCCGGCACGCTGGGCCTGTCGGCCGCCGGTCTGGCCGCGCTGAGCCGGGGCTTCCGCTCGCCGCGCGCTGCCGTCGAGGCGCACCGCGTGCCCACGCCGCCGTACCCCGCGGGTCCGCAGGCGGCGCTGGCCGGCGCGACCGCCATGATCGACGTCAGCGACGGCCTCGTGGCCGACCTGGGCCACGTGGCCCGGGCCAGCGGCGTCGTGGTCGAGGTCGACACGCACCGGCTCGAGGTCCCCGCGGCTGTTGCGACCGTCGCCGAGGCGTTCGGCGGCGACCCGCTCGACTACGTCCTCACCGGCGGTGAGGACTTCGCCCTCGCCGCGACCTTCAGCGCCCAGACCGACCTGCCGACCGGCTGGCGCAGGATCGGGGTCGTGCGCGACCCCCGGGCCGGTGAGCCGGTCGGGGTGCTCGTCGACGGCGCGCCCCGCGAGGGCTCCCCCGGCCACCGCCACTGGCGCTGACGCCCGACGCCCGACGCCGGGCCCCTGAGCTCGAAGCCTCGGCTCGCCCCAAGGGACCCTGGGCTCGTCGAAGGGTCAGTCCTGGATGCGGGCGAACGGCTGGTCGGCCTCGAGCTCGTAGGCGAGCTCCAGCAGGGTCCGCTCGTCGCCGGCGCGCGTCATGAGGTGGACGCCGATCGGCAGGCCCTCGCCCGAGCGGCCGAGGGGGAGCGAGATCGCGGGCGTGCCGGCGGCGTTGTTGAGCGGCGTGAACGCGGCGTACCGCACGAGCCGGTCGAACATCTGCGGGAACGGCTGGTTCGGTGACAGGTAGCCGAGCCGCGGGGGTCGTGTGCGCGAGCGTGGGGGGACAGGCCGACGTCGATGCGGTGCAGGGCGAACGTCTCGGCGTACAGCGCGGCCGAGCGCTTGAGGACGCGGATGGCCTGCGGAGTGCGCCAGACCTGGCGCAGGAAGCGTCGCGACAGGAACTGGGTCAGGGGATCCGTCTGCGACGGGTCGAAGTCGGGGTGGACGATCCGGCGCCCGAATCGCTGCATCGAGAACGCGAGCAGGGCCCAGTAGTGGGTGAACGCCTCCTCGAAGCCCTCGTCGGCGGGGACGGAGACCTCGACGACCTCGTGGCCGAGCTTCTCCAGCCGGCGGGCGGCGTCGAGCACCGCGGCGCGGGTCTCGTCGTCCGTCGGGGTGTCGGTGATCGAGTCGAGCACCAGGCCGATGCGCAGGCGCCGGTCGCCCGGTCCCTCGACGAGGCCGACCGGCGGCAGGCCGGGCGCGGGGCGGTGCTCCTCGGCGGCGCGCAGGAAGTGCGCCGTGTCGCGCACGGTCCGCGTGACGACGCCGTTGCTCACGACGTCGACCGGCATGTCGTTCGACTCGGCGGCCAGGGCCACGCGGCCGCGGGTCGGCTTGAGACCCACGAGCCCGCAGGCGGCCGCGGGGATGCGGATCGAGCCGCCGCCGTCGTTGGCGTGCGCGATGGGGACGACGCCCGACGCGACGAGGGCCGCCGCGCCGCCGGAGCTGGCGCCGCTGGAGAACTCGGGGTTCCAGGGGTTGCGGGTCGGCGGCAGCGTGGCGAACTCGGTGCTCGCGCTCCAGCCGAACTCCGGCATCGTCGACTTGCCGAGGAAGATCATCCCGGTCGAGCGCAGCTGGGTCGTGAACTCGGCGTCGGCGTCCTTCGGGACGGCCGGGATCGCGAGGGAACCCTGGCGGGTCGGCCAGCCGGCGACGTCGGTGTTGTCCTTGACGAAGGTGGGGACGCCGGAGAGCCGGCCGGGTCGCGGGTCGTCCGCGGCGGCCAGGGCGCGCTCGGGGTCGCGCAGCACGATCGCGTCGAGCTGCGGGTCGACCCGGTCGGCGCGCGCGTACGCGGCCTCGACGGCCTCGCGCGGGGACACGTCCCCCCGGGAAATGGCTTCGGCGACCCCGACTGCGTCGAGGTCGCCGAGTGCGTCGTCGCCGAAGGCGTGGACGCGGACGGAGTCAGGAGCGTTCGTCACGCTCCGGACTCTAGGGGATCAGCGCGAGACCTTGCCGGCCTTCAGGCACGAGGTGCAGACGTTGAGCCGCTTCGGGGTGCCGTCCACCACCGCGCGCACGCGCTGGATGTTCGGGTCGAAACGACGCTTCGTGCGCCGGTGCGAGTGCGAGACGTTGTGGCCGAAGCCCGGTCCCTTGCTGCAGACGTCACAGACCGCTGCCACGGTGACCACTCCTGAGATGAATTCGTTCGGATGATGCGAGGTTCGAGGTCGCCCGGCACCACCGGCGCGCAGGCAACCGCTCAAGGATAGCGGATCGACCTCCCCGCGGGCCAATCCGGTCAGGGGGGTGCGGACCGTTACTCTCCGTGCATGGTCCTGCGCCTGAATGCCGCCGCGTTCCGCGCGTGGACCCGTGCGTGCGCGGACGCGCTGTCGGCGGCGCGCGCCGAGATCGACGCGCTCAACGTGTTCCCCGTCCCGGACGCCGACACCGGCACGAACGCGTACCTGACGTTCGCCGCGGGGGCGTCCGCCGTCGCCGAGCTGGACGAGGACGCCGCGTTCCCCGACCTGGTCCGCACGTACACGACCGCGCTGCTCACCGGCGCCAAGGGCAACACCGGCGTCATCTGCTCCCAGCTGGTCCGCGCGGTGTTCCGGGACCTGGCGCTCGCCGACGAGGTCGACGCGACGGCCGTCGCCCGCGCGTTCCGGGTCGCCTCCCAAGCCGCCGACGACGCTGTGGGCGAGCCCGTCGAGGGCACGATCCTCACGGTCGCACGGGCCGCGGCCGAGGGCGCCGAGCAGGCGCGCGACGACGGCGCCGACGGGCGCTCGGCCTTCGCCCAGGCGGCGGACGCGGCCCGATCGGCGCTGCTGCGGACGCCCCAGCAGCTCGAGCGGCTCGCCCGCGCCGGCGTCGTCGACGCCGGGGGACGCGCGCTCGTCGTCCTGCTCGACACGACCGAGCAGGCGCTCACGGGCCGGATGCCGGCACCCACCGCGACCCAGGTCCCGGTGCCGGTCGCGAACGGCGACGACTTCGTCGAGGGCGGCCCCGGCTACGAGGTCATGTACCTGCTGGAGGCCGACGACGACGCGGTCCGTCCGTTGCGCGAGGCGCTGTCCGGGCTCGGCGACTCGCTCGTCGTGGTCGGGGGCGACCGGCTCTGGAACGTCCACGTCCACGTCGACGACGTGGGCGCGGCGATCGAGGCCGGCATGGCGGCCGGCCGGCCCTACCGGATCGCGGTCACGCACTTCGCCGACCAGGTGGCGCGGCAGCGGGCCGAGCGCGACGGCCGGGGTCGCGTCGTCGTCACGGCGGTCACCGGCCCGGGCCTCACGACGCTGTGCACCGAGGCCGGGGCGCAGGTGCTGGAGTTCTCGCGCGACCTGCCCCTCACGGTCGCGACGGTCGAGGCCGCCCTGCGACAGGCCGGCAGCGCCGAGGTCATCGTCCTGCCCAACGCCGCGCGGCACGTCGGCCTGTTCGAGGCGGCGGCCGCGGAGCTGCGCCGCGACGACGTGCGGGTCGCCGTCATCCCGACCCACGCCCAGGTGCAGGGCATCGCCGCCCTGGCCGTCCACGACCCCGGGCGGCCGTTCGACGAGGACGTCGTCGCCATGTCCTCCGCGGCGGCGCACGCCAAGCACGGTGCCGTCACGGTGGCCACGGAACCCGGCATCACGATGGCCGGGCCCTGCGAGGCCGGCGACGTCCTGGGCGTCCTGTCCGGCGACTTCGCCGTCGTCGGCCAGGACCAGCTCGAGGTCGCCGGCGAGGTCCTCGAGCGGCTGCTGACGCCGAGCGCCGAGCTCGTCACGCTCGTCGTGGGCAGCGCGGCCGCCGACGGTCTCGCCGACGGCCTGTCGGCCCGGCTGCGGGAGAGTCGCGTCGACGTCGACGTCGAGGTGATCGACGGCGGCCAGGAGCACTACCCCCTCTTCGTCGCGGTCGAGTGATGGTCGACCTCACGACCCGCCTGCGCTCCGTCGTCGGCGACAAGACGGCCAAGGTCCTGGAGACCGCGTTCGGGTACACGACGGTCGACGACCTGCTGCGCCACTACCCGCGACGCTACGCCGAGCTCGGCCGCCTGACCGATCTCTCCGGCCTGCGGGTCGGCCAGCACGTCACGATCATGGCGCGCGTCGTGTCCGCACGGACCTCGACGTTCGGCTACGCCCGGGGCCGCAGGCCGCGCACGCGCACCGAGGTCGTCGTCACCGACGGCACCGGCACGATCTCCCTCACGTTCTTCCAGCAGCAGTGGCTCGAGAAGAAGCTCACGCCGGGCACGCTCGGGCTGTTCGCAGGCGAGGTCGGGTCGTTCCGCGGGCAGCTGCAGCTCACCCACCCCGACCACGAGGTCCTCGACGACTCCGACGACCCGAGCGAGACCCGGCTGTCGCGGGGCATCGTCCCGATCTACCCCGCGACCGCCAAGCTGCCGTCCTGGCGCCTGGCCAACACGATCGAGATCGTCCTCGACCTGCTGGACGAGGTGCCCGACGTCCTCCCGGCGTCGGTGCGGTCGGGGCAGCAGGTGCTCGGCGCCCGCGAGGCGTTCGACGGCATCCACCGGCCGCGGCACGCGAGCGACTGGCAGCGGGCGCGCGACCGGTTCCGGTTCGAGGAGGCCTTCGTCCTGCAGACGGTCTTCGCCCGGCGCCGGCACGACCTCGAGCAGCACCGGGCGGCGCCCCGGCCCCGGGTCGAGGGCGGCCTGCGCGACACCTTCGAGCAACGGCTGCCGTTCACGCTGACGGCCGGCCAGCAGGCGGTCAGCGAGACGATCGCCGCCGACCTGGCCCGGCCGGTGCCGATGCACCGGCTGCTGCAGGGCGAGGTCGGCTCCGGCAAGACGATCGTGGCGCTGCTCGCGATGCTGCAGGTCGTCGACGGCGGGGCGCAGGCCGCGCTGCTGGCGCCCACCGAGGTGCTCGCCGTCCAGCACCACCGCTCGATCACGCAGATGCTCGGCGACCTCGCCGCCGGCGGCATGCTGGGCGGTGCCGACACCGCGACCCGCGTGCAGCTGCTCACCGGCTCGATGGGTGCCAAGGCCCGGCAGGCGGCGCTGCTCGACGTGCAGTCGGGTGCGGCCGGCATCGTCGTCGGCACGCACGCCCTCATCCAGGACACCGTCGGCTTCGCCGAGCTCGGTCTCGTCGTCGTCGACGAGCAGCACCGGTTCGGCGTCGAGCAGCGCGCCGCGCTCGTCGACCGGGCCGACGTGCGGCCGCACGTCCTGGTCATGACGGCCACGCCGATCCCGCGCACCGTCGCGATGACCGTGTTCGGCGACCTCGAGACCTCGACGCTGAGCGAGCTGCCCGCGGGACGCCAGCCGATCCAGACCACGGTCGTCCCGACGCACGAGCACCCGGCGTGGGTCGACCGCGCCTGGCAGCGCATCCGCGAGGAGGTCGCGGAGGGGCGCCAGGCGTACGTCGTCGTCTCGCGGATCGGCGACCAGGCGAAGGAGGGCGGTGCGGAGGAGACGCGGTCGCTGCTCGAGCTGCACGCCGAGCTCGAGGCCGGACCGCTCGCCGGCCTGCGGGTCGGCATGCTGCACGGCCGGCTGCCCACCGACGAGAAGGACACGGTGATGGCGGCCTTCTCCCGCGGCGAGGTCGACGTCCTCGTCGCCACCACGGTCGTCGAGGTGGGCGTCGACGTCCCGAACGCCACGGTCATGGTCGTCGTCGACGCCGACCGGTTCGGCGTCTCGCAGCTGCACCAGCTCCGCGGCCGGGTGGGCCGGGGGTCGCAGCCCGGTCTGTGCCTGCTCGTCACGGGCGCCGAGGACGGGTCGGCCGCGCGCGAGCGGCTCGACGCCGTCGCGAGCACGACCGACGGCTTCGAGCTGTCCCGGCTCGACGTCGAGCTGCGCCGCGAGGGCGACGTGCTCGGCGCCAACCAGTCCGGCGGCCGGTCGAGCCTGCGGCTGCTGTCGGTCGTGCAGCACGAGGACGTCATCGTCGCCGCGCGCGACGCCGCCGTCACCGTCGTGGCCGACGACCCGGACCTCGCGGCGAGCCCCGAGCTCGCGGCCGCCGTCGCGGCGCTCGAGGACACCGAACAGGTCGAGTACCTGGAGCGCACGTGACCCGCATCGTCGCCGGGTCCGTGGGCGGACGCCGGATCGAGACCCCCAAGGGCGACGGCACCCGGCCGACGAGCGACCGGGTGCGTGAGTCGATGTTCGCCACGCTCGAGTCGATGATCGGCTTCGACCACGACCCGGGGCTGCGCGTCCTCGACCTGTACGCGGGGTCCGGCGCGCTCGGGCTGGAGGCGCTGTCGCGCGGCGCGGCGCACGCGGTGTTCGTCGAGTCCGACGCGCGGGCCGCCGGTGTCGTCAAGCGCAACCTGGCGACGCTCGGGCTGCGCGGGAGCGTGCAGCGCACGACGGTGCAGCGCTTCGTCGAGGGCGACGCCGGCGAGCACGACCTCGTCTTCTGCGACCCGCCGTACGCGCGGGCGGGGGAGCAGGTCACGCAGGAGCTCGCTGCCCTGCGGCTCGCGCCCGACGCCGTGGTCGTCGTCGAGCGCTCGAGCCGCACCCCCGACCTCGTGTGGCCCGAGGGCATCGAGGCCGTCCGGGACAAGGCGTACGGGGAGACGCGGCTTTGGTACGGTCGGCGCCATGGCTGAGCCCACCCGGGTCGTGTGTCCCGGCTCGTTCGACCCGGTGACCAACGGTCACGTCGACATCGTCGAGCGGGCCTCGCGACTCTTTGACGAGGTCGTCGTCGCGGTCCTCGTCAACGAGAACAAGAAGGGGCTCTTCGCGATCCCCGAGCGGCTCGAGCTGCTGAGCGCCGCCACGTCCCACCTGCCGAACGTGCGGGTCGACTCGTTCCAGGGCCTCCTGGTCGACTTCTGCCGCGATCACGGAATCGCCGCGATCGTCAAGGGCCTGCGGGCCGTGACGGACTTCGACTACGAGCTGCAGATGGCGCAGATGAACGGCAGCCTCACCGAGGTCGACACCGTCTTCGTGCCGACGAGCCCGGAGTGGTCCTTCCTGGCCTCGAGCCTCGTCAAGGAGGTGGCCAAGCACGGCGGCGACGTCTCCGCCCTCGTGCCGCCGCTCGTCCTCGAGCGCCTCACCGCCGCCTACGCCCGCTGACCCCCGCCCGCGTCGTCGACGCGAGATGAGGCATCCGGGTCACCCGGGTGACCTCGATGCATCGACCCGCCCGCCCCGTCGACGCGAGATGAGGCATCCGGGTCGCTGAGATGACCGCGATGCATCATCTCGCGTCGTCCGGCCCGGCTACTCGCCGAGGTGGATCATCTCGGGGCGCTCGGAGCGATCGAGCTGTACGGCGCGACGTACCGCGCCGCGGCCGAACTTGTCGCGGATCGCGTCGACCGCCTCGTCGAGCTCGGGGCCGTCGGTCGCGTCGAGGGGGAGGGTGAGCTGCGCGGCGTGGTCGTCGAGCCCGCCGACCGCGACCGACACGAGGGTCAGGCCGCGCGCCTCGACCTCGTCGGCCCGGCGACGCAGCAGCGTGCGCGCCGTCTCGAGCACCGTCCAGGTGTGGGCGGTCGGTCGGGCGAGCGTGTGCGACACCGTCGACCGGGAGAAGTCGTCGAAGCGCAGCCCGACCGTGACGGTGGAGCCGCGCCGGTCGGCGGACCGCATCCGCCGCGTGACCCGGTCGACCAGCGTGAGCAGCACGGCGTCGACGTCGGCCGGGTCGTGCGGACCGCGGCCCAGCGCGTGCTGCGCCCCCATCGACCGGCGCCGCGGGCCAGGGGAGGCGAAGCCGCCCGCGACGAGCCGCGGGTCGCGCCCGCTCGCGAGCGCGTGCAGGTGCCGCGCCGCTGCGCCGCCGACGAGGCCGGCGAGCTCGCGCTCGGTGAGCGAGGCGACGTCGCCGACGAGCCGCAGCCGCGCCGCGTGCAGGGCGGCCGCGGTCACCGGCCCGACGCCCCACAGCCGCTCGACCGGCAGCGACAGCAGGAACCGCTGTTCCTGCGACAACGGCACCACGAGCAGCCCGTCGGGCTTGGCCAGGCCGCTCGCCACCTTGGCCAGGTGCTTGGTGCGGGCGACCCCGACGGAGATCGGCAGCCCGACCCGCGTGCGCACGTCGTCGCGGAGCCGCTGCGCGATCGTCGACGGAGCGCCCCGGATGCGCCGCAGGCCGCCGACCTCGAGGAACGCCTCGTCGACCGAGACGCCCTCCACGAGCGGCGTGGTGTCGCCGAACACCGCGAACACGTCGCGGCTGGCCTGCAGGTAGGCGTCCATGCGTGGCGGCACGACGACCGCGTCCGGGCACAGCCGCCGGGCCTCGCGCCCGCCCATCGCGCCGCGCACGCCGTGCGCGCGGGCCTCGTAGGACGCCGCCATGACGACGCCGCCGCCGACGATGACCGGCCGGCCGCGCAGCTCGGGGTGGTCGCGCTGCTCGACGGAGGCGAAGAACGAGTCGAGGTCGGCGTGCAGCACCGTGCCCTCGTCGAGCGGGGGCACGTCGCGCGGGGCGCCCGCGGGCGCAGCCGACTCGGCCATGGCAGCATCGTCGCACCCGCCACCGACATCCCGGCGGCGCAGCGGGACGGGCCGGCCAGGACGAGCCCGGCGCGATTGGTGTCGGCCGCACCCGAGGCGGTACGATGGTCCGCGGTCTGCTTGCAGGCCGTGATCTGTCATGCCATCGACGAAACGGACGCATCGTGTCTTCGCCTGAGCTGGTCTTCGACACCCGCTCGCTCGGGCGCCAGCCCGGCACGGAGAAGACCGTCGACCGCGTCGTCGAGGCACCGGCGGATCTCGGACACGACGTCTACGGCGTGCCCGAGGGTTCACCCATCGCGATCGAGCTGCGGCTCGAGGCGGTGATGGACGGCGTGCTGGCCACCGGCACGGCCTCGGCGCGGGTCACCGGCGAGTGCGTCCGATGCCTGCGCGACCTCGACGACGACCTCGTCGTCGACCTGCAGGAGCTGTACGTGTACGACCCCTCGGACGACGACGAGGAGGAGCTGGCCCTCGACGAGGACCTGCTCGACCTCGAGCCCGTCCTGCGGGACGCGGTGGTGCTCGCGCTGCCGCTCAACCCCGTGTGTGATCCGGAGTGTCCGGGACTGTGCCCCCAGTGCGGGACGCGGCTCGCGGACGATCCCGACCACACACATGGCGAGGCGATCGACCCCCGGTGGGCGGCGCTGAGCACCCTGACCGACGACCCGTCGGACGCCGGTCAGCCGGCATCCGACCAGAGCAAGGAGTAATCGTGGCTGTCCCGAAGCGGAAGATGTCGCGCAGCAACACGCGCCACCGTCGTTCGGCCTGGAAGGCCACGGCGGTCCAGACCGTCGACTGCGCCAACCCGGCGTGCGACGCCCGCGTCGTGCCGCACCGCGCCTGCGCGCAGTGCGGCCAGTACGGCGCGCGCGGCGAGCGTCGTCAGGTCCTCTGACCTGACGACCTCCGTGCAGTCCGACCACGAGTCGCTGCGCGAGGTGCTCGGGGTCCCCGACCTGGACCCCGAGCTCCTCGACCATGCCCTGACGCACCGCTCGTACGCCTACGAGAACGGCAACGTCCCCAACAACGAGCGCCTCGAGTTCCTGGGGGACTCGGTGCTCGGCCTCGTCGTCACCGACACGCTGTACCGCACCCATCCGGACCTCCCCGAGGGCCGGCTCGCGAAGCTGCGGGCGGCAGTCGTGAGCGCGAAGGCGCTCGCCGAGGTCGCCGAGACGCTCGGTCTCGGTGAGCACCTGCGGCTCGGTCGCGGCGAGGAGGCCACCGGCGGTCGCCGCAAGGCCTCGATCCTGTCCGACACGGTCGAGGCGATCCTCGGCGCGATCTTCGTCCAGTTCGGCATCGAGCGCGCCGCCGAGGTCATCCACACGATCTTCGACCCGTTCATCGAGCGCGCCGCCGAGCTCGGCGCCGGCCTGGACTGGAAGACCTCCCTGCAGGAGATCGGCGCCGACCACGACCTCGGCGTCCCCAAGTATGAGCTCGAGGGCACCGGCCCCGACCACGCCAAGACCTTCACCGCCCGGGTCCACCTCGGCGGCCGCGTCTACGACGGCGGTCGCGGGCGCTCCAAGAAGGAGGCCGAGCAGATGGTCGCCGAGATCGCCTGGCGGCAGATCCGCGCCGAGCTCGACGCCGCCGACGCGGACCCGGTCGCGCGGGGCTGAGGCCCGACGTGCCCGAGCTGCCCGAGGTCGAGGTCGTCCGTCGCGGTCTCCAGGACCACGCGGTCGACCGCGTCGTGACCGAGGTCGAGGTCCTCGAGCCGCGGTCCCTGCGACGGCACACGCCCGGCCCCGACGACTTCGTGGCGCGCCTGCGCGGTCGGCGCATCGTCGCGGCCCGGCGGCGGGGCAAGTACCTGTGGCTCCCGCTCGACGACGGCGACGCCGTCCTCGCCCACCTCGGGATGAGCGGGCAGATGCTGATCGGTGGACCCGACCTGCCGGACCCGCGCCACCTGCGGGTCGCGATGCGGCTCGACGACGGCAACCGGCTGCTGTTCGCCGACCAGCGGATCTTCGGCGGTCTCGCGCTGAGCGACGAGGGCGCGGAGCTGCCGGCGGAGATCGCGCACATCGCCCGCGACCCGCTCGACCCTGCCTTCGACGACGACGAGCTGCGGGTGCGGCTGCGGCGCCGCGAGACCGGCATCAAGCGGGCCCTGCTCGACCAGACCCTCGTGTCCGGCATCGGCAACATCTACGCCGACGAGTCGCTGTGGCGTTCGCGACTGCACTACGCGCGCAACACCCGCACCCTGCGCCGGCCGGAGGTGGAGTCCCTTCTGGGCGACGTGCGGGCCGTCATGCTCGAGGCGCTCGCGCAGGGCGGCACCTCGTTCGACGCCTTGTACGTCAACGTCAACGGCCAGAGCGGCTACTTCGACCGGTCGCTCGCCGTGTACGGCCAGGAGGGCGAGCCGTGCCCGCGCTGCGGGACCCCGGTGCGGCGCGACGCGTTCATGAACCGTTCGTCGTTCACGTGTCCGCGGTGCCAGCCGCGGCCGCGACGCGGCAAGTGGTGAGGGCCGCCCTGCGGCCCCCGCGCCGCTAGGCTCACCGACGTGGAGGACCGCTACGGCATCGAGGCGCGCGCCCGGATCGTCGCGGAGCCCCCGAAGCGGGCCGGCCGCAGCGCGTTCGAGCGCGACCGCGCCCGGGTGCTGCACTCGGCGGCGCTGCGCCGGCTCTCGGCCAAGACGCAGGTCATGGGCGCCGGCACCGACGACTTCGTCCGCAACCGGCTGACCCACTCGCTCGAGGTCGCGCAGGTCGCCCGGGAGCTCGGCCAGGCCATCGGCTGCGACCCGGACGTCGTCGACTCCGCCGCGCTCTCGCACGACCTGGGGCACCCGCCGTTCGGCCACAACGGCGAGCTCGCGCTCGACGTCGCTGCGACCGCGTGCGGTGGCTTCGAGGGCAACGCCCAGACCCTGCGGATCCTGAGCCGGCTCGAGTCGAAGACCTTCACCGACGACGGTCGCAGCGTCGGGCTGAACCTGACCCGCGCGACCCTGTCGGCGTGCGTCAAGTACCCGTGGGCGCGTGGTGAGGGGCCGGACGGCACGCCCAAGTTCGGCACCTACGACGACGACCGCGAGGTGTTCGACTGGGTCCGTCAGGACGCCCCCTCGCTGCGCCGCCCGGTCGAGGCCCAGGTCATGGACCTCGCCGACGACATCGCCTACTCCGTGCACGACGTCGAGGACGGCGTGTTCGGCGGCTGGTTCTCGCTCGTGCCGGGGAGCCTCGACACCGAGGCGGTGCACCACGTCGCCCGCGACTGGTACGACGCGGACGCCGACGACGCCCGGCTCGACGCGGCGCTGGCCCGGCTGCAGGCGCTGCCGGAGTGGCCGCGGGCCGAGTTCGACGGCGGGCGCCGCTCGCGCGCCGTGCTCAAGAGCCTCACGAGCGCCCTCATCGGTCGCTTCGCCGTCGCGGCGCAGCACGCCACCGTCGAGCGGTGGGGGAGCGGGTCGCTCACCCGCTACCGCGCCGACCTCGAGGTCCCGCAGGACACCCGCGACGAGATCACCGTGCTCAAGGCGGTCGCGGCCCACTACGTCATGCGGTCCGACGACCGGGCGAGCACGCTCGCCGAGCAGCGCGACCTCGTCACCGCACTCGTCCACCACCTCGTCCTGACCGGCGACCAGCACCTCGAGCCGGAGTTCGCGACCGACCTCGCGGGCGCGCCCGACGACGCGGCCGCGCTGCGGGTCGTCGTCGACCAGGTCGCGAGCCTGACCGACGTGTCCGCACGGCTGTGGGCGCGGCGGCTGCTGGGTTGACCCCGGCCCTAGGATCGACGCGTGGCGGGACTGATCAAGGACGAGGACATCCAGCTCGTCCGTGAGCGCGTCCGCATCGACGAGGTCGTCGAGCAGTACGTCACGCTGCGCAACGCCGGTGGCGGGTCGCGCAAGGGCCTGTGCCCGTTCCACGACGAGAAGACGCCGTCGTTCAACGTCAACCCTTCCCGCGGCACCTACCACTGCTTCGGCTGCGGCGAGGGTGGCGACACCATCAAGTTCCTGCAGCAGATCGAGGGGCTCACGTTCGTCGGGTCCGTCGAGCGGCTGGCGGGCAAGTACGGCATCCAGCTGCGCTACGAGGAGGGCGCGCAGCGCGGGCCGCGGCGCGACCCCGGTCAGCGGCAGCGGCTCCTCGAGGCGCACCGGCTGGCCGGTGAGTTCTACGCCGAGATGCTGCGCACGCGGCCCGAGGCGCGGTCGGGTCGCCAGTTCGTCACCGACCGGGGCTTCGACCAGTCGGCGGCCGAGACGTTCGGGATGGGGTTCGCGCCCCGTGGTGGCGAGGAGCTCGTCGCGCACCTGCGCGGCAAGGGCTTCACCGACGACGAGCTGGTCACCGGCGGACTCGCGTCGCGGGGGCAGCGGGGGCTCTACGACCGGTTCCGCGGCCGGCTGCTGTGGCCGATCCGCGAGATGACCGGTGAGGTCATCGGCTTCGGCGCGCGCCGGATGTTCGACGACGACCGGATCGAGGCCAAGTACCTCAACACCTCAGAGACGCCGATCTACAAGAAGAGCCAGGTGCTCTACGGCATCGACCTCGCGCGGCGGCAGATCTCCGGGTCGAGCCAGGCGGTCGTCGTCGAGGGCTACACCGACGTCATGGCCGCCCACCAGGCCGGCGTGCGCACCGCGGTCGCCACGTGCGGCACGGCGTTCGGCGACGAGCACGCGCGCATCCTGCGGCGGATCCTGCTCGACCACGACGCGTTCCGCGGCGAGGTCATCTTCACGTTCGACGGCGACGAGGCCGGGCAGCGCGCGGCGATGAAGGCGTTCCAGGGCGACGAGCAGTTCGTCGGCCAGACGTACGTCGCGGTCGAGCCGCGCGGCATGGACCCGTGCGACCTGCGCCTCGCCGACGGTGACGCCGCGGTCCGCGAGCTCGTGGCGTCGCGGGTCCCGCTGTACCGGTTCGTGCTCGACAACACCCTGAAGCAGTACGACCTCGACCGCGCCGACCAGCGCATCGACGCCGTGCGCGAGGCCGTCGGCCTGACCCGCGCGATCCGCGACCGCAGCAAGGTCGAGGAGTTCCTGCGCGAAGTCGCGACGAAGGTCGGGGTCGACCTCGACCAGGTCCGCGAGGAGCACCGCCGGCACAAGCCCGCGGCCCAGCGACCCGCGCGGACCGCGCCGCCGCGCTCGGACGCGCAGGCCGCCGCTGCTCCGGCGCCCGGTCCGGCCGAGCCGTTCGTGAGCTTCGGCGCACCGCAGTTCGCCGACGAGCGCGAGGCCCTCAAGGTGCTGGCGCAGTTCCCGCACCTGGCCCGCCCACACCTCGACGACGTGCACGACAACGACTTCACGCACCCGGTCGGGCGCGAGATCTGGTCGCTCATGGAGCGGCTCGGCGTCCCCGAGACCGCGGACCCGACCTGGGTGCCGCGGCTGTCCGACGCGCTGGCGTCCGACGACCTGCGCCGCGTGCTGTCGCTCGCGGCGAACGAGCCGCTCAGCGCGACCGAGGGTGGGACCCCCGCGGTCGTCGCGTCGGTGATCGCGCGACTGCAGCTGCTGACGATCGCCCGCCGGATCGCCGAGCTGAAGTCGAAGCTTCAGCGGACCAACCCGGTCGAGGAGCCCGAGGCCTACAACCGGCAGTTCGGCGAGCTCATCGCGCTCGAGCAGCAGCATCGCGCCCTGCGCGACCGCGCCATCGGCGCCTGACCCGCCTGCCCCGCCCGGGCCTGGTCGACGCAATCTGATGCTTCGTGGTTGCTGGCGCGACCGCAATGCCTCGGTCCTGGTCGGGGGGTCGACGTGGTCTGAGGCTTTGTGGTGGCTGGGGCGACCGTGATGCCTCGGTCCTGGTCGGGGGGTCGACGTGGTCTGAGGCTTTGTGGTGGCTGGGGCGACCGTGATGCCTCGGTCCTGGTCGGGGGGTCGACGTGGTCTGAGGCTTCGTGGTTGCTGGAACGACCTCGATGCCTCGGTCCTCGGCAGTGGCGTCCCGGTCCACACGCGTGGGGCCGTCCACAGCCGGGTGGCGGCACGGACACCGGACGAGATCCCAGGGCGAGGCTGGGTCCGTGGACCTGCGCACGCTGCTCGACCGGCCCGACCTCGACCCGTCCGTCGAGCACGAGCTCGCCCTCGCCGCCCGCGCGGGCGACCCGTCCGCCCGCGCCGAGCTCCTCACGGCCGGTCTGCGCTGGGTCGCGCTGCGCGTGCTCGCCCTCGGCGTCCATCCCGACGCCATGGACGACGCGCTCCAGGACGGTGCGATCGCCCTCATCGGCGCGGTCGACCGGTTCGACCCGGACCGCGGAACCCGGTTGTCGACGTGGGCCTGGCCGTGGATCGACGGCGCCGTCCGGCGGTCCGTGCACGCGCGACCGGAGCGACCTGGGAACGACCGCGAGCCGAGCGCCCTGCTCGACCTCGACACCCGTCTCGCCGTCCAGGAGGGCTGGCGCACCCTGCCGGACGCCGACCGCGAGCTGCTCGCCGTGCGCCTCGGCCTGACCCCCGACCCGCCCTGCGGTCCGGCCCGCCACGAGGTCGCGGAGCACCTCGGCGTGAGCGTCGCCGTGGTCCGCTCCCGGGAGGCCAGGGCGATGCGACACCTGCGCGCGCGACTTGCTAGAGTTGGCGACCGTGCTCCTCGCTGAGGAGCCGATCCCCCATAGCTCAATTGGCAGAGCATTCGACTGTTAATCGAAGGGTTATTGGTTCGAGTCCAATTGGGGGAGCAACCCGAAGGACCGGAGCCCGTGGGCTCCGGTCCTTCGTCGTGCGGGGTCAGCGTCGGCTGCGACGCCCTCCGCGGTTCTCCTCGATCTTCTTCTTCGCGTACGGGATGCCGATGATCGCCAGCAGCTTCCAGACGATCCAGCCCAGCAGGGCGAAGAGGTTGCGCTTCGGTCGTGCCATGACGACCTCCTCTCGGTGGGGGTGGGTGGGACGGGTGGGGCGGGGCTCAGTCGCTGGCGGACGAGGGGACCGTGCGGTCCTCGAGCAGCCAGGCGTGCAGCAGCCCGCCGAGCGCGGCGCCGACGATCGGCGCCACGACGAAGACCGGCACCTGGGCCAAGGCGTCACCGCCGGCGAACCAGGCCACGCCGAGCGAGCGGGCGGGGTTCACCGAGGTGTTGCTGACCGGGATGCTGATCAGGTGGATGAGGGTCAGCGCCAGGCCGATCGTCAGGCCGGAGAAGCCGACCGCGGCGCGGGCGGCGGAGGCGCCCAGGATCACGAGCAGGAAGAACGCCGTCAGCACGACCTCGGTCACGACGACCGCGGCCAGGGAGTAGCCACCGGGGGAGCGGTCGCCGAAGCCGTTCGAGGCGAAGCCGCTCTTGACCGGGTCGAAGCCGCCGACGCCGTTCGCGATCACGAGCAGCACGGCACCCGCGATCGTCGCACCGAGGACCTGCGCCGCCGCGTAGCCGGGGACGTCACGCCACGCGAACCGACGGGCGACGGCCAGGCCGACCGAGACGGCCGGGTTGAAGTGGCCGCCCGAGACGGGGCCGAAGGCGTAGGCGCCGGTCACGACCGTGAGGCCGAAGGCCAGGGCGACGCCGAGGTAGCCGACCTTGTCGCCGGCCAGGACCGCGGTGCCGCAGCCGCCCAGGACGAGCCAGAAGGTGCCGAGCGCCTCGGCGCCGAGGCGTTGGGGCAGGTGAGGGGTGTCGGTGGCCATGGGGTGTCCTTTCGGTGCGGGATGCACGGATAGGTCGTGCACAACCCGTTCGAGCGCACGCCTGGGTCGACGTGACGTGCCTCACGCTATGGCCTCGGCTGCGCGCCGTGGAGGACGTCGCGCCGGGGACGCCATCGCGTCCGGGCCCCGCGACCGGACTTGCCTCCGGCCGATCCGTCGTGCGAGATTGACTTTCAAATCTGCATTAGATTCGAGGTCGAAGCATGGCGGCGAGCGTATCCGGGTCCGGAGAGCGGCCGAGGGGACCGCTCTCGGGGGTCCGTGTCGTCGAGGTCGGCGGCATCGGCCCGGGTCCCTTCGCGGGCATGGTCCTGGCCGACCTGGGGGCCGACGTCGTGCGGATCGACCGCCCCGGCGGCTCGCTGCCGCTGCCCCTGCCGCCCGAGCAGGACCTGGTGCAGCGGGGCAAGCGGATGGTCGCCGTCGACCTCAAGCGGCCCGAGGGCGTCGAGGTGGTGCTCGGCCTGGTCGAGCGTTCCGACCTGCTGATCGAGGGCTTCCGGCCCGGGGTCGCCGAGCGTCTCGGCTTCGGGCCGCAGGAGTGCCTCGACCGTCGTCCGTCCCCTCGTCTACGGCCGGATGACCGGCTGGGGCCAGGACGGCCCGTGGGCCCGGTCGGCCGGTCACGACCTCAACTACGTCGCGATGACCGGCGCCCTGCACGCGATCGGCCCGGCGGACGGCCCGCCGAGCATCCCGCTCAACCTGCTCGGCGACTACGGCGGCGGCGCGACCTACCTCGTGATGGGACTGCTGGCCGGGCTCTGGCAGGCCGGCCGCAGCGGTCGCGGGCAGGTCGTCGACGCCGCGATCGTCGACGGCGTCGCGCACCTGATGGCCGGGGTGCACGGCTTCGTCAACGCCGGTCTGTGGACCGACCGCCGCGGGGCGAACCTGCTCGACGGAGCGGCCCCCTTCTACCGCCTGTACGTCACGAGCGACGGCCGGCACGTCGCCGTCGGCGGGATCGAGCCGCCGTTCTTCCAGGAGATGTGCCGCCTGCTCGAGGTCGACCTCACTCCCGAGCAACAGCACGACCCGGCCGCGTGGCCGCACGTCGAACGGACGCTCGCGCAGGTGTTCGCGACCCGTCCGATGGACCACTGGGCGCGGCTGTTCGACGGCACCGACGCCTGCGTGACCCCCGTTCCGTCCGTCGCCGAGGCCGAGGACGCGGCGCACCTGCGGGCCCGCGGCACCCTCGGACGTGACGCCGACGGGCGCCTCGGACCGGCGCCCGCCCCGCGGTTCTCGCGGACCCCGACCACGACCCCGACCCGGCCGGTGCCGCCGGGGTCGGACACCCGTGACGTGCTCGACGAGCTCGGCCTCGACGCCGACGCGTTGATCGCCGCGGGTGTCGCCCACCAGATCGATCCCCGAGGAGACCTCCCGTGACCCTGCCCCCGGCCCTGCGCGGCCCGCTCGCCCTGCCCGTCGTCGCCGCCCCGATGTTCATCGCCTCGGGCCCCGAGCTCGTCGTCGCCCAGTGCCGCGCCGGCGTGGTCGGGTCGTTCCCGGCCCTCAACGCGCGGCCCGCCGCCCAGCTCGTCGACTGGCTCGCCCAGGTGCGCGAGACCCTCGACGCCGCCGCGGCCCAGCAGCCGGCGACGCCCGTCGCCCCGTTCGCGGTCAACCTCATCGTGCACCGCAGCAACGGTCGGCTCGACGAGGACCTCGCGGCCGTCGTCGACGCGGCGGTGCCGGTCGTCATCACGTCGCTCGGGGCGCGCGAGGACGTCAACGAGGCGGTGCACTCCTACGGCGGCATCGTGCTGCACGACGTCGTGAACGACCGGTTCGCCCGCAAGGCGGTCGAGAAGGGTGCCGACGGCCTCGTCGCGGTCGCGGCCGGGGCCGGCGGCCACGCCGGGACGACCTCGCCGTTCGCCCTCGTGCGCGAGATCCGTGCCTGGTTCGACGGCCCGCTGCTGCTGTCCGGTGCGATGGCGCACGGCGCGTCGATCCCTCGCCGCCCAGGCCCGCGGGGGCCGACCTCGCCTACGTCGGCTCGGCCTTCCTGTCGACTCACGAGGCGAA
>JAQIJP010000031.1:0-28490 GCA_036946185.1 Aeromicrobium erythreum
TCGAGGCGCCGACCCCGACCGTGACGAACACGTCGCGGGAGACCGGGGCGCCGCGCATCGGCGACGTGCTCAAGGCCACGGCCGACCCGTCCGCGCAGCCGGCGGGGACGACCCTCGACTGGGCCTGGGGCCACGTCACGGGCACGCCGGCCACCTGCACCCCGACGGGTGCGAGCGGCTCGACGGCGGCGACCTACACGGTCGCGGCGGCGGACGGCGGCTCGTCGCTGTGCGTCGTCGCCACGGTGCGCAAGGCCGGTCACACCGACGACAGTGCGTCGTCGGCCGGGACGGCGACCGTGCTCAAGAAGGTCGGGACGCTCACGGCCCCCGGCGATCACGGGTGGCTCGTCCGTCCCGCGCCTGGGCGAGAAGCTCGCGATCGCCCGCCCGACCGACGCCCCGCAGGACGCGACCGTGACGGTCGCGTGGGGCCGGGTCCGCAGCGGGGCGTGCGCCCCGAGCGGCGCGACGGGGTCGAGCTACACGGTCGGCACCGCCGACCTCGGCTCGACGCTGTGCGCGACGACCACCGTCGGTGGCTCGGCGTACGAGTCCTCCGCCTCGGTCGTCTCGACCCGTTCCGGTGTCGTGACCGAGCCCGCCCGCCTCGTGGTGAGCGACCGCACGATCGTCGGCCGCCAGAAGGTCACGGTCACGGGCTACGGGCTGCGCCCCGGCCAGACCTACCGCCTGTACGCCCTGGGCAAGGTCGTCGCCAAGGGCTCGGTCGCGGCGAACGGTCGCTACGTCGGGACGTACGCGTTCCCGAAGGGCACGAAGAGCCACTCGGCGCGCAGCATCCGCCTCGTGGTCACGGACGCCGCCGGCAGGGCGACGTTCTCCGGCACGGTGACGGTCAGCTACCGCAGCTGACGTCCCGACCGCACGGTCGCGCAGCCCTCTCCGTCCGCGGAGGGGGCTGCGCGCGTCCGGGGACGCATGTGGGCCTCCGTCCGGGGTACGCCCGGAGGGCCGGTGCAGCCACGCGCCGGTCCGCACCTCCCGAAAGGCCGGACCCCCGGTGCCGACCCGTGTCCCTGCCCCTGTCCGTCCGCGCCCCACGAGCGCCCCGCTGCGCGTCGCGTCCGTCCCTGCGTCGCACGTCTACGTGCGTCACCTCGTCGCGGTCGACGAGCCGGACGCCCGCGTGGTCCGGCTGCCCGACCCGCCCGCCTCGGGTCGCGGCCCGGACGGCGGACCGTCCTGGTGGCCGCCGGCCGTGCTGGACCCCGGCTGGATCCGCGCCCACGGCCCGGAGGTCGACGTCGTGCACGTGCACTTCGGGTTCGACGCCCTGGCCCCGGCCGACCTGCGCGCCGTCGTCCAGGCCCTGCGCGAGACCGGCACCGCGCTCGTCCTGACCGTCCACGACCTGCGCAACCCGCACCACGCGACGCGCGAGCTGCACGACACCCAGCTCGACGTCCTCGTCCCGGCCGCCGACGCGCTGCTCACCCTGACCGACGGGGCGGCCGCCGAGGTCGAGCGCCGCTGGGGCCGGCGACCCGAGGTCGTGGCCCACCCGCACGTGGTCGACCTCGACGTGATGGCGCGGCTCGCGCGGCGTCGTCCGGCACCCGCGCGACGCGGCGGACCGTTCCGCGTGGGGATCCACGTCAAGAGCCTGCGCGCGTGCATGGATCCCTGGACCGTCCTGCCGGCCCTGTCCCGTGCGGTCGCGGCCGTCCCCGGTGGCGTGCTGCAGGTCGACGGTCACACCGACGTGCTCGACCCTGCGGGGGCGCGCTTCGACGCCGAGCTCGCCGGTGTCCTGCGCTCGCTGCCCGGCGAGGTGGACCTGCGCGTGCACGACTTCTTCACCGACGCCGAGCTCGTCGGCTACCTCGCCGGCCTCGACCTGTCCGTGCTGCCGTACCGCTTCGGCACGCACTCGGGCTGGCTCGAGGCGTGCCGCGACGTCGGGACGCCCGTCGCGGCACCGACCTGCGGCTTCTACGCCGACCAGGCTCCGGTGCACTCCTTCGTGCTGGACGAGGACCGGTTCGACGAGGACTCGCTGGCCCGTGGGGTGCGTGACGCCTTCACGGAGGCGCCTGTCCCGGCGGCCACCGTCGAGGAGCGCCGTCGGGAGCGCGAGCGGCTCGACGTCGTCCATGCCCGCCTCTACGAGCGCGTCGTGGGCGCGTGATGCGGATCTGCCTCGTCGCGTCGAGCCGGTTCCCCATCGCCGAGCCGTTCCAGGGCGGGCTCGAGGCGCACACCGCGACCCTCGCGACCGCCCTGCGGCGGCGCGGCCACGAGGTCAGCGTGTTCGCCGCCCCGGGCTCCGACCCCCGCCCTCGGCGTCACCGAGCTCCCCGTCGCGCGGTTCGAGCCGAGCGAGGCGGCCCGCGCCGACGTCGGGTCGACGCCGCGCGCGTGGATCCAGGAGCACCACGCCTACCTGGCCCTCATGCTCGACCTGCTGGCCGACGGCGCCCGGCGTTTCGACGTCGTGCACAACAACAGCCTCCACCACCTGCCCGTGGCGATGGGCCGGGTCGCTCGACGTCCCGATGGTGACGACGCTGCACACCCCGCCCCTCGCCTGGCTCGAGTCGGCGATGGCCCTCGCGCCGGACGCGTCGCGGTTCGCCGCCGTCAGCGCGCACACCGCGCGGACCTGGTCGCACGCCGTGCGACCCGTCGTGGTGCCCAACGGCATCGACACGCGTCGCTGGACGCCCGGCCCCGGGGGCGACCGGGCGATCTGGACCGGGCGGCTCGTGCCGGAGAAGGCGCCCCACCTCGCGATCGCGGCCGCGCGCCGGGCGGGGCTCACGATCGACCTGGCCGGACCGCTGCTCGACCGGACCTACGTCGCCGAGCACGTGCTGCCGCTGCTCTGCGACGACGTCCGCTACCTCGGCCACCTCGGCACCGACCAGCTCGTCGAGGCGGTCGGCCGCGCCCGGGTCGCGGTCGTCTCCCCGCGCTGGGACGAGCCGTACGGCCTGGTCGCGGCGGAGGCGATGGCGTGCGGGACCCCGGTCGCGGCGTTCGCCCGCGGCGCGCTGCCCGACCTCGTCTCCGCGTCGTCGGGCGGCTCGCGCGGCCCGACGACGTCGAGGACCTCGCGCGGGCGGTCGCCGCCGCAGGGTCCCTGGACCGCGAGCAGGTGCGGGCCCATGCCGTGACGACGTGTGACGTGGAGCGGATGGTCGACGACTACGAACGGCTGTACCGCGCCGCGGCGGACCGGCGGGTCGCCGCGTGATCGGCTACTACGCGCACCACCGCGGGGCCGGGCACGTGCACCGTGCGCTGGCGGTCGCGTCTGCCCTCGGCGCGGGCGTCACCGGCCTGTCGACCGCCGCGGCCCCGGTGGGCTGGAGCGGTCCGTGGATCCGGCTCGACGACGACGCCGACGCGCTCCCGGACGACCCGACCGCCGGCGGGGTCCTGCACTGGGTCCCGCGGCACCACGACGGGCTCCGGTCGCGGATGGCGACGATCGCGCGCTGGCTCGACGCGGCACGCCCGGACCTGGTCGTCGTCGACGTCTCGGTCGAGGTCGCCCTGCTGTGCCGGCTGCACGGCGTGCCCGTCGTGGTCGTGGGACAGCCGGGCCTGCGGGACGACCCGCCGCACGCGACGGCCTACGCGCTCGCCGAGGCGGTCGTCGCTCCCTGGCCGGACGACGTCGAGGACCTGCTCACGGGCATCGACGACGCCGACCCGCGCGTGCACCGCGTCGGCGCGATGTCGCGGTTCGACGGTCGTCCCCGGGTGCCGACGGCGCTCGACGACGACCCACGCCCGGTGGTCACGGTGCTGCTGGGGCGCGGCGGCCACGACCTCGACGCCGGTCGGCTCGCCGCCGCCCGCGAGGCCACCCCGGGCTGGCGGTGGGTCGTGGTCGGCGAGGACGCCTGGGTCGACGACCCGTGGGAGCTGCTCCTCACCTCGGACGTCGTCCTGACCCATGCGGGGCAGAACGCCGTCGCCGAGGTCGCTGCGGCTCGCCGGCCGGCCGTCGTCGTCGCACAGGACCGGCCGCACGGCGAGCAGGACGCCACCGCGGCACTGCTGCGCCGGGCGGGGCGCTGGCCGGTCGTCTCGCTGGACGACCTGCCGGACGACGGCTGGCCGGAGCTGCTCGCCCTCGCCGGTGCGCTCGACGGCGAGCGCTGGAGCACGTGGAACGACGGTCTCGGTGCGCAGCGGTTCGCCGACGTGATCCGCTCGGTGGCCCGGTCGTGACCGGCGTCGCGGTCGTCACCGTCGCGCACGGTCGCCACGACCACCTGCTCCTGCAGCAGCGGGCGCTCGACCGCAGCGACCTGCCCGTGGACGCGCGGGTCGTCGTCTCGATGGGGGACCCGTGGATCGACGCATGGCGTCCGCACGACGGTCCGGCGGCGGTCGTCCCGGTGCACGTGCCGCGGTCCGGTCGGCTGCCGCTCGCGCGGGCCCGGAACGTCGGGGTGCGGACGGCGCTGGAGACGGGCGCCGACCTGGTCGTGCTGCTCGACGTGGACTGCGTGCCGGCGCCGGGCCTGGTGCGCGGCTACCGCGACGCGGCCGCCACGCCGGAGGGACGGGGCGCGCTGCTGTGCGGCCCGGTGGCCTACCTGCCGCCCGCGCCACCGACCGGCTACGTGCTCGACGACCTCCCGTCGCTCGCCGACCCGCACCCCGCGCGACCCGCGCCCGCTCCCGGTGAGGTCGTGCGCGACGCCGCGGGCCATCGGCTGTTCTGGTCGCTGTCGTTCGCTGTCCAGCCGGACACGTGGGCGGCGACGGGAGGCTTCGACGAGGACTACACCGGGTACGGCGCGGAGGACACGGACCTCGGGCAGCGGGCCGCCCGGGCCGGCGTCCCGGTCGCCTGGGTCGGGTCCGCCCGCGCGTTCCACCAGCATCACCCCACGCAGGACCCGCCCGTGCAGCACCTCGAGGACGTCGTCCGCAACGCCCGACGGTTCGCCGGCCGGTGGGGCTGGTGGCCGATGCGGGGCTGGCTCGAGGGGTTCGTCGACCTCGGGCTGGTGCGCCGCGAGGTCGACGGCTCCTTCGTGCTCGCCGACGCGTCCGACGCGGCCGACCCGTTTGGTCCGCCGGCTACGGGACGACGGGCAGGCGCAGCACCTGCGCCGACGAGCCCGTCGTGATCGTGACCGGTGTCGGCAGCGTGCCGCCGCGGTAGTTGGTCGAGCCGCCCGCCACGACGAGCCGGACCGCGTGGCCCTTCTCGAACCGGTGCACGAAGCCCGGCAGGGTGACACGGAACGGCTTGGTCGCGTCCGGCACGCGGACCGGTGCCACCAGGTCGCGCACGAGCGTCGCCTTGCCGGCCGCGTCGACGTCCAGCACCTTGACGAAGAGCGTGAGCTTCGTCGGGTCGGTCGCCGACACCGCAAGGGGGGCGCTGACGCCGAGGTCGAGCGTCGGCGAGCCGACGACGTCGAGACGGCTCGCGAGCGGCGCGGACGTCCAGCTCGCGGCCGTGCCCGGGAGGTCGGTCTCGGGCAGCGGTGAGGGAGCCACGCGGCTCACGACGTCGAGCGGGTCGCTCGAGGTCGGCAGGCCCGCCACCGGGGTGAGGAACGACGTCGACGCCTTCGTCAGGCCCGTCGACGAGCGGGACAGCGACGAGCCGGACAGGTAGAACGGCGTCGACGTGCCCACCGGGAAGCGCGAGCTCGACACGTAGGCCGGGGCCGCGCTGCCGGAGTACGTCACCCAGTCGCGGTAGTAGGAGAACAGCGGGCCGGTGCTGGCCTTCGTGCCCTTGAGGTAGTGGTCGAACCAGTCGGTGACGCGTTTCGTGATCACCTGCGAGGAGTAGCTCGGGGCGTTGAAGTCGATCTCGCCCGGTGCCATCGGCCCGGAGTGCCCGCCGTTGACCCACACCAGACGGGTCGGCGTCCCCTGCCGACGCAGCGCCTCGAACGTCGCGACCGACTCGTTCAGGTTGAACAGGGTGTCGGCCTGGCCCTGCAGCAGCAGCGTCGGGACCTTGACCTTCGAGACGTAGCTCGCGACCGAGGCGTGCCGCAGGTTCTGGGTCGTCGACGCGTCGAGCGTGCCGGTCGTGCCCGCCACGACGAGGCTCGGGCACACCCAGGTGGCGAAGTTCGGGCACGGGATGAGGCGGCCCGGGTCGGCGGGCGCGTTCTGCAGGCCGTTCTGCGCGCCCGAGGCCACGAAGCCGAGGGCCCACAGCAGCTTCGCCGCGCCGGGCGTCGACGTGCTGACGCCGGACGACTGCGTCTGCGCCGTGTTGTTCGGCGCGAGGGAGTACGACAGGTCGTTCCACGTGGCGCCCGGGATGATCGTGTCGAGCCGCTTGTCGATCGAGGCCGTCGCGAACTGGATGCCGCCGCCGTAGGACACGCCGATCATGCCGACCCGCGGGTCGCCGCTGCGGTCGAGCTTCACGACGCCGAGCCGCGGGGCCGCGGTCGTGTGCGCGGCGTCGGTGAACGCGATGCCGCCCTGCCCGGCGAGGTAGCTGATGAGCTGGCTCGCGGCCTTGCCGTCGTAGTCCGGGTCGTCGAGCGTGATCTTGCAGCCGGACCCGCCGAAGCCGAGCCCGGAGTAGGAGAGCACCGCGTAGCCGCGCGACGCGAAGTAGCGGCCGGTGCCGGCCTGGTCGGCCTTGGACCCGCCGAAGCCGTTCGTCGTGAGGATCGCGGGCACGCGACGTGAGGTCGAGGCCGTGCGCGGCAGGTACAGGTCGCCGACGACGTTGCACGCCTGGTCGCCGTTCGGGCCGACCTTGACGGCGAAGTTCAGCGCCGTGACGGTGTACGGCTCGGCGGCCGAGGCGCTCGGAGCGGCGAGCGCCCCGGCGGCGAGGGCCGCCACGGCGGCGAGGGCGACGAGGGGACGACGCACGGGGACCTCCAGAACTGGGACATCTGTCCCACCATGCAACGACCCGACGTGCGCCAGGACACGTCGGGTCGTCGCCGGGGCGCGGAGGATCAGGCCTTGGCGTCGTCGTCCTTCGCCTCGTCGGCCTCGTCGGAGCCGGCCTGCGTGGCCGCCTCGCTGACGTCCTGCCCGGACGGGTTCGCGTCGCTCAGCGGCGCGGCGTCGTCCGAGACCGGGTCCGGCGCCGGGGCGTCCTCGACCGCGACGACGTCGGTGGCCTCGAGGGTCTCGGCCTCCTCCTCGCGGGGGTCGGCCTCCTCCTCGTCGGGCTCGCTCGTGGCGGGCTCGTCGGCCGGGACCGCCTCGGTCTCCGGGTCGGTCGTGTCGCCGGGCTCCGGGTGCGGCTCGGGCTCCGGCTCGTCGGACGAGGTGTCCTCGGAGCTCGGCTGCTCGGCCTCGGCCTGCGGCTGCTCGCCCTCGGCGTCCTTGCCCGCCCCGTCCTCGTCGGCGTGACCGCCGCCCTGCTCGTCGACCTCGACGTCGTGCTTCGCCGCGACGTCGACGTCCTCCTGGGTGCTCGTGCCCTGGGGCTCGTCGAGCTCGTCGACGTCCTGCTCGGTGGTCGACTCGCCGGACTCCGTGGCGTCGGCCGCCGGAGCGGCTTCGGCGGTCTCGGAGATCGACGTGTCGTCCGCGCGGTCCTCGGCGTCGGGCTCGGCCTCGGTGGCCTTCTCGGTCGCGTCGGTCGTCTCGGACGCCGCCGCGGCGGTCGCCGCCTCGGCCTCGGCGACGACGTCGCCCTCGTCCTCGGCGCTCGGCTCACGCTTGACGGCGGCGAGCAGCATCTGCGCGACGTCGAGCACCTCGACCTCCTCGCGGGCCTCGCCGGCCTGCTGCTGGGCGGTCAGGCCGTCCGACATCATGACCCGGCAGAACGGGCAGCCGACCGCGATCTGGTCGGCGCCGGTGGCGACGGCCTCCTGCGTGCGGTTGATGTTGATGCGCGAGCCGAGGTTCTCCTCCATCCACATGCGGGCGCCGCCGGCGCCGCAGCAGAAGGAGCGCTCGGAGTTGCGCGGCATTTCGGCGAACTTGGCGCCGGGGATGACGTTGAGCAGCTCGCGCGGCGCCTCGTAGACCTGGTTGTGCCGGCCCAGGAAGCACGGGTCGTGGTAGGTGATGGTCTTCTCGGGCTTGGCCGCGGCGGGCGCGACCGGCTTGAGCCTGCCCTCGCGCACGAGCCGGTTGAGCAGCTGCGTGTGGTGGACGACCTCGAGCTCGAGGCCGAACTCGGCGTACTCGTTCTTGAGCGAGTTGAAGCAGTGGGCGCAGGTGGAGACGACCTTCTTGGCCTTGGTCTCCTTGAGCACCTCGGAGTTCTCCATCGCCAGCTGCATGAAGACGATCTCGTTGCCGGCGCGGCGGGCGGGGTCGCCCGTGCAGGTCTCGCCGTCACCGAGGATCGCGAAGTCGACGCCCGCGGTGTGCAGGAGCTCGGCCACGGCCTGCGTGGTCTTCTTGGCGCGGTCCTCGAACGCACCGGCGCAGCCGACCCAGAACAGCCACTCGACCTCGTCGAGGCTCTCGACGTCGACCCCGACCTGCTTGACCTCGAAGTCGAGGCCCTTGGTCCAGTCGAGGCGGTTCTTGGGGTTCATGCCCCACGGGTTCCCCTTGCGCTCCAGGCCCTTGAAGATGTTGTTCAGCTCGGCCGGGAAGTTGCTCTCGACGAGCACCTGGAAGCGGCGCATGTCGTCGATGTGGTCGACGTGCTCGATGTCGACGGGGCACTGCTGGACGCACGCACCGCAGTTCGTGCAGGACCACAGGACGTCGGGGTCGATGACGCCGTACATCTCGGCGTCGCCGATGAGCGGACGCTCGAGCTCCTTGGTCTGCTCCTCGGTGAGCGTGTCGGCGTCCTGGTCGAGCAGCGGCAGCTTGGCGTACGCGTGCTCGCGCAGGCCCAGCATGAGCAGCTTGGGGCTCAGCGGCTTCTCGGTGTTCCAGGCGGGGCACTGGCTCTGGCAGCGACCGCACTCGGTGCAGGTCGTGAAGTCGAGGATGCCCTTCCAGGAGAAGTCCTCGACCTTGCCGACGCCGAGCTTCTCGAAGTCCTCCTCCTCGAGCTCCTCCATCGACTCCAGCGTGAGCGGCTTGCCGTCGATGTAGAGGGGCTTGAGACCGCCGAGGGCGGTGCCGCCGTCCTCCTCGCGCTTGAACCAGATGTTGAACCAGGCGGTGAAGCGGTGCCAGGCGACGCCCATCGTGAGGTTCCGGGCGATGACGATGAGCCAGATCATCGCGGAGGTGATCTTGATCATCGCGATGAAGAAGATGATGTTCTCGAGCGTGCCGATCGACTGCTCGCCGGTCGGGTAGAGGTTGCCGAAGAACTGCGAGATCGGGAAGTGGAACGCCGAGGCGTGGTCGTCGCCCTCGGCCTTCATGAGGTTGTACTCGGCGCCGCGGATGAACAGGATTGCGGAGCTCTCGAGCAGGACCATGAACTCGACGAAGTACGCCTGCCACATCGTCGAGCCGAAGAACCGGCTCTGGCGGCCCTTGGCCGACGGGCGGTTCATGACGCGGTAGACGAACAACGGGATGATCGCGAGCGAGCCGAGCAGGCCGAGCGCCTCGCCCGCCCACTCGTACAGGAACCACTTGCCGATGATCGGCCAGGCGAAGTGCGCGTCGAACAGCTGGAAGTACGCCTGCGCGACCGCCGTGCTGAGGAACAGGAACGCCGCATAGGCGAACCAGTGCAGGATGCCGACCCACGTCCACTGCAGCATGCGCGTGTGGAGGAAGGTCTCCTTGACCATCGTGACGGTGCGTCCGACCGGGTTGCCCGTGCGGTTCACGGCCGGCTGCCCGGCGCGGATCGTCCGCAGCATGTGGCGGACCGCGATGACGGTCAGGGGCACCGCGACGGCGGTGAAGCCGAGCGAGACGATGATGGCGACGATCTGCATCAAGCAACCCAATCGCTGAGACGACGCTGACAGTAGGGCTGACAGTAACCGTTGGGACGGCCGTTCGCGCACTAAGGCGAGCCATACCCGCAGGTCATGAGGGACGCGTCACGTCCCGGGCGTCGGGGTCAGCGGACCGGGGCGACGTCCCCGCGGCGGCCGGTGGGGACGATCGCGACGGCCGCGAGCGGGAAGACCGCGACGAGCGCGAACGCCCACGCGTACCCGGTGTCGGCGACGAGCAGGCCGACGACCGGCGGGACCGCGGCGCTCAGCAGGTACTGCCCCGTGTTCTGCCAGCCCATCGCCTTGCCCGCCCAGTACGGGCCGCCGATCTCGGCGACCGCGGTGAAGGCGAGACCGTTGTCCGCGACCGTGACGGCGGTGGCGACGACGATGACGACGACCGCGACCCACGACGCCTCGGTCGCGCCGAGCAGCAGCATGGTGGCGGCGGCCGCGACGGCGACCTGGCGCATCGGCCGCAGCCGGCTGCCGACCCGGTCGGACCACCAGCCGACACCGATGCGAGACGCTGCGCCGAGGACCTGCGTCACGGCGACGAGGACCGCCGCCGCGAAGGGCTGCCAGCCCTTGGCGTCCTGCAGCCACAGCAGCATGTAGGTCCAGACCGTGAACTGCGGGACGACGAGCAGCATCGACGCGAGGTGGATGCGCACGAGGGTCCGGTCGCCGCGGTAGGGGTTGTCGAGCTGGCCGGCGTCGGCCGCGGTCGCGCGGTCCGGTCGCGGCGGGTCGACGACCAGCAGCCAGCAGGCGACGGCGGCGACCGCGGTGATCGCACCGCACACGAGCATCGTCGTCGCGATGCCGCTGCTGCGGGCGAGCTGCGGGACGATGAGCACGGCCGCGCCGACGCCCAGCGGCAGGCCCGTCTGGCGGATGCCCATCGCGGTGCCGCGTCGGTTCTGCGGGAACCAGCCGACGACGAGTCGCCCGCTCGCGGAGTTGGTCGACGCGGCTCCGACGCCGACGAGGAGCAGCAGGACGCCGAGGGCGACGTAGCCGGAGGTGGCGGCCGCGCCGAGGCACGCCGCCGTGACGACGAGCAGGCCCGCCGTCAGGGTGATCCGCTCGCCGACCCGGTCGACGAGCACGCCCCACGCGACGAGCGACACCGTCGTGCCCACGAGCGGCGCCGACGCGATCAGGCCGGCGTGCGCGAGGCTCAGTCCGCGATCGAGGTGCAGGTACGGGATGAGGAACGGGGCGGCGTTGTTCGCGATCGTGCCCGCGACCTGCCCCACCATCCCCACGGCGAGCATCAGCCAGGCGTTCGGCTCGCGCGGCGTCGTGGTCACCGGTTCATCGTCCTCCCGGCCCTCCGGGTCGCCGCGGGTGGGTGGGGACGAAGGATTCTGCATTCCGCACGGGGGACGGAGGATTCGGCATTCGACACGGGGGACGGAGGATTCGGCATTCGACACGGACGGTGGTGCGAGATGCAGAACCCTTCGTCTCCTGCCCGACCCCCGTGGACAGAGGATTCGGCATTCGACACGGACGGTCGTGCGGAATGCAGAATCCTTCGTGCCCCGACCCGCGTCAGGACCGCAGGATCAGGGCAGGGCGCCGGCGAAGGCGAGGGCCTGCTTGACGAGGACGCCGCGCCCGCCCTCGAGGTCGCCCAGCAGGTTCTGGTGGACGGCCTCCTCGGGCGTGACCCACGTGAGCTCGAGCGCGTCCTGGCGCGGCGCGCACTCCCCGGTGACCGGCACGAGGTAGACGAGCGCGACCGCGTGCTGGCGCGGGTCGTGCAGCGGCGTGACGCCCGGCAGCGGGAAGTACTCGGCGACCGTGAACGGCACCGGGCTCGTGGGCAGACGCGGGAACGCGGTCGGCCCGAGGTCCTTCTCGAGGTTGCGCAGCAGCGCGTCGCGCACGGACTCGCCGTGCATCACGCGCCCCGACACGAGGGTCCGGGTGATCTCGCCGCTCGCGGAGGCGCGCAGCAGGACCCCGATCTCCTCGATCCGCCCGACCGCGTCGACCCGGGCCGGCACCGCCTCGACGTACAGGATCGGCACCCGCGAGCGGGTCTCCTCGAGCGCGATGTCGGAGAGCCAGCCGGGGTTCGGGTCAGGGGTGCGCACGGACGCCATGGGCCCATCTTGTCCCACCGGCCCAGCGCAGGTGCGCAGCGACGCGGCCCCCGCGCCTACGCTGGCGGGCATGAGCGACGAGCCGGGCCCGGAGCCGCGCGAGACGACGGACGACGCGCAGGCCGCGATCGACCTGGCGCACCGGCTCCTCGACGCGGCCCGCTCGGGCGACGAAGGGCTGCTCGCGTACGTCGACCGGGGCGTGCCCGTCGACCTGACGGACGCCGGCGGCAACACGCTGCTCATGCTCGCGGCCTACCACGGCCACACGGCGCTGGTCGCCGGCCTGCTCGCCCGCGGCGCGGACGCCGACCGCCCGAACGACCGCGGCCAGACGCCGCTCGCGGGCGCGGTGTTCAAGGGCGACGACGCGACGGCCGGTCTGCTGCTGGCGGCGGGGGCCGACCCTGACGCCGGGACGCCGTCGGCGCGGGCGACCGCGGAGATGTTCGGGCAGCAGGACCTGCTGCGCTGACGTCCGCCGTCCGGACGGGCGCGCGACCCGGCCGGTGGTCGGGCTAGGCTGGTCCCACCAGACAGGGGAGCGCAGGGTCCGGCAGGACGGACGGGGCGCTGAGAGTGCGGGCACGCCGCAGACCCTCCGAACCTGCCCCGGTTAGCACCGGCGAAGGGAGTCCTTCATGAGTTCTGCGACCACCAACCGTCCGGCCGTCGACACGACCTACCGCACCATCGACCTCGTCACGATCGCGACGCTCGCCGTCGCGCTCGGCGTCGTCTTCTGGGGGTGGGGCAAGCTCTACGAGCCGATCAGCGCCCTCGCCCTGTTCTCCTACCCGCCCAGCTCGGCGCTGCTCGCCGGACCGTGGCTGCTCGCCGGCGTGCTCGGTGGGCTCGTCGTCCGCAAGCCCGGCGCGGCTCTGGGCACCGAGTTCCTCGCTGCGGCCGTGTCCGCCGTGTTCCCGGGCGGCACGCAGTGGGGCTGGACCGTGCTTGCGTCCGGCTTCTTCCAGGGTCTCGGCGCGGAGCTCATCTTCCTCCTGGTCCTCTACCGCCGCTTCGGCCCCCTCGTCGCGATGGCGGCCGGTGCGGGCGCCGCGGTCATCGAGGCGTTCTACGAGTGGACGCAGTTCGCCCGCGGCTGGGGCTGGGACTACAAGCTCGCGCACCTGGGGTTCCTCACGCTGAGCGGCATCGTCGTCGCGGGGCTGGGCGGCTGGCTGCTCGTCCGCGCGCTCGCGTCGGCCGGCGTGCTCGACGCCTTCGGCGCAGGTCGCGAGGCCGCGGGCGAGCCGAGCGGCGGGTCGCCGGGACGCGACGCTGTCTGACCTCGCCCGGGGGGCCGTCCGCGTCGAGGGCCTGACGTGGCGCCCGCTTGGACGGTCCACGCCGACCGTCGCCGGGCTCGACCTACTGGTCGAGCCCGGCGAGCGCGTGCTGCTCGTCGGCGCGAGCGGTGCCGGCAAGACGACCGTGCTGCACGCGCTGACGGGTGCCCTCGGCGGCGCGGTCGCGGGCGAGGTGTCGGGCGACGTCGCCGTGGGCGGCCGCCTCGGTCTGCTGCCGCAGGACCCGACGGACGCCGTCGTCGCCGACCGGATCGGCCGCGACGTCGCCTTCGGCCCCGAGAACCTCGGCCTGTCCCGCGACGAGACCTGGCGCCGGGTCGACGCCGCCCTCGCTGCCGTGCGTCTGCCCTACGACCGCGACCACCCGACGGTCGCGCTCTCGGGCGGCGAGCAGCAGCGGCTCGCGCTCGCCGGCCTGCTCGCCCTCGAGCCCGACGTCATGCTGCTCGACGAGCCCACCTCGATGCTCGACCCGGGGACGGCGGCGGCCGTGCGTGACGCGGTCGTCGACGTCGTGGGTGACCGGACGCTCGTCGTCGTCGAGCACCGGTTCGAGCCGTGGCTCGAGCACGTCCAGCGGGTCGTCGTGCTCGACGCCGGTGCGGTCACGTTCGACGGCCCCGTCGCGGACTTCCTGGCCGGTGACCACCCCGGCCTGTGGATGCCGGGCCTCGCGGACCCCGACCCGCTCGCGGTCCCGGCGGAGCTGGTGCGACCCGACGGACCGGTCGTGGAGCCTGCGGCCGAGGGCCTCGTGGTCGACCTGGTCACCCGGATGCTGCGGGGCACCCGGACCTCCCGCGCGGTCGACGGCCTCGACGTCGCCATCGCGGCCGGTCGCCGGCTCGCGCTCGTCGGGGCGAGCGGCGCAGGCAAGTCGACGGCGCTGGCCGCGCTCGCGGGCCTCGTCCGGCCCACCGCGGGTCGCGTGACGCCCGACCTCGGCCGCCGCCGCAGCCGCGACCTGGCCGCGGTCCTCGGCTGGGTCCCTCAGGACCCCGAGCACGCCTTCGTGACCACGCGCGTCCGGGACGAGGTCGCCACGACCGCGCGCCGGCTCGGCCGCAGCGTCGACGTCGACGCCCTGCTCGACGCGCTCGGCCTCGCCGCGCACGCGGACGCCCACCCGTTCCGGCTCTCCGGCGGCGAGCAGCGACGCCTCGGACTCCTGGCGGGCGTCGCCCACCGGCCCGGCCTGCTGCTCCTCGACGAGCCGACCGTCGGGCAGGACCGCCGCACGTGGGCGGCGGTCGCGGGCTGGGTCGCCGCCGCGGCCCGTGAGGGCGCGACCGTCGCGCTCAGCACCCACGACCGGTCGCTGCCGGTCGACGACGTGGTCGAGCTCGTCGCGGGGCGGCGCCGATGAGTCCGGCCCGTCCCGTGCGCGGCGCGCTGCTGCGCAGCAACCCCCTGGCGCTGCTGTCGATCGGTCTGTCGTCGCTCGTCGGCGGTCTCTTCGTCACCGACGTGTGGACGGGACTCGTCGCGGTCGTGGCCTACCTCGCCGTCGGCGTCCTCGTGCTCCCGTCGTGGCGGCTCCCGCTGCTGTGCCTCGCCTTCGCCGGGGTCGCGGCGGCCACCGTCACCTACTCGACGTGGCGCGGCAACGGCCAGCAGCTGGACGCCGCCGTCGTGCAGGGCGTCCGGGTCGTGATGATCGCCTGGCCGGGCTCGACCGCGATCGGCTACCTCGACCCGGCCCGGCTCGGCGACCACCTGGCGCAGGGCCTGCGCCTGCCGTCGCGGTTCGTCGCGGCCTTCGTCGCGGCGCTGCAGCGCTTCGGCACGCTGACGCACGCCTGGACCCAGCTCGACCGGTCGCGCCGCGCCCGGGGCCTCGGGCCGGAGTGGCGGCATCCGCTCGGCGTGCTGCGCTGGACCGCCTCGATGACGTTCGCGCTGCTCGTCCACGCGCTGCGCGGGGCGGGTCGGACCGCGATCGCGATGGACGCGCGCGGGTTCGCGACCGCCCACGACCGCACGTGGGCCGAGCCGGCGACGTGGTCGCGGACCGACGTCGTCGTCGCGGCCGCCGGCGTCCTGCTGGCGCTCGTCGCGCCCGTGCTCACCCTCGCCTCCTGAGCCCCGTGGGCCGCCCGTGGCCCGGCACCCCCGCCGGGCCTGGTCAGGCGCAGGGCGAGCGGCTAGGGTGCGAACTAAGCAAGCGCTTAGTTCCCGCTCCCGGAGGTACCCCATGGCAGCCCGCGTGTTCGACAGCCTCGACGACTTCGTCGCGATCGCAGGGGAGGAGATCGGCACGAGCGACTGGGTCACCGTCACGCAGGAGCAGATCAACCTGTTCGCCGACGCGACCGGCGACCACCAGTGGATCCACGTCGATCCCGAGCGCGCCAAGGACGGTCCGTTCGGCGGCACGATCGCCCACGGCTACCTGACGCTGTCGCTGCTGCCGACCTTCGGCCAGCAGATCTACGACGTCCGCGGCCTCGCGATGGGCGTCAACTACGGCGCCAACAAGGTGCGGTTCCCCAACCCCGTGCCCGTCGACTCGCGGCTGCGCGCGACCGCGACCCTCAAGGAGGTCGCCGACATCCCGATCGGCAAGCAGCTCGTGATCACCTTCGTCGTCGAGCGCGAGGGCGCCGACAAGCCGGTGTGCATCGCCGAGGTCGTCTACGTCTTCGCGGCGGCGAGCTGACATGGACTTCGGATTCGACGACCGGACCCAGGAGCTCATCGGCCGGCTCGAGACCTTCATGGACGAGGTCGTGTACCCGGCCGAGCCGATCGCCCACGAGCAGATGCAGGCGGCCATCCGCGAGGACCGCTGGGACCCGCCGGCCGTGCTCGAGGAGCTCAAGGCCGAGGCGCGCTCGCGCGGCCTCTGGAACTTCTTCCTCCCGCACGCGCCGGAGGAGGGCGGCCTGACCAACCTGCAGTACGCCCCGCTCGCGGAGATCACCGGCCGCAGCATCCAGCTGGCACCCGCCGCGATCAACTGCGCAGCGCCGGACACGGGCAACATGGAGGTGCTGCACATGTTCGGCACCGACGAGCAGAAGCAGCGCTGGCTGCGCCCGCTCCTCGACGGCGAGATCCGCTCCGCCTTCGCGATGACCGAGCCGGACGTCGCCTCGTCGGACGCCACGAACATCGAGCTCTCGATCGAGCGCGACGGCGACGAGTACGTCATCAACGGACGCAAGTGGTGGATCACCGGCGCGATGAACCCGAATTGCCGGGTCTTCATCGTCATGGGCAAGACCGACCCGTCGGCCGAGCGGCACCGGCAGCAGTCGATGATCCTCGTCGAGCGGGACACCCCCGGCTTCGAGGTCGTGCGCGGCATGCACGTGCTCGGCTACCAGGACCGCGACCACGGCGGCCACGCCGAGCTGCGGTTCACCGACGTCTGCGTCCCGGCGACGAACCTCATCGGCGCCGAGGGCGAGGGCTTCGCGATCGCCCAGGCCCGGCTCGGGCCCGGGCGCATCCACCACTGCATGCGCTCGATCGGCCTGGCCGAGCGGGCGCTCGAGCTGATGTGCCGACGGGTCCTGTCGCGCACGGCGTTCGGCAAGCCGATCGCGCAGCAGGGCGTCGTGCAGGACTGGATCGCCGAGGCGCGCGTGCGGCTGGAGCAGCTGCGGCTGCTGACGCTCAAGACCGCGTGGCTCATGGACACCGTCGGCAACCGCGGCGCCCACACCGAGATCCAGGCGATCAAGATCGCGACGCCGCAGACCGTCGAGTGGATCCTCGACAAGGCGATCCAGGCGCACGGCGCCGGTGGGCTGAGCCAGGACTACCCGCTCGCGGAGATGTTCGCCGGCATCCGGACGCTGCGCTTCGCCGACGGCCCGGACGAGGTGCACAAGGCGTCGCTCGCGCGCGCCGAGCTCAAGAAGCACCGATGAGCGCGGTCGCGCTCGACGGGTCGACCGCCGTCGTCACCGGTGCCGCCGGGGGTCTCGGGGCCGCCCTCGCGGGCGCGCTGCTCGAGCGCGGCGCCCGGGTCGTCCTGGGCGACCTCGACGGCGAACGGCTCGACACGACCGCCGACGCGTTCGCCGCCGAGCACGGCGACCGTGTCCTGCGGCGGGCCGTCGACGTCACGAGCGAGCTCGGGGTCGACGCGCTGCTGGAGACGGCCGGAGCGCCCGTCGACGTGTGGGTCGCGAACGCGGGCGTGTTCCGCGGCTTCGGCCTCGACGCCGCGCCGGACGACTGGGCCGCGTCGTGGGACGTCAACGTCATGGCGCACGTCGTCGCGGCGCGGGCGCTCGTGCCGCAGTGGCTGGAACGGGCGACGCCGGACCGGCCCGGTGGCTGCTTCGTCAGCATCGCGTCGGCGGCGGGCCTGCTGACCCAGCTCGGCTCGCCCACCTACAGCGTCACGAAGCACGCGGCCGTCGGGTTCGCCGAGTGGCTCGCCGCGACGTACGGCGACCGCGGCGTGCAGGTCTGCTGCGCGACCCCGATGGGCATCCGCACCGCGATGCTCGAGGAGGGCGAGCGCAGCGACGACCCGGACGCCCGCCTCGGCATGCTCGCCGTGACCTCCGCGGGCGAGCCGGTCGACGCCGCGGAGGCCGCCGCCGTCGTGGTCGACGCCGTCGAGGCGGGACGCTTCCAGGCGCTCCCGCACCCCGACGTCGCCCGGATGTGGTCGCAGAAGGCGGCCGACCCGGACCGCTGGATCGCCGGCATGCAGCGCTTCCGCCGCTCCCTGGGCTGAGCCTTCCGGTGCGTCGCAGGATGATCGGATGGGGCACCATCGCGGCATGAAGGTCTTCGACGCCCCGATCCACGTGCACTACGGGTTCCTCAACCTGACGAGTCGTGACCACGAGATCGACCCGGGCCACGAGCGCGACGGCCAGGTCAACGGACTGTGCGGCGTGGCGACCCCGGGTCGGGCCCACCTGGTCACCGGTCTGCACACGGGCCGCGTGCCGTTGACGGTCGAGTGGCTCGCGTCGGAGCCGGGCCCGCCGGCGAGCACCTGGCCCGACGTGATCGAGGCCTCCGTGGAGCTGCCGCAGGTCTGCCTGCTTTCCACCTTCGACGTGTTCGAGGACGTCACGTTGGGCGCGTCCGGCTGGCACCGATTGCGCTTCCACGCGCGCGGGATGGATGAGGGGCACGAGCTCGACACCGCGATCGACGACGAGGCGCCGGACGCCTACCTGCTCCAGCTCTGGCCTGCGGCGCCGGCGCCCGACGCGGTCCTCCGGGTCGGGAGCGAGACCGCCCAGTACTGGCACGACGTCGCCCGCGGCCTCTCCTGACCGACCGCACCCAGGAAACCCGCCCCGACGACAGGAAGCTTCCTGTCATCGGGGCGGGTTCACCAGGGTCTCCTGGGAAACCTGAGGGGTCCGGCTAGGGTCGGGGCATGCAGCAGCTGGGTGGACGGACCGTGGCGGCCTGGGTCGGGCTGGCGCTCGTCGTGGCGGTGCTGGTGGCGAACCGGACGGCGGACCCCTCGGACGGGGCCGCGGTCACGCTGCGCGTCGTCGTGATCGTCGGGGCGGTGGTCGTCGCGCTCGTCGCGTACCAGACCTTCAGCATGAACCCGCCGCGCACGCCCCGGGTGATCGCCGCGGTGATCGGCTCGCTCCTCGGCGGAGCCAGCCTGGCGTCGGCCGCGACCTCCGCTCCCGACGGTGCGGCGCTGGTCGACGGCCCGCTGCCGCTCGTCGGGCTCGCCGGCGTGCTCCTCGGCTGCGTCGCCCTCCAGCTCGAGGCCGCTGCCCGCCGCGGCTGAGGCCGCTCCTCGCACGACGGGGCCCCGGACCGCTCGACGGTCCGGGGCCCCGTGGCGTGGTCAGACGCCGATCGGTCGGCCGTCCGCGCGCCACACGGAGACGACTGCCGGCCGCGGGACGGTGCCCGGGCCGTCGGGCCAGGACGACGCCGGCGCCTCGACGCTCGCGCCGTCCTTCTCGCCCGGGTGCTGCACCGCGACGAGGACGCGGTCCCGCTCGACCACCGGGCCGCACGTCTCGGCACCCGTCGGGACCGTGAGGAACTGCTTGGTCAGGCCGCGCGAGCGCCCCTCGACCGAGACGCCGAACAGTCCGTCGTGGGAGCCGAGCGCGTTGCCGTCGGTCGAGATCCACAGGTTGCCGTGCGGGTCGAACGCGACGTTGTCCGGGCACGAGATCGGCGACACGTCCTCCTTCGGGTAGCCGCCGAAGTACGTGCTCGGGTCCGCCGGGTCGCCGCACACGAGCAGGAGGTTCCACGCGAACCGGGTCGCGGCGGAGTCGTTGCGCGCCTCGGTCAGCTCCAGTACGTGGCCGTTCTTGTTGTTGTTGCGCGGGTTCGCCTCGTCGGCGCCTGCCTTGCCCGCGGCACCGCGGTTGCTGTTGTTGGTCAGGGCGACGTAGACCTTGCCGCTGCGCGGGCTCGGCTCGACGTCCTCGGGGCGGTCCATCTTCGTGGCGCCCACCGCGTCGGCCGCGAGGCGCGTGAACAGCAGGACCTCGGCGGCGGTGAAGCCGGGCACGAAGCTCTTGTCGCCGCTCACGAGCGGGATCCACTCGCCCGACCCGTCGAACGCGCCGTCCTTCGGCAGCGTGCCGGAGCCGTCGACCTCGCCGGGGGAGTCGCCCGTGAACTTCGCGACGTACAGCGTGCCGCGGTCGAGCAGGTCAGCGTTGTGCCGGCGGGCCTTGAGCGAGCGACCGCGCTTGACCTTGCCGTCGGAGACGAACTTGTAGAAGTAGTCGAAGCGCTCGTCGTCGCCCATGTAGACCGCGACGCGGCCGTCACGCGTGATCCGTGGCTGGGCGGCCTCGTGCTTGAACCGGCCGAGGGCCGTGCGCTTGCGCGGCGTCGACGTCGGGTCGTACGGGTCGACCTCGACGATCCAGCCGAAGCGGTTGACCTCGTTCGGTTCCTTGGCCAGGTCGAACCGGTCCTCGTAGGTCTCCCAGCGACGCTCCGACGCGGTGCCCGCGACGCCGTAGCGCGCGAGCCGCTTCGCCTCGACCGGGTCGGTGCGGGTCGCCGCGTTGGCGAAGTACTGGTTGATGTTCTCCTCCGCCGTCAGCCACGTGCCCCACGGCGTCAGGCCGCCCGAGCAGTTGTTGAACGTGCCGAGCGCGGTGCGGCCCGCGGGGTCGGCCTTCGTGCGGACGAGCTCGTGGCCCGCGACCGGGCCGGACAGCCGGAACTCCGTGCCGCCGTGCAGGCGGCGGTTGAGCGGGTGGCCGACGATCGGCTCGAGGGCGCCCGAGCCGCGCTTCTCGCGGACCGCGACGACGGACAGGCCGTGCGCCGCGAGCGCCGCCTCGACCTGGTCGCGGGTCGGGGAGCCCTTGACGTACTTCGGGAACATGATCTGCTCGTCGGTGTACTCGTGGTTCACGACGAGCAGGTGGGTGTCGCGGCCGAGCGGCAGCAGGCCGACGAAGTCGTTGTTGTAGCCGAACTGGCGACGCTGGCTCGCGCCCGTCTGCCGGTCGACGTCGAAGCGCGGGGAGTCCGTGAACAGCGGGTCGCCCCAACGGATGACGACGTCCTGGCGGTAGCCGTCCGGGATCGTCACGGCGTCGTTCGTGTTCGGCGGGACGGGGGTGAACCGCAGGCCGTGCGGCGCCGACGAGCCGCGCGGACCCTTCGGCCCGACGGCCGCGCCCCGGCCCGCTGCCGCCGCGGGCGAGCCGAGCGCCACGGACCCGGCGGCGACGGCGCCGACGACCGCACCGGTCCGCAGCACGCTGCGACGGCTCAGGGCGGCGGCGAGCACCTGGTCGAAGGTCTCGTTGGACGACGTGTTCGGCGCGTCGTGGGCGCACGCGTCGCCGCAGCGGTAGCGGCACGTCAGGGCGGCGCGGCCGGAGGCGCACGGCGCGGTGCCGGCGGGCCGGTCGTCGACCAGGGGGAGCAGGGGGCGGTGGGGCGTCACGGTCATGGGCGTCCTTCGCATGGGTCGTCCCGGGGAACCGCGGTCGATCCCCCGATCGCCGCCGAGGCTAGGCAGAGCGGCTGACCGCGAGGTGCCGCGACGGTGAACGGACGGTGACGCACGGAGCCGGTGGGGGCCGCCGACTAGGCTGGAACCCATGGCCATCGAGCTCAGGACCCCCGCGCAGATCGACGAGATGCGACCCGCCGGTCGCTTCGTGGGCGAGGTGCTCACCGCGCTCGTCGAGGCGGCCGACGTCGGGGTCAACCTGCTCGACCTCGACGCCCTTGCGCACCGGATGATCCGCGAGCGCGGCGCCGAGTCCTGCTACATCGACTACGCGCCGTCGTTCGGTCGCGGGCCGTTCGGCAAGGTGCTGTGCACGTCGGTCAACGACGCCGTGCTGCACGGCCTGCCGCACGACTACGTGCTGCGCGACGGCGACCTGCTGAGCCTCGACTTCGCGGTCAACGTCGAGGGCTGGGTCGCCGACTCGGCCGTCAGCGTCGTCGTCGGGACGCCGCGGCAGGAGGACCTCGACCTCATCGACGCGACCCGCGACGCGCTGGCGGCGGCGATCGAGGTCGCCCGTCCCACGCACCGCCTGGGCGACATCAGCGCGGCGATCGGCGAGGTGGCCCGCTCGCGCGGACTCAGCGTCAACACCCAGTTCGGCGGGCACGGCGTCGGACGCACGATGCACGGCGACCCGCACGTCCCCAACGACGGCCGCGCCGGACGGGGCCTGCCGCTCAAGCCGGGCCTCGTCATCGCGATCGAGCCGTGGTTCCTCGCGTCGACCGACGAGATCCGCATGCACGACGACGGCTGGACGATCCTCAGCGCCGACGGCTCGCGCGGGGCCCACTCCGAGCACACCGTCGCGATCACCGACGGCGACCCGATCGTCCTCACCGCGCGCGACTGACGTCAGCGGGCGCGCAGCCGTCCCGTGAACAGCAGCCCGGCCAGCCCGACGGCGGCGATCACGGTGAGGGCCTGACGCAGGCCAGCCTCCTGGCCGACGAGTCCCACGAGCGGGCTGACGGCGAGGGTCGTGGCGCGCATGAGCCAGCTCGACAGCGCGAGGCCCTGGTGCGGGGCGAGGCCGGGCAGCCGGTCGGCCTCCGCGAAGGCGACCGGCACCGAGATCGCGCAACCCGCCCCGGCGACCGCGAACCCGGCGAAGGTCAAGGGCTCCCACGGGGCCCACGCCGCGACGACCATCCCCGCCGCGACCGCGAGCAGGCTCAGCCGCACCGCCGTCCGGGGACCCAGCCGGTCGATGACGCGGTCGCCGAGCAGCCGGCCGACGAACTGTGCGCCCAGGACCGTCGTGACCCCGAGCCCCGCGAGACCGACGCTGAGCCCCAGCTCGGTGCGCAGGAAGTACGCCGACCAGTTGTTGCCCACGTCCTCGACGGCGAACCCGCCGAGCGCGATGAGGGTCAGGGGCAGCACGAGGACGAGGGCGCGCCCGAGTGACGGCTGGGTGCTGACGCCGTGCTCGTCGACCTCGGGGCGCGGGTCGCGGTCGGGCAGGAACGTCGTCGACGCGAGGGTCACGAGGATCGCGCAGAGCGTGCCCGAGACGGCCAGGTGCGCCGGGAGCGGGACGTCGAGCCGTGCCGCGAGCGCCCCGGCCGCGCCGCCGAGCGCGGCGCCCGCGCTCCAGCCGGCGTGCATCGTCGACAGCACCGACCGGCCGTACGCCTGCTGCACGCGCAGGCCCTGCGAGTTCTGCGACACGTCCGCGACGGCGTCGCCGACACCGGCGAGGAACATCAGGGCGACGAACCAGGGCAGCCCGGACGGCCCGGTCGTGGTCGCGAGCCCCGCTCCCGCGAGGAGGGCCGCGATGAGCCAGGTCGACCCCGCGCTCACCCGTCGTGAGCCGAATCGGCGGAGCCACCAGCCCGGCATGCTGCCGGCGACGCTCGCGCCCAGGCCGAACGCGACCACGACGAGACCGAGCTGCGCGGTGCTCAGGTCCAACGCCCGGGCGACCTCCGGGTAGCGCGGCAGCAGCGACCCGACGAGCGCGCCGTTGGTCGCGAACGCGAGCAACGTGCCGCGACGGGCCCGGAGCGCGGCGGGGTCGGACGGGGCGGGCACCGACCCAGTCTCGCGGTCGTCGGCAGCCGGGCCAGGGGTGGGTCAGTGCCAGATGCGCACGTAGTCGACCTGGGTCGTGAGGCGGGCCGGGACGTCGGCGTCGACGTACTCGTTGCCCTGGTCGCCGATGCCCTGGGTCAGGGAGAGGAAGAACGGCCTGTCGAACGGCGCGTCGGGATGGTCCTGCGGGGCGTTGGTCGCGCTGTAGTTGTTCGTCAGGCATGTCTCACCGTTGATCCGCACGGTGAGCCGTCCGGGCTCCCACACGAGGACGTAGGTGTTGAACTCGCCCACGGCGATGTGGCAGTCGTACGCGGTCTGCATGTTCTGGTTCCGCGAGGTGTCGACGTCCTTGCGCAGGTAGTGGAAGAACGGGATGGCGAGGTCCGGGTACGACGAGTACATCTCGGCGATGTCGATCTCGCCCGAGGACGGCCACGACGTCCCGTAGGCGAACATGTCCACGGGCCACAGCCAGAAGGTCGTCTGCGAGCCCTTGGCCCGCAGGTCGGGCACCTTGGCGCGGATCTCGTAGCGGCCGTAGGTCTGGCTGAAGGTCCCGTGGTGCATGAGGCTCGCCGCGAGGTAGCGCGAGGTCCGACCGTCCCCGCACGCGCGCGGCTCGTCCAGCCGCTGCACGGACAGCTCGAGGTGGCCGTCGGCCACGTCGATGACCCGGTCGTCGTCGGCGTAGCAGGCGAACGCGGTGTCGGTCCCCATGGTGTAGCCCGACGTGCCGGTGTCCTGTGCCGACCACGTCGACCGGTCCCAGGTCGGCCCGGAGAACTCGTCGTCGTACGTGCACTCCCACGGCGTGCCGTCGGCCTTCGTGCCGGCCCAGCCGCCGCAGGAGTCGTCCAGGTCGGTACCGGCCACGGGGCTCGCGAGCAGGCCGACCACCAGGACGACGCCGAGGGCGCGGGCCGCGAGGACGGTGCGGCGACGTAGCGCTGATGTGCCCACCGTGCCCTCCGTCCGTCGTGACCCGCCCGTGGCGTACCCCGATGATGGCGGGGCGACGCGCCGGTGTCCGCCGACTCGCCGGGACGTCTCAGTCGACGGGCGGCCAGGCGTCGGCCCAGGGAGCGGCCTCCTCGACCTGCGCGCACAGGCTCAGGAGCGGCCCGTCCTCGCCCGGACGGCCGGCGAGCATGACACCGACCGGCAGCTCGGGCTGGTCCTCGGTCGCGGACGTCCGGTGCAGTGGCAGCGACGCGGCCGGGACGCCGGCCATGTTGTAGACGGCCGTGTACGGCGTGAACAGCAGCTCGCGCCAGTGGTCCTGCGCGGGGTCGCCGGACTCGTTGAACCACTCCACGGGCTGCGGGGGGAGCGCGAGCGTCGGGGTGAGCCACGCGTCGAACTCCTGCATCCGGGTGAGCACGTCGCGGGTCGTCGCCTCGAGGTGCTGCATCGCCCCGGCCAGCCCGGGACCGGTGACCTCACGCCCACGCAGCCACCAGTACCGGGTGTTCGGGCGCAGCAGCTCGACGGCCTCCGGCGGGACGGGTGCGGCCGCCATGCCGGCCGACCACACCTCGTTGAACCGGGGCTCGAGGTCCGGCGGGAACGGGTTCGCGACGTCGACGACCTCGTGGCCGAGGTCGACCAGGACCTGTGTCGCGTGCTCCCAGGCCGCGACCGACTCCGGCGAGGCGTCGATGCCCGGCAGGTACGGGCTGGACCAGCGGGCGATGCGCAGCCGACCGGGTCTGCGGCGGGCCCACTGCGCGAACGGCACGGCCGGGTCGGGCAGCGGGCGGGGGTCGCCGGGCATGGGGTGCGCCATGGCGTCGAGCAGCACGGCGGCGTCGCGCACCGACCGGGCGATCGGTCCGTCGCCCGCGAGCCCGGACCAGTCGCTGCCGAGCGGGCCCGCGCTCACCCGACCGCGGCTCGGCTTGAACCCGAGCACGCCGCAGCAGCTCGACGGGATGCGGATCGACCCGCCGCCGTCGCTGCCCTGGGCGAGCGGGACGAGACCGGCGGCCACGGCGGCCGCCGCCCCACCGCTGGACCCGCCCGCGGTACGGGTCGGGTCCCAGGGCGTGCGCGCCGGGCCGACCAGGTCGTTGTCGGTGTACGACGAGAGCCCGAACTCCGGGGTGTTGGTCTTGCCGAGGCTCACGAGACCGGCCTGCTCGACGAGCCGCACGACGTACGCGTCCTGGTCGGGCACGTTCTCGGCGAGCAGGCGCGAGCCCATCGTCGTGCGGGTGCCCGCGGTCGCCGTCAGGTCCTTGAAGGCGGTGGGCACCCCGGTGAACGGGGGCACCTCGCCGGCGCGTCGCGCGGCGTCCGCGGCGGCAGCCCGCTCCAGCGCGCGCTCGGGGGTCACGGTCACGAAGGCGCCGAGCGACGGGCCGATCCGCTCGACCCGGTCGAGGTGGTGCTGCACGAGCTCGACCGACGACACCTCGCCCGCCGCGAGCAGGGCCGCCTGGTCGTGCGCGTCGAGCCGGTGCAGGTCGCTCATGGCTTGATGATGCCCCAGGGGCGCGGGATAGCGTGAGGCGATGAGTCGCGACCCCGAGGCGCTGCTGCGCCTGTACGACGACGAGCTGCGGACCGACGCCGAGACCCCCAGCGCGCAGTCGGTCCTGCGGCACGGGCCGCTGCGGCTCGTCACGTTCGCGCGGGGGCGCGGGTTCGTGACGTACCGGGACCTCGGGGGTGCGGGCGAGGACCGGGTCGAGCAGCTCGTCGCCGACGCGGTCGAGCACTTCGAGGCCGACCCGGAGATCCAGCGGGTGGAGTGGAAGGCCCGCGGGCACGACGTCGCGCCGGGCCTGCACGAGGCGCTGCTGCGGCACGGGTTCGTCGAGCAGGAGACCGAGGCGGTGATGATGGGTGACGCCGAGGTGCTCGCCGAGGGCCCGCCCCCTCGACCCGGTGTCGTGCTGCGCCAGGTGACCGAGGAGGCCGACGTCCGGGCGATGTGCGCGCAGGCGGACGAGGCGTTCGGCGAGCCCGTCAGCGAGGAGTACGCCGAGGCCGTCCTCGACCGCCTGCGGCGCGACGACGGCATGCAGCTGTGGGTCGCCGAGGTGCAGGGCGAGGTCGTGTGCTCGGGGCGGCTGGAGCCCGTGGCGGACTCGACGATCGCGGGGATCTGGGGCGGTGCGACGACTCCGGCCTGGCGCGGCCAGGGCATCTACCGGGCGCTCGTCGCGGCCCGAGCGGTCGCCGCGACGCATCTCGGCCGCACGGTGCTGCACAGCGACTCGACCCCGATGTCGGAGCCGATCCTCGCGCGCTCCGGGCTCGTGCGGGTCACGACCACCACGCCGTACGAGTGGCGGCGGGAGGCTTCGTCCACAGGCTGACTCGGTGTCGGAGGGGTGTGTCAGAGGGTCTGCCTAGCGTGGAGTCATCACCTCGAGACAGGACCGAATGATGACCGCGCAGACGCTGGACACGCACCCTTTGGTGGCTGCTGTCGCGGGTCTGCATGCGGAGCTGGACCGGATGGATCCGGCGGCCTGGGCGGGCCTGGATGCGGCGACCGCGCGGCGGTTGGTGTCGGATCTGTCGCGGGCCGAGGCGCGGCTGGTGGGTCAGAAGATGGCCGCCGCCCGAGCGCTCGACCAGACGTCCGCCGCTCGGGACGCAGGAGCGGTCTCGACCGCTGACCTGCTGGCCAAGGACTTCGGCGGCGACCGGCACTCCGCCGACCGGTTGGTCCGCCGTGCCGAGCGGATCAGCAAGACCTCCCACACCCAGGAGGCCCTCTCGAAGGGTCGCGTGACTCCGGAGCAGGCCGACGTGATCGCGACCGGCCTGGCGAAGCTGCCGCCGAAGGCGACCCCGGCGCAGCGGGACCTGGCCGAGCGGACGTTGTTGAAGGACGCCGATCGGCTCCGCCCTGCCGGACCTGCGCCGACGGACCCGACCGGTTGATGGACGTCTACGCGGACAAGAAGGCCACCGACGAGTTCGAGAACGACCTCCTGGTCGAGCGTGAGCGCAAGGCTCGGGCGAAGTCCCGGTTCCGAATGTGGGACAACCACGACGGCACCTGGTCCGGCGACTTCACGTTGCCCACGCTCGAGGCGGCCTCGGCAAGGGCCTGGTACGACGCCGTCACCGCCCCCCGCCAAGACTCCCAAGGCACCCGTGCCCGGTGAGCCCACGTTCGAGGACCCGTACGAGGCCAGGGCGTATCGCGCCGGACTGGCGTTCGGTGACCTGTGGACCCACCTCCCGACCGATCGGCTCCCCAACGACGGCGGCGTCTCGGCCGTGGTCACCGTGACGATGGAGCTCGACAGCCTCCGCGACGGGATCGCTGCCGCCACCCTTGTCCGACGGCACCAGGTTGAGCGCCTCCCAGGCGCGGAAGGTCGCCTGCGGCGCCGGGATCATCCCCACCGTCCTCGACGGACGCTCGAACGTCCTGGACCACGGCCTCAAGAAGCGACTGTTCACCCCCGCCCAACGCCGCGCGTTGGCCACCACCCAGGGCGGCTGCACCTTCCCCGGCTGCGACCGGCCACCCGCCTGGTGCGAAGCCCACCACCTCACCCCGTACGACGACGACGGACCCACCGACCTCGACAACGGCGCCCTGCTCTGCTGCCGACACCACCACCACGTCCACGACGACGAGTGGGAGCACCAGAAACGCCCCGACGGCACCATCGCCTGGCGACCACCCGGCGCCACCACCTGGCAGACCAACCACCGCTACCGCCCCTAGACCCTTCGACGAGCTCAGAGTCCCTGTGCTCGCGCCTGCATGCCGGCTGAGCCGGTCGGAGCCTGGTCAGCGGCCGCCGAGGTGGCGCTGCATCGCGACGTTGAGCTCGGCGACGACCGAGGCGACCTGGCGGGCCACGTAGTCGCCGAGCCGGCGCTGCAGCGACTCGGTCGGCTCGGGCAGCAGCTCGTCGAGACGCACCTCGAGCCGGCGGTCGGTCCCCTCGCGCTCGACCAGCAGGTCGGTCACGTCGGCGCCGCCGAGGGCGGGCCAGACCGTGACCCGGACGGTCACCTCGACCGGCGCGGTGCGCGAGCGGGCGTGCACGAGGGTCGTGATCGACCCGGTCGCCGGGCGGCGGTAGCCCGGCGGTGGCGCGGCCGTCGCGGACGCCTCGTCCGTCGCGTCGATCGCGAACTCGTGGACGAGCGGCCGCGAGATCTGCCGCTCCGCCGTCCGCACGACCAGGTCGCGCAGGTCCTCGGCCACCCGGTCGAGCTCGGCGTACGTGAGCCCGCCACGTCCGCGCAGCAGCTCGTCGTCCATGCCCGCAGTATGCCC
>JAQIJP010000032.1:0-40358 GCA_036946185.1 Aeromicrobium erythreum
GCTACGCGCCCCGACCACCCCGTCGCCTGCGGCGGACCAAGCGGCTCGTCGCCCTCGTGCTGGTGCTCGCGATCCTCGGCGGCATCGGCTTCCTCGGCTACCGCTGGAGCCAGCAGCAGTACTTCGTCGCGGCCGAGGACGGCAAGGTCGCGATCTTCCGCGGCATCCAGACCGACCTGCCGCTCGTCACGCTGCAGCACGTCGAGTCCGTCTCCGACGTCGAGCTCACCGCCCTCACCGACTTCGAGGCCCGCCAGGTGCGCGAGGGCATCACCGCCTCGAGCCTCGAGGACGCCCGTCAGGTCGTCGCCGACCTCGAGGAGCAGGCCGGACCCACCCCGAGCCCGTCGCCGAGCCGCACGCCGTCGTCCGACTCCTCCAGCGCCGCACCCACGAGGTGGTCCCGATGAGCAGCCCCGCACCCGGCACCTGGTTCCCGCGCAAGCGTCGCGGCGCCGAGCTCGCCCTGCTCGCGATGGCCACGTTCATCGGCATCGCCGCCTACGCCGCCGTCGGCCTTGGGTCGGAGGGCCGCGTGCCCGCCGACGTCCTCAAGCTCGGCGGGGCGATCGTCGTCGTGTCCGTCGCGACCCACCTGATCGTGCGCCGGCTCGCGCCCTACGCCGACCCCGTGCTGCTGCCGATCGTCGTGTGCCTCAACGGGCTCGGCCTCGCCCTCATCTACCGCATCGACCTGGGCTGCAAGGGCTACTGCCTCGGCGGCGACTACCAGCCGCTCGCGAACGCCCAGCTCATGTGGACCGGCCTCGGCATCGTGGCCTTCGTCGGGGTCCTCGCGGTCGTGCGCGACCACCGCCGCCTGCAGGCCTACACGTTCACGTTCGGCCTGGCCGCCATCGTCCTGCTCGCGCTGCCACTCATGCCGCTCGTCGGCCAGGACATCCGCGGCGCCAAGATCTGGATCCGGCTGGGCCCGTTCAGCTTCCAGCCCGGCGAGGCCGCCAAGATCTGTCTCGCGATCTTCTTCGCGGGCTACCTCGTGGTCAAGCGCGACGCCCTCGCGCTCGCGGGTCGCCGCTTCCTCGGCATCGACCTGCCACGCGGCCGCGACCTCGGCCCGATCCTCATCGGCTGGCTCATCAGCGTCGGCATCCTCGTGCTGCAGCGCGACCTCGGCTCGTCGCTGCTGTTCTTCGGCCTGTTCGTCGTCATGCTCTACATCGCGACGGAGCGTCCGGGCTGGCTCGTCGTCGGCGGCGTGCTGGTTCGGGGCGGGGTCCTACCTGGGCTACCTCGCGTTCGGGCACGTCCGGGGCGCGCTTCGACGTGTGGCTGCACCCGTTCGACAACCCGGACCAGAACGGCCAGATCATCAACTCCTTGTTCGGCCTGGCCCACGGCGGGATCCTCGGCCAAGGACTCGGGCAGGGCAGCCCGCAGCTGACGCCGTTCTCGTTCTCCGACTTCATCGCGTCTGCCGCCGGCGAGGAGCTCGGGCTCACCGGGCTCATGGCGATCCTGCTGATGTACGGGATCATCGTCGAGCGCGGCCTGCGCGTGGCGGCTCACGTGCCGTGACGCGTTCGGCAAGCTGCTCGCGGCCGGCCTCGCGGTCTCGTTCGCGATCCAGGTGTTCGTCGTCATCGGCGGCGTCACCCGGCTCATCCCGCTGACCGGCCTGACCACCCCGTTCATGGCGCAGGGCGGCTCGTCGATCGTCATCAACTGGGCGATCATCGGCCTGCTGCTGCGCATCAGCGACCAGACCCGTCGGCCCGCGCCCGAGATCGCGACGTTCGACAACGACGAGGAGACGCAGGTGGTGAAGCTGTGAACAAGCCGATCCGTGGCCTCGCCGTCGCCTGCCTCGTGCTGTTCGCGGCGCTGCTCATCAACGTCAACTACGTGCAGTTCGTCGAGGCCGACAGCCTCAACGACAAGAACGGCAACCGGCGCGTCATCAACGAGGAGTTCTCCCGCGACCGCGGGCCGATCCTCGTCGACGGGGACCCCGTCGCCGAGAGCGTCAAGAGCGACGACCAGTTCCAGTTCCAGCGCAAGTACCCCGACGGCGGGCTCTACGCGCCGCTCACGGGCTACTTCTCCTACACGTACGGTCGCGGCGCTCTCGAGAACTCCCAGAACCGCGTCCTGTCCGGGAGCGACAACCGCCTGTTCGTCAACCGCGTCGTCGACCTGCTCGCCAACAAGCAGCCCAAGGGCGGCAGCGTCGAGCTCACGATCGACGCCGCCGCGCAGAAGACCGCGGCGAGCGGCCTCGAGGCCCTGGGCAAGGGCACGAAGGGCGCCGTCGTCGCGCTCGACCCGCAGACGGGCGCGATCCTCGCCGACGTCAGCCAGCCGTCCTACGACCCGAACCGCCTCGCGAGCCACTCGCTCGAGAAGGAGGCCAAGGCCTGGAAGGACCTGACGACCGATCCGGACCAGCCGATGCTGAACCGCGGCACGCAGCAGATCCTGCCGCCGGGGTCGACGTTCAAGCTGGTCACGGCCGCCGCCGCGCTCGAGGACCTGAACCTCGAGCCGGGCGACGACGTCAAGGGCGGCACGAGCCTGGGCTTCAAGGGCGGCATCACCTACCGCCTCGTCAACGAGAACGGCAGCAACTGCGGCGGCGACCCGATCACGTTCCGCCAGGCCCTCGAGGTCTCCTGCAACGTCTCGTTCGGCTCGATCGCGGGTCGTCTCGGCCAGCAGCGGCTCGCCGAGCAGGCCCGCAAGTTCGGCTTCGGCACCGACCCGCTCGCCGGCCTGCCGGCCAGCCCGAGCCGCTTCACCGCCGACGGCACCGACCTCGAGGCGCCGCAGCTCGCGCAGTCCGGCATCGGCCAGTACGAGGTCGCCGCGAGCCCGCTGCAGATGGCGATGGTCGCGGCCGGCATCGGCAACGACGGCGTCGTCATGCGGCCCTACGTGGTCAAGACCGTCCGGACGCCGAGCCTGCGGGTGCTCGACCAGACCCGGCCCGAGCAGCTCAGCCGGGCGCTCAGCGCCGGCAACGCGCGCAAGCTGCGCAGCATGATGGTCAGCACGGTCGAGAGCGGCACCGCGACCTCGGCCCGGATCCCCGGCATCGACGTCGGCGCCAAGACCGGCACCGCGCAGTCGACCGCCGACCGACCGCCCTACGCCTGGTTCGTGGCGCTGGCGCCCGCGGACGACCCGAAGATCGCGGTCGCGGTCGTCGTCGAGTCCAGCAACACCGCCCGCAGCGAGATCGCGGGCGGGCGGCTCGCCGGCCCGATCGCGCGCTCCGTCATCGAGGCGGTGCTCGACAAGTGAGTCGACGCACGGCCGGCGCCCCCACGACAGCCACCCGACCTCAGACCCAGGGAGACTGACCCCATGACCGATTCGCCTGACGAGCCCATCCGCCTGAGCGACCGCTACGAGCTCGGCGGCCTGCTCGGCCGCGGAGGCATGGCCGACGTCCGGGTCGGTCGGGACCTGCGGCTCGGCCGCACGGTCGCGATCAAGCAGCTGCGCGCCGACCTGGCGTCCGACGAGACGTTCCAGGCCCGGTTCCGCCGCGAGGCCCAGTCGGCCGCCCGCGCTCAACCACCCCTCCATCGTCGCCGTGTACGACACCGGCGAGGCCACCGACGCCCACGGCAACCACATCCCGTACATCGTCATGGAGTACGTCGAGGGCCAGACGCTGCGCGAGATCCTGCGCGACGACCGCAAGATCCTGCCCGAGCGCGCCCTGAGCATCACCGCCGACATCCTCAGCGCACTGGACTACAGCCACCGCTCCGGCATCATCCACCGCGACATCAAGCCGGCGAACGTCATGCTGACGCCGTCCGGCCAGGTCAAGGTCATGGACTTCGGCATCGCCCGCGCGATCGCCGACGCGTCGTCCGCGATGACGCAGACCGCGGCGGTCATCGGCACCGCGCAGTACCTCTCCCCCGAGCAGGCGCGCGGCGAGACCGTCGACGCCCGCTCCGACATCTACTCGACCGGCTGCCTGCTGTACGAGCTGCTGACGGGACGTCCGCCGTTCGTGGGCGACAGCCCCGTGTCGGTCGCCTACCAGCACGTGCGCGAGGACGCGCGGCCGCCGTCGCAGCTCAACCCCGACGTGACCGCCGCCGTCGACCACCTCGTCGCCAAGTCGCTCGCCAAGCGCGTCGACGACCGCTACCAGAGCGCCGCCGACATGCGCCGCGACATCGAGCGGGCCATCGCCGGCCAGCCGGTCGAGGCCCCGACCGCGGCCACCGCCGTCGTCGGAGCCACCGCCGTCGCCCCGGCCGTCGCCGCCGCCGCGGCCGCCCCCGCCGGTGCGCACGCGGCCGAGGACGACGAGGAGCGCAGCAACGCCAAGTGGTGGATCATCGGCGTCATCGCACTGCTGCTCCTGCTCGGCATCGGCTTCGCGGTGTGGAAGGCCAACCAGCCCGAGCCCATCCCCCAGGTCGAGGTCCCGTCGGTCGTCGGCAAGGACCAGGACGCCGCCACCCGCCAGCTCGAGAACGCCGACTTCACCGTCAACGTGACGAAGAAGCCCTCGGCCGACGTCGCCGACGGCGACGTCATCTCGCAGTCGCCCGACGGCGGCGAGCAGGCCGACAAGGGCTCCGAGGTCGACATCGTCGTCTCCACGGGTCCGGAGGCGGTGCCCGTCCCGGACGTCGGCGGCCTGACCTACGACGAGGCCAAGGACGCGATCGAGAAGGCCGGGCTCAAGGTCAAGAAGGACGAACGCCCCTCGTCCGAGGAGAAGGACACGGTCATCAACACGAACCCGGTGGCCGGCACACGGCTCGACCCGGGCTCGACCGTGACCGTCATCGTGTCGCAGGGCCAGTCCACCGTGCCGAACGTGGTCGGCCAGAGCGTCGACGACGCCCGGGACGCCCTCGAGGAGGCCGGGCTCAAGGTCAAGGTCGTCAACGACGCGTCGTCGTCGGCACCCGCCGACCAGGTCACGGCCCAGAGCCAGCCGGGCGGCACGACCGTCGCGCGCGGCACGACGATCGAGATCACCGTCTCGACCAACGACGGCAACGACCAGTCGCCCGGGCCTGACGGCCAGGACCAGCAGGGACAAGGCGGCGCTGGCGCCCTCGTCGACGGCGGCTGAGCCCGCCTCGGACCTGTCGGCCCGTCCGACTCCTCGACGTCAGTCGAGGGGCCGGGCGTGGCGCAGGCTGATCGTGCCCGCGTAGGGCTTGGCCCGCAGGTCGACCTTCGGCTCGACCGACAGCCCCAGCTGCACGGCCTGGACGTAGCGCCGGTAGGTGAGCACCTGCGAGGACGCGTCGAGCGCCGCCTGGAGCTGGCTGGTGTCGCCGATCGCCTCGATGACGTACGGCGGCGAGTACGGCACGCCGTCGAGGATGACGGTGCTGCCGACGCACTTGATGCCGGTCGTCGTGATGAGGCGCTGGCCCTGCAGCGTCACGGCCGTCGCTCCGCCGGCCCACATGGCGTTGACGAACGCCTGGATGTCCTGCTGGTGCACGACCAGGACGTTCTCGTCGGCGCCGGGCGGGACGTCGACGGTGCGCGGGGCGTCGTCGAGCTCGATCCGCAGGCCCGGCCCGCGCTCGGTGGTGAGGCCCGCCCGCTGACCGAGGGTCGAGATCTCCTTCAGCAGCCCGGACAGCCCGGCGCCGCCAGCGGAGCGCGACAGGCTGTCGACCTGCTGCTGGAGCCGGCGCGCCTCGGTCCGACGCTGCTCGGCCTGGCGGGTGCGGTCAGCGACGAGCGACCCGACGTCGCCGCCGGCGGGACGCAGGTCGGAACCGTCGGCGGTCTGGTTGGCCGCGGCGAAGGCGATGCCCGCCACGAGGCACGTCGTGAACACGAGGACGGGCCAGTGCGTGCGGGGCGTGGGACCCCGACTTCGCCATGCTCCCCGCCTCTCGGTCGACCCGGGATATTAGGCTAGCGGAGGTCCCCCGCCGATCCGCGGCGTCCGGACCCCGAACCGCAGGACTCGAGAGGGCATCGTGGCCAAGAAGAACTCCGCATCCACCCCGTCGCGCACGCTGGGCGGCTGGCGCCACCCGCTCGCCCTCCTGCTCCTGGTCGGGGCCGTCATCTGGGCCGTCGGCACGTTCTTCGCCACGACCGACAAGAACTTCCCCAACATCGGCGCGATCGAGCCCCTCTACGGCCTCGGCCGCTGGAACTGGGCGATCGCCGCAGTCCTGCTCGTCGCCGCGTGGGTCGTCGCCGACCGCACCCGCCCCGAGCCCGAGCCGGGTGCCCCCGTCGTCGTCGGCAACCGTTGGGGCCGCGCCGGCGATGCTGATCTCGGCCGGCATCGGCCTGCTGTGGATCGTCGTCTTCTACGTCATCAGCGGCACCGACACCCGCATCCCGGTCTACAGCGACCTGGGCAACTGGAACATCGTCATCGGGATGGGCTTCATCGTCGCCGCCTTCGGGTTCGCGACGAAGTGGGAGTGAGCCGGGCCTGAGCGGCCGTCGACCACAGGGACCTTCTGCCCGCGCAACCCCGCCGGAACCCCCGGCGCTGACGACGGTCGAGTAGGGGAACGGCGACGAAGGAGCCCGTGCCCCGTATCGAGACCTCCTCAGACGTGGTCTCGATACGCCAGACCGACGGATCGGGCGGCTGAGCCTGCCGAAGCCCCTTTGTCCACAGGCGATGTTGCTGCCGGAGGGGTGTGTCAGAGGGGCTCCCTAGCGTGGAGTCATCACCTCGAGACAGGACCCAATGATGACCGCGCAGCACCTCGACACCCACCCGCTGGTGGCTGCTGTCGCGGGTCTGCACGCCGAGCTGGACCGGATGGACCCGGCGGCCTGGGCGGGTCTGGACCCGGCGACGGCCCGACGGCTCGTGAGTGATCTGTCGCGGGCGGAAGCGCGGCTGGTGGGTCAGAAGATGGCCGCCGCTCGCGCGCTGGAGGAGTCCGGCGCGGCGCGTGCCGCCGGGGCCACGTCCACGGGCGCATTGCTCGCCAAGGACTTCGGCGGCGACCGCCACTCCGCCGACCGGCTGGTCCGCCGTGCCGAGCGGATCTCCAAGACCTCCCACACCCAGGAAGCCCTCTCCAAGGGGCGCGTCACGCCCGAGCAGGCCGACGTCATCGCGACCGGCCTCGCCAAGCTCCCGTCGAAGGCGACCCCTGGGCAGCGTGACCTCGCTGAGCGGACCCTGCTCAAGGACGCCGACCGCTTGAGGCTCCCGGACCTGCGCCGACGGACCGACCGGTTGATGGACGTCTACGCGGACAAGAAGACCACCGACGAGTTCGAGAACGAGATCCTCGTCGAGCGTGAACGCCAGGCTCGGGCGAAGTCTCGGTTCCGGATGTGGGACAACCACGACGGCACCTGGTCCGGCGACTTCACCCTCCCGACGTTGGAGGCCGCGTCCGCGAAGGCCTGGTACGACGCCGTCACCGCCCCCGCCAAAACCCCCAAGGCACCCGTCCCCGGCGAGCCGACGTTCGAGGACCCGTACGAGGCCCGTGCCTACCGCGCCGGCCTCGCGTTCGCCGACCTCTGGACCCACCTGCCCACTGACCGGCTGCCGAACGACGGCGGCGTCTCCGCCGTCGTGACCGTCACGATGGACCTCGAGACCCTGCAGGACGGCATCGCCGCCGCGACACTCTCCGACGGCACGCGACTCTCCGCGAGCCAAGCCCGGAAGGTGGCCTGCGGCGCCGGGATCATCCCCACCGTCCTCGACGGACGCTCCAACGTCCTGGACCACGGACTCAAGAAGCGACTCTTCACCCCCGCCCAACGCCGCGCCCTCGCGACCACGCAAGGTGGCTGCACGTTCCCCGGCTGCGACCGCCCACCCGCCTGGTGCGAAGCCCACCACCTGAAGCCCTACGACGACGACGGACCCACCGACCTGACCAACGGCGCCCTGCTCTGCTGCCGACACCACCACCACGTCCACGACGACGAGTGGGAGCACCAGAAGCAACCCGACGGCACCATCGCCTGGAGACCACCCGGCGCCACCACCTGGCAGACCAACCACCGCTACCGCCCCTAGCCTCACCACGTGGTCTCGATACGCGGGAGGTCGCTCGTCCCTCGCTCCTCCCGCTACTCGACCGACGGTGATCCACGGTGTCTGCGGCCGAATCACATGGGTGTAGTTATCCACACTGTGGATGTCGGTGTGGACGAATCACACCGGTGTGACTCGGCCTAGACGCTGGTGAGGTCGATGGTGCGCAGCAGGGTGAAGCCGACGATCGCGATCCACAGCAGGACCCAGGTCAGGCCGTGGACGAGCGTCCGACGCTCCCGGGGCGTCCAGGCGAGCACGGCGCCCAGGATGCAGCCCACGACGAAGCCGCCGAGGTGGCCCTGCCAGCTGATGTTGCCCTGGAGGCTCAGGACACCGTTGATCGCCAGGAGGACGAGTAGTCCGCGGACGTCCTCGCGGGCCTTGAGCAGCAGCATGAGCGCCATGCCGAGCAGGCCGAACACGGCCCCGGAGGCGCCGACCGTCGAGGTGACCGGGCTCGCGAGCCAGTAGACGAACACCGACGACCCGATCGCGGTCGTCAGGTAGGCGGCGACGTAGCGCCAGGTGCCGAGCGCCTGCTCGACGAAGGTGCCGAACAGGTAGAGCGCGAGCATGTTGAACAGCAGGTGGGTCGGGCCGCTGTGCAGGAACGCCGCCGTCAGCATCCGCCAGTAGCCGCCGTCCATGACGCCGGGGTAGACCGTGGTGCCGTACGGCACCGCGTCGGCCCGCATGACGCCGACCGCGTCGATCACGCCGAGACGCACCAGGTCGGTCAGGACGAAGACCGCGACGTTGATCCCGATCAGCGTCAGCGTGACCGCGCCCGGGTTCGCCGACACCCGGCCGCCGGTGACGGTCCGGGGCTGTCGCACGGTCTTCGCGCCCTCGCGCACGCACTCCGGGCACTGGAAGCCCACGGACGCGTCACGCATGCAGTCCGGGCACACCAGCCGCTCGCACCGCTGGCAGCGGATGTACGCCTCGCGGTCCGGGTGCCGGTAGCAGCGCTGCGCCGCGGGCTGTTCGCTCACGTCAGCCGCGGTCGATCGTGACCTTCTCGATGACCACGGGCTCGAGCGGGCGGTCGAAGCCGTCGGTGGGGACCGCGGCGATCGTGTCGACGACCTTCTGGCTCGCGGCGTCCGTGACCTCGCCGAAGATCGTGTGCTTGCGGTTCAGCCACGAGGTCGGGACGACCGTGATGAAGAACTGCGAGCCGTTCGTGCCCGGGCCGGCGTTGGCCATCGCGAGCAGGTACGGCTTGTCGAAGCGCAGGTCGGGGTGGAACTCGTCGCCGAAGGTGTAGCCGGGGCCACCGGTGCCGGTGCCCAGCGGGTCGCCGCCCTGCAGCATGAAGTCGGCGATCACGCGGTGGAAGCCGAGGCCGTCGTAGAACGGGCGGGTCGCGACCTGTCCGGTCTCGGGATCGATCCACTCCTTGGTGCCCTCGGCGAGACCGACGAAGTTCTCGACGGTCTGGGGCGCGTGGTCGGGGAAGAGCTCGATGACGATGTCACCGTGGTTCGTCGTCAGCGTCGCGGTCAGGGGGGAAGCCACGGGGGTCCTTTCACGGTGGGCACAGCTGGTGCTGCGACCATCCTGACACGCCGGACAAGCATCGACATTCGAACCCCGTGCGTGTCGTCCTCGCAGGTCAGCGCGCAGGTACGGTGTCCGCATGACCAACCATCCCGTCCGGCTGCTGCTGCTCGTCCTGGCCGTCGTCGCCGGCGTCGTCGTCGCCCGCAACGTGACCGCCGACCGCGGCGGCAGCTACGACCCGGCGCAGGCCCAGCGATGAGCGTCGCCGTCACCCGCACGGACGACGCGATCGCGGTCCTGACGTTCACGGCGCCGCCGCTCAACCTGTACTCGCTCGAGCTGCACGACGCCTTCGACGCCGCGCTCGACGAGGTCGAGGCCGACCTGCCACGAGCGCTGCTCATTCGCGCGGAGGGCCGGGTCGTCTCCGGCGGCGTCGACGTCGCCCAGTTCCACGCGCGCACCTCGCGCGAGGCGACGAAGGAGCTCTACGACCGGATGCTCGAGCTGCCCGAGCGGGTGGCGGCGCTCGACGTGCCCACGTTCTTCGCCGCCCATGCGCTCACGCTGACCTGGGCGCTCGAGGTGGCCCTCGCGTGCGACCTCGTGGTCGCGAGCGAGAAGGCGTCGTTCGGCTTGGTCGAGCGGGTCATCGGCCTGACCCCGACGATGGGCGGGACCCAGCGGCTCGCGGCGCGGGCCGGGGTCGGCCGGGCGAAGGAGGTCGTCTTCACCGGCGCCACCTTCGACGCCGCGACCTTCGAGCGCTGGAACGTCGTCAACCGGGTGCTGCCCGTCGACGGCTTCGACGACGCCGTGCTCGACCTGGTTCGCAGCATCGCGGTCGGTCCGACGCAGGCGTTCGGCGCGGCCAAGCAGATCCTGCGCGAGTACGAGGCGCACGGCGTGCCCGGCGCGATCGAGCGCACGACGGAGATCGCGTCCGACCTGTTCGAGACCGAGGACCTCAGGAACGGCATGGCGTCGTTCCTGCAGGACGGGCCCGGCAAGGCGACCTTCACCGGCCGCTGACCGAGCTCAGGCCGCGGCGGCCTCGTCGCGACGGATGGCGCGGGTCGCGCGGTGCTCGGCCCAGAAGCTGACGAACGGGATCGTCGCGAACAGCATCGTCGTGATGATGAACGCGGGGGACCAGCGCAGGCGGCGGCCCAGGACCGCGATCAGGACGACGAGCGCCATGAACAGGAACCCGTGGACCTGGTCGATCACGAGGAACGTGTCCTGGACGTCGGGCCGGTTCCACCAGGACCCCTCGTCGGTCAGGATCTTGCCGAAGAACCCGGCGAAGACCAGCAGCAGGTTGAGGCCCACGATCCAGGCGAGGACGCGGTAGGCGACGGCGGTTCGACTCACGCCGCCAGGCTACCGACCCGCGCCCGAGGCGTCCGCGCGGGCGAGCTCGGCGTCGGCGAGCCGCGCGGTCTCGACCTGCTCGCTGCTCATCCGCCACCACATGAACAGCGCGAACAGGCCGAACACCCACCACTGGAAGGCATAGGCCAGGTTGCGCAGCCCGACGGTCCACGAGACGTCCGGCTCGGGCGCCGGCACGAGCGGCAGGTCGAGCCCGGTCCGGTCGACGCTGATGCCGTAGCCCGAGAACAGCCGGTGCGGCAGCTCGTTGAGCAGCGACGGGATCGTGATCGCCGACGTCGTGCGGTCGGCGTCGAGCGGGGTGCCGCCGCCCTCGCTGGGGGAGAGGCTGACCTCGAGCGTGCGCGACCCGGAGGGCACCGGCGGCAGCGCCTCGGCGCGGTCGGCACTGCCGCGGACCACGAGCAGGGCGGCGTCGGAGCCGTCGACGAGGAACGGGGCGACGAGCCAGGCCCGGCCACCGGTGCCGTCACCCTCGACCCACAGCTGCTCGTCGGCGGGCGCGAACCGGCCCTGCACCGTGACGTCACGGTGCAGGAGGTCGGCCGGGAACGCCTGCCCGACCTGCCACACGTCGTCGAGCGGCACCGCGGCGCGCTGGGCGGACCGGCCCTCGTCCTGCCGCCCCTCGTAGGCACCGAGCTGCCACAGCCCGCCCGCGACGCACACCCCGACCGCGACGACCGCGAGCAGGTGCAGCGCGAGCAGCGGCGGGCTGAACCAGTGCCGGCTCACCGGGTCAGGCCGTGAACGGCGTGAGGTCCGGGTAGAGCGGGAACCGCTCGGCCAGCGCCGTCACGCGCTTGCGCAGGCCCTCGACGTCGATGTCGCCCGGCTTGAGCGCCTCGGCGATGACGTCGGCGACCTCACGGAACTCCTCGGCGCCGAAGCCACGGGTCGCGAGCGCCGGCGTGCCGATGCGCAGGCCGGACGTGATCATCGGCGGGCGGGGGTCGTTGGGGACCGCGTTGCGGTTGACCGTGATGCCGACCTCGTGCAGACGGTCCTCGCCCTGCTGGCCGTCGAGCTCGCTGTCGCGCAGGTCGACCAGGACCAGGTGGACGTCGGTGCCACCGCTGAGGACCTGCACGCCGGCGGCCTTCGCGTCGTCGGCGAGCAGCCGCTCGGCGACGATCTGCGCGCCCTCGATCGTGCGGCGCTGGCGGTCGACGAAGTCGGGCTCGAGCGCCATCTTGAAGGCGACAGCCTTGGCCGCGATGACGTGCTCGAGCGGACCGCCCTGCTGGCCGGGGAACACCGCGGACTGCAGCTTCTTGACCATGTCGGGGTCGTTGGACAGGATCACGCCGCCGCGCGGACCGCCGAGCGTCTTGTGCGTCGTGGTCGAGACGACGTGCGCGTGCGGCAGCGGGCTGGGGTGCAGGCCGGCCGCGACCAGGCCCGCGAAGTGCGCCATGTCGACCCACAGCGTCGCGCCGACCTCGTCGGCGATCGCGCGGAACGCGGCGAAGTCGAGCTGGCGCGGGTAGGCCGACCAGCCGGCGATGATGACCTTGGGGGAGTGCTCGAGCGCGAGCGAGCGGACCTCGTCCATGTCGACCAGGCCCTCGTCGTCGACGTGGTACGGGACGACCTCGTAGAGGCGGCCGGAGAAGTTGATCTTCATGCCGTGGGTCAGGTGGCCGCCGTTGGCGAGGTCGAGGCCCATGATCGTGTCGCCGTGGCGGGCGATCGCGTGCAGGACCGCGGCGTTGGCCGTGGCGCCCGAGTGCGGCTGGACGTTCGCGTACTCGGCGTCGAAGAGCTGCTTGAGCCGGTCGATCGCGATCTGCTCGACCTGGTCGACGACCTCGCAGCCGCCGTAGTAGCGCTTGCCCGGGTAGCCCTCGGCGTACTTGTTGGTCAGGACGCTGCCCTGCGCCTCGAGCGCGGCGACGGGGGCGAAGTTCTCCGACGCGATCATCTCGAGGGTCGTCTGCTGACGACGCAGCTCGTCGTCGAGGAGCCCCGCGATCTCGGGGTCGAACGCGGCCAGGCGCTGGTTGTGGTCCATGCCCCCAGGGTAGTGGGCGGACCGTGAGGTCGGGGGCGTCGGCCCGAGGTCGGTCAGGCCTGGTCGCGCTGGCGGGCGGCGAGGACGGCGATCTGCGTGCGGCGCTGCATGTTGAGCTTCGCGAGCAGCTGCGACACGTAGTTCTTGACGGTCTTCTCGGCCAGGAACATCTGGTCGGCGATCTCGCGGTTGGTCAGGCCGTCGCCGATGAGCTGCAGGACGCGGCGTTCCTGCTGGGTGAGCCCGGCGAGCGGACCGTCGGGGTTGTGCGTGCGGATCCGCTCCAGGACGCGCTGCGTGACGGCGGGGTCGAGCAGGGACTGCCCCGACGCCACCCGGCGGACGGCGTCGATGAGGTCGGTGCCGCGGATCTGCTTGAGCGCGTAGCCCGCGGCACCGGCCATGATCGCCGAGAAGAGGGCCTCGTCGTCGTCGTACGAGGTGAGGATGACGACCGCGATGCCGTTGTCCTGGGTGCGGACGTCGCGGCAGACCTGGATGCCGGAGCCGTCGGGCAGCCGGGCGTCGAGCACGGCGACGTCGGGCTTGAGCCGCAGGATCGCGTCGACGGCCTCACCGGCGGTCGCGGCCTCGCCGACGACCTCGAGCCCCGGCTCGGACTCGAGCAGGTCGCGGATCCCGCGCCGGACGACCTCGTGGTCGTCGAGCAGGAAGATCCGGATCGTGTCCGGTGCGGACTCGCTCATGATTGCTCCTTCGGTACCGCCCAGCGGATCTCGAACCCCGCTCCCGGCCGGGTGACGATGCGGCACGCGCCACCCAGCTGACGGGCCCGGTGCTGCATGTTGGCCAGTCCGTTGCCCGCTCCTTCTCCGGTCCTGCCGCGTCCATCATCCCTGATCGTGAGCTCAACCATGCGTTCACAGTCCAAGATCACGTCGACGTGGCGCGCGTGCGCGTGCCGGACGACGTTGGAGAGCTGCTCGCGCACGACGTGCAGCAGGTGGGCGGCGACGACGTCGGAGACCGTGTCGAGCCGCCCGGTGATGACGAGCCGGGGCTCGAACCCGAGCAGCGCGGCAGCCTCGTCGACGACCTGCTCGAGGTCCTGGCGCAGGCTCGACGCGGCGACGGTCCGCCCGAGGTCGAAGATCGTGCGGCGGATGTCGGCGATCGTCCGGTCGAGGTCGTCGACGGCCTGGACGAGGCGTTCGCGACCGGCGTCGTCGTTGACGTGCCGGGTCATGCCCTGCAGGGAGAGGCCGACGGCGAACAGGCGCTGGATGACGAGGTCGTGGAGGTCGCGACCGATGCGGTCGCGGTCCTCGTAGACCGCGAGCTGGGCCTGGTCGTGCTGCGCGCGGGCGACCTGCAGGCCGAACGACGCCTGGTCGGCGTAGGACCGCAGGAGGTCCGGGTCGAGCCCCGCGGGCACGGTGTCGGCACCGGTCCAGCCGACGACGAGCACGCTTGTGCCGTCGATCGACGGCACGGCAGCGGCCTGGTAGCTGACGAGCGCGGGCCAGTCGTCGCCCCACAGCGACTCCGTGACCGGCCCGACCGCGATCACGTCGCCGGAGGTCGCGACGGTGCGCACGGCGGGCGGCACGCGGGGGAACGACCCCACGACCCGCTTGTCCAGCCCGTCGACCGCGCGGACCCGCAGGCCGTCGGGGTCGGGTCCGAGCAGCACGGCGACGTCGGCCTCGGCGACCGGACGGACGGTGTCGACGAGCAGGCGCTGCGTCGCACCCCGGGTGAGCGGCTCGCGCAGCGCGGCCGCGACGTCGGCCTGCGCCGCGAGCCAGCGACGGTGGCGCTCGGTGCGCTCGTGCAGGCGGACGGTCGCGAGGACGGCGCCCGCGGCTGCGGCGAGGCCGCCGACGACTTCCTCGTCCCGGTCGGTGAAGCCGCGTCCCGTGGCGGGTGCGGCGAGGTACAGCGCGCCGACGGCGTCGTCACCGGCGCGCAGCGGGACGCCGAGCAGGGGAGTGCCGCCCGACGCGACGCCCGGGAAGCGGGCACGGACGTCGAGGCCGCGGAGCAGGTGCGGGGGCAGGGTCGTCGGGCTCGTGACGACGCGCCCGAGGGCCGGGTCGGTGACGGGGACCTGTCCGGAGGTGACCGTGTCGTCGAGGGTGCGGACCACGTAGGTCGCGGGGCGCGCCGGGGAAGGCGGGGTCGTGGACGCCGACGAAGGCGTGCTGGGCGAGCGTGAGCTCGCAGGCGGCGGCCACGAGGTGCTCGAGCACCTCGGTGACGGTCGTCGACCGGGCGAGTCCGACGACGGCGTCGAGCACCGCCGGCATCCCCTCGGTCGTGGCGGTGTCGTCGGAGGACGGCATGGCACACCCCCTTTCCCTCGGTCCAGACGCTACGTACGGAATGCGAGACGTGTGCGTCGTTCGGCTGACGTCCCGCGACAGTGGGGCGCAAGGTCCCGACGGATTCGGGACTTTCGGCACTGATGAGCCGCCAGGCGCTGGGACATGATGGACATCGACGAACTGAATACGCCGAGGTCAGGCTTCTCCCGCCGATCCGGGTCGCTTTCTCCCAAACTCGCGCCCGGGACCTCGCCAGCCAGGAGCTCCCACTCCCGGCCCCGCAGATCAGCTCGTGCTGACGGCGACGTGAGTCGCCCGAGGTCTTCGCCCCCGGATCCCCAGGATCCGGGGGCTGACTCGTTCCCGGGGTCGGACGGCGAATCGGGCAGGCGGGTGGTTGCCGTCGTCACCCAATCGAAACCGTTCGAGCGTTCCGGCGCCTGCCGTCGCGCCGGTAGCGTGCCGAGGAGTTGTGTCCGGCATGCGGACACCAGACGCCCACGCCTGGGCAGAGGAGCGACATGAAGCACACCACGCGCACGGTGGCCCTGCTCGCGGCCGCCACCGTCTCGACGCTGGGCCTGGCCGCCTGCGGCGCCGGAAAGAGCGACTCCGGCGGCGGGCTCGTCGTCGGCACGACCGACAAGGTCGTCTCGATCGACCCGGCCGGCTCGTACGACAACGGCTCGACGACGGTCCAGACGCAGGTCTTCCAGTACCTCATGAACTTCCCGGCCGGCTCGACCGACCTCACGCCGGACGCCGCCGAGAAGTGCGACTTCGAGAAGCCCACCGTCTACGTCTGCACGATGAAGGACGGCCTGACGTTCGCCAACGGGCACAAGCTGACCGCCTCGGACGTCGCCTTCTCGTTCAACCGGATCAAGAAGATCAACGACCCGAACGGTCCCGCCTCGCTGCTGACGGCCATGAAGTCCGTCGAGGCCCGTGACGACAAGACCGTCGCGTTCACCCTCGCCGCCCCCAACGACCAGACCTTCGCCCAGGTGCTCGTCACCTCGGCCGGCCCGATCGTCGACGAGGAGGAGTACCCGGCCGACAAGGTGCTCGACGACGCCGCGGCCGTGAAGGCGGGCGGCTTCTCCGGCCCGTTCACGATCGACAAGTACACGAAGAACAAGATCGCCGAGTTCACCGTCAACAGAAGTACGACGGCGCGCTCACCAAGGCCAAGCAGGACGTCACGATGACGTACTACACCGACGCCAACAACCTGAAGCTCGACGTCGAGAACGGCAAGATCGACGTCGCCTATCGCTCGCTCACCCCGACCGACATCGCCAGCCTGGAGAAGAAGGACGGCGTCAAGGTCCACAAGGGCCCCGGCGGCGAGCTGCGCTACATCGTCCTTCAACCTCAAGACGATGCCGGGCAAGGACGACGAGCAGAAGACCGCCGTCCGCCAGGCGATGGCGTCCTCGATCGACCGCGCCGAGCTGTCCAGCCAGGTGTACAAGGACACGTACACGCCGGCGTACTCGGCGGTCCCGCAGGGCCTGCCCGGCGCGACCGAGCCGTTCAAGGAGCTGTACGGCGAGAAGCCGGACAAGGCGAAGGCCAAGAAGTACCTCGACGACGCGGGCGTCAAGACGCCGTCGACGTCAAGCTGCAGTACAACCCCGACCACTACGGCTCGAACTCCGACCAGGAGTACAACATGGTCAAGCGCCAGCTCGAGGCGACCGGCCTGTTCACGGTCGACCTGCAGTCGACGGAGTGGAACACCTACTCCGAGGAGCGCGTCAAGGACGCCTACCCGGTCTTCCAGCTGGGCTGGTTCCCGGACTTCCCGGACGCCGACAACTACCTGACGCCGTTCTTCGCGCCGGACAACTTCCTGCAGTCGCACTACGAGGACGACACGACGACGAAGCTGCTCGACACCGAGCGGACGGAGCCGGACAAGACCAAGGCGCGAGGCCGACCTCGCCAAGGTCCAGGAGCGGATCGCCCAGCAGGTGCCGATCCTGCCGCTGCTGACGGGCGCCCAGGTGGCCGTCGCCGGTGACGACGTCAAGGGCGTGGACGACACGCTCGACGCGTCGTTCAAGTTCCGCTTCTCGTCCCTGTCGAAGTGAGACGAGGCGAGGGGGCGGGTCCGGTCGGGCCCGCCCCCTCGCTCCGTCCCGCCACCTGTCGCACCCGTCCTGCCTGAGGAGTCCTCGTGGCCAACGCCGAGATCATCGCCCCGACCGACCCACCGGTCGCCGAGCCGCCCAGCCGGCGTCGCGGCGGCCTGAGCCCGCTGGCCCGCTACCTGCTGGTCCGGCTGGCCCTCGTCGTCCCGATGCTGTGGATCCTCGTGACGCTCGTGTTCGTCCTGATGCGCGTCATCGGCGACCCGATCACGGCGGCGCAGGGCGGGCGGCTCAGCCCGGAGCAGATCGCGCAGCGCAAGGCCGACGCGGGGCTCGACCGGCCGCTGCTGCAGCAGTACTGGGAGTACGTGTCGGGGCTCCTGCGCGGCGACTTCGGCACGACCCTGACCGACCACCGGCCGATCAGCGAGATCCTCGTCGTCAACGGCGCGGCGACGCTCGAGCTGTCGGTGTACGCGCTGATCGTCGCGTTCGCCGTGGGCGTGCCGCTCGGCCGGCTCGCGGCCCGGTACCGCGACCGCTGGCCCGACGTCGTGCTCCGTCTCTTCTCGATCCTGGTCTACGCGGCCCCGGTGTTCTTCGTCGGCCTGCTGCTCAAGCTCGTCTTCACCCCGTTCGGCTGGCCGTCGTCGGGGCAGGCCTCGACGCAGACCCTGCTGGCGCTCGACGACGTCAGCCCCAAGACGCACATCATGCTGATCGACGCGATCCTGTGGGGCGACCCGGCGTACGTGTGGGACGTCGTCCAGCACGCGATCCTGCCTGCGGTCGCGCTCGGCCTGCTGACCGGCGGCGTGTTCCTGCGGCTCGTGCGCATCAACCTGCTGCAGACCCTGCGGATGGACTACGTGACCGCCGCCCGGGCCCGCGGCGTGTCCGAGCGGAGGGTCGTGCGCAAGCACGCCTTCCGCAACGCGCTCGTGCCGGTCGTGACCGTCATGGGCATGCAGATCGCGATGCTGCTCGCCGGCGCGGTCCTGACCGAGACGACGTTCGAGTGGCAGGGCATCGGCTACGAGCTCGCGCAGTACCTGATCAAGCGCGACTTCCTCGCGGTGCAGGGGATCGTGACGCTCATCGCCGTCGTGGTGTGCGTCGCGAGCTTCCTGATCGACGCGATCGTCGCGCTCGTCGACCCGAGGGTGAGGTTCTGATGGCCCGCTTCGTGCCCGCCGTCGTGCGCCAGTCGCACGGCCTCCAGCGCTTCATGCTCGTGCTGGGCTTCGTCATCATCGCGCTGTTCCTCGTGGTCGCCGTGCTGGCGCCGTGGATCGCGCCGTACGGCTTCAACCAGGACCGCGCGAACGGCGTCGTGTTCGGGGCCCAGCAGGCGCCGTCGGCGTCGCACTGGCTCGGGACGACCGTGGGCGGCACCGACGTGCTGTCGCGGATCATCTACGGCACGCGCACCGCGGTCGAGGTCATCGTCCTGGCGGTCATCCTGTCCGGCGTCGTCGGCGTGCCGCTCGGTCTCGTGTCGGGCTTCGTCGGTGGCGCGCTCGACCGGGTGCTGGTCCTCGTGATGGATGCGCTGTACGCGTTCCCGTCGCTGCTGCTGGCGATCGTGGTCTCGATCGTCCTGTCCGGCGGCTCGAGCGGGGCGCTCGGCGGCATCCTCTCGGCGGCGATCTCGATCACCGTGATCTTCGTGCCGCAGTACTTCCGCGTCGTCCGCAACGCGACGCTCGCGGTCAAGGTCGAGCCGTACGTCGACGCGGCCCGCGTGGTCGGCGTGCGCACCCCGCGGATCCTGGCCCGGCACATCTACTCCAACGTGTCGCAGACCCTGCCGGTGATCGCGACCCTGAACGCCTCCGAGGCGATCCTGACCCTCGCGGGCCTCGGGTTCCTCGGCTTCGGCATCGAGCCGTCGGCGGCCGCCGAGTGGGGCTACGACCTCAACAAGGCCCTGCCCGACGCGACCAACGGCATCTGGTGGACCGGCCTGTTCCCGGGCCTGGCGATCGTGCTGATCGTGCTCGGCGTGACGCTCGTCGGCGAGAGCCTCAACGACATCCTCAACCCGCTGCTGCGCACCCGGTCGGGTGACGCCGACCGCGACGCCGAGGAGCTGGAGCAGGTCGTCGACGAGGCGCCCGAGGACGTCGCGGCCTCGGCCGCGGCGACGCCGGAGGGGAAGCGGGTCGCCGCGCTGTCGTTGCGCGACCTGGCCGTGTCGTTCCGCACGGACGCCGGCGCCGTGCGTGCCGTGCGGGGGATCAGCTTCGACGTCGCCCCGGGCGAGGTCGTGGCGGTCGTGGGGGAGTCGGGCTCGGGCAAGTCCGTCAGCTCGCGCGCCGTGCTGGGGCTGCTGCCGTCGACCGCGACCGTGGAGGGCTCGGCCCTGCTCCACCACGCCGACCGCGACGGCGGCGCCGAGCGCGAGCTCATCGGGATGAGCGACAAGCAGCTGCGGCCGATCCGCGGCGACGAGGTCTCGATGATCTTCCAGGAGCCCTCGACGGCCCTGAACCCGGTCTACACCGTCGGCTGGCAGATCATCGAGGGCCTGCGCGCCCACGACCCGGACCTGTCGAAGGCCGACGCCCGCGCCCGGGCGGTCGAGCTGCTGGACCTGGTGGGCCTGCCCGACCCCGCCGAGCGCGTCGACTACTACCCGCACCAGCTGTCGGGCGGCCAGAAGCAGCGCGTCGTCATCGCGATGGCGATCGCCTGCGACCCCGACGTGATCATCGCCGACGAGCCGACGACCGCGCTCGACGTCACGGTCCAGGCGGCGATCCTCGAGCTGCTGCTCAGCCTGCGCGACCGGCTCGGCACGGCGATCGTCCTCATCACCCACAACATGGGCGTGGTCGCCGACGTCGCCGACCGGGTCGTCGTCATGTACCGCGGCTCGATCGTCGAGCAGGCGCCGGTGGAGCGGCTCTTCGCCGAGCCGGCGCACCCGTACACGCGGGCGCTGCTCGACGCGGTGCCGCACCTCGGCAGCGAGGACGGACCCGGCCTCGTCGACCAGGAGGCCGAGGTCGTGCTGGCGATCGAGGACCTCGTGGTCGAGTTCCCCGGGCGGCTCGGGCGGCCCTCGTTCCGCGCGGTCGACGACGTGTCCCTGACGATCCGCCGCGGCGAGGTGCTCGGTCTCGTCGGCGAGTCCGGCTCCGGCAAGTCGACCGTGGGCCGCACGACCGTCGGGCTGCAGCAGCCGACGAGCGGCCTGGTCCGCGTCGGCGACACCGTCGTGTCCGGGCTGTCGGATGCGCAGCTGCGGCCGATGCGGCGCCGCTTCGGCTTCGTCTTCCAGGACCCGGCCGCGTCGCTCAACCCCCGGATGACGATCGGCGACTGCATCGCCGAGCCGCTGCGGACCCAGACCACGCTCGACGCGGGCCGGATCGGGGCGCGCGTGCGGTCGCTGCTCGAGGACGTCGAGCTGCCGGTCGCGTTCGCCGGTCGCTTCCCGCACGAGCTGTCCGGCGGCCAGCGTCAGCGGGTCAGCCTCGCGCGGTCGCTCGCGCTCGACCCCGACCTGCTCATCGCCGACGAGCCGACCTCCGCGCTCGACGTGTCGGTGCAGGCGCGCGTGCTCGACCTGTTCGTCGAGCTGCAGCAACGGCTCCAGTTCGCGTGCCTGTTCATCAGCCACGACCTCGCGGTCGTCGACTCGCTCGCGAACCGCGTCGCGGTGATGCAGAACGGCCGACTCGTCGAGGTCGGGCCGCGCGAGCAGGTGCTGCGCGACCCGCAGCAGGACTACACCCGGCGGCTCGTCGCGGCGGTCCCCGTGCCGGACCCTGCCGAGCAACGACGCCGACGTGCCGAGCGCGGCGCGCTGCTCACCGACGTGGACTGAGGCTCAACCCTCAGCCCTCAGCCGCTGATCGAGCACAGCGGCCCGGGCCCGTCGTCCGGGTGGTGGGCCACGATCTTGCCCAGCAGCGTGCGGAGCTGGTCGACCTCGCCCTCGTCGAGCCCGGCGAGGACGTGTCGCTCGACCTGGGCCATCCGCTCGCGGGCGGTCGCGAGGCGGTCGCGACCCGCGTCCGTCAGGTCGATCAGCCGGGCACGGCGGTCCTGCGGGTCCGGCCGTCGCGTGACGAGGCCGGCCTGCTCGAGCTCGTCGATGAGGTAGGTCATGACCGTGCGGTCGACGCCGAGCGCCGCCGCGATGCGGATCTGGCTCTGGCAGGTGGACCCCTCGACGAAGCGCAGGATCTTGTAGCCGCGGTGCCCGCCGGGCAGGCCGAGGTCGACGGCGTCGACGGTGGCGAGGAAGGACTTCACGACGACGTCGAGGCCGTGACCGAGCTCGGTGGTGGCGGTCGGGGTCGTGGCGTCCATGGCCCCAGTGTAGCGATGTGCGCCACACCAGATTGTCTGGCTGACAGATGATCTGTATAACTGACGACATGACCACTCTGCTTCGTCTCGATGCCAGCGTGCGACGCGAGGGCTCCGTGAGCCGCGCCGTCGCCGACACCTTCCAGGACACCCTCGTGACCGACCTCGGCGCGCAGGTCGTCCACCGTGACCTCGCGCTCGACCCGCTGCCTCCGCTCGCGTGGACCCACACGGCTGCGACCCGGGGCCTGCCCGAGGACCAGCGCACCCCCGAGCAGCAGCTGGCCTACGACCTCGCCGCCGAGCTGGCGGACGAGCTCCTGGCGGCGGACGCGCTCGTCGTCGCCGTGCCGCTGTACAACTACGGCGTCTCCCAGCACCTCAAGACGTGGTTCGACCTCGTCATCGCCGACCCGCGCTTCGCCCCCGGCGAGCAGCCGCGCCCCGGCCTGCCCACGACGCTCGTCGTCGCCCGCGGCGGCGGCTACGGCGAGGGCACGCCGAAGGAGGGTTGGGACCACGCCCTGCCCTACTACCGACGCATCCTCGCCGACGTGTGGGGCTTCGACCTCACCGTGATCGAGGCCGAGCTCACGCTCGCCCACGTCGTCCCGGCCATGGAGGAGCTGCGTCCGATGGCGACCGAGCTCCAGGAGCGCGCCCACGGCGACGCCGCCGACCACGCCCGCTCGCTCGGCCGCCGCCTGCGTCCGGCGGCCTGACCTCGGCCACTCGCCCCTCTCGACGAGAGCGCCCGGATGCCCGCGCGCATGAACTGCGCGAGGATCGGGAACGAGTCGTCGAGAGGGGTGATCGAAGGATGAGGAAGCTGTTGATCCTCGCCGCCGGCGTCGCCGGGTACGTGCTCGGAGCACGGGCCGGCCGTCAGCGGTACGAGGAGATGAAGGACCAGGCCGAGAAGGTCTGGAGCTCGCCGAGCGTCCAGCACGGTCGCGAGGAGGCCGCCGCCCACGCCAGGCAGGCTGCCGCGGCCGCGGGGTCGAAGGCGGCCGAGGCAGCGTCACACGCGGCCGGTGCCGCCGCCGACAAGGTCGGCGAGAAGGTCTCCGACCTGCGCTCGAAGGACGGCGCGCCGTGAGCGGCGCCGACCGCACGCCCGTCGACGAGGCGTCGACGGGGCGGCTGCTCGCGCAGGCCACCGAGGACGTCGCGACGCTCGTGCGCTCCGAGCTCGAGCTCGCGAAGACCGACCTCGCCGAGAGCGGCAAGCGCCTCGGCGTCGGCGTCGGGGCCTTCGGCGGTGCGGGCGTGCTGGCGCTGTACGGCCTCGGGCTGCTGCTCGCCGCCGCCGTGCTCGGCCTCGCGCAGGCGGTCGACGCCTGGCTCGCCGCGCTGATCGTCGCGGCCGCGGTGCTCGCGGTCGCCGGTGTCGCAGCCCTGGTCGGCAAGCAGCGCGTCAGCACCGTCGGCGAGCCACCCGCGGAGCGCAAGGCCAGCGTGCAGGCCGACGTCGACGCCGTCCGACCGGGAGGTCACGCATGAGCACCGATCGCGACCGGCTCCAGGCCGAGGTCGACGCGACCCGTGAGCACCTGGCCGAGACGGTCGACGCGCTCGGCCACAAGCTCGACGTGCCGGGCCGGGCGAAGGACAAGGCGTCGGAGCTCGGCGCGGCCGCGCAGGAGCAGGCCGCCGAGCCGCGCAACCAGGTGGCGGCCGCCGTCCTGGCCGTCGCGGCGGTCGCAGTGCTGGTCGTCGTCCTGCGCCGTCGCCGCTGAATCACAGCCGTGTAACTTGTCCACACCTCGGCCCACAGCTGGGGACGAACGGGTCGCTCAGAGCGCCAGGTCGTCGACGACCTCGAGGCCGGGGAGCGTCGCGAGGACCTCGGCCGGCATCCACAGCTTCGAGCGCCGCATGCCGGAGCCCAGCAGGACCGGACCACCGACGACGGTGCGCGCATCGGCGAGCAGACCCCATGCGGCGGGCAGCCCGACGGGGGGTGATGCCGCCGTGCTCCATGCCGGACTCGGTCGTCGCGCGCTCCATCGGCAGGAAGCTCGCCTTGCGGACGTCGAGCCGCCGCTTGACCGTCCCGTTGACGTCGGCCCGCGTGGTGGCCCGGACGACGAGTCCTGCGACCCGCTCCTGGCCCTCGCGCCGCCCGGAGACCACGACGCAGTTCGCCGACAGGTCGGGGTCGAGGCCGTGGGCATCGGTGAGCGCGGCCGTGTCCGAGAGCGCAGGGTCGATCTCGGCCACGAGCGCCCGACGGGCCGCCTCGGGGTCGACGTCGGCCCACCGGTCGAGCACGGCGGCCGTGGCCGGCGCGAGCAGGCCGGGGTGCTCGAGGGCGGTCAGCCAGGTCAGGGTCGCCGGCGGTGTCGTCATGGGGTCCTTCCTACCCCAGCACGTCCGGGCGCCGGCATCCGTCGGCGGGTCCGGTCGCCGGCGCCTACGATCGACGGGTGACCCTTTCGATCGACGTCCGGCGCCCAGCCCTGCAGCGTCGCGCGCGCCTGCTCGCCGGGACGGCCGTCGCCTACAACGTGGTCGAGGCGGTCATCGCGATCAGCGCCGGCCTCGCCGCCGGCTCGGTGGCGCTCGTCGGCTTCGGGCTCGACTCGGTCGTCGAGGTCTCCAGCGGGCTCATCATCCTGTGGCAGTTCTCCCGCCCGCTCCCGGAGGCCCGCGAGCGTACGGCCCTGCGCCTGATGGCGCTCTCGTTCCTCGCCCTCGCGGCCTACGTGACGTTCGAGTCGGTGTCCGCGCTCGTGGGCGACCACGACCCGGACCACTCGACCGTGGGCGTCGTGCTTGCCGCGGTGTCGCTCGCCGTCATGCCGATCCTGTCGACGCTGCAGCGTCGCACCGGCCGCGCCCTCGGCAGCAACGCGGTGGTCGCCGACGGCACGCAGACGCTGCTGTGCACCTACCTCTCTGCGGTCGTGCTGGTCGGCCTGCTGCTCAACGCGACGCTCGGCTGGTCCTGGGCCGACCCGGTCGCCGGCCTCGTGATCGCCGCGATCGCCGTCCGTGAGGGCGTCCAGGCGTGGCGCGGGGAGGGCTGCTGCGGCCCGATCGGCGCGGCCCGGCCGGAGGCCGAGTCCTGCGGCTGCGGCGACGCCTGCTGCTAGACCCGTCCGGTCTCGTGGGCCCACATCGCGACCTCGACCCGGTTGCGGGCCGCCAGCTTGCGCATCAGGCTCGCCAGGTGGGCCTTCACCGTGCTCGTCGTGATGTGGAGCTCCGCCGCGATCTCGTCGTTGGTCCGCCCCCGGGCCACCGTCACCAGCACCTCCTCCTCGCGGAGCGTGAGTGGCTCGATCGGCGACCGGGCCGCCGGGCGGTTCGAACCCGCGAAGGTCTCGAGCAGGCGCAGGGTGACGCTCGGCGCGATCAACGCGTCCCCGGCGGCTGCGGCATGGATGGCCTGGGTGAGCAGGGCAGGACCAGCGTCCTTCAGCAGGAAGCCCCGCGCCCCGGCCCGCAGTGCACCGTAGACGTGCTCGTCCAGGTCGAAGGTCGTGATGACCACGACGGGCAGCGGGTCGTCGACGTCCGGTCCCGCCAACCGACGGGTTGCCTCGATGCCGTCCATCACCGGCATCCGGACGTCGAGCAGCGCGACGTCCGGGCGCAGCTCTCGGGCGAGCCGCACCGCCTCACGTCCGTCCGCCGCCGCACCCACGACCTCGATGTCGGTCTGGGCGTCGAGCAGCATCGTCAGCCCGGTGCGGACGATGGGCTGGTCGTCGGCGACGAGCACCCGGACGGTCATCGTGTCTCCCGCGTCCGGGGCACGGTGGCCTCGACGCGCCAGCCGTGGTCGGCACGCGGTCCGGCCCGGAAGGCCCCGCCCAGCAGCGTCGTCCGCTCCTGCATGCCGATCAGGCCGTAGCCCGCACCGGGTCGGCCGCCACCCGTCGATCCATCGTCGTCGACGGTGAGCCGCACCGCATCGGGACGACCCTCGACCCTCACGTCGACCCGGGTCGCCTGCCGAGCGTGCCGGCGCGCGTTGGTGACGGACTCCTGGGCGAGGCGGAAGACGGCCGCTCCGACCACCGGCGGCAGGTCGGCGAGGTCGCCGGTCAGGGACACGGTCACGACGGGACGGTCGCGGTCGTCGGTCGCGAGACGGTGCACGTCGGCGACCGTCGGCTGGGGCAGTCGGTCCGTCTCCTGCGGACCGGTCCGCAGGACCCCGACGATGCTGCGCAGCTCGGCGAGGGTCCGGGTCGCGGCGTCCTCGATGGTCTCGAGGGCCTCGGCCGCGCGGTCGGGTCGGCGCAGCGCGACCGCCCGGCCGGCCTGCGCCTGGATCGCGATCCCGGACACGTGGTGGGCGACCACGTCGTGGAGGTCTCGCGCGAGCTGCTCGCGCTCGCGCGCCCGGGCCCGCTCGACGTCCCGTCCCCGGATCGCCGCGTGGTGGCGCAGCGCGACCCCGACGCTGGCCGCGACCAGGAAGAACGCATAGGTCCCGACGGTGTCCGCCCAACCCGTCGGGTCGGCCACGGTCGTGATCGGCAGCCACGTCGTGATGACGACCGCGCCCGCGACGACCTCCCGTCCCGCGCCCCAGCGGAACAGGGCATGGGTGATCAGGAGCGTGCCCGCGACGCTGTTGAGCAGGGTCCCCGACTCGTCCGTCAGCAGGCGGAGAGCGTCGACGGCCACGAGGCACCCGAAGGCGACGAGGCAGGCGGCGAGCGGGTGCGTCCGGCGCCACGGGAGCGGGGCGACGACGGCAGCGGTCACGACGAGGAGCAGGGGCACGGGAGCGAGGCCGGTCCGCAGCAGCAGCTCGCCGGCGGACCAGGTGAGCAGGACGGACGCCAGCAGCACGTCGCGCCGACCTGGGCCCCTGGCCCCCGCGGGGCGCGGCTCGGACCAGAGCGATCGAAGGGCGTCGAGGACCACCCGCTCAGGATAGGGATCCGGCGGCCGCCGCGGATCGGCCGAAAGGCCGAGACCGATGTCGGTCGGACGGTCAGGTCGGGTCGGCACCACCGGTGAATGTGCCGGGTGGGCGGCGGACCCGAGGCTGGTGGTCGTCCGCATCCCTTCCGGAAGGATCCTCCATGAGCACCACCCCACGCCCCGTCCTCGACGAGTCCCGGCTGCCCGTCCGTGCACGCCTTGCCGCCGCCTGGGCGAGCTTCATGTTCCTGTACGTCTACGTCGACTACCTCGCCCTGTACAAGCCGGGCTTCTTGGACGAGCTCCGGTCCGGCTCGGTCCACGACTTCGCGCTTGGACCGGTGTTCGTCGGGTCGGCGTTGACGCTCATGGCGGTCCCGATCCTGATGGTGCTGCTGGCGGCGACGCTGCCGGCCCGGGCGGCCCGACCCGCGAACCTCGTGGTCGCCGCGCTCTACGTGCCGGTCACGATCTACAACGCCGACGGTGAGCCCTGGAGCTACGCGTACTTCTACGGGCTCTCGATCGGGCTGGAGCTGCTGCTGCTCGCGTTCGTCCTGCGCGTCGCGTGGACCTGGCCGCGGACCTCGACGGCCTGAACGACCTGGTGGAGCTGAGGGGACTCGAACCCCTAACCCCCTGCTTGCAAAGCAGGTGCGCTACCAATTGCGCCACAGCCCCCTGGCGGGGATGACCCCTAGACCCGGTCGGTCGTCGCCGACCAGGGATCGGCCGGCTTGGAGCGCCGACCCGCGGCCCACACGACGGCCGCGATCGTGGCGGCGAGAGCGACGACTCGCTTCACGGCGACCTCCGGTCCGGTGCGGGGAGTGGGCCTAGCTGGACTTGAACCAGCGACCTCTTCCTTATCAGGGAAGCGCTCTAACCGAGCTGAGCTATAGGCCCGCAACAGCGATGAACTCTACCCCAACGCGGCCCACCCCGACGAATCGGGGGGACCGCCCGGGATCAGTCGTCGCCGAAGGTCATCTCGATGCCGCCGAGGAGCTGGGCGGCGAGGTTGTACAGGTGCGCCGCGATGGTCGCGAGCGCGGTCCAGACGACCACGTTGATCGCCGAGATGACCAGGGTCAGGCCGACCAGCCGGCCGAGGCCGAGGTAGTCGGTGATGTTGAAGTTGCCGCTGTCGTCGCTCAGGACGTTGGTGACGCTGCCGTTGAGCTGGTCCCACACGCCGGTCAGGTCGAGGACGACCCAGAAGATCGTGACCGCGACGACCGCCACGATCATCATGGCGACCGAGACGACGAACGCCAGCCGGGTCACGGACCACGGCTCGATGTGCGTCAGACGCAGCCGGGCCCGACGGCTCGAGGTCGGAGCAGCGGCGGACGCCGCCGGGGTCGGCGGCGGCGTCGCGGCGGGCTCGTCCTTGATCGCGGGCATGACCGAGGTGGTCTCCCCGGCCGACGGGCGCGTGGTCCGCGCGTAGTCGGCGGCGGTGAGCGTGCGGCCGGAGGTCGACCCGGAGGCCGCCTTCTTCGCCGCCGGCGGCGGCGTCGTCGGCGCGGACGACTTCGGGGCCGACGACTTCGCTGCGGGCGCGGACTTCTTCGCGGCCGGCGGCGGCGTCGCGGGCGTCGACTTCTTGGCGGCCGGCGCGGCCTTCTTGGCCGGGGTCGAGCCCGGGGCCTTCTTCGCCGCGGGGGCCGACTTCTTCGCGGGCGCGTCGTCGCTCACGGCCGGCTGGACCACGGTGTCGTCGCCCTTCGCGTCCTGCGTCCGGGTCGAGCCCTGGCCCAGGCGTGGCACGGCCTGCGAGGTCTCGCTGTCGCCGGCACCGGCTCCCGGCGCCTGGCCGCTCGTCTCGTCCTGGCTGTCGCTCACTCGCCCTGCTCCTCCGTCGTGGCCTCGCCCTCGGGCGCGGTCTCTGCCTGGTCGTCCTGCGCGATCTCGGTGTTCCGCGCGATCGTGACGACCCGGTCGTCGCCCTTGAACTTCACGAAGCTCACCCCCATCGTGCCACGTCCCTTCGCAGGGACCCCGGCCACGAGGCTGCGGGTGATCTGTCCGGCCGCGGTCACCGAGATGACGTCGTCGGTGTCCTTGAGCACGAGACCGCCGACGAGCTCCCCCCGGTTCTCGGTGATCTGCATGGCCTTGATGCCGAGGCCGCCGCGACCCTGGAGCCGGTACTCGTCGATCGAGGTCTTCTTGGCGAAGCCTCCGTCGGTGACCGTGAAGACGTAGAGCTTGTCCTCGTCCGGCACGTCCTCCCAGGCCACGTCGGCGTGCTCGCGACGGATCGCGGTCATGGACAGCAGCGAGTCGTCGTCGCGGAACTTCATGCCCGTGACGCCCGACGTCGCGCGGCCCATCGGCCGCAGCTGCTCGTCGTCGCAGCGGAAGCGGATCGCCTGCGCCTTGCGGCTGATCAGCAGCAGGTCGTCGTCCGGCCCGACGAGCTCGGCGCCGATCAGCTCGTCGTCCTCGTCGCGGAAGTTGATCGCGATGACGCCGGCCTGGCGCGGGCTGTTGTAGTCGGCGAGCCGCGTCTTCTTGACCAGGCCCTTGCGCGTGGCCAGGACCAGGTACGGCGCCTGCTCGTAGTCGCGGATCGCGAGGACCTGGGCGATCTCCTCGTCCGGCTGGAACGACAGCAGGCCGGCGACGTGGCCGCCCTTGGCGTCGCGCGCCGCCTCCGGCAGCTGGTACGCCTTCGTGCGGTAGACGCGTCCGGCCGTCGTGAAGAACAGGATCCAGTGGTGCGCCGTCGTCGGGAACAAGTGGTCGACGAAGTCGCCGTCGCGCAGGGCCGCACCGCGCACGCCCTTGCCGCCGCGGTTCTGCACGCGGTACAGCTCGGTCTTGGTGCGCTTGGCGTAGCCGCCGCGGGTGATCGTGACGACGACCTCCTCGTCGGGGATGAGGTCCTCGTCGGACAGGTCGCCGTCGGCCGGGATGATCGGCGTGCGTCGGTCGTCGCCGTACTTCTCGACGATCTCGGCGAGCTCCTCGCTGACGATCGCGCGCTGACGCTCCTCGCTGGCCAGGATCGCCTTGAAGTCGGCGATCTTGAGCTCGAGGTCGGCGAGCGTGTCGATGATCTTCTGGCGCTCGAGGGCCGCGAGCCGGCGCAGCTGCATGTCGAGGATCGCGCGGGCCTGCAGCTCGTCGATCTCGAGCAGGGCGATCAGGCCGTCGCGGGCCTCCTCGACCGTCGGGCTGCGACGGATGAGGGCGATGACCTCGTCGAGCGCGTCGAGCGCCTTGACCAGGCCGCGCAGGATGTGGGCCTCGGCCTCGGCCTTCTTGAGCCGGTAGGCCGTCCGGCGCCGGATGACCTCGATCTGGTGCGTGATCCAGTTGCTCACGAAGCCGTCGAGGGTGAGCGTGCGCGGCACGTCGTCGACGAGCGCGAGCATGTTCGCGCTGAAGTTCGTCTGCAGGTCGGTGTGCTTGTAGAGGTTGTTGAGGACGACGCGGGCGACGGCGTCGCGCCGCAGCTCGACGACGATGCGCATGCCGGCGCGGTCCGACGACTCGTTGCGCAGGTCGGAGATGCCCTGGACGCGGCCGGCGTTGACCAGGTCGGCGATCTTGCGCATGAGCGCGTCGGGGTTGACCTGGTACGGCAGCTCGGTCACGACGAGCTGGATGCGGCCCTTCGTGTCCTCCTCGATGTTCACGACCGCGCGCATCTGCACCGAGCCGCGGCCCGTGCGGTACATGTCCTCGATGCCGCTGCGACCGACGATGAGGCCGTGGGTCGGGAAGTCGGGGCCCTTGATCCGCTCGATGAGCGCCTCGAGCAGCTCGGCCTTGCCGGCCTCGGGGTGGGCGAGCGCCCACTGCACGCCGTCGGCGACCTCGCGCAGGTTGTGCGGCGGGATGTTCGTGGCCATGCCGACCGCGATGCCGGCCGAGCCGTTGACCAGCAGGTTCGGGATGCGCGACGGCAGGACCGTCGGCTCCTGGGAGCGGCCGTCGTAGTTGGGCTTGAAGTCGACGGTCTCCTCGTCGATGTCGCGCACCATCTCCATCGCGATGGGCGCGAGCTTGCACTCGGTGTACCGCATCGCGGCGGCCGGGTCGTCGCCGACGGAGCCGAAGTTGCCCTGGCTGGAGATCATCGGCGCGCGCATGACCCACGGCTGCGCCAGGCGCACGAGGGTGTCGTAGATCGCCGTGTCGCCGTGCGGGTGGTACTGACCCATGACGTCACCGACGATGCGGCTGCACTTGCTGAAGCCGCGGTCCGGGCGGTAGCCGCCGTCGTACATCGCGTAGAGCACCCGGCGGTGCACCGGCTTGAGCCCGTCGCGCACGTCCGGCAGGGCGCGCGAGACGATGACGCTCATCGCGTAGTCGATGTACGAGCGCTGCATCTCGTCCTGCAGCTCGACCGGCTCGATCCGGTCCCGCTCGATCGGGGTGTCGCTCACGTGTCAGTCCGTCCTTCGGAGGGTGGGGAGGGCTCGGCGCTCAGATGTCGAGGAACCGGACGTCCTTGGCGTTGCGCTGGATGAACGACCGGCGCTGCTCGACGTCCTCGCCCATGAGGATCGTGAAGATCTCGTCGGCCATCGCGGCGTCGTCGAGCGTCACCTGACGCAGGACGCGCGCGTCCGGGTCCATCGTGGTCTCCCACAGCTCGCCGGCGTTCATCTCGCCCAGGCCCTTGAACCGCTGCACCGGCGCCTCCTTGGGCAGGCGGTAGCCCGCCTCCTCGCCGGCGGCCAGCAGGGCGTCGCGCTCCCGGTCCGAGTACGCGAGCTCGTGCGGGTGGTTGGTCCACTTGATCTTGTACAGCGGCGGCTGCGCGAGGTAGACGTGCCCGTGGTCGATGAGCGGCTTCATGAACCGGAACAGCAGCGTCAGCAGCAGCGTCGAGATGTGCTGGCCGTCGACGTCGGCGTCGGCCATGAGGACGATCTTGTGGTAGCGCAGCTTCGCGATGTCGAAGTCGTCGTGCACGCCGGTGCCGAGCGCGCTGATGATCGCCTGGACCTCGGCGTTCTGCAGGATCTTGTCGATCCGCGCCTTCTCGACGTTCAGGATCTTGCCGCGCAGGGGCAGGATCGCCTGCGTCGCGGGGTCGCGACCGTTCTTGGCCGAGCCGCCGGCCGAGTTGCCCTCGACGACGAAGATCTCGCACTTCTCGGGGTCGCGGCTCGAGCAGTCGGCGAGCTTGCCGGGCAGGCCGCCCCCGCCGAGGAAGCCCTTGCGGTTGCGGGCGAGGTCGCGGGCCTTGCGGGCGGCGAGCCGGGCCGCGGCGGCGTCGATGGACTTGCGCACGACGACCTTGCCCTCGTTCGGGTTCTGCTCGAACCAGGCGCCGAGCTCCTCGTTCAGGACCCGCTGCACGAAGCTCTTGGCCTCGCTGTTGCCGAGCTTGGTCTTGGTCTGGCCCTCGAACTGCGGCTCGGCCAGCTTGACCGAGATGATCGCGGTGAGGCCCTCGCGGATGTCGTCGCCGGAGAGGTCGTCCTTGCCCTTGAGCAGGTTGTTGGCGTCGGCGAAGCGCTTGACCGTGCTGGTCAGCGCGGCGCGGAAGCCCTCCTCGTGGGTGCCGCCCTCGTGGGTGTTGATCGTGTTGGCGAAGGTGTGGACCGACTCGCTGAAGCTGTCGTTCCACTGCATCGCGATCTCGACCGACAGGCCCTTCTCCTCGTCCTCGGCCTCGACCGAGATGACGTCGCGGTGGATGGGCATCTTGCTGCCGGTGTTGATGTGGGCGACGTAGTCGACGAGCCCGCCGTCGTAGCGGAACCGGACCTCGCGCTCGACGGCGTCGACGGACTCCCCCTCGGCGAGGTCGCCCTCGTGGTCGCGCTCGTCGACGAGCACGATCTCGAGGCCCTTGTTGAGGAACGCCATCTCGCGGAACCGCGTCTTGAGCGTCTCGTAGGAGTAGTCGGTGGTCTCGAAGATCTCGTCGCTCGCGTAGAAGACCTGCGTCGTGCCGGTCTCGTCGGTGGCCTCGCCGCGGACGAGCTCGGTGACGGGCTCGCCGTAGTGGAACTCCTGGGTCCAGACGTGGCCGTCGCGCTTGATCGTGGTGAGGACCTTGGTCGAGAGCGCGTTGACGACCGAGATGCCGACGCCGTGCAGGCCGCCGGAGACCTTGTAGCCGCCACCGCCGAACTTGCCGCCGGCGTGCAGCGACGTCATGACGAGCGTGGCCGCCGGGATCTTCTCGACCGGGTGCTCGTCGACCGGGATGCCGCGGCCGTCGTCGGAGACCCGCACGCCGCCGTCGGCCTGCAGGGTGACGGCGATGTGGGTCGCGTAGCCCGCGAGCGCCTCGTCGACGGAGTTGTCGACGACCTCGTACACGAGGTGGTGCAGGCCGCGGGGGCCGGTGGAGCCGATGTACATGCCGGGCCGCTTGCGCACCGCCTCGAGGCCCTCGAGGACCTGGATGTTGCTGGCGTCGTATCCGGGCTGGGCCGCTTCGGGAGTCGTCGCGGGATCCGGGGTCTCAGTCACTCGTCCAGTATACGGGCGATTGTGGCCGTCCCAGCGTCAGGACGGTCGCGCCACGCGGGGCGGACGGCGACGCGAATGGGTCTGAACGGCGCGTGAGCGGCGCCCTCGCGCCCCGCGGGGCGCTCCACCATCCCGGGATAAGGGGAGGAGGCTGCCAGGCGCTCCTGTCAAGCCCTTTCGTGCACCATCTTGTCCGGGTCGGGCATCGTGGACGCATGAGCGTGCTGACGCCGGTCCCGCGCACCGTGGCCTCCGTGCGTCCCCGGGCGCTCGCGGCCGTCGTCGCCGGGGTCTCGCTCACGGCGCTCGTCGCCGTCGTCGCCCTGAGCACGCGGGCCGGCCAGGACCTCGACGGTCGCGCGTTCTACGCCGTCGTGGTCTCCCGCGACAGCCTCGTGACCGTGCTCAGCGTCCTCGGTCGTGTCTCGATCGCCGCGGTCCTCGCCGTGGTCGTCGTGTGCACGCTCGTCGCGCTGGCGCGCCGCTCGGTGCTGCTCGCGGTCGCGGCCGTCGGGCTCGTCGTGGGTGCCAACGTCACGACGCAGGTGCTCAAGCGCGTGGTGCTGGACCGGACCACGTTCGACTGGGACCTGCCCAACAGCCTGCCGAGCGGCCACACGACCGCCGTCGTCGCCGGCGTCGGGGCGCTGGGGCTCGTCGCCCCCGTCGTCCTGCGACCGCTGCTCGCACCGGTGGGCGCGTTCGTGGTCACCCTCGTCGGCTCCTCCACGGTCGTCGCCGGGTGGCACCGCCCGTCCGACGTCCTCGCGGCGCTGGCCGTCACGCTGGCCTGGACCGGGGTGGCGGCGCTCGTCGCCGGCGGGCCGCGGGACGCCTCCGGCACCCGGGCGACGGTCACCGTGGCCGGCGCGCTGCTCGGGGCCTTCGCCGCGACGGTCGTGCTCGTGATGATCGGCGCCCGGCCGACGGCGGGCTGGGACGGCGTCGTGCCGGCCGTCCTCGTCCACGGCACCCTGGCGGTCGCGACGGCGCTGGCCGTCTCGGCGATGTGCCTCGTCAGCCCGGTGCGACCGGTCGACGCTCCCGCTCAGCCGTAGGTGTCGCGCGGCCCCCGGGCCCCGCGGATCGTCCGGCGGCCCTTGACCCACGACGGCGCCTGCGGGCCGCGCACCTCGACGCGCAGCACCGAGCCGTCGCCGAGCTCGGCGTTGAGCTTGGCCACGATCCGCGGCGCGAGCAGTCGCAGCTGCGTCGCCCAGGCGGTCGACGTGGTGCGCACGGCGACGATCCCGTCGGCGTAGCCCTCGACCGTGGAGTGCTGCGCGACCTCCTCGCCGACGATCGACGCCCAGTCGGTGAAGACGCGCTGGGCCGCGAGCTGCTCGTCCCAGCCGCGCTCGCGCACCACCTCGCCGAGCACGCTGGCCAGGTCGGTCGGGTCCTCACGGCTCGTCCGGCGCGGTGACGGCCGGGCCCGCCGCGGGCGTCGCGGCTCCACGGGCTTCCCACCGGTGCGCAGGCCGTCGGCGACGCGACGGGCGAGCTCGAGCGGGTCGCGCTCGACCTCGCCGTCGGCGGGCCCATCGTCCGGCACCGGGTCCTGCGGCTCACTCATGGCGCACCGTCCCGGCGGAGACGAGGAACCGGTCGCCGAGCAGCGCCTTCGGGACGTCCTCGGCGACGGCTGCGGTGACGAGCACCTGCTCCGCGCCGGCCGCGATGTCGGCGAGCTGCTCGCGGCGGCCCTGGTCCAGCTCGGCGAACACGTCGTCGAGGATCAGGACGGGATCGTCGTCGTCCTCGCGCAGCAGCTCGAAGGAGGCGAGCCGCAGCGCGAGCGCGAGGCTCCACGACTCGCCGTGGCTCGCGTACCCCTTCGCGGGCAGCGTGCCGATGTCGAGCTGGACCTCGTCACGGTGCGGACCGACGAGGCTGACCCCGCGCTCGAGCTCGTCGCGGCGTCGGTCGGCGAGGCCGGCCCGGAGGGCGTCGACGACCTCGGCGACGGTGCTGCCGTCGAGCGGGGTGGACGGGCGGTAGGTCGCGGTGACGTCCTGGCGGGAGGGGTCGGCCTGGGTCGCGACCGTGCGATAGGCCTGGACCAGGTGCGGGGCCAGGTCCGCGAGCAGCTGGAGCCGCGCCGCGACGAGCTCGCCCCCGAGCTCGACGAGCTTGTCGTCCCACAGATCAAGTGTCGACAAGTCTACTTGTCGCCTTCCGCGGGCCGACTTGAGCAGCGCGTTGCGCTGGCGCAGCACGCGGTCGTAGTCGGCGCGGACCCCGGCGAGCCGGGGCGCTCGCAGGACCAGGAGCGCGTCGAGCAGGCGGCGCCGGTCGGACGGGTCGCCCTTGACGAGGGCGAGGTCCTCGGGCGAGAACATGACGGTCCGCAGGATGCCGACGAGCTCGCGCGGCCGGGGCAGGGGCGCCCGGTTCACGCGGGCCCGGTTCGAGCGGCCCGCCGTGATCTCGAGCTCGAGCAGCGCGGTGCGGTCGCCCCGCACGGCCTCGGCGCGGACGACGGCCTGGTCCGCCCCGGCCCGGACGAGCGGCGCGTCCGAGGAGACCCGGTGCGACTCACCCGTCGCGACGTAGTCGACCGCCTCGACGAGGTTCGTCTTGCCCTGGCCGTTCGCCCCGATGAGCGCGGTCGGTCCCGGCGTCAGCGAGAGCTCGACGTGGTCGTAGGACCGGAAGTCGGTGAGCTCGAGCCGCCGGACGTGCATGGATCAGGCGTCGGCGGGGTCGTGCCCCGCCTCGGCGGCCGCCTGCACGGCGTGGCCGCCGAACTGCTGACGCATCGCCGCGACGGCCTGCATCGTCGGCGACTCCTCCTGGCGCGAGACGAACCGCGCGAAGAGCGACGCGGCGATCGTCGGCGTGGGGACGGCGTTGTCGATCGCGGCCTCGACGGTCCAGCGACCCTCGCCGGAGTCCTCGGCGTAGCCGCGGATCTTGGACAGGCCCGGGTCCTCCTCGAGTGCCTTGACGAGCAGGTCGAGCAGCCACGAGCGGACGACCGTGCCGGTGCGCCACGAGTCGAAGACCTCGGTGACGTTGTCGACCATGTCGACCTTCTCGAGCAGCTCGAAGCCCTCGGCGTAGGCCTGCATCATGGCGTACTCGATGCCGTTGTGGACCATCTTGGAGAAGTGCCCGGCGCCCACGCGGCCGGCGTGCACGAAGCCGGAGTCGCCGTCGGGACGCAGCGCGTCGAACGCGGGCTGCACCTTCGCGATGTCCTCGGCGCTGCCGCCGGCCATCAGCGCGTAGCCGTTCTCCAGCCCCCAGACCCCGCCGCTGACGCCGCAGTCGACGTAGCCGATGCCCTTCTCCGCGGCGATCGCTGCGTGCTTCTCGTCGTCGGTCCAGCGCGAGTTGCCGCCGTCGACGATGACGTCGCCCTCGCCGAGCAGGTCGACGAGCTCGGTGACGGTCGAGCGGGTGATGTCGCCCGCGGGGACCATGACCCAGACGACCTTCGGGGACGGCAGGGCCTCGACGAGCTCGGCGAGCGAGCCGACGTCGCTGACGTCGGGGTTGCGGTCGTACCCCGTCACCTCGAGTCCGTGCTTGCGCATCCGGGTGCGCATGTTGCCGCCCATCTTGCCCAGGCCGACGAGTCCGATGTGCATGGCGAGTCCCTCCAGAGGTGGGTGCGGTGGTGCCGGCTGCGGGGGGTCAGCCCTGCAGGCGCACCGGCATGATCAGGTACCGGAACGCGCCGTCCGGGTCGGCCCCGATCTCGGGGACCCCGGTGATGGCGGCCGGCTTGGTGTGCTGCGTGAAGGACAGGTGGACGACCGGCGTGGTCATGACGCCGAGGCCCTCCAGCAGGTAGGTGGGGTTGAAGCCGATCGAGATGTCCGGTCCCTCGACCGTCGCCTCGATGGACTCCGAGGCCTGCGCCTCGTCGCCGCTGCCCGCCTCGAGCAGCAGGGTCCCGTCGGCGAAGGTGAGCCGGACCGGCGTGTTGCGTTCGGCCACGAGCGCCACGCGCTTGACGGCGTCGACGAGCTCGGCGGTCGACACGTAGGCGACCGTCTCGGCCTGCGTCTGGAACAGCTGGCGCACCCGCGGGAAGTCGCCCTCGAGCAGACGGGTCGTGGTGCGGCGGGTGCCGTTGCCGACGACGCCCTCGAAGCCGATGAGGCCGTCGCCGGTGTCACCGGACGACACGGCGATCGTGACGTCGCTGCCGGAGGTCAGGGCGCGAGCGGTGTCGGCGAGCACGCGGGCCGGGACGAGCGCCTGGGCCGAGGCGTCGCTGGACTGCGGGAACCACTCGACGTCGCGCAGGCTGGCGCGGAACCGGTCGGTGGCCATGAGGGAGATCGTCGAGCCCTCGAGCTCGAGCCGGACGCCGGTCAGGAGCGGGAGCATCTCGTCACGGCCGGCCGCGGCGCTGGCCTGCGCGACGGCGGTCGAGAAGTCGTCGGACTTGACGGTGCCCGAGGCGGTCGGCATCTGCGGGAGCTGCGGGTACTCCTCGACGGGCATCGTCTGCAGGCTGAACCGGGCGCTGCCGCACACGACCTGGACCTTGGTGCCGTCGAGCGACACGTCGATGGGCTTGGCCGGGAGCGACTTGACGATCTCCGAGAGCAGACGACCGGACACCAGGGCGCGACCGTCGTCGGCGACCTCGGCCGGCAGCGTCGCGCGGGTGGAGGTCTCGTAGTCGAAGCCCGAGAGGGTGAGGCCGTCGGAGGTGGTCTCGATCAGGAGTCCGGCGAGGACGGGGACGCTGGGCCGGGTGGGGAGGCTGCGCGCGGTCCAGGCGACAGCGTCCGCGAACGTGTCGCGGTCGATGCGGAACTTCACGAACGGGGCCTTTCGACAAGGGCGGAGCGTCTGGATGCATCCTGCCACGCGAGCGGGCTGACAGACAGGGTGGGCGGAGGGCGTCGGTGACGATCCACAGACGGGCCGCCCAGGTACTTCGACGCAGGTCTGGGCATGAATCCTTTCTCGTCGTCGTCGTAGCCTCTGTGGAAACCGTGGAGAACCGTCGTCGTGCCTGGTCAGACGCGGTTCGGGGTTGGGGACGACGCGTGGGCGACGTCGTGGACGGCCCCCCACGGGCTGTGGGCGGCGACGTGTCGTTCACATGACGTTCACACGTCGTCCCCCGACGTCCACCGGTTGCCCACAGATCCATCCCCAGGTGTGGGTACATGGATGCGGCACAACTGGGACGGACGCACCGCTTCTGCGATGCGTTCGAGGGGTGGGTCGACGGGGCCGGCGGGGCGCGCTCAGGCGCCGCGGGCCTGCTGCTTGATCCGGTTGGTGAGCTCGGTGACCTGGTTGTAGACGGCGTGCTTCTCGGCCATGAGCTTGCGGATCTTGCGCTCGGCGTGCATGACGGTGGTGTGGTCGCGGCCGCCGAACTCCTGGCCGATCTTCGGCAGCGAGAGGTCGGTGAGCTCGCGGCACAGGTACATCGCGATCTGGCGGGCGAGCACGAGGTTGCGGCTGCGGTTCGTGCCGCAGAGCTCGTCGATCGAGAACTCGGAGTAGGCCGAGGTCTGGGCCATGATCATCGCGATCGAGATGTCCGGCTCGTCGCCCTCGGCCACGAGGTCCTTGAGGACGATCTGGGCGAGGGACAGGTCGACCGTCGTGCCCTGCAGGTTCGCGAAGGCGGTGGCACGGATGAGGGCGCCCTCGAGCTCGCGGATGTTGGTCTGGACCTTGCTCGCGATGAACTCGAGCACGTCGGCCGGAGCGGTCAGCTGCTCGGAGGCGGCCTTCTTGCGCAGGATCGCGATGCGGGTCTCGAGGTCGGGCGGCAGCATCTCGGTCTGCAGGCCCCACTCGAACCGGTTGCGCAGCCGCTCCTCGAGCGTGCGCAGCAGCTTCGGGGGACGGTCGGACGTCATCACGATCTGCTTGTTCTCGTTGTGCAGGGCGTTGAACGTGTGGAAGAACTCCGTCTGCGTCGACTCCTTGCCCTCGAGGAACTGGATGTCGTCGACGAGCAGGACGTCGATCTCGCGGTACTTGCGGCGCAGGGCCGCGGTGCGGTTCTCGCCGATCGCGTTGATGACGTCGTTGGTGAACTCCTCGCTGTTGACGTAGCGCACGCGCGAGGAGGGGTAGAGGTTGAGCACGTAGTGGCCGATGGCGTGCAGGAGGTGGGTCTTGCCCAGGCCGGACTCGCCGTGGATGACGAGCGGGTTGTAGGCCTTGCCGGGGGCCTCGGCCGTCGCGACCGCCGCGGCGTGGGCGAAGCGGTTCGACGAGCCGATGACGAAGTTCTCGAACAGGTAGCGCGGGTTGAGGCGGGCCTCGGCGGCGTTGCCGGTGCGCGCCGGTGTCGACGCGGTCGTCTTCTCGGCCCAGCTGGGGACGAACTCGTCGAGGTCGTCCTCGAGGTCGTCGGCGAGGTCGGCCAGCTCGGGCGCGGCGTCCTGGCGGCCGGGACCGTGCTCGCGCAGGTCATTGTCGACATGTTGACGTGTCGACTTTTCGGGGTCGTGGGGCAGGTCGTGGTCGATCGTCACGACGAGGCGGGTGGCCTCGCCGAGGTCGGCCGACAGGGCGTGCTCCAGCGCCGGGCGGACGCGCGACTCGAGCTGGGCGCGGGTCAGGTCGTCCGGGACGGCGACGATCAGGATCCCGGCGTGGAGGCTGACGGGCTCGGCCGTGAAGACCCAGACCTTGGCGCCCGGGGACAGGGTCGCCACCGCGCGGTCCCAGACCGCGGAGAGGTCGTGGTCCGCACCGGGGGCATCACTCATGCCAGGCATCCTTCCGAGGTCCGCGCGACTTGTTCACACTGTTATCCACATCGTGTGCATGAATGGGGCCGGACCCGGGGGTTCACTGTGGAAAAGTGGATACCGGCGCGACGCTAGCAGCGCGCCGCGACCCGATCAAGCGACTCCGAGCAACTCGTCGGACGCGACGCGGCGTGTCGTCTGGTGCCGGGTGGCACCATGGCGTAGGAACGTCAGTTTGACCGACGCTCGGCGGCCCACGTACCGTAGGGGGTCGTCCTGTGCGACACCTGCCGCATGTCCACAGCCGGTTCCGGCTGTGGGCGAGCGGTGGCCGTCGAACGGCCCATTCGACCTGAAGAGGAACGTCCCGTGAGCAAGCGTACGTACCAGCCGAACAACCGTCGTCGTGCCAAGAAGCACGGCTTCCGTCTGCGCATGCGCACGCGCGCCGGCCGCTCGATCCTCGCGTCGCGCCGCCGCAAGGGTCGCGCGAACCTCTCGGCCTGATCCCTTGCTCGGCGCCGCGCACCGGATGCGCGACGGCCAGCAGTTCAAGCAGACGGTCCGCGACGGCCGCAAGGCCGCCCAGCCCGCGCTGGTCGTGCACCTGGTCCCAGGTAACGGAACCGACGGAGTGACCTCCGTCGGTTTCGTCGTGTCGAAAGCGGTCGGTCCGGCCGTGACCCGCAACCGGGTCAAGCG
>JAQIJP010000033.1:0-32178 GCA_036946185.1 Aeromicrobium erythreum
CGCAGCTCGCGCACGGCGGTGTCGCGCTGCTCGTGCAGGCGTCCGCCGGGCAGGACGAGCTCCTTGATGCTCTGGTAGCCGCCGAGCGCGACCTGGATCGCGTTCTGCGCCGGGACGTTGGGGCACAGCCGCATCGAGCACAGCAGGGTGATGCCCTCGAGGTAGTCGCGGGCCGTCTCCAGCGGTCCGGTGACGACGAGCCAGGCCGCCCGGTAGCCGCACACCCGGTAGGCCTTGGACAGGCCGTTGAAGGTCAGGGTCAGGACGTCGGGCGCGACGCTCGCGAGCGGCGTGTGCACGGCGTCGTCGTACAGGATCTTGTCGTAGATCTCGTCGGCCATCAGGACGAGGTCGTGCCTGCGCGCCAGGTCGGCGATGCCCCGCAGCGTCTCGGGCGAGTAGACGGCGCCCGTCGGGTTGTTGGGGTTGATGACGACGATGACCTTGGTGCGGTCGGTGATCTTGGACTCGAGGTCCTCGAGGTCGGGGTTCCAGTCGTTCGCCTCGTCGCAGCGGTAGTGGACGGGCGTGCCCCCGGCGAGGTTCGTGACCGCGGTCCACAGCGGGTAGTCCGGGATCGGGATGAGGACCTCGTCGCCGTTGTCGAGCAGCGCCTGCAGCGCGATCTGGATGAGCTCGGAGACGCCGTTGCCGATCCACACGTCGTCGATGTCGATCGACGGAAAGCCGTCCTGCAGCTGGTAGTGGTGCACGACGGCGCGGCGCGCGGACTGGATGCCGCGCGAGTCGGAGTAGCCCGCCGACGCCGGGAGCCCGGCGATGACGTCCTGCAGGATCTCCGCCGGCGCGTCGAAGCCGAACGGCTGCGGGTTGCCGATGTTGAGCTTGAGGATCCGGTGGCCCTCGGCCTCGAGCTGGGCGGCACGTGCGCTGACGGGTCCGCGGATGTCGTAGAGGACGTCCCTGAGCTTCTCGGACTGGCGCACGGTCTCGGACATGCGTCGATCATCCCAGACGGGGCCGCGACCCCCGGGAGCGGTGGATCCTCAACCGAAAGCCAGGAGACGCCCGTGGGCGGTGGAAACTCAACCGTCTCGACGCCCAGAAGGTTGAGGATCCACCGCCCGACGGGGCCGGAAGCTGGTCCAGCGACTCAGTCCAGGGTGCGGACGAGGTCGAGCGCGTGCTGGAGGTCGGCCGGGTAGGGGCTCTCGAACTCGACGTGCTCCCCCGTGCGCGGGTGCGCGAACCCGAGCCGCACGGCGTGCAGCCACTGGCGCTCGAGCGACACCTTGCGGGCGAGGGTCGGGTCGGCGCCGTACTGCAGGTCACCGACGCACGGGTGGTGCAGCGCGCTCATGTGGACGCGGATCTGGTGCGTGCGCCCGGTCTCGAGCTTGATCGTCAGCAGGGAGGCGTAGCGGTGGGCCTCGAGCGTGTCGTAGTGGGTGACGCTCGCGCGCCCGTCGGCGCGGACCGTGAACTTGAAGTCGTGCTTGGGGTGACGAGCGATCGGCGCGTCGATCGTTCCGACGCTCGGGTCCGGGTGGCCCTGGACGAGGGCGTGGTAGGTCTTGTCGACCGTCCGGTCGCGGAAGGCCTGCTTGAGCACGGAGTACGCCTGCTCGGACTTGGCGATCGTCATCAGGCCGCTCGTGCCGACGTCGAGGCGCTGCACGATGCCCTGACGCTCCGGCGCGCCGGAGGTCGAGATGCGCACCCCGGCCCCGGCCAGGTGGCCGACGACGGTCGGGCCGGTCCAGCCGACGCTCGGGTGCGCCGCGACGCCGACCGGCTTGTCGACCACGACGATGTCGTCGTCCTCGAAGACGATGCTCATCCCCTCGACCTGCTCGGCGACGACCTCGACCTGGCGGGGCGCGGGGATCGAGGCCTCCAGCAGCGACCCGGCCTCGACCCGGTCGGACTTCTGCGGCCGGCGGCCGTCGACCTCGACGAGCCCGTCGAGCACGAGCTCGGAGGCGCGGGTGCGGGACAGGCCGAGCAGCCGGGACAGCGCGGTGTCGACGCGCTCGCCGGCCAGTCCTTCGGGGACGGCGATGACGCGCCGCTCGAGCGACTCGGTCATCGGTCCTCGCGCGTGCCGTCGAGCCCGACGCCGCGCCAGCTGCGCCACACGACGAGCACGGCGGCGACGGTCAGGGCGATGTCGGCGACGTTGCCGACGAACCAGCCGCCGTAGTCGATGAAGTCGACGACGTGGCCGCGCAGGAACCCGGGCTCGCGGAACAGCCGGTCCGACAGGTTGCCGAGGGCCCCGGCGAGCAGGAGGGCGAGCGCGAGCGTCCAGCCGCGGTCGCGCAGCCGGGGCGCCATGCGCGCCACGACGACGCACACCGCCACGGCGACGAGGCTCAGCACGACGGTCATCGACGTCCCGAGGCCGAACGCGGCACCGGGGTTGCGCAGGAAGGTCAGCTCGAGCCAGCCGGGCACGATCGCGATCGGCTCACGGCCGGCGAGCCGGTCCACGGCGAGGACCTTGGTGACCTGGTCGACGGCGAGCACGACGACCACGACGACCGCGAACAGGCCGAGGGCCGAGCGGCGCGGACGGTCGGTCGGGGCGGCGGGGGTCGGTCTCGTCCGGGTCGACGGAGGGTTCAGGTGCGGCGTCCATGTCGCGACGAGTCTCCCACACCGCCCGCAACATCAGGCGCGGTGAGCAGGACTGCGGCGTCGCTCAGCGACGCTCCTCGCGCTTCTTGCACGCCATGCACAGCGTGGCCCGAGGGAAGGCCATGAGGCGCAGCTTGCCGATCGGCTCGTTGCACAGCTCGCACGCGCCGTAGGCGCCGCTGTCGAGGCGCTGCAGGGCGCGCTCGGTCTGCAGCAGCAGCTCGCGCTGGTTGGCCGCGAGCGACAGCTCGGAGTCGCGCTCGAGGCTCGTGGAGCCGACGTCGGCCTGGTCGTTGCCGGCGCCGTCGACGCCGTCACGCAGCAGGTCCTGCAGCTCCTTGGCGGACAGGTCGAGCTCCTTGCGCAGCCGGACGAGGTCGTCCTCCAGCTCCGCTCGGACGGCCTTCGTCTCGGCGGCGGTCCAGGGATCTTCGTCCGCGCGCACGGCCAGGGTGGTCTTGGGCATGCAGGGACAGTAGGCCTGCCCCCACCGCCGCGCAAGCAGAACCGCCGCCGCGTCGCGCGGGCGGTCCGAGTACGCTTGGTCACACAGCGTCCGAGCCGTCATCAGCGGCGAGCTTCCGGAAGAACAGGGACCCTCGGGTCCCCCAGTAGAACCGGACGGGAAGGCCCGTCACAGCCGTCGAACGAGCGGTCTTCGCCGGCAGGTCCGGCGGCGGCAAGCGAGGTGGTACCGCGGTCCCGCGAGGGGTCGTCCTCGGAGGACGGCCGACCACGCAGGAGCACCGCACATGACCTACCCCAAGGCCCGCACCGGGACCGACTCGACGACCTCGTCCGCCGCGGGCGTGCCCTCGGCGCCGCAGTTCCCGCAGATCGAGGAGCGGGTGCTGGAGTACTGGCGCGAGGACGACACGTTCCGCGCGAGCGTCGAGGCCCGCGACGCCGGCGCCGACGGCGCGAACGAGTTCGTGTTCTACGACGGTCCGCCGTTCGCCAACGGCCTGCCGCACTACGGCCACCTGCTGACGGGCTACGTCAAGGACGTGGTGCCTCGCTACCAGACGATGCGCGGCCACAAGGTCGAGCGCCGCTTCGGCTGGGACACGCACGGCCTGCCGGCCGAGCTCGAGGCGATGCGGCTCAACGGCATCAAGACCACGGACGAGATCGTCGAGATGGGCATCGCAGCGTTCAACGAGGCCTGCCGGGCGTCCGTGCTCAAGTACACCGGCGAGTGGCAGGAGTACGTCACGCGCCAGGCCCGCTGGGTCGACTTCGAGAACGACTACCGCACCCTCAACCCCGAGTACATGGAGTCGGTCATCTGGGCCTTCAAGACCTTGTACGACAAGGGCCTGGTCTACGAGGGCTTCCGCGTGCTCCCGTACTGCTGGAACGACGAGACGCCGCTGTCGAACCACGAGCTGCGGATGGACGACGACGTCTACCAGAACCGTCAGGACCCGGCGGTCACCGTCGGGTTCGAGGTCACGACCCCGGGCGAGCTCGAGGGCGCCAAGGTCATGATCTGGACCACGACGCCCTGGACCCTGCCGAGCAACCTGGCGGTCATGGTCGGCACCGACATCGACTACGTCGCCGTCCGTCACGGCGACGACCGTCTGGTGCTGGCCGAGGCCCGTCTTGCGGCCTACGCCCGCGAGCTGGGCGACGAGCCCGAGGTCGTGTGGAGCGGCACGGGCGCGGACCTGGTCGGCCTGACCTACCGCCCGCCGTTCACCTACTACGCCGACCACGAGAACGCGTTCCGCGTCGTCGCCGCCGACGAGGCCGTCACGACGACCGACGGCACCGGCCTGGTGCACAGCGCCGGCGCGTTCGGCGAGGTCGACAAGGAGGTCACCGACCGCGAGGGCATCGAGCCCGTCATGCCGGTCGGCAAGGACGGCCGGTTCACGGCGCCCGTGACCGACTACGCCGGGATGCAGGTCTTCGACGCGAACCCCCACGTCATCGACGACCTGAAGCAGGGCACCGGCTCGGTCTCCCCCGGCACGCTGCTGCTGCGCCGTGAGACGTACGACCACAGCTACCCGCACTGCTGGCGCTGCCGGGAGCCCCTCATCTACAAGGGCGTCTCGTCGTGGTTCGTCGAGGTCACGGCCATCAAGGACCGGATGCTCGAGCTCAACCAGCAGATCCAGTGGGTGCCCGAGCACATCCAGGACGGCCAGTTCGGCAAGTGGCTCGAGAACGCCCGCGACTGGTCGATCACCCGCAACCGGTTCTGGGGCTCCCCCGTCCCGGTCTGGAAGAGCGACGACCCGGCGTACCCGCGGATCGACGTGTACGGCTCGTTCGAGGAGCTCGAGCGCGACTTCGGCCGGCTCCCGACCAACGACGGCGTCCCCGACCTGCACCGCCCCTACGTCGACGACCTCGTCCGGCCCAACCCCGACGACCCGACGGGCCGCTCGATGATGCGGCGCGTGCCCGACGTGCTCGACGTGTGGTTCGACTCCGGCTCGATGTCGTTCGCGCAGGTGCACTACCCGTTCGAGAGCACCGAGTGGTTCGAGCACCACTTCCCCGGCGACTTCATCGTCGAGTACATCGGCCAGACGCGCGGCTGGTTCTACACGCTGCACGTCCTGGCGACGGCGCTGTTCGACCGGCCGGCGTTCGAGGCGTGCGTCAGCCACGGCATCGTGCTCGGCTCGGACGGCAACAAGATGAGCAAGTCGCTGCGCAACTACCCGGACGTCTCCGAGGTGTTCGACCGCGACGGCGCCGACGCGATGCGCTGGTTCCTCATGGCGTCGCCGATCCTGCGCGGCGGCAACCTCGTCGTGACCGAGCAGGGCATCCGCGACTGCGTCCGCCAGGTGATGATCCCGCTGTGGAACAGCTGGTACTTCTTCAGCCTGTACGCCAACCTGGCGGGCCACGAGGCCCGCACGGTCGACGACGCCGTCGAGCCGCTGGACCGCTACGTGCTCGCCAAGCTCGGCGCGTGGGTCCGCGAGATGACCGACCACATGGACCGGTACGCGATCGCGGACGCCTGCGAGTCGACGCGCTCGTTCCTCGACGTGCTGACCAACTGGTACATCCGGCGCTCGCGGGAGCGGTTCTGGCTGGCCGACGGCTCGGTCGGGCCCGACGGGCCGACGCCGGAGCAGGGCGCGCCGTTCGACACGCTCTACACGGTCCTGGAGACCGTGTGCCGTGTGACGGCGCCGCTGCTGCCGCTCACGACCGAGGAGGTGTGGCGGGGCCTGACCGGTGGTCGCTCGGTGCACCTGGCCGACTGGCCGGACGCCGACGCGCTGCCGCAGGACGACGCGCTCGTGGCCGCGATGGACACGGTGCGTGACGTCTGCTCGGCCGGCTCCGCGCTGCGCAAGGCCGCGGGCCTGCGGGTGCGGCTGCCGCTCGCCTCGCTCGACGTGGCCGTCCCCGACCCGGCCGCGCTGGCCGGCTTCGAGCGGGTCGTCGCCGACGAGCTGAACCTCAAGCAGGTCCGGTTCCTCGACGTCGCGTCCGACGAGGCCGCGGCGCACGGGCTCACGACGAGCCTCACGGTCCACGCCCGCGTCGCCGGACCGCGCCTGGGCAAGGACGTGCAGCAGGCGATCAAGGGCTCCAAGAGCGGCGACTGGTCGGTGGCTGACGACGGCACGGTGGTCTCCGGCGGCATTGCGCTCGTCGAGGGCGAGTTCACCCTCGAGCAAGTTGCCAGCTCGTCGGCGGACACCCAGATCACGGTGCTGCCGGGCGGCGGTTTCGTCGCCCTCGACACGCAGGTCACGCCCGAGCTCGAGGCCGAGGGCCTGGCCCGCGACCTCGTCCGCGGCGTCCAGCAGGCCCGTCGCGACGCGGGCCTCGAGGTGTCGGACCGGATCGCGCTCGTGGTCGGCGGCGACGACGCCGTGCTGGCCGCGGCGCGCACGCACGCCGACCTGATCGCCGCCGAGACGCTCGCGACGAGCCTCGAGGTCGGCGACGTCGCCGACGGCGTGCCGGTCGACGTCACGGGTGCCTCTGCGGCCGTGCGCCTGCAGCGGGCCTGAGTCACCCCACCCGAGAATTGCTGCTCCATCCACCGTCCCGCCACGCGGAAGGGTGGATGGAGCAGCAAACCTTGGTGACACGCACGAGGGCCCGCCACCGTCACGGTGGCGGGCCCTCGTCAGGTCCAGGTCAGAGCGACGAGTCGTCGTCCCCGAGGAGCGAGCGCAGCCGGCGCGGCGAGGCGTCGGCCGTGTCCTTGCCCGTGCCGTTCGAGGACGGCGCCGCCGTGCTCTCGTTGGCGGCGAGCTGGTCGAGCTGGCTCTGGAAGTAGTTCTTGAGCCGGGCCCGGTACTCGCGCTCGTAGGCGCGCAGGTGCTCGACCTCACGCTGGATCTCGTAGCGCTCGCGCTCGATGCCGGCGACGGCCTGCTGACGACGCTCGTTCGTCTCGTCGTCGAGCTTCTGGGCGCGGATGCGGGCGTCGGTCTCGAGCCGGTCGGCCTTGCCGCGGGCCTCGTTCGTGAGGCGCTCGGCCTTGGCGCGGGCCTCACCGACGATGCGGTCGGCCTCCTCCTTCGCCTGCTCCATGAGCTGGTCGGCGTTGGTGGAGGCGATCTCGAGCAGACGGGCGGCGGCCGTGGAGGCCTCGCCGATCGAGTCGGTCCGCGTCGGGGCGGCGGCCACGGGGGCCGGCGCCGGGGCCGGGGTCGGGGTCGGCTCGGGCTCGGGCGCCTTGACCGGCTCGGGCTCGGGAGCCTTGACCGGCTCGGGGGCCTTCTCCTGGACGGCGGGCTGCGGGGACGTCTCCTGGGCACCGATGGCGGGGATCAGGCCGGTGGGCTCACCGGTGGACGCGGCGGCGACCTTCGCGCGGAGCTCTTCGTTCTCGACGGTGAGTCGCTCGAGCTCTGCCTCGACCTCGTCGAGGAACTGGTCGACCTCGCCCATGTCGTAACCCTCGCGGAGACGGACGGGCGTGAAGCGCTTGTTGCGCACGTCCTCGGGCGTCAGCGGCATGAGTTCACCTCGTGTTCGGGGTAGTCACGTGGACCTTGGGTATGACCACCGTACTCGGTCATGGATCCCATCTGCCACACGCGTCGCTCGTGAGACGTGCGTCGCACCACTTCGAGGCCGTCTCAGACGGTGCTGACCATGACCGCGCGCACGATCGCCATGACGATGTAGAGCGCGATGAGTAGGATCATTGGCGACAGGTCGAGCATCGCCTGGCCGAGGCGGATCGGCGGGATGACGCGACGGATCGCCCGCAGCGGCGGGTCGGTGACCGTGTAGATGCCCTCACACAGGACCGCGACGGCGCCGCGGGGACGCCAGCTGCGGGCGAAGAACTGCACCCAGTCGAGGACGAAGCGCGCGAGCAGCACGACGATCGCGACCCAGCACAGGAACAGGATCGTGTTGCCGACGACCAGCATCGATCAGCTCTGGTTGAAGAAGCCGCCCTCGGCGAGGCGCTGGCGGTCCTCGTCGGTGACCTGCACGTCTTCGGGCGAGAGGAGGAACACCTTGGCGGTGACCCGGTTGATGGAGCCGTGCACCGCGAAGACCAGGCCGGCGGCGAAGTCGACGAGGCGCTTGGCGTCGTCGTCGTCGATCTCGGAGAGGTTCATGATGACCGGGACGCCGGAGCGGTAGTGCTCGCCCACGGTGCGCGCGTCGTTGTACGTGCGCGGCGTGACGGTCTCGATGCGCGACAGCGCGGAGCGCGCGGGCGCGACGGACTCCCGCCGCACGGCGCGGGGCGCAGGGCGGTGCTCCTCGAGGCGGTGCTCGTCCAGGCTGGCGACGGCGCGGACGGCGGGGCGGCGCGCGGGCGCGGCCTCCTCACGCGTGGCGGGCACCGACTGCGTCGGCTCGTCGTCGTACTCGTCGAAGTCGGCCTGCTCGACGAGGCCGAGGTACTCGCCCATCTTCCGCATTGCGCCAGCCATGATGATCTCCCGTACGTCCGCCTCCGCGCGGGGGGCGCGGCCTGAATGACATTCGTGAGATTACCGGAGCGGAGGCCGTTCTCCGAGGATCGAACGCCCGATCCGCAGGTGTGTCGCGCCGGCGGCGATCGCGTCCTCGAAGTCGCCGCTCATCCCCGCGGACACGACGACGGCGTCCGGGTGGTCCTCGCGGACCCGTCCGGCGAGCGCGACGAGGTCGTCGAAGACCGGTCGTGGGGGGACGTCGAGCGGGGCGACGGTCATGAGCCCGTCGAGGCGCAGGCCCGGCAGCTCGGCCACGAGGTCGGCGAGCTCTCGCACACCGGCGGGGGCGACGCCGGAGCGGCCGGGGTCACCCAGGTCGAAGTCGACCTGGACGAGGCAGCCGACCTCGCGCTCCGCCGCCTCCGCACCGCGCGACAGGGACCGGGCGAGCTTGGCGCGGTCGACGCTGTGCACGACGTCGGCGTAGCGCGTCACGGCGCCCGCCTTGTTGGTCTGCAGCCCGCCGAGGAAGTGCATCCGCGGCGGCACGTCGACGAGGTCGGCCAGCTCGGTCAGCTTGTCGCCGGCCTCCGGGTGCCGGTTCTCCCCCACGTCGCGCACGCCGAGACCGGCGAGCAGCGCGACGTCCGAAGCCGGGTAGGTCTTCGTCACGACCACGAGCGTGAGCTCGTCACGGGAGCGTCCGGCGGCCGCGCAGGCGGTCGCGACGCGGTCCTCGACCTCGGCCAGGTTGCGGCGCAGCTCGTCCTCGCGGCTCATCGCAGCACCACCACCCCGCCGAACCGGCCGGAGGCGGTGCCCTGGCGCCGGTAGGAGTAGAAGGTGTCGTCCTCGATCGTGCAGGCCTTCGCGCCGACGTCGTGGACCTCGACGCCCGCGTCGCGCAGCTGGCCGACGACCCCCGCCCCGACGTCCGTGGCGGGCGTCCCCCAGGAGGTCGTGCTGCGGGTGCCGGGCACCGCCGCGTCGACCGCGTCGGCGAGCTCGGCGGGCAGCTCGTAGCAACGGCCGCAGGCCCGCGGCCCGACCCAGGCCTGCAGCGCGGTGGCACCGCGCTCGCGCAGCGCCTCGACCGTCGCGGGCACGACGCCCTCGACCAGGCCGACGCGGCCCGCGTGGGCGGCCGCCACCAGCCCGGCGTCCTCGTCGGCCAGCAGCACGGGGACGCAGTCGGCGACCCGGACGAGCAGGGCGAGGTCGCGCCGGTCGGTGACGAGCGCGTCGCACTCGGCCACGGTGCCCGAGCCGTCGGCCCGCAGGACGTCGGCGTGCACCACCTCGACGCCGTGGACCTGCGACATCGAGTGCAGGCCCTCGACCCCGAGCGCCTGCGCCACGGCCGCGTGGTTGCGCACCACGACGGACCGGTCGTCCCCCGAGGAGCTGCCCAGGTTCAGGGAGTCGAACGGGCCGTCGCTGAAGCCGTCGTGCCGGTCGGTGAACGCGACCTCCACCCGACCGTGCGTCTCGCGGAACCAGAACACGACGTCAGCCTACGAGGCGCGCGGCAGCGCGACCGCGGACGTCAGCGCAGGAAGTCGGGGACGTCGAGGTCGTCGCCGTAGTCGACCGAGCGGATCGGCTGCTGCGAGCGGCTCGGCTGGTCCGTGCCGTCCAGCAGCGGGTCCGGCTTGCTCAGGTAGTCGTCCGCCGTCGGCGGACGCTGGCCCGAGGGCTGCGGCGACGGCGAGGACGGCGTCGAGGACTCCGCGGGGCGGGCCGGCTCCGGCGCGGCCGGCGACTCCTTGAGCAGCGCGGGCTGCGAGGCGTCGCGCGCCTTGGGCTCGCCGCCGTCGAAGCCGGCCGCGATGACCGTCACGCGCACCTCGTCGCCGAGCGCGTCGTCGATGACGGCGCCGAAGATGATGTTGGCCTCGGGGTGGACGGCGTCGGCGACCAGGCCGGCCGCCTCGTTGATCTCGAACAGGCCGAGGTCCGAGCCGCCGGCGATCGACAGCAGCACGCCGCGCGCACCCTCGATCGACGCCTCGAGCAGCGGGCTGGAGACGGCCATCTCGGCCGCGACCGCGGCCCGCTGGTCGCCGCGCGCCGAGCCGATGCCCATGAGCGCCGAGCCGGCGTCGGACATGACCGACTTGACGTCGGCGAAGTCGAGGTTGATCAGACCCGGGGTGGTGATGAGGTCGGTGATGCCCGAGACGCCCTGGTGCAGGACCTGGTCGGCCTGGCGGAAGGAGTCGAGCAGGCTGACGTTCGGGTCGCTAATCGAGAGCAGCCGGTCGTTCGGGATGACGATCAGCGTGTCGACCTCGTCGCGCAGCGCCTGGATGCCGTCGTCGGCCTGGCGCGAGCGGTTGCGGCCCTCGAACGTGAACGGCCGGGTGACGACACCGATGGTCAGCGCACCGAGCGAGCGCGCGATGCGGGCGACGACCGGTGCGCCACCGGTGCCCGTGCCGCCGCCCTCGCCGGCGGTCACGAAGACCATGTCGGCGCCCTTGATGGCGGCCTCGATCTCCTCGGCGTGGTCCTCGGCGGCGCGCTTGCCGATGTCGGGGTTGGCCCCCGCCCCCAGGCCGCGGGTCGAGTCGCGGCCGACGTCGAGCTTGACGTCGGCGTCGCTCATGAGCAGGGCCTGCGCGTCGGTGTTGATGGCGATGAACTCGACGCCCTTCAACCCGACCTCGATCATCCGGTTGACGGCGTTGACGCCGCCGCCGCCGATGCCGACGACCTTGATCACGGCGAGGTAGTTCTGGACCGCCATGGCGCTGCCTTCCCGAAAGCTTGTGGACCGACCGGCGGGACCGTCGCCAGGTTGCGGCTAAAGTCTCACCCTCAAGTCGAGGTTCATAGTTATGTCAACTTGTCCCACCGATGACGGTACGCGGCCGTCGGACGCCCACCCGTCGCGACACGCCGCGCGGGTCACTTCTTCGTGGTGGGCTGCTCCGGGGCGCTCACGTCGTAGGTCCGCGCGCTGATCCTGAGCAGTGCGCGCAGGACCTTCTCCTTCTCCGCGAACTTCGCCCGGCTCCCCCACGTGACGGTGCGGCCCTTCGTCAGGTCGAGCGTGACGGAGTCCTTCGTGTCGGCGTCGACCGACTGCACCGCGCGGTAAAGGTCCGGAGCGTCGGCCCGCAGCCGCTCGACGACCGAGGCGGCCTCCTCGAGCGCCTGCTGACGGACCCGCGCGTCGAAGGAGTCGACCGACACCTCGACCAGGCCCTTCGGCGGCTTCGCGAGCGTCCGGTAGTCGATGCCGTAGCGGTCGACGGCCCGCACCTGACCGCCGACCCGCGTCCAGACCACCGGCCGGCGCTCGACGACCCGCACGACGATCGTGTGCGGCCAGCCGCGGTCGACCTCGACGCTCTCGACCCGGGAGATCCGCGAGACCCGCTCCTCGATCGCGACCGTGTCGACGCGCGCGAGCGGACGTCCGACGGGCACCTGGGCGCGGTCGAGCACCTGCTTCTCGGTCAGGGTCGTGCGGCCCTCGACCTCGACCGTCCGGACCGCGAGCGCCGACGAGAACCAGACGGTCCACGCCAGCGCGACGACCAGGACCGGGACCAGGACGAGCAGGGCCCGGCGCAGCCAGCGACGTCGTCGGTCGTGCCGTCGCCGCTGCTCGAAGCGGTCGAGGCTCACGCGCGCCCCGCGAGCAGCGCGAGCAGGGCCGGACCCACCGTGGTGACGTCGCCCGCGCCCAGCGTCAGGACGAGGTCGCCGGGCCGGAGCGTCGGCGCCAGCGCGGCCGGCAGGTCGGTCACGGGGCCGCCCGGACGCGCGGGCGGTCCGTCGACCGCGTCGACGACCAGCTGCGCCGTGACGGCCGGGTCCGGGTCCTCACGGGCGAGGTACAGGTCGGCGACGACGACCTCGTCGGCGGCCGACAGCTCGCGCCCCATCTCCGCGCCGTGCCGACGGGTGCGGCTGACCAGGTGCGGCTGGAATACGACGACGAGGCGCCGACCGTCGGCGACGGCCCGCGCGGCCGCGAGGTCGGCGCGGATCTCGGTCGGGTGGTGGGCGTACGAGTCGACGACCTCGACGCCACCGGCGCTGCCGACGGGCTCCATCCGGCGCCGGGCCCCGCGGTAGGAGCCGAGCCCGACGGCGAGCCCGTCCGCGGCGGCGCCGAGGCGCCGTCCCGTCGCGAGCGCGAGCGCGGCGTCGAGCGCGTAGTGGGCGCCGGTGACGGCGAGGACCACGGGCGTGCGGGACCCGTCGCGGGCGACGCCCGTAAAGCTCGTCCGTCCCGCGCGGACGTCGACGTCGTCGACGAGCAGGTCAGGGTCGCCGGCGGGGTCGAGGCCGACCGTCACGACGTCGATCCCCCGCGCCCGGCCGACCGGGGCCAGGGCCGCGGAGCCCGGGTCGTCGACGTTGACGACGAGGAGCTCGCCGACCGTGCCCACGAAGCGGTCGAAGGCCGCGGCGTAGGCCTCCTCCGTGCCCCACACGTCGAGGTGGTCGGCGTCGACGTTGGTGACGACCGCGACCGCCGGGTGGTAGACGAGGAACGCGCCGTCGCTCTCGTCGGCCTCGGCGACGAGCAGGTCGCCGGAGCCGAGCGCGGCGTTGGTGCCGAGGGTCGCGACCTCGGCGCCGATCGCGAACGAGGGATCGAGACCGGCGCCGCGCAGGGCGCACGTGAGCATCGCGGTGGTGGTCGTCTTGCCGTGGGTGCCGGCGACCGCGATGGTCCGGCGGCCCGCCATGACGGACGCGAGCCCGGCCGACCGGGGCCAGAGCCGCAAGCCGCGACGCCGGGCCTCGACGACCTCGGGGTTGTCGTCGCGCACCGCGGTCGAGACGACGACGGTGTCGACGTCGGCGACCTGCTCCGCGGCGTGGCCGACCCGGGCGTCGATGCCCTCGGCCCGCAGCGCCTGGAGGACGGCGGAGTCGTGGGCGTCGCTGCCGCTGACCCGTACGCCCTGCTGCGCCATCAGCCGGGCGATCGCGGACAGGCCCGCTCCCCCGATGCCGACGAGGTGCACCGCACCGATCGCGTCCGCGGGCGGGATGTCGGTCGGGACGTCGACCCTCACCGGCGCTCCCCGCCCGCCGCGGTGATCATCGCCGCGAGCCGCTCGGCGGCGTCGGGACGCACGAGGTCGGACGCGGCCCGGGACATCTCCTCGAGCCGAGCCGGGTCGAGCACGAGCGGGACGGCCACGGTCGCGACCCACGTGGGCGTGAGCGCCGCGTCGTCGATCAGCAGGGCGCCGCGCGCCTCGACGACCGGGTGCGCGTTGACGGCCTGCTCGCCGTTGCCGATCGGCAGCGGCACGAAGACCGCCGGGAGCCCGACGGCGGCGACCTCGGTGACCGTGTTGGCGCCCGAGCGGCACACCACCAGGTCGGCCGCGGCGTAGGCGAGGTCCATCCGGTCGATGAACCGCGTCACGACGTACGGCGGGTCGCCAGGGCGCGGCTCCACGACGGCCTCGTCGGGCCGGCCGGCCGCGTGCAGCACCTGGACACCGGCGTCGGCGAGGTCGCGCGCGGCAGCGCTCATCGCGACGTTGATCCGGCGGGCCCCCTGCGAGCCGCCGGTCACGAGGATCGTCGGCCGGTCGGCGTCGAGCCCGAAGAAGGCCCGCGCCTCGGCGCGGGTCGCGGCCCGGTCGAGCGACGCGATCTCCCGCCGGATCGGCAGGCCGACGTAGGCGGCGTGCGGCAGGTCGGTGTTCGGGAAGCTCGTGGCCACGTGCGGCGTGAACCGGGCGCCGAGCTTGTTGGCGATGCCGGGCAGCGCGTTGCCCTCGTGGACGACGAGCGGCGTGCGGCGACGGCGCGCCACGAGGTAGGCGGGCACCGACACGTAGCCGCCGAAGCCGGCGACGACGTCGGGCCGCACGCGGTCGAACACCTCACCGGTGGCCTTGACGGCCCCGCGCAGCCGGGACGGCACCTGGAGCATGGCGCGGCCGGGACGCCGCGGCAGCGGCACGGGCGGCACGAGCTCGAGCGGGAAGCCCGCCGCCGGCACGAGGTCGACCTCGAGGCCGCGCGGCGTGCCGAGGCACACGACCTCGTGCCCCGCGTCGCGCAGCACGGCGGCCGTCGCGAGCAGCGGGGACGTGTGTCCGGCGGTCCCCCCCGCCGGCCAGCAGGACCCGCACGTGTCATCGCCTCCTGGCGGCGGCTCGACGGACGCGACGCGACCGGGCCGCGGCGAGGGCGCGCTGCGCCCCGGGCTCGGTCGTCGCGAAGTTCAAGAGCAGGCCCGCCGCGACGAGCGTGACGAGCAGGCTCGAGCCGCCGTACGAGACGAGCGGCAGCGGGATGCCGATGACCGGCAGCAGGCCCAGGACCATGCCGACGTTGATCATGGCCTGGCCGATGATCCAGATCGTCAGGCCGGCCGCGGCGTAGCGCACGAACGGGTCGGTGGTGCGCGTCGCGATGCGGATGCCTGCGACGCACAGGAAGGCGAACAGCACGAGCACCACCACGCTGCCGGCGAGACCGAGCTCCTCGCCGACGATCGCGAGGATGAAGTCGGTGTGGGCCTCCGGCAGGGTGCCCCACTTCTGCCGGCTGCCGCCCAGCCCGACGCCCCAGAAGCCGCCGCTGGCGAAGCCCATGAGCGAGTGGACCATCTGGTAGCCCGCGTTCTCGGGGTCGGCCATCGGGTTGAGGAAGCTGAACAGGCGGGCCAGCCGGTGCGGGGCGGTCGCGACGAAGAAGACGCTGACGACGGCGAAGAAGGCGAGGACGCCGCCCATCCAGCGGGCGGGCAGGCCGGCCACGAACGCCATGCCGATGATGATGACGAACAGCACGGACGCCGTGCCGAGGTCGTGCTGGGCGATGACGAGCGCCGCGACGAGGCCGGCCATGAGCCCCATCGGCCACAGGATCCGCTTCGGGTTGCGCAGCGCGGTGCCGGCCCGGGCGTAGTGGTCGGCGACCCACAGCACGAGGGCGAGCTTCGCGAACTCCGAGGGCTGCAGCTGGAAGCCGCCGAACACGGGCAGCCAGTTGCGGTTGCCGTTGACCTCGACGCCGACGCCGGGCACGAACGTGATGCCGATCAGCGCGATGCTGACCAGGAGCGCCGGACCGGCGAGCCGGCGCACGAGCCGCAGCGGCACCCGCGACGCCACGTAGGCGCCCGCGAGACCCAGGCCGGCGAAGATCAGCTGACGCAGGACGATCGCGAAGGAGTTGCCGTAGAGCTCGAACGCCAGGACCGAGCTGGCGCTCAGGACCATGATGAGGCCGAGCCCGAGCAGCAGGCCGGTCGTGCCGAGCACGAGCTGGTAGGACGCGAGCGGACGATCGAGGGTGCGCCGCAGGGTCTCGAGCAGCGGGGCGCGACCCTCGGTCGCGGTGCCCGCGCTCATCGCTCCCCCGGTCCGGCCGGCGTCGTGCCGAGGCGGCGGTGGACGGCGGCCGCGAACGCGTCGCCGCGGGCGCCGTAGCTCGTGAACTGGTCGAAGCTCGCGCAGGCCGGCGCCAGCAGCACGGTGTCACCGGGCTGCGCCAGCTCGGCGGCGGCGGCCACGACGCGGTCCATGAGGTCATCTTCCCCGCTGTCGACCACGACGACGGGCACATCCGGCGCGTGTCGTCGCAGGGCCTCGGCCACGAGCTCGCGGTCGACCCCGAGCAGGACCGCGCCCCGCAGCCGGTCGCGGGCCCCCTCGACGAGGTCGTCGAAGGTCGCGCCCTTGGCCTGACCGCCCGCGATCCAGACGGCCGACTCGACGCCGCGCAGCGAGGCCGCGGCGGCGTGCGTGTTCGTGGCCTTGGAGTCGTCGACCCAGCGCACCCCGTCGGCCGTCGCGACCTCGGCGATGCGGTGCGGCGCGGTGCGGAAGGACCGCAGCCCGTCACGCACGGCGGCCGCCGGGACGCCGTGGGCCCGCGCCAGGGCGGCGGCCGCGAGCGCGTTCTCGACCTGGTGCGGGACCGGGTCGGCGAGGTCGGAGAGGGCGGCGAGCTCGGCGGCCGCGTTCTGCCGGTCCTCGACGAACGCGCGGTCCGCGAGCAGGTCGTCGACGAGACCGAGCATCCCGGGGGCCGGCGTGCCGAGCGTGAAGCCGATCGCGCGAGCCCCCTCGACGACGTCGGCCTCGCGGACGAGCCGTTCGGTCGTCGGGTCGGCCGCGTTGTAGACGCAGGCCCGGCTCACCTGGTGGTAGATGCGGCCCTTGGCCTGCGCGTACTCCTCGAACGACCCGTGCCAGTCCAGGTGGTCGGGTGCGAGGTTGAGCACCGCAGCGGACTCCGCGCGGATCGAGGAGCTCCAGTGCAGCTGGTAGCTGGACAGCTCGACCGCGACGACGTCGAGCGGCTCGGGGTCCATGACGACCTCGAGGACGGGTCGACCGACGTTGCCGACGGCGGCCGACCGCAGGCCGGCGGCGCGCAGGATCGCGTCGAGCATCTGCACCGTCGTCGTCTTGCCGTTCGTGCCCGTGACGCACAGCCAGGGCGGGGCGTCGGGACCGCGCAGCCGCCAGGCGAGCTCGACCTCGCCCCACACCGGCAGGCCGGCCTCGGCAGCCGCCCGGAGCAGCGGGGCGTGCGGCGGCCAGCCCGGCGAGGTCACGACGAGGTCGAGGCCGTCGGGGAGCGCGTCCGTCGAGCCGGGCCCGAGCCGCAGGTCGACGCCGAGCGTCTCGAGCAGCCGCGCCTCCTCGGCACGACGGCCCTCCGCGGCGGGCTTCTCGTCGACCACGACGACGTGGGCCCCCAGGTGCTGCAGCGTGTCCGCGGCGGCGAACCCCGAGACCCCGAAGCCGGTCACGAGGGCCCGGACGCCGCTCCAGTCGGCGTCGCGGCCGAGGGAGTCGACGTCGACGGTCATACGCCGACGACCCACTCCCAGTAGAAGATGCCCAGGCCGGTCGCGACGCACAGCCCGCTGATGATCCAGAACCGCACGACGATCGTGATCTCGGCCCAGCCGAGCAGCTCGAAGTGGTGCTGCAACGGCGCCATCCGGAAGATCCGCTTGCCCCCGGTGAGCTTGAAGTACCCGACCTGGAGGATGACCGACGCCGTGATCGCGACGAACAGGCCGCCGATGATCACGAGCAGCAGCTCGGTGCGGGTCATGAGGGCGAACCCGGCCATCGCGCCGCCGAGCGACAGCGAGCCGGTGTCGCCCATGAAGATCTTGGCGGGCGACGCGTTCCACCACAGGAAGCCGAAGCAGGCGCCCGTCAGGGCCGACGCCACGACCGCGAGGTCCATCGGGTCGCGCACCTCGTAGCACTTCAGGCCCGGGTTGGTCGCGCAGTTCTGCCCGCTCTGCCAGATGTTGATGACGACGAAGGCGCCGAACACCATCACCGCGGCCCCGGTGGCCAGGCCGTCGAGCCCGTCGGTGAGGTTCACGCCGTTGCTCGCGCCGGCGATCATCAGCAGGACCCAGATGATCAGCAGGACCGTCGGGAGCGTCGTGCCGGGCAGGTCCCGCGTGAACGAGATCGCGTGGGTGATGGGCGTGCGTCCGGCTTCGTCCTCCCACTGGATCGCGAGGATCGCGAAGATCAGGCCGATCGTGACCTGGCCGACCATCTTGGCCTTGCTGCGCAGGCCGAGGCTGCGCTGCTTGGAGATCTTGATGTAGTCGTCGAGGAAGCCGATGATGCCCAGCCCGGCGAACAGGAAGAGCAGCAGCAGCGCGGACGCCGAGGGCCAGAAGCCGGTCGCCGCCTTCGCGACGACGTAGCCGACAATCACCGCGAGGATGATCACGAGCCCGCCCATCGTCGGCGTGCCGCGCTTCGTGTGGTGCGAGGTCGGTCCGTCGTCGCGGATGAGCTGCCCGTAGCCCTTGGAGACCAGCACCCGGATCGCGACCCGGGTGCCCAGCAGGGTTCCGAGCAGCGCGAAGGCACCGGCGATCAGGATGGCCAGCATCGTTGCGGGGGTCCTCTCGCGGGATCAGTCGTTCAGGTCAGGACGAGTATGCCGTGCGGCGTCGACGAGCCCGCGGGCGACGCGCTCCAGGCGGGCACCCCGCGATGCTTTCACGAGGACCACGTCGCCGGGCTGCAGCCACGCGCGGAGCGTGTCGATCGCCACGTCGGTGTCGGGCACCTGGGTCGCGACCTCGCCCGCGCCCTCGGCGATCGGCCGCGCGGCCTCGCCGACGACCACGACGCGGTCGATCCCGAGCGACGCGGCGTGCGCGCCGACGTCGCGGTGCGCGGCGTCCGCGCCGTCGCCGAGCTCGAGCATCTCCCCCAGCACGGCGACGCGGCGCGGGGCGTCGATCGCGGCCAGCGCGTCGAGCCCGGCGCGCACCGATTCCGGGTTGGCGTTGTAGGAGTCGTCGAGGACCACGACGCCGTCGTCGGTGACGTGGCGCTCCATCCGGCCCGCGGAGGCCGGCGCGAGCGCCGGGACGGCCGCGAGGACGTCGTCGAGGTCCAGCCCGAGCACCTGCGTCACGGCCAGGGCGGCCGCCAGGTTGTGCGCGTGGTGCGCCCCCAGCAGCGGGACGTGGACGCTCTCGACGCGGTCGCCCACGGCGTACGTCGCGTCGGGCTCGCCGGCCGGGTCCAGCCGGACGTCGACGAGGCGGACGGCGGTCGTGCCGGGCTCGGCGTCGCGGCCGAACCAGCGGACGACCGCCTCGGAGCGCCCGGCCATCGCCGCGACCCGGTGGTCGTCGGCGTTCAGCACCGCGGTGCCGCCCGGCGCAGGGCCTCGACGAGCTCACCCCTTCGCGAGCGCGATGTTCTCGACCGACCCGAACTCGCTGAGGTGGGCGCTGCCGACACTGAGCACGACCGCGACGTCGGGCGGCGCGATCTCGCAGAGCCGCGCGACGTGCCCGATCCCCCGCGCCCCCATCTCGACGACGAGGACCTCGGTGTCGGCCTCGGTGCGCAGGACCGTGAGCGGGACGCCGAGCTCGTTGTTGTGGTTGCCGAGGGTCGCGACGACGCGGCGGTGCGGCGCGAGCAGCTGGGCCAGCAGGTCCTTCACGCTCGTCTTGCCCTGCGACCCGGTGATCCCGACGACGCCGGGCCGGACCGTGTCGAGGACGTGCCGCGCGAGGCGGCCGAGCGCGGCCGGGACGTCGTCGACGACGACCCCCGGCGCGCCCACGTCGCGCGAGCCGAGGACCGCGGCGGCGCCGGCCTCGACGGCGGCGACCGCGAAGTCGTGACCGTCGACCCGCTCTCCCGCGACCGCCACGAACAGTCCGCCCGGCCGCGACCTCGCGGGGAGTCCAGCGTGGCCGGCCCCGTGACCGTCGCGGCCTCCCCGACGGCGCGGCCGCCGACCAGGTCGGCGACCTGGGCCGTGGTCATCTCGATCATGCGTGCTCCTCGATGGTCTCGGCCAGGACGGCCCGGTCGTCGAAGGGGTGGACGACGCCGTCGACCTCCTGGCCCTGCTCGTGACCCTTGCCGGCGAGCACGACGGTGTCGCCGGGGCGCGCGAGCGCGACGGCGTGCTCGATCGCCTCGCGACGTCCGGCCACCTCGACGGCCTGCCCCGGCCCGTCCGCAGCGCCCGCCAGGACGGCGGCGCGGATCGTCGCCGGGTCCTCCGAGCGCGGGTTGTCGTCCGTGACGACGACGAGGTCGGCGCCCTTGGCGGCGGCGCGGCCCATGAGCGGACGCTTGCCGTGGTCCCGGTCACCGCCCGCGCCCAGGACGACCACGAGCCGGCCCGGCGTCACGGGCCGCAGGGCCTCGAGGACCGCCGTCACGGCGTCGGGCTTGTGCGCGTAGTCGACGATCGCCGTCCAGGGCTGGCCGACCTCGACCCGCTCCATCCGGCCCGGCACGCCGGGGCTCGACGCGATGCCGCGGGCGAGGGGCGTCGACGGCGATGCCCTCCCCGGCGAGCGAGGCGACGACGGCGAGGGCGTTCGCCACGTTGAAGGCGCCGGGCAGGGGCACGCTGAGCTCGACCTCCTCCCCGTCGGGACCCAGCACCACGAGGTCGGTGCCCAGGCGGTGCGGGCGGACGTTCGCGGCGCGCCAGTCCGCGACGGCGCCCTGCGCGGAGAACGTCGTGACGGGCAGCGGCGTCTCGTCGCGCAGCCGACGCCCGTGGGCGTCGTCGACGTTGACGACCGCGCGCCGGGCGTGCTCCGGCGTGAACAGCGACGCCTTGGCGCGGTAGTAGTCCTCGAGGTCGGTGTGGAAGTCCAGGTGGTCGCGCCCCAGGTTGAGGAACGCCGCGACGTCGAACACGAAGCCGTCGACGCGGCCGAGCACGAGGGCGTGGCTCGAGACCTCCATCGCGCAGGCGTGGACGCGCTCCTCGCGCATGACGGCGAACAGCGCCTGCAGCGCGGGGGCCTCCGGCGTCGTGAGGCTCGACGCGGCCGGGACGCCGCCGACGCGCGTGCCGATCGTGCCCACGACGGCGGCGTGGTCGACGCCGAGCGCGGCCTCGGCGAGGTACGTCGTCGTGGTCTTGCCCTGGGTGCCGGTGACGCCGAAGGTCGTGAACGCGCGCGCCGGGTGGTCGTAGAACCAGGCGGCGAGGTCGGCGACGCGCGACCGCGGCCGGTCGACGACGAGGACCGGCAGGTCGGTCGCGAGCCGGGCGGCACCGTCGGCGTCCGTCAGGACCGCGCGGGCACCGGCCTCGACGGCGCGGGCCACGTGGTCGGCGCCGTGGGAACGGGCTCCCGGGAGGGCCGCGTAGAGGTCGCCCGTCCGGACGTCGTGGGTGCTGAGCGAGACGCCGGTCAGCGTCACGTCCGCGGCCGGCGGGGCGACGCCGAGGACCTCGGCGACCTGCGCGACGCTGTGCTGCGGCGGCTCGACGGGTCTCGTCCTCATCTGCTCGGGCACGGACCCCAACCTAACGTCAGCCCGAGCACCTGCAGCCGGGAGTCGGCGGTCACCAGGTCTGCGGGACCTTGGGCGACTTCGCACCGGTCGGCTCGACGCCGAAGCGCTCCAGCGCCATCGACATGATGTCGTGGAAGACCGGGGCCGCGGTCGAGCCGCCGCCCCGCCGCCGCGTACGGCTTGTCGAGCACGACGTAGGTGACGAAGCGCGGCTTGTCGGCCGGCGCGAAGCCGATGAACGACACGGTGTTCTGGCCGCGCACGTACCGCCCCGTGAGCGGGTTGACGCGCCACGCGGTACCCGTCTTGCCCGCGACCCGGTAGCCCGGGATCTGCGCGGCCGGCGCCGTGCCGTCGTCGGCCGTGACGGCCTCCATCATGCGGGTGACGATCTTGGCCGCCTTCGGCGAGACCACCCGGCGCGACGAGCCCAGCGGCGCGTCGCGCCGCTTCCCGTCGGCGTCGACGTAGCCGTCGACCACCGTCGGGTCGACCATGACGCCGTTGTTCGCGATCGCGCCGACGGCCCGGACGACCTGCAGCGCTCGTGACCGAGATGCCCTGGCCGAACGAGATCGTCGCGTGGTTGGCCTTGGTCCACTGGTCGGCCGGCTTCAGGATGCCGCGCGACTCGCCGGGGCAGCTGCACCGCCGCTGAGCGACCCGAAGCCGAACTTGCGCAGGTACGCGTGCATCGTCGCGTCCTTCATCTGCCGCGCGGCGACGATCGTGCCGAGGTTCGACGACTTCGCGATGACGCCCGCGGCCGTGAGGTGGATCGTGCCGTGCTTCCAGTAGTCGCCGATCGGGAACTTGTCGATCGTCATCTGCCCGGGCACCACGATGGGCGTCTCGGGGCTGATCTTCCCCTGGTCGGCGAGCGCCGCCATCGTCACCGTCTTGAGCACCGATCCGGGCTCGTAGACGGTCTGGACGAAGCGCGACACCGTGTTCGCGTCCTGCATGCCGGTCTTGCGGTCCGGGTTGAAGGTCGGCGCCTGCGAGAGCTGCACGACCTGACCCGTCCGCACGTCCATCGTGACGGCCAGGCCCCAGTCCGAGCTCGACGAGCGCACGGCGTCGGCGAGGCGCTGGTCGGCGTACCACTGCAGGTCGCGGTCGATCGTTGGTCTCGACGTCCGAGCCCGGGACCATCTTCTTCACGGTGCTGTCGGCCATCGGGATGCGCTGGCCCGTCGGCGACACCTCGTACGTCGCGGAGCCGTCGGTGCCCGCGCAGGTAGCCGTCGTACTGGCCTCGATGCCCTGCACGCCCTTGCCGCTGCCGTCGGTGTAGCCGACGAGGTTCGCCGCGAGCTTGCCGCCGGGGTAGCTGCGCATCGTCTCCTGCTGCGTGAAGACCCCCGTGTAGCCGGCCTTGCGGACCGCCTTGACCGCCTTCGTCGCGGTCCACGCCGGTACCTGCTTCTCGAGGTACACGAAGCGCGACTTCGGCGGTGCGCAGCTTGTCGAGGGACGTCGAAGTAGTCGACGCGGTCCTTGCCGAGGACGTCGAGCAGGATGCCCGCGATCCGGGGGGCGTCCGCCGCCGTCATGCTCGGGTCGGCCGTCAGGGTCATCGCGTCGGACGCTCGTCGCGAGCGGCTTGCCGTTGCGGTCGAGGATCTCGCCGCGCGGCGCCGGGATCGTCGTGGTCGACTGGCCCGCCTGCTTGGACTTCGCGGCGTACGCCTGGGCGTCGAGTCCCTGGATCTGGAACAGCCGCAGCCCGAAGACCACGAACACGACGACGACCAGCAGCAGGCAGATCTGCAGGCGACGCGCGGCGACGCGGCGGGCCGACGCGGGGCTCACGGGTCCACCCGCTTGACGTTGCTCTTGGGCTCCGCCGGAGCCGGCTTGCCGACGACGCGACCGTCGGACAGCCGCAGGAAGGCGGGGTTCTTGTTCGGCACCATGCCGAGGCGGATCGCCTGCTGCGCCAGGTGGGCCGGCGCCTGCAGCTGCTCGACGTCGCGGGACAGCTGCTGCTCACGCGTCTGCAGCTGGGAGGTCTCCTGCTGGAGCTCGGCGATCTCGAACGACTGCGACTGCAGGACCGTGCTCATGAGGATCAGGCCGACGAGGCCCGCCGACAGCACCGTCAGCACGACGACGACGAACGGGGCGCGACGGGCCCGGGCTGCGGACCGGTGCGACGAGACGCAGGCGGGGAGGCTGCGCGGCTCGAGCCTGGGGAGCGCCTTGGCGCGGACCGCCGCGAAGTGCTCGCTCATGCCGCCACCTCGGTTCGAGAAGAGCGCACGGTACCGAGGCGCCGGCATGAGGTCCTGGATGTTCGCTCGTGCCTCGCTCATGCCGCCACCCGCTCCACGGCGCGCAGCCGGACCGACTTCGCGCGGGGGGTTGTCGACCGTCTCGGCCGCGGAGGCCTGCTCGGCGCCGCGGGGTCAGCAGCCGGAACCGGGAGGCGCCATCGACTCGGGGGACGACGGGCAGCCCGGGCGGCACGTCGACCGAGGTGACCCGGGCCAGGGCCCGCTTCGTGATCCGGTCCTCGAGCGAGTGGTAGGACAGCACGACCAGCCGGCCGTGGACGCCGAGCACGTCGAGGGCCTCGGGCAGGGCGCGCTCCCACACCCGGAGCTCGTCGTTGACCTCGATGCGCAGCGCCTGGAAGGTGCGCTTGGCCGGGTGTCCCCCCGTGCGGCGCGCGGCGGCCGGGATGGCGTCGCGCAGCAGGTCGACCAGCCGGGCGCTCGTGCTGAACGGCTCGCTCGCGCGGGCGGCGACGACGGCGTCGGCGATGCGCTTCGCGAACCGCTCCTCGCCGTAGACCCGCAGCACGCGGGCCAGGTCGGCCGCGGAGTAGGTGTTGAGCACGTCCGCGGCGCTCGGCCCGGTCGTCGGGTCCATCCGCATGTCGAGCGGCGCGTCCTGCGCGTAGGCGAAGCCTCGCTCCGCGACGTCGAGCTGCATCGACGAGACGCCCAGGTCGAACAGTGCGCCGTCGACGTGGCTGACGCCGGCCTCCTGCACCGCGGCCCGGACGTCGTCGTAGACGGCGTGGACGAGGGTCACGCGGTCGGCGTGCTCGGCGAGCCGCTGCCGCGAGCGCTCGAGGGCGTCCGTGTCACGGTCGATGCCGACGACGTGGACGTTCTCGAACCGCTCGAGCATCGCGAGCGTGTGCCCGCCCAGGCCGAGCGTCCCGTCGACGACGACCGGTCGCTCCCGGCCCTCGACGGCGGGCGCGAGCAGGTCGAGGCAGCGCTCCAGCATGACCGGCACGTGCCGGGGCGCGCTCACGCCCACCTCGCGACGAGGGCGATGACGGCGGTGACGAGCACGGACGCACCCAGCGAGAACACGACGAGGACGGCGGCGTCGGCGACGTCGTGTCGCACCCGTCGTGTCGTCATGGGCTGCTCCTGCGGGCTCGTGCGGTGGGGGATCTGCGGTGGGACTCGGGGAGCCGTGGCACCGGACCCCCGTCCGCTGGGCTCTGGCACCGGGGAAGTGATGTCAGAACCAGACGGGCGGAGATCGAGCGGCACGGATCGGTTCGGAGGGCGGGGGTGGGGGGCGAGCGCGTCAGAAGATGCCGGGCATCACCTCGTCGGACATGTCCGAGAACGACTCCTCGTGCTCGTCCTGGAAGCTCGACCAGCGCGCGGCGTCCCAGATCTCGATGCGGTCCATCGCGCCGACGACGGCGACGTCGCGGTCGAGCTGGGCCCACTCGCGCAGCACCGGCGGGATCGAGACGCGGCCCTGCTTGTCCGGCATCTCCTTCGAGGCGCCGGAGTAGAGCATGCGCACGAAGTTGCGGGCCTCGCGGTTGGTGAACGGGGTCTCGCGGATGCGGTCGGTGAAGGCGGAGAACGCCTGGGGCGTCCAGCCGAAGATGCACTTCTCCTGGCCGCGGGTCAGCACGATGCCGTCCTCGAGCCGCGGGCGGAACTTGGCCGGCAGGAACAGGCGCGCCTTGTCGTCGAGGCGCGGGGTGTAGGTGCCGAAGAAGTCCTGGACATCGACGCTCACCTCGCTCCTCCTGTCGGGGCGGGGAGCCGGACCCACGCCGACTCCTCCATTTCGCCCCACAGTACCCCACACTCCCCCACCGTCAACCCGAAACGCGACGTTTCGGCGCGTGTCGTGGCGCGTCGTGCGGCGGGCCGTCGACCGGCCTCAGGTCAACGGGCACAACGAAAACGGACCGTCTCGGTCGAGACGGTCCGTGTCGGTGGAGCGAAGTGGGGCGTCGGGGACGTCCCGGGGCTCAGCTCAGGTGGTCAGCGGGCGTGGTCAGAGGTCGTCGCCCTGCTGACGGCGCTGCCAGCGCTCCTCCATGCGGTCGACGAAGGAGCCACCGGAGGCCCCCTTGCCCTTGCCCTTCGGCTTGGGTCCGCGACCCTTGGGGGCGTCGTCGGCCCCGGTCAGGCCACCGCGCCAGGCGGTGACCAGGAAGTACGCGCTCACGAGCATCATGAGGAAGCCCAGGACGCCCACGACGGTCTGCGCGTTGAGGGCGCCGACGAACATCACGGCGATGCCGGCGACGAGGCCCAGGGACGAGACGATCGCGATCCGCCGGTTCCGGGCCGCCTGCTTCGAGCCGCGCAGGGTCGAGGCGAGCTCGGGGTCCTCGGCGGCGAGGGACTGCTCGAGCTGCTGCAGCAGTCGCGCCTCTTCGTCTGACAGCGGCACGGTGCCTCCTGGGTGATGGTCGGACTACGCCAAGTCTAGGCGGGCGATGGTCTGCAGACCACCAGAGATGGCCAGGAAGTCCGGATCGGCCCGGACGAGACGCTCCAGGGCGAACAGCCGCTGCCGCGATCCGGCGTCGGCGTCGACGACGGCGCTCGGCACGAGGTCGGCGAAGACCCGGAGGCCCTGGACGGTCACGACCCCCAGTCCGTGGCGGCCCAGCAGCGCGTCGACCTCGCGCGGGGTGAACCGCCGGGCGCCGTCGGAGCGCACGTCCCAGGCCTGCGCGCCGGTGGTCGCGACCCGCTCGGCGGCGGCGAAGTCCCCGGAGAGGGCGCGCGCGAGGGCGGCCGCCTGGCGGCCCGGCACGACCACGCTGACGAGCGCACCCGGACGGCACGTCGTCACGATCGCGGCGAGGGCGGCGTCCGGGTCGTCGACGTGCTCGATCACGCCGTGGCACAGCACGAGGTCGGCCGAGCCGCGCAGCGCGTCGAGGTCGCCGGTGTCGCCGAGCACGCCCGTGACCGCGCCGGCCAGCCCCGCCTCGGCAGCCCGGCGGTCGAGGGCGGCGAGCGCGTCGGGACTCGGGTCGACGACGGTCACCCGGTGACCGAGTCCGGCGAGCCGGACGGCGTCACCGCCGGTGCCACCCCCCACGTCGAGGACGTCGAGCCCGCTGCCGGCGTCACCGACGGCCTCGACGGCGTCCAGCACCGCCTGCCACATGACCTCCTGACGCACCGGACCCATGCCGTCACTGTGGCACACGCACGTCCTCGGGCGGTCGACGGTCCGGTCCGGCCCCGCCGTGGGCCGCCGGACCGGTCGCTACGCTGCGCCCATGGCACGGGTCCTGGTGGTCGGAGCGGGCTTCGCCGGGCTGTCGGCCGCCGCACGGCTCGCGAAGCTGCGGCACGACGTCGTGGTGCTCGAGTCGAGCGACGTCCTGGGCGGACGGCTGCGTCCCTACGTCCGGGGCACGGGCCGCTGGGACCTGACGCCGCCGGACCTCACGCTGCCCGGCTCGGTGCGCGACCTGTTCCGCAAGTCCGGACGTCCGCTGGAGCGGGTCCTCGACCTGGTGCCGGTCGAGGGCCGGCGCCACGTCTTCGACGACCGCAGCGTCCTGGACCTGCCGCACGCCCCCCGCTCGGCCCAGCACGACGCCGTGGCCGAGCTGCTGGGCGACGACCCGTGGTCGCCCTGGGTCGACGGCCAGGCCGACCGCTGGGACCCTCGTCCGGCGCAGCACCCTGGACCGGCTGCCGGACCCGGCCGGGCCGACGCGCGCCGAGCGCAAGGCCCTCGGCGGACGCCAGGACCTGCTGCGGACCGTGCGTCGCGAGCTCAAGGACCGACGGCTGCGGGCGGTCGTCCTCGACCCGGTGCGCCTCGACGGCGAGGACCCGCGCTGGCTGCCGGTCGCGGAGTCGGTCTGGCCCTACGTCGAGCGCTCCTTCGGACGGTGGCGCCCGGCGGGGGGGATGGACGCCCTCGCGGACGCCCTCGAGGTGCGGCTGACCGAACGGCGGGTCGTGGTCGAGCGGTCGGTGCGCGCCCTCGAGGTGACAGCGTCCGGCGCCGGCTGGACCGTCGCGACCGACGACGGACCGCGTGACGCCGACGTCGTCGTGTGGTGCGCCGGGCCGCTGCCCGGCCTGTCCCAGGCGGGGCTGCTCCCCCGCATCCCCGCGCACCGCACCCTGCTGCGGCTCGGCCCGGGCGCGCCGGCCCTCCCCGACGAGCTCATGACCCACCTCGACCCGCCGATGCGCGTGTGGGGACAGGGCGACCTGCGCGTGATCGCCCACCTGAACCCCGAGGACCCGCTTAAGGCCCTGGTGCGCTGCGGGATCGACCTGCGCGACCACGTCGTGGAGCGGCACGACCTGGTCCCCGCTGACCTCGTGCGGCTCGGGCACTGGGGCTGGCAGTGGATGGGCCGGTCCACGCGGTACGACCGGCCGAGCCGGGTCGACGACGGTCTCTACGTCGCGGGAGCCGCCGCGCACCCCGGTCCGAGCATCGAGCTGATCGCCTGCGCGACCGCCGCGATCGCCGAGGAGCTCGGCCCCCGTCCCCCGCTGACACCCCCGCCGACTCCGCGGTGTGTGACCTTCCGGTCGCCTCAACCCCCTCCGAAGCGACCGAGAGGCCACGGATCGCGGGGTCAGAGGAGGTTCTCGGACCGCAGGGTCTCGAAGATCTCGCGCGTCGCCTTGGAGCGGTTGAGCGTGATGAAGTGCAGGCCGGGCGCACCGCCGGCGAGCAGGTCGCGGCACAGCTGGGTCGCGAGCTCGATGCCCTTGGCGCGGACGGCCGCCGCGTCGTCCTTGATCGGCTCGATCTGCGCGAGCACCTCGGCCGGCATCTCCGCACCGGAGAGCTCGGCCATCCGCGCGACCTGCGGGAAGTTCAGGATCGGCATGATGCCCGGGATGATCGGCAGGTCGCAGTCGCGGGCCCGCACCGCGCTCGACGAGGTCGAGGTAGTCGAGGCGCGGAAGAACAGCTGGGTGATCGCGAACTCGGCACCGGCGCGCGCCTTGGCGACGAGCACGTCGGCGTCGGTGTCGGCGTCGGGCGCGTCGGGGTGGGCCTCGGGGAACGCCGCGACGCCGATCGTGAAGCCGCCGAGGCCGGCGGCGAGCTCGACGAGCTCGATCGCGTGGTCCATGCCGTCCGGGTGGGTCTCCCACGGGGCGCGCGGCCCGTCCTTCGGGTCGCCTCGCAGCGCGAGGACGTGGTCGATGCCGGACGCGGCGTACTGCTTGAGGACGTCCTCGATCTCGGCGCGGGACTGCCCGACGACCGTCAGGGTGCCCGACGGCCGGATCCGCGACTCCTCGGCGATCCGCGACGTGATGCGGACGGTGCGCTCCTGGCTCGTGCCGCCGGCACCGTACGTGACCGACACGAACGTCGGGCGCAGCGGCTCGAGGTCCGCGATCGTGCGCCAGAGGACCTCCTCGCCGTCGTCGTCCTTGGGCGGGAAGAACTCGAAGGAGCACGTCGGTCGGGAGTCGGCGAGCGCGCTGCGCAGGGATCCGTGCTGGTCGGCCACGGACGCAACGGTATCGTCCCCCGACGTGGCGGACGGTTCCGAACGACGCTTTCGTGACGAGGTCGACACGGCCCTCGTCGACTTCCTCGACGCGCGCCGACGCGAGCTCGAGCCGCTGGGGCCGGACCTCGTGCCGTTCCTCGGACCGGCCGGTCACTTCGTGCGCGGCGGCAAGCACCTGCGCCCGCGGTTCTGCCGGGCCGGCTGGCTCGCGGCCGGCGGGGACCCCGACGACCCACGCGTCCCCGTGGCCGCCGCGGCGTGGGAGTGGCTGCAGGGCAGCGCCCTCGTCCACGACGACCTGATGGACGCCTCGGACACGCGGCGCGGACGGCCCAGCGTGCACCGCGCGGCCGAGCAGGCGCACCGCGACGCGGGGCTCAAGGGCTCGGCGCGGGACCCACGGCGCGTCCGTCGCGGTGCTGCTCGGCGACCTCATGCTGTCGTGGGCCGACGAGCAGCTGCGGGCCAGCGGCCTGCCGCGCGTGGCCGAGGCGCTGCCGTACCTGGACCGCTGCCGCGCCGAGGTCGTGGCCGGTCAGTACCCTCGACGTCCTCGCCCAGACACGGGAGACCGTCGACGCCGAGCACGCGCTGCGGGTCGTCGTCTACAAGTCGGCCAAGTACACGGTCGAGCGGCCCCTCCACGTCGGCGCGGCACTCGCGGGCGCCGACCAGGACCTCATCGACCGGCTGAGCGACGTGGCCCTCCCGCTCGGGGCGGCCTTCCAGCTCCGTGACGACGTGCTCGGGGTCTTCGGCGACCCGGCGCAGACGGGCAAGCCCGCCGGTGACGACCTGCGCGAGGGCAAGCGCACGCTCCTGGTCGCCCGGACCGAGGAGCTCGCGGACGACGGCGGCCGCACGCTCGTGCGGCGCCTGCTCGGCACGAGCGAGGGCATCGACGTGCTGCGGGACCTGATCGTGTCGTGCGGCGCCCTCGCCGCCGTCGAGGCCGAGATCGCCCAGCTCCAGCAGCAGGCCGAGGCCGCGATCGCCGGTCTGCCGGAGCGCCGGGGCGCGAGGCGCTCGGAGCCCTCGTCGACGCCGCCGTGCGCCGCACCCCGCTGAGGCCGACGGGCCCGGCGACACTCGCAAGGGCCCAGGTCAGGGGGAAGCTCGTCCCCGGTCCCTAGAATCGAGCGGGGGCCGTCCGGCCTCCGACGACCTCGAGGAGGCCCGCGTGGCGGTGATGGGCGACGAAGCCCTGATCGGGCGCGTCCTCGACGGGCGCTACCGGGTCGACGCGCGCATCGCCCGGGGTGGCATGGCCAGCGTCTTCCACGGCACCGACGAGCGGCTCGACCGCGAGGTCGCGATCAAGGTCATGCACCACGGCCTCGGCGACGACCGAGCAGTTCACCCAGCGCTTCGAGCGCGAGGCACGGTCCGCCGCCAAGCTGAACCACCGCAACGTCGTGTCGGTCTTCGACCAGGGCAGCGACGGCGAGATCACCTACCTCGTGATGGAGCACGTGCCGGGGCGCACGCTGCGCGAACCTCATGCGCGACGAGGCGCCGATGCCGCCGGGGCGGGCGCTCGAGCTGCTCGCCGAGGTCCTCACCGGCCTGTCGGCCGCGCACCGAGCGCACATCATCCACCGCGACGTGAAGCCCGAGAACGTCCTGATCACGCCCGACGGCGACGTCAAGGTCGCCGACTTCGGGCTCGCGCGGGCCGTCAGCGCGGCGACGACGGCGACCGGCGGCACGCTCATCGGCACCGTCTCCTACCTCGCCCCCGAGCTCGTCCTCAACGACGGCGCCGACGCCCCGCTCCGACGTCTACGCCTGCGGCGCGATGCTCTACGAGATGCTCACCGGCACCAAGCCGCACACGGGCGACTCCCCCCATCCAGGTGGCCTACAAGCACGTCCACGAGGACGTCCCGCAGCCGTCCGCGGTGCGGCCCGAGCTGCCCGACTACGTCGACGCGCTCGTCGCGCGGGCCACGGCGCGTGAGCGCGACCAGCGCTCGGCCGACGCCCGGGTGCTGCTGCAGCAGGTCCGCCGCGTGCAGCAGGCCCTCGGCGCCGGCGTCGCCTCCGACCCCGACCTGGTCGCCGACCTCGAGCCGCGCGACCGCCCGGACGAGGGCGCTGCCCCGTCGTCCACGGCCCACCCCGGCGCGGCGGCGTCCCTCGCGGCGGCCGCCGGTCCCGACGACGAGGCGACCCAGGCGGTGCCCCTGGCCGGGCCCGACGACCCGACCGTGACCGTCGACCGCGCGGGTCCGCCCGCCGAGCCGACGATGCAGTGGAGCTCCGAGCAGTGGGGCCCGGCCCCCGCGCGGCGACCGCCACCGCGCCCGCCGGGATGCACCCGGCCATGAGCCGCGAGCAGTACGAGGCCTCGACCGGGTCCGGCTCGTCCGCCCGCGGCCGCCGGCTGCTGATCGGCGCGGTGCTGCTGCGCGCTGCTCGTCGGCCTCCTCGGGTACTGGTACGGCATCGGCCGCTACGACGAGACGCCGCAGCTCGTCGGCCGCAGCGAGTCGCAGGCCGTCACCGAGGCCAAGGAGGCCGGCTTCACGCTCAAGGTCTCCCCGCCGGCCTACTCCGAGACGGCGCCGCTGGGCACCGTGATCTCGACGGACCCGGGACCCGGCGACCGGATCCTGCCCGGCGACACGATCTCGGCCGTCGTCTCGCGCGGCAAGGAGCGGTACACGATCCCGAACCTCAAGGGCAAGACGGTCGACGAGGCGCGCGCGGCGCTGGAGAAGCTCAACCTCAAGCTCGGCGAGACCCCGGAGCGCTACGACGAGGACGTCCCCGAGGGTCGCATCGTGCGCGCCACCCGACTACAAGGTCGGCGACCGCGTCAAGCGCGGCACCGTGGTCGGGCTCGTCGTGAGCAAGGGCAAGCGGCCGATCGAGGTCCGCGACTACACCGGGCGGCCCGAGGACGAGGCGGTCAAGGGTCTCGAGGACGCCGGCTTCGAGGTGACGGTCGAGCGGGCGTTTCTCCGACTCCGTGCCCAAGGGCTCCGTGAGCGCCCAGTCCCCCAAGGACGGCACCCGCTTCAAGGGCGACACCATCCGGATCACCGTCCTCGCGTGGCCCGTCGGAGGTCCCGGTCCCCGACGTCGTCGGGCTCAGCGGCGGCGAGGCGCGGCAGGCGCTCGAGGCGCCGGCTTCAAGGTCCGGTCCTGCGACCGCTGCCGGGCAACACGG
>JAQIJP010000034.1:0-26273 GCA_036946185.1 Aeromicrobium erythreum
CCCGGTCGGCGAGCGCGACGAGGTGCGGCTGGTGCTCCCCCAGCCGCGAGCCCGCGCTGGAGGCCGCCGTCAACGCCCCGATCTCGACGTGCGGGTGCTGCAGCAGCAGCCGCAGCACCTCGCCCCCGGCGTAGCCGCTCGCTCCTGCGACGGCGACCCTGACCTTCTCGTGCTCGCTCATCAGTCGGCCCCGAACTCCATCGCCGCGGCGTCGACCGCGAGCTCCTCGTCACCCTCGACGGCCGGGTGGCCTCGATCCGCATCGCGCCACCGGCGGGCAGCTCGCCGAACAGCGTGCCGTTCTCGACGAGGACCTGGCCCTGGTCGAGCGGCTGCGTCGCGTAGATCTCGAGCTTGGCCCGCGAGTCGGCGATGTCGAGGTTGCGCATCGTGAGCTGGCCGATGCGGTCCGTCGGGCCGAAGACGGCGTTGTCCGTGCGCTCCATCGAGAGCTTCTCCGGTGGTAGGAGAAGTGGTCACCCTGCGTGTCGAGGATCGTGTAGTCGTCGCCGCGCCGCAGCCGCAACGTGACGCTGCCCGTGACGAGGGAGGCGATCCAGCGCTCGATCGACTCGCGCAGCATCATCGCCTGCGGGTCGAGCCAGCGGCCCTCGTACATGAGCCGGCCGAGCCGGCGGCCGTGCTGGTGGTAGTTCGCGATCGTGTCCTCGTTGTGGACGGCGTTGACGAGCCCGCTCGTACGCGATCCACAGCAGCGCCATGCCCGGCGCCTCGTAGATGCCGCGGCTCTTGGCCTCGATGATCCGGTTCTCGATCTGGTCGGACATGCCCAGGCCGTTGCCGGCCACCGATCGTGTTGGCCTCGTGGACGAGCGCGACCGCGTCGTCGTAGGTCGTGCCGTTGATCGCGACGGGCCGGCCCTCCGCGAAGGTGATCGTGACGTCCTCGGCGTCGATGTCGACCGCGGGGTCCCAGAACTTGACGCCCATGATCGGCTCGACGGTCTCGAGCGAGACGTCGAGGTGCTCGAGCGTCTTGGCCTCGTGCGTCGCGCCCCAGATGTTCGCGTCGGTCGAGTACGCCTTCTCCTGGCTGTCGCGGTAGGGCAGGTCGCGCTCGGTGAGCCACTGGCTCATCTCCGTGCGGCCGCCGAGCTCCTCGACGAACGCCGCGTCGAGCCACGGCTTGTAGATCCGCAGCTCGGGGTTGGCCAGCAGCCCGTAGCGGTAGAACCGCTCGATGTCGTTGCCCTTGAAGGTCGAGCCGTCACCCCAGATGTTGACGTCGTCCTCGCGCATCGCCCGCACGAGCAGCGTGCCGGTGACGGCGCGACCGAGCGGCGTCGTGTTGAAGTAGGTCCGGCCGCCGGAGCGGATGTGGAATGCGCCGCAGGCGAGCGCCGCGAGGCCCTCGTCGACGAGCGGGCCCTTGCAGTCGATCGCCCGGGCGAGCTCGGCGCCGTACTGCATCGCACGGCCCGGGACGCCGGAGATGTCCGGCTCGTCGTACTGCCCGATGTCGGCGGTGTACGTGCACGGGACGGCGCCCTTGTCGCGCATCCACGCGACCGCGACGGAGGTGTCGAGGCCGCCGGAGAAGGCGATGCCGACGCGTTCGCCGGCGGGCAGGGAGGTCAGGACCTTGGACATGGCTCACATTCTTGCACAGGTCTGCAAGAACATGCAGCCCGGGTCAACGCAGGACCGCTCCCAGCCCTGTCGCCGCCTGCACCGCCGCCTCGCGGGCCGCCTTGATGTCGGCGTCCGTGAGCGTACGGTCCGCGGCGCGCAGCCGCACCGCGAACGCGAGCGACCGCTGTCCCTCCGGGACCGGATCGCCCTCGTACACGTCGAACAGGCGCACGGACTCGACCAACTCGCCCGAGCCCGCGAGCGCAGCCCGCAGCTGCTCGGCCGGCACGTCGCGGTCGACGAGGAACGCGAGGTCCTCCTTGGCGACCGGGAACGCCGAGAAGTGCGGCTTCGGGCCGATCGCCGGCGACGCCGCCACGAGCGCGTCGAGGTCGAGCTCGCCCGCCGCCACGCGGCCCGGCAGGCCGAACGACTCCGCGACCGACGGGTGCAGCTCGCCCGCGTGGCCGACGACGACGTCGCCCACGACGAGGTCGGCGGCGCGACCCGGGTGGAACGGCGCGAGCACGACGGGTCGGACCTCCAGCTCGACGTGCAGCACGTCCGCCACGCGGCGGGCGATCGCCAGGGCATCGGACCAGGCGGCCGGGCGGCCCGGGCCGTCCCAGCCGGACCGCTCGCGCTCCCCCACCAGGACGTAGCCGACGTGGAAGGGCTGGTGCGGCAGGGCCGCGTCCAGCGCCGCGAGCTCCTCGGGCGTCGGACGACGGTCGACGCCGTAGATCGGCGCCTCGACGGCCTCGGCCCGGGCGCGGAACACGCGCGCGACCTCGCTCAGCTGGACGCTGTCGTGGCCGCGCCCCACGTTGAGCGACGCGGCCCGCAGCAGGCCCACGAGCAGCGTCGTCGTGAGGCCCGGCTCCTGGGCCGACAGCGGGTTCGCGAGCAGCACCTGGCGGCGGCGCTCGTCGTCGGCCTCCAGGCCGAGCCGGTCGAGGTCGGCCGGCCCGGCGAAGGGCAGGGTCGTGACCTCGACGAGACCCGCACCGGCGAGCACGTGACCGACCCGGCGGCGCAGCTGCTGCGCCCGCGTCAGGCCGCGACCACCGCGCGGCGTCGGGAGCACCGACGGCACCTGGTCGTAGCCGACCGTGCGCAGGACTTCCTCGACGAAGTCGTAGGGGTCGTTGAGGTCGAAGCGCCACGACGGCGGCGTGACCCGGAACGTCGAGCCGTCCTCGACGACCGTGCACCCGTTGCGCTCCAGGATCTCCCGAGCCCGCTCGGGCGTGACGTCGACGCCCGAGATCCGGGCCGGCAGGTCGGTCGCGAGCGTGACCTCGGCCGGCTGCGGCGGCTCACCGACGGTCGTGATGCCCGGCTCCAGCGTGCCGCCACCGAGCTCGACGAGGAGCTCGGCGACGCGGGCCGCGCCCGCGGCCGTGAGGGCCGGGTCGACGCCCCGCTCGTAGCGCTTGGCGGCCTCGGACGGCAGCTTGTGCCGACGCTCGCCGCGGAAGATGGTCGTGGGGTCCCAGTACGCCGCCTCGACGACGACGTCGCTGCTCGTGGCGTCGAGCTCGGTCGACGCGCCGCCCATGACGCCGGCGAGGCCGATGACGCCGGAGTCGTCGGCGATGACGAGGTCCTCCGGCGTGAGCGTGCGCTGCACGTCGTCGAGGGTCGTGAGCGTCTCCCCCGCGGCCGCCCGGCGCACCACGAGCGGGCCCTGCACCTTGGCGCGGTCGTAGCAGTGGTTCGGCTGGCCGAGCTCGAGCATCACGTAGTTGCTGATGTCGACGGCGAGCGAGATCGAGCGCATCCCCGCCTGCGTGATCCGGCGGGCCATCCAGCCCGGCGTCGGGCGGGTCGCGTCGATGCCGGTCACCACGAGCGTCGTGAACACCGGGCAACCCTCCGGGTCCTCGACCCGGACCGGGTAGCCGCCCTCGCCCGTGGGCACGGGACGGTCGGTCGGGTCCTGGAACGGCAGGTCGAAGGCGATCGCCGCGTCGCGGCCGACCCCGCGCAGGCTCAGCGCGTAGGAGCGGTCGGGGTTGACCTCGAGGTCGAGCGTCTCGTCGGCGAGCCCGAGCAGCGCGATCGCGTCGTCGCCGGGCTCGGCCGAGCCGGGCTCGAGGACGAGGATCCCGTCGGTGCCGTCGTCGGGGAGGTCGAGCTCCGCCGTCGAGCAGATCATGCCGTCGGAGACGTGCCCGTAGGTCTTGCGCGAGCCGATCTCGAAGCCCATCGCGGGCAGGAACGTGCCCGGCAGGGACACCACGACGAGGTCGCCGACCCCGAAGTTGTGCGCGCCGCACACGATGCCGCGCGACGGCACGTCGTCACCCGGCGCGTCCGGGACGCTCTCGACGTTCTGGGCGCCGACGTCGACCCGGCACCAGTTGATCGTCTTGCCGTTCTTCTGCTCCTCCGGGCTGATCGCGAGGACGCGACCGACCGTGAGCGGACCGGAGATGCCGCCGCCGAGGATCTCCTCGAGCTTGAGGTCGTGCATCGTGAGTCGGTCGGCGACCTGCTGGGTCGTGGCGTCGTCGGGCAGCGCCACCACGTCGCGCAGCCACTCCATGGGCACCTTCATCAGAGGCCAACTCCAAAGGGCTCGGTGAAGCGGACGTCGCCATCCCACAGGTCGCGCAGGTCGGCGATGTCGTAGCGGCTCGTGATGGTGCGGTCCAGGCCCATGCCGAAGGCGAAGCCCGAGTACTCCTCGGGGTCGACGCCGCACGCGACGAGCACGCGCGGGTTGACCACGCCGCAGCCGCCCCACTCGATCCAGCCCTCGCCGCGGCACGTGCCGCAGTCGGCGACCGCGTCGGGCGCGTTGTGGCACACGTAGCAGAGCAGGTCGACCTCGGCGCTCGGCTCGGTGAACGGGAAGTACGACGGCCGGAAGCGGGTGGTGATCTGCTCGCCGTAGATCTCGCGGGCGAAGTGGTCGAGCGTGCCCTTGAGGTGCGCCATCGACAGGCCGCGGTCGATCGCCAGACCCTCGACCTGGTGGAAGACCGGCATGTGCGTCGCGTCGGCCTCGTCGGTGCGGTAGACGCGACCGGGCACGACGACGTAGATCGGGGGCGTCCGGGTCAGCATCGAGCGCGCCTGGACGGGCGACGTGTGCGTGCGCAGCACGAGGGCGGCCTTCTCGGGGCTGACCCAGAAGGTGTCCTGCATCGTGCGCGCGGGGTGGTCCGGGCCCAGGTTGAGCGCGTCGAAGTTGAGCCACTCGGCCTCGACCTCGGGACCCTCGGCGACCTCCCAGCCCATCGCGACGAAGATGTCGCCGACGGTCTCCTGGATGGTCGTGATCGGGTGCCGCGCACCGACGGGCTCGCGGTCGGTCGGCAGCGTGACGTCGACGGCCTCGGCCGCGAGGGCGCGCTCGAGCTCGACGGCCTCGACCTCGGTGGTCCGGGCGGCGAGCGCCTGGTTGACCGCGCCGCGCGCCTGGCCGACCCGCTGGCCGGCCTCCTTGCGGGCCTGCGGCGGCAGCGCGCCGATCTCGCGGTTCGCGAGCGCGAGCGGCGAGCGGTCGCCGGCGTGGGCGAGCCGTGCGGCCTTCAGCTCGTCGAGGGTCGAGGCCGCGGCGATCGCCGCGAGGGCCTCGTCGCGCATGCGCTCGACCTCGTCGGCGCGCAGCGGCGTGACCTCGACCGGGTCGTAGTCGGAGTTGGGTGCGGACACGCGCCCGAGTCTAGTGATGGCTCACGCCGCCCGGTCGCCCGGCGGAGGCAGCCCGTGCTCGACCCCGGGCTCGTCCGGCCGGGCGAGCGCGCCGTGACCCTTCAGCGCATGGTGACGACGACAGCGTGGCCGCAGGTTGGTGCCGACGGTGCGGCCGCGCGGCCAGGGCTCGACGTGGTCGAGGTCGCACTCAGCCGCCGGCGTCACGCACCCCGGCGTGACGCACACGCCGTCGCGGAGCACGATCGCCCGCCGCAGCAGCTCGGGTGGGGCGTAGCCGCTGTACTCGTGGTCGTAGGTGCCGCCGGTGACCGGGTCGACGAGGAGCCGGTGCCAGAAGGAGTCCCCTTGGGCGGCGGCCTCGAGGACCCAGGCGAACGGCACGGTCCACGCGCCGTCGGCAGACTCGGCGTGCGCGGGGTTGCCGGCGTCGAGTGTCTCGGCGTCCACGACGACGGCGACGTCGATGACCGGGTCGCTCGCCGGGGCGGCAGGGTCGGCGCCCATCGCGGCGTCGGCGAGCAGGTCGGCGCGCAGCTGCTCGAGCGTGCGCGAGTCGCCCTCGCGACGCATCCGGCGCACGCGACGGCGCAGCCGGGACGCGATGGCGGCGGCCTGGTGGGCGGGCAGGTAGGCGGTGAGCCAGGCCATCGAGTCGTCGACCTGGTGCACCTGGACGTGCCGCCGGTCGCGCTCGACCTCAGCCCGCTCGGTCGCGAGGTCGGGCTCGGTGCGGGCGACGAAGCGCCGCAGCCAGCGCCGCAGTTCGGCGGTCGTGTGGGTCGTGGCGTACCCGACGGCCAGGCCGTCGAGTCGCGCCCAGGACTCCGGCCGCGCGAGCCGGCCGAGCGTCAGCGCGACCTCGCGCAGCCGGGCCTGGTCGACGCGACCGTCGCGGAACGCCTGCCACACCGACGGCGCCTGGTCGCGCACCCGGTCGGCCGCGGCCAGCAGCCCGACGACCTGCCCCTCGGAGAACCCGGTGGCGGCACCGATCTCGACGGGGATGCCCGCCTGCTCGACCATCCGCCGCATCGGCGAGTCGAGCCCGCCGATGCGCCGCAGCTCGGCGTCGCGGTACCGCTGCATCGCGACCACCCGTTCCGCCTCGGCCCGCGCGACGGCCACCGACGCGTCACGCAGCACACTCAGTGCCGGGTCGTCGTCGATCGCCGTCCTCGGGTCCATGAGTCGAACATACATTCGACCACCGACGTGCTGGATCGAATGTCCACAGCACCCTCCGCCGGCTCAGTCGGTCAGCGTCTCCGGCTCGTTGACCGGCAGCCACACCCGGATCGCCGCTCCCCCGCCCTCGGAGTCCTGGATGTCGATCGCGCCCCCGTGCTCCTCGACGATGCCGCGCACGATGTACATGCCCAGGCCGCTGCCCGCGCCGGGTCCGGAGCGCCAGAACCGGCTGAACACCCGCTGGCGCATCTCGACCGGGATGCCGGGCCCGTGGTCGTGGACCTGCAGCGAGACCCCGTCGCGGTAGTCGGGGTGCTCGGTGTTCTGCACGAGGATCCGCTTGAGGCCGTGACCGTGCCGCATCGCGTTCTCGACGAGGTTCGTGACGACCTGCGTGACGCGGTCGGCGTCGCCCCACACGACCTGCAGGTCGTCGCCGACCTCGACCTGGTGGGACTCGGCGTTGCCGCCCGCGGAGATGTTGCGCAGGACGTGCCGCACGACCTCGTCGACCTTGACCGGCCCGCGCCGCAGCGTCAGGCGGCCTGCGTCGATGCGCGCGGCGTCGAGCAGCTCGGTGATGAGGCGGGTCAGTCGGTCGGCGTCGGCGTCGACCGTCTCCAGCATGAGCTGGCGCTGCTCCTCGGAGAACTTGTCCCACTTGGTCAGCAGGGTCGAGCTGAAGCCCTTGATGCCGGTGAGCGGCGAGCGCAGCTCGTGCGCGACGGTGGCGACGAGGTCGGAGCGCTCCCGGTCGCGCACGTTGCGGATGCGGGCGTTGCGCACGCTCACGAGCACCCGGGTGACCCGACCGGCCGGCCGCTCGCGGACGAGCCGCGCCGTGATGAGGTACTCGCTGCCCCGCGGCGACCACCACGACTGCTCCGAGACCCGCGTGCGGATCGCGAGGCCGTCGTAGGGCCGGACGGAGTCGTACCAGCTGTTGCCGTTGAGGTCGTCGAACGGCATGGCGTCCTTGATGTGCATGCCGATCATCTCGCCCGGATCGGCCCGCGCCATCCGCTCGATGCGCTCGTTGACGTACTCCACCCGGCCGTCACCGTCGGCGATGACGACGCCGTCCGGGAAGTCGTCGAGCCAGTCCATGGCGAAGAACCTAGTACGAACGGACTAGTCCGGCCGGACGAACCTGCCCGTCATTCTTGAACTCTAGTTCCAGAATGCCGTACGGTGACGCCATGGCCCGCCCCAAGTCCTTCGACCCCGACACCGTCCTCGACGCCGCGGTCCGGACCTTCTGGACCCACGGGTACGCCGGGACGACACCCCAACGACTCGTGGACGAGCTCGGCATCGGGCGGGGCAGCCTCTACGACACGTTCGGGGGCAAGCACGAGATCTTCCTCGCCGCCCTCGACCGGTACCGCAGCTCCACCTCGGCCGCCGTCACCGCGGCCCTGCGCGAGGAGGGTCGAGGCTTCGACCGACTTCGTCGCGCGCTCGAGCTCGTCGCCGTCGCCGTCGCGGGACGACCGGACGGCTGCCTGCTGACCACGTCGGCCGTCGAGCTCGGACCCCACGACGCGGCGGTCGCCGCCGCCGTGCGGGCGACCCTCGACGACCAGCGAGAGGGGTTCGAGGCCGCCGTCCGCGCGGGCGCACGGGACGGCAGCCTGCGCGACGACCTCGACCCGTCCGCCGTCGCGACCTGGCTCCTCGCCACCACGAACGGCCTGCAGGCCCTGGCCCGCACGGGGGTCGACCGCGCCGTCCTCTCCCCCGTGCTCGACACGACGCTCACGGCACTCCTGCCGCGAGCCTGACCACCCAAGGAGACACGATGGACCTCGGACTGGACGGACGCACGGTCGTGGTGACCGGCGCGAGCAAGGGCATCGGTCGCGCGACCGTCGAGCTGCTGCAGGCGGAGGGTGCCGACGTCGTCGCGACCGCACGGACGCCGCTCGGGATCGAGGGCGTCCGCGACGTCCCGCTCGACCTGACGGACCCTGCGGCAGCGCGGCGACTCGCGGAGGCGACAGGCGACGCCGACGTGCTCGTCCAACCTCGGCGGCGTCGTCGACACCAGCATGCAGGCGGCCGGCTTCCTCGACCTCGACGACGACGCGTGGCAGCAGACCTACGAGCTCAATCTGTTCGCCACGGTCCGCGTCACGCGGGCGCTGCTGCCCGGGTTGCTGCGGCGTCGCGGCCTCGTGGTCAACGTGTCGTCCGTCGGCGCGCGGGCCGCGTTCAAGCCCGTGGACTACGGCACGGCGAAGGCCGCGCTCACGAACCTCACCAAGGCACTCGCCGAGGAGTTCGGACCGCAGGGCCTGCGGGCCGTCACGGTCACGCCGGGTCCTACCCGCACGCAGAACTGGTCCGACCCGAGCGGCTACGCGGGCCTGCTCGCCCAGCAGTCCGGCGTCGCCCTCGAGACGTTCCTCGAGGGCGTGCCGGACGCGATGTCGATCTCCACCGGGAGGCTGACCGAGCCCGAGGAGACCGCCGCGCTCATCGCGTTCCTGGCGTCCGGACGGTCCGGCAACCTCACGGGCGCCGACTTCGTCGCGGACGGCGGGGTGCTCAAGGCCGTCTGAGCCGGCGTCAGGAGCCGACGGCGTGTCGCTCCCGGGCGCTCGCGTACAGGCAGACGGCGGCCGCGGTGGCGAGGTTGAGGCTCTCCGCCCGGCCCAGGATCGGGACCGACACGACCCGGTCGGCGCCGTCGCGGGCGGCGGGGTCGAGCCCGCGCGCCTCGTTGCCCATGACCCACGCCGTCGGCGCGGCGAGGTCGAGATCGGCGTCGAACAGGCCCGTGTCGCCGTCGCCGTCGGCCGCGAGGACCTGGACGCCGCGCGAGCGCAGGAGCGCGACGACCTCGGCGTGGTCGCGGTGCGCGACGACCGGCAGGTGGAACAGGCTGCCGGCGCTCGCGCGGACGGCCTTGGGGTTGTGCGCGTCGACGCTGTCGGCCGTGAGCACGACGGCGTCCGCCCCCGCCGCGTCGGCGCAGCGGACGACGGCCCCGGCGTTGCCGGGGTCGCGCATGTCGTGGCACACGAGCACGAGGCCGAGCCGCTCGGGCAGGTCGTCGAGCGTGCCGACGACGCCGCGGCACACGGCGACCAGGCCCTGCGGCGTGACGGCGTCGGCCACCTCGGCCACGACCTCGGGGTCGACGACGCTCCAGACGACGTCGGCGCGCTCGGCCGACGCGACGATCTCGGCGTAGCGCTCGGTGGCCTCGGCGGTCGCGAAGACCTCGCGGGCGTGCCCCCACGCCACCGCCTCACGCACCGCCTGGGGGCCCTCGGCGAGGAACTCGCCGGTCTTGGCCCGGAACGCACGAGTGGCGAGCCGCCGAGCGTGCCTCACCCGTCCGCTACGGACGGTGAGGGGCTCGGGACTCGCCACTGCGTGCGGTGACGGGGCGCCGTCAGGCGACCGCGTCGTCCTTCGGGGCGTTGACGTCGGCCGGCAGGTTGTCCTTGGCGACCTGGACCAGCGCGCTGAACGCGGCGGGCTCGCTCACGGCGAGCTCGGCGAGGTTCTTGCGGTCGACCTCGACACCCGCGGCCTTGAGGCCCTGGATGAAGCGGTTGTAGGTCATGCCCTCGGCGCGGACCGCAGCGTTGATGCGCTGGATCCAGAGACGACGGAAGTCGCCCTTCTTGGCCTTGCGGTCGCGGTAGTTGTAGACCAGCGAGTGGGTGACCTGCTCCTTGGCCTTGCGGTACAGGCGCGAGCGCTGGCCGCGGTAGCCGGCCGCCCGCTCGAGGGTCTCGCGACGCTTCTTCTGGGCGTTGACGGAACGCTTGACGCGTGCCATGTGGGTACTCCTTGGGGTTTCGGGGGCGCGGTGAGCCGGGCGGGCTCAGCGACCGAGCAGCTTGTTGACCTTCTTGGTGTCGGCCTTGGCGACGTCGGCGGTGCCGTCGAGGCGACGCATCCGGGTCGACGGCTTGTGCTCAGCCAGGTGGTAGCGGTTGGCCTGCTGACGACGCAGCTTGCCCTTGCCCGTGATCTTCACGCGCTTCTTCATGCCCGAGTGGGGCTTGAACTTCGGCATCTCATGCCTCCATGTCTGGATCGAGGTTCTCGGAGCGACGCCGGGGCTTCTTGGCGGTCGCCGTCTTCTGCTGGGCCTCGCGGTGCGCCTTGTCGGCGGCCGCATCGGCCTCACGCTCCGCAGCCTTCTCGGCGGTGGTCTTCGCCTTCTCGGCGGCGACCTCGGCCTGGGCCTCGGACTTCTTCTTCAGCGGCGCGAGCACCATCGTCATGTTGCGGCCGTCCTGGCGCGGGTGCGCCTCGACGACGCCGAGATCCGCCACGTCCTCGCCCAGCTTCTGCAGCAGCCGGTACCCGAGCTCGGGTCGGTGCTGCTCGCGGCCGCGGAACATGATCGTGATCTTGACCTTGTCGCCCGCCTTCAGGAACCGCACGACGTGACCCTTCTTGGTGTCGTAGTCGTGCTGGTCGATCTTGGGGCGGAGCTTCATCTCCTTGATGATGGTGTTCGTCTGGTTGCGTCGGGACTCGCGTGCCTTCTGGGCGGCCTCGTACTTGAACTTGCCGTAGTCCATGAGCCGGCAGACCGGCGGACGGGCAGTCGGGGCGACCTCGACGAGGTCGAGGTCGGCCTCCGCAGCGAGGCGCAGGGCGTCCTCGATGCGTACGATGCCGACCTGCTCGCCACCGGGTCCGACGAGACGGACCTCGGGAACACGGATGCGGTCGTTGACGCGCAGCTCGTTGCTGATGGATCCTCCTGTGGTTCTGGGGAGGGGCCATGAAAAAAGGCCCCCGGCCGAAGCGGGAGCCACCAGTCACGGCCTCCGTCGGGAACGACGTCGTCCGTGGGCCGGACGTGCCGGCCGGGTACCCCAGGATCCGAGGATCGAGCAGGTGGGAGGTGGACCTCCGCTTCGACCGACCATGCTAGCAGCCGCACCCCGCCCGCGGGAAATCGAGACACGGGCGAAACACCGACGATCCCGGCCGGCAACGTGGGCGTCGCACCCTGGGACGCATGAGGTGGAGGGTGCGCGCGACGCTGTCGGACCGGCCGGGGCTGCTGGCCGGCATCGCGTCGGCCTGCGGCGAGGCGGGGGTCAACATCCTCGGGCTGCAGGTCTTCCCCGTCGGAGGGCACGTCGTCGACGAGCTCGTGGTCGAGGCCCCTGAGGGCTGGACCGAGCTGCGCCTCGCCGACCTGCTGGTGGCGGCCGGGGGCACCCACGTGAGCGTCACCCGCGTCACCGACGACGACGTCGAGGACGGTCCGACGCGCTACCTCCAGGCGGTCCATCGGGTGCTCGAGGACGGCGAGGACGTCGAGACGGTCCTGCACGACCTGCTCGACGTCGAGCCGCCGGACGTCGCCGACTACGCCGGGCACGACGTCCTGGACATCGAGCGGCGCAACGGCAGCGTGCTGAGGATCAGCCGGGCGGTGCCCTTCACCCCCGTCGAGCGGGCCCGCGCCCAGGCCCTCGTGTCGCTCGTCAACGACGCCGGTCACGACGTGCCGCTGCTGCAGCCGACCGACCGCCACCCCTTGCCGATCGTGCGGACGGCGACGCTCGCCGACCTGGAGGCCGTCGCCGCGCTGCACAGCCGCTGCAGCGTGGAGACGTTGTACACGCGCTACCAGGTGCCGCTGCGGATGCCGATGACGACGCGGATGACCCGTCGGCTGGTCGTCCCCGAGCGCGGCGTCTCGCTCGTCGTGCAGGCGGGCCTCGACGTCGTCGCCCACGGGGTGCTCGAGCAGGACGACCAGGCGTGGACGTTCCAGCTGCTCGTCGAGGACGCCTGGCAGGGTCGCGGTCTCGGGACCCTTCTCGTGCGGCACGCGGCCGGCCGCGCCAAGGCGCTCGGGGCCCGCCACCTGGTGCTCGTGAGCGCCGACTCGAACGACACGCTGCTGCGCGCGGTCGGCTCGGCCGGGTTCGTCGCCCGGGTCGAGCGGCACGACGGCGCCGTGCACGTCACGGTCCCGCTCGACGCGGTCCGCGCGATCGAGCCGGCCTGATCCTCCGGGTCAGCCGGTGACCCAGGCGGAGCCGGCGGCGGTGCGCACGAGCCGGTGACCCGCGGCGAGGTGCTCGAGATCCTCGGTCTCGACGACCCCGAAGCCCGGGCTGCCGAGGTCGAGCAGGAGCGCCGAGGCGCCCTCGTCGATCGCCGCGCGGGCCGCGTCACGTCCGAGCACCGGCACCGGCCGGGCGTGCGGGTCCCACGCGTGCAAGGTGTCGAGGCTGCTGAAGGTCAGCAGCGCCTGCCGCCCGTCGGCACCCCGCATGAGGACCGCCGCCATGTCGGCGTCCTTGTCGGCGCCGGCGGCGGTACGGCCGCCCTCCCCCAGGGTCGCGACGACCGGGACGAGCACCCGGACGCCGCCGAGCACCGCGAGGACCTGCAGGTCGTCGCCGAGCGCGGTGGCCAGGGCCGGATCGGCGGAGCCGTCGTCGTCGGGGAACGCCGGCTCGGCGAGGGTGCGGTCGTGGCTCATCGGGCGGCCGAGTCGACGCGGTGCGCGATGTCCATGACCGCGGCCCGCGAGGAGGCGATGCCGCCGGAACGCTGGATGCCGAAGAGCATGACCCGCTGCTCGTCGTCCTTGAGGACGAGGATCGGCCAGGGCGCGCCCTCGGGGTACGCGACGCCGGCGACGTCGGTCCAGGCGTGCCGGTGCCGGCGGAAGCCGTTGAGCACCTCGATGCCGTCGTCGTCGACCCGCACGCAGCTGCGACCGATGCCGTGCAGCACGAGCACCATCGCCGCGAGCGTGCCGAGCAGCGTGAGGGCTTGCGACGGCGTGACCTGGGCCCGGATGTCGGCGGGCAGCGCGACCGTGATCGCGACCGCCATGACGACGAGCGCGAGCGCGCCGCCGTAGGCGACGAGTCGGGTGCCGACGGGGCGGTAGGTGATCACGTCAGACCCGGCACGCCAGGATGTCGGTGACGAGGATGCCGCGGGCCCCGAGCTCGTAGAGCCCGTCCATGATCCGCTGCGCGGCGTCGCGCGGCACCATCGAGCGCACCGCGACCCAGCCCTCGCGGTGCAGCGGCGACACGGTCGGCGACTCGATGCCGGGCGTCAGCTCGATCGCCCGCTCGACGTTCTCGACGCGGATGTCGTAGTCCATCATCACGTACGTCCGCGCCACGATGACGGAGTCGAGCCGGCGCTTGAACACGTCGTAGCCGGCGGGCTCGGCGCCCTCGCGCGTGATGAGGACCGCCTCGGACGACAGGATCGGGTCGCCGAAGACCTCGAGGTCGGCCTGGCGCAGGGTGCTGCCGGTCTCGACGACGTCGGCGATCGCATCGGCCACGCCGAGCCGCACCGACGACTCGACCGCGCCGTCCAGACGCACGACGGAGGCGGACACGCCGAGCGCGGCGAGGTGGTCCTCGACGATCGCGGCGTAGCTCGTGGCGATGCGCTGGCCCTCGAGGTCCTGCACCGACGTCATGCTGCCGCGCGGGGCGGCGAAGCGGAACGTCGAGGCGCCGAAGCCGAGGCTCATGGCCTCCTGGGCCTTGGCGCGGGAGTCGAGCAGCAGGTCACGGCCCGTGACGCCGACGTCGAGGGTGCCCTCGCCGACGTAGATCGCGATGTCGCGGGGGCGCAGGTAGAAGAACTCGACCTCGTTCTCGGCGTCGAGCGTGACGAGGTCCTTGCTGGAGCGGCGCTGCCGGTAGCCCGCCTCGGCGAGCATCTGCGCGGCGGCCTCGGAGAGGGCGCCCTTGTTGGGGACGGCGACCTTGAGCATGTCAGGGGTTCCTTCGAGTGGACGGGCGTGACGGGACGGCATCGGGGGGCCACCCCTCACAGATGCGCGTACACGTCCTCCAGCGACAGTCCGGCGGCGAGCATCATGACCTGCGCGTGGTACAGCAGCTGGCTGAGCTCCTCGGCCGTGCGCTCGCGCCCCTCGTGCTCGGCGGCCATCCAGGCCTCGGCGGCCTCCTCGACCAGCTTCTTGCCGATCGAGTGGACCCCGGCGTCGAGCTCGGCGACGGTGCGCGAGCCCTCGGGACGAGCTTCGGCCTTGGCGGCGAGCTCGGCGAACAGGGCGTCGAAGGTCTTCATGGCGGTGCCAAGTCTAGGGGGCACGCACCGTGAACAGGTCACCCGGCGTGCAGTCGAGGACGTCGCAGATCGCGGTGAGCGTCGAGAACCGGATCGCCCGGGCCCGGTCGTTCTTCAGGACGCTGAGGTTGACGACCGTGACGCCGACCGCCTCGGCGAGCGCGGCGAGGGTCATGCCGCGGGCCGCGAGCACCTCATCGAGGTGGCACGCGACCCGGTGCTCCTCCGGTGGCATCAGACCAGGCCCTCGGCATCGCGGCGCAGCCGGATGCCGGTGCCGACGGCGGAGGCGAGCGACATCGTGACGATTCCGGCGACGAGCCACATCGGCTGGACGTGGACCTCGCCGGCGAACCAGTCGCCGTCGCCGGCGAGGTAGGCCACCACGCTGTCGGTCGCGAGGCGGACGAACGCGACGACCAGCGAGCCGACGATCATGAGCGCGCCCAACCGCTGGACGAGCCGAAGGCCGCTGCCGTCGAACAGGGCGTCGGCCCGGGCCGCGGCGAGCAGCCGCACGAGCCACCAGACGCCCAGCCCGAGCAGGGCGACGGCGAGCACCCCCGGCACGAGCGAGACGAGCCGCTCGGCGGCACCCGCGTCGCGGACCGGCACCCAGGCCTCGCCGCGGACCGCCGCCGTGCCGAGCGTGTCGGCCGCGACCGAGCGGAGCAGCGGCTCCCCCGTCGCCCACCGCTGCAGCGGGTCACCGACGAACGACCACGCGGCGACGAGCCAGGCGGCGACCACCACCAAGGTCGCACCGTCGAACCGGACCGTTCCCTGTCGTGCTGCCATGACGACCTCCCTGTCGTGCCGGGCGCACCGGCACGGCGCGCATATCGTTCTTCGATATTATCGAGGAACGATATGCGATGCAAGGGGTCAGAGCGAGCGGAGCGTGCTCCAGGTCAGGAGCGCGGCCTCGGCGGCCTCGCGGCCCTTGTCCTCGGCACTGTCCGGCAGCCCGGCGCGGTCGAGCGCCTGCTCCTCGGTGTCGCACGTGAGCAGGCCGAAGCCGACCGGCACGCCGGTGTCGAGGGCGACGCGGGCGAGCCCGTCGGTCGCCGCCGACGACACGTACTCGAAGTGCGGCGTGCCGCCACGGATGATGACGCCGAGCGCCACGACGGCGTCGAAGCCCGCCTTTGCCAGGCCCTGGGCGACGAGCGGCAGCTCGAACGACCCGGCCGCGCGCACCAGGGTCACGTCCTCGACCCCGGCGTCGGCGAGCGCTCGCTGCGCCCCCGCGACCAGGCCGGACATGACCTCGTCGTGCCAGCTGCTCGCCACGACGGCGACGCGCGCGCCCGTGGCGTCGACGGTCAGGGTGGGTGCTCCGTGGCCGCTCATGCGGTCTCCTCCTCGTCGGGCAGGCCGAGGTCCGGCAGGTCATGACCCATCCGCTCGGCCTTCGTGCGCAGGTACTGGATGTTCTCCGGCGTGGGCGCGATCTGGATCGGCACCCGCTCGGCGACCTTGACGCCGTACGCCTCGAGCTGCGTCGCCTTGTCCGGGTTGTTCGTGAGCAGCCGGACCGAGGTCAGGCCCAGGTCTCGCAGCATCTGGGCACCGGCGGCGTAGTCGCGCTCGTCCTCGCCGAAGCCCAGGTCGAGGTTCGCGTCGACGGTGTCGCGACCGGCGTCCTGCAGGGCGTAGGCCTGCAGCTTGTGCAGCAGGCCGATCCCCCGGCCCTCGTGGCCGCGCAGGTAGACGACCACGCCCGCGCCCTCGGCCGTGATCGCGGCCATCGAGGCCTGCAGCTGCGGCCCGCAGTCGCACCGGCGCGACCCGAGCACGTCGCCCGTCAGGCACTCCGAGTGCAGCCGGACCAGGACGGGGCCGCGCTCGGCGGCCGCGGCGAGGTCGCCGTGCACGAGCGCCACGTGCTCCGCGCCGTCGATCCGGTCGCGGTAGCCGTGCGCCGTGAAGAGACCGAACTCGGTCGGCAGGGTCGTGGTCGCGAGCCGGTCGATCTGCGACTCGTGCAGGCGCAGGTGCACCTGCAGGTCCTCGATCGAGACGAGGGCCAGGTCGTGCTCGTCGGCGAACGCCCGGAGCGCGGGAGCCCGCATGAGCGTGCCGTCGTCGTGGACGACCTCCCCGATGACGCCGACCGGGGTCAGGCCCGCGAGCCGGGTCAGGTCGACCGCGGCCTCGGTGTGGCCCGCGCGGGCCAGCACGCCGCCCGGCTTGGCCCGCAGCGGCAGGACGTGGCCGGGCATCACCAGCTCGAACGACTCCGTCGCCGAGTCGGCCAGGACCCGGACGGTGCGCGCCCGGTCGGCCGCAGAGATGCCGGTCGTGATGCCGTCGCGCGCGTCGATCGAGATCGTGTACGCGGTCCGCATGAGCTCGCGGTTGTGCGGCGTCATGAGCGGGATCCCGAGGCGGTCCAGGATCTCCCCCGGCGCCGGAGCGCACACGTAGCCGCTCGAGTACCGGACGAGGAATCCCATGAGCTCCGGCGTCGCCTTGCTCGCGGCGAAGATGATGTCGCCCTCGTTCTCGCGGCCCGGGTCGTCGACCACGACGACGGCCTTGCCGTCGCGGATGTCGGCGATCGCCCGCTCGATGCTGTCCAGCCGGACGGTGTCGCCGTCGGCGTCGGCGTAGGTGGTCATGCGGTCTCCTTCGGGAGGCGGGCGGCGAGCAGCCGCTCCACGTACTTGGCGAGGACGTCGACCTCGAGGTTCACCCGGTCGCCGGGGGCGAGGGTGCCGAGGGTCGTGTCCGCGAGGGTCGTCGGGATGAGGGACACGCTGAAGCTCGGGTCGCTCGCACGGGGCTCCGACACGTCGACGACGGTGAGCGAGACGCCCTGGACCGTGATCGAGCCCTTCTCGACCAGGTAGCGGGCGAGGTCGTCGGGGAGGCTGAAGCGCAGGACCTCCCAGTGCTCGCTCGGGGTGCGGTCGAGCAGCGTGCCCGTGCCGTCGACGTGGCCCTGGACGACGTGGCCGCCCATCCGGCCGCCGGCCGCCATCGCGCGCTCGAGGTTGACCTCGTCGCCCACCGCGAGGTCGCCGAGCGACGTCCGGTCGAGCGACTCCGCCATCACGTCGGCACCGAACACGTCGCCGTCCTGCGCCATGACGGTCAGACAGCAGCCGTTGACCGAGATCGACGCGCCGTGCGTGGCGTCGCTCGTGACCAGCGGTCCGCGCACCGACAGCCGGACGGCGTCGCCCAGCGGCTCGACGGCCGTCACGACGCCCTTCTCCTCGACGAGACCGGTGAACATCAGGGCATCTCCTCACGGGGGGCGCGACCCGGGGTCCCGATGATCCGGATGTCCGGACCGACGATGCTCAGGTCGTGGATGTCGATGGGGCGCATGTCGGCGAGGGTCGCCGCCTCGCCCTCGAGGGCGGCGCGACCCGAGCCGAGCATGGCCGGGGCGATGTAGCCGATGACCCGGTCGATCAGGCCGGCGTTCCAGAACGCGCCGGCGAGCCGCGGGCCACCCTCGAGCCACACGTGACGCACGCCCTGCTCGACGAGCTTGGCCAGCACCTCGTCCGGCTCCCGGGTCTGGATCATGAGGGTCGGCGCGACGCGGTCGAAGACGCGGTAGTAGTTCGGGATCCGGGTCTCGCCCACGACGACCCGCAGCGGCTGCCGGTCGTAGGGCAGCGGCAGGTCGTCCTCGCCGCGCACCGTGAGCCGCGGGTCGTCGGCGAGGACGGCGCCCGTCCCGGCCATGATCGCGTCGGCGCCGGCGCGGAACCGCTGGACGTCGCGCCGGGCCTCGGCACTCGTGATCCACTTGCTCGACCCGTCCGGGGCCGCGCTCAGGCCGTCCATCGTCGCGGCGTACTTCCACGTGACGAACGGCCGGCCCTCGGTGACGGCGAACGTCCACTCGACGTTCAGCGCGGCGCACTCGTCGGCCAGGACGCCGGTCTCGACGTCGACGCCGGCGGCCCGCAGCCGGTCCGCCCCGCCGGCGGCCTCCGGGTTCGGGTCGGTCTGCCCGACGATGACGCGGGCGACGCCGGCCTCGAGCAGCGCGTCGACGCACGGCCCGGTGCGACCGGTGTGGTTGCACGGCTCCAGCGTCACGACGGCCGTCGCGCCCCGGGCCGCCTCGCCCGCGACGGCGAGCGCCTCGACCTCGGCGTGCGGCCGACCGGCCCCCTGGTGCGCGCCGACGGCCAGCTCGGTGCCGTCCGGGGCGAGCAGCACGGCACCGACGCGCGGGTTGGGCAGGGTGCGCACCACGGCGGACGCCGCCTCGATCGCGCGGCGCATCGCCTGCAGCTCGGTGTCGGTCGCCATCTCGTCCTCCGGTCGGGCCCACGGGCACCGGGGCGGAGGGTCTCAGCGGTCCACGCAGGGCGTGGCCCGCTGCGTGCGCCTCTCATCCGGACTTTCACCGTCGGTACCGGAGTTCCACCGGTTCAACCTCGCTCCCGCAGGAGCTCGGGTCGCGGACTGTCACCGCCGGCTCGGAATTTCACCGACCCCGGAGCACGCGAGCGTCAAGCTCGTCGGGACCAGTCTAGCCGGGGCGACGCGGTGGTCGCTCAGACGTCCGCGTGACGAGCAGCACCCGCCAGCTCGCGCAACGTCTCGACCATCGCGCCCGGGTCGTCGGCGCCGAACACGGCGGACCCGGCCACGAAGGTGTCGGCCCCGGCCTCGGCGCAGCGCTCGATCGTGTCGACCGAGACCCCGCCGTCGACCTGCAGCCAGACGTCGCCGCCGACCCGGTCGAGCAGCGCCCGGGTCCGGCGGATCTTGGGCAGCACGAGGTCGAGGAACTTCTGCCCCCCGAAGCCGGGCTCGACGGTCATGAGCAGCACCATGTCGAGCTCGGGCAGCAGGTCCTCGTACGGCTCGATCGGCGTCGCGGGCTTGAGCGCCATCGAGGCCCGGGCGCCCTGGGCCCGGATCTCACGGGCGAGGCGCACCGGGGCGTGCGCCGCCTCGACGTGGAACGTGATGCTGCCCGCACCGGCCTCGGCGAAGGCGGGCGCCCACCGGTCCGGGTCCTCGATCATGAGGTGCGCGTCGATCGGCTGCGGCGCCGCACGGTGCAGGGCCTCGATGACCGGCGCTCCGAGCGTCAGGTTCGGCACGAAGTGGTTGTCCATGACGTCCATGTGCAGCCAGTCCGCCGTCGGGATGCGGGCCGCCTCGTCGGCGAGGTGCGCGAAGTCGGCGTTCAGCAGGCTCGGGGTGATCTGGATGCCCATGCGCGGAGCCTATCGACGCCGCTCGTCAGCGGCGGCGCAGGACGGCCAGGAACATCGCGTCGGTGCCGTCGCGGTGCGGCCACCAGCGGTGCACCGCCTCGAGCGTCGCGACCCCCGGACCGACGGACTCGACGACCTCGAGGGTCTCGGCCGGCGACGGCGAGCACGTCGCGTACCCGACGACCCCGCCCGGCCGGACGAGCTCGACGGCCCGGCGCAGCAGCGCGCGCTGGAGGGGCACGAGCTCGTCGAGGTCGCTCGCGTCACGGCGCCAGCGGGCCTCGGGCCGGCGCCGCAGCGCCCCGAGCCCCGTGCACGGGGCGTCGAGCAGGACCCGGTCGAACGAGCCCGCGGCCCACGGGCCCTCGCGGCCATCGTGGACGGTCACCTCGACCTCGGGCAGCGCCCGCAGGCCCTGGCGCACGAGCTCGGCCCGGTGCGGCTGGACCTCGTTCGCGACGAGGTGGGCCCCCCGCTGCGCCGCGAGCGCGCCGAGCAGGGCCGCCTTGCCGCCCGGGCCGGCACACAGGTCGAGCCACCGCGCGTCGGTGCCGTCGACTGGGCCGTCGACGGGGGCGTCGGCCAGCGTCAGCGCGACCAGCTGGGAGCCCTCGTCCTGGACGCCGGCGCGGCCGTCGCGGACCGCGGCCACGGCGCCGGGGTCGCCGCCGTCGAGCACTCGGGCGTACGGCGACAGCCGGCCCGGCGTGCCGGGCAGCTCGGCGGGCTCGACCAGGCCCGGCCGGGCCACGAGCGTGACGCGAGGTGCCGCGTTGTCGGCGGCCAGCAGCTGCTCGAGCTCGTCGGGGGCGTCGACGGCGCGCAGCGAGCGGCGCAGCTCCTGCACGACCCACCGCGGGTGCGACCAGCGCACCGCGAGCGCGTCGTCGCCGTCGAGTCCCTCGGTGACCACGTCGAGCCACGTCGCGAGGTCGCGCTCGGCGACCCGGCGCAGCAGCGCGTTGACGAAGCCGGCAGGCTTGTGCCCGACCTCGCGGCGGACGAGCGCGACGCTCGTCGAGACCGCCGCGTGCGACGGGACCCGCATCGACAGCAGCTGGTGCGCGCCGAGCCGCAGGACGTCGCGGACCGCCGGGTCGATCGGGCGGCTCGTGAGGTGGTCCAGGACCGCGTCGTAGCTGCCGCGCAGGCGGACCGTCCCGTGGGTGAGCTCGGTCGCGAAGGCCGCGTCGCGCCCTGCGACCTTGTGGTCACGCAGCAGGGTCGGGAGCAGCAGGTTGACGTAGGCGCCGCGGTCCTCGACGGCACGCAGCACCTCGTAGGCGACCGCGCGGGGCGCGAAGGCGCTCATCGGAGCACCAGGTCGGCGGGCAGCCGAGCGCCGCGCGCCCAGTCGGCCGCCGCCATCTCCTTCTTGCCGTGCGGGCGCACCGGCCCCAGCGCGACGTCGGTCGTGGCCGTGCCGACGACGACCTGTCGCTTGTCGACGCGCACCGCGCCCGGCGCCAGGTCGGACGACTCGAGCGGCGTGACCGGACCGAGCTTGAGCCGCTCGTCGCCGACGAGGGTCCAGGCGCCCGGAGCGGGCGTGCAGCCCCGGACCTGCCGGTCGACGGCGAAGGCCGGGCGGTCCCAGCGCACGTGCGCGTCGTCGACCGTGAGCTTGTCGGCGTACGAGACGCCGTCCTCGGGCTGCGACACCGCGCCGATGTCGCCGTCCTCGATGTGGTCGAGCGCGTCGCGGAGCAGGTGCGCGCCCTGGTGCGCAAGGCGGTCGAGCAGCGTGCCGGCGGTGTCGTCGTCGAGGATCCGCTCGGTGATCGTGCCGAGCACCGGTCCGGCGTCGAGCGCCTCGACGAGGCTGAACACCGTGGCGCCGGTGACCTCGTCGCCGGCCATGATCGAGCGCTGCACGGGGGCCGCGCCGCGCCAGGCGGGCAGGACCGAGAAGTGCAGGTTGACCCAGCCGTACTCGGGCACGTCGAGCGCCTCGCGCCGCAGCAGCGCGCCGTAGGCGACGATCGGGCAGCAGTCCGGCCCGATCTCGCGCAGCCGCTCCAGGAAGGCCGGGTCCGACGGCTTCTCGGGCGTGAGCACCTCGATGCCGTGCTCCCGTGCCCGCTCGGCGACGGGCGACGGGACGAGGGTGCGTCCTCGGCCGGCGCGGGCCGGCGGGCGGGTCAGGACGGCCGCGACCTCGTGCCGGCTCGCCACCAGCGCGTCGAGCGACGGCAGGGCGGTCTCGGGGGTCCCGGCGAACACGAGCTTCACGTCAGCCGAGTCTAGGAGCCCGGGGCCACCGGGCTCACAGCCCCTGCGGGTCGACGCGCACGCGCAGCGGCGTGAGCTTGGCGGCCGACCGCTCCGCCTGCGCCTGCTGCAGCAGGCCGGCGAGCGCAGCGCCCTCGCGCCGTGGGGCGCGCAGGACGAGGCGCGCTCCCCCGTCATCGACCGGGACGGGTCCGAGGACCTCGGTGTGCGGGGGTCCAGCGGCGAGCGGCCAGCGCGTCGACCACCTCGTCGGGCGCGTCGACCGTGACGAGGCGCGCCACGGGGGGCAGGTGGGTGGCGGCCCGCTCGTCGAGCTCGCGGGCCGCGACGGACGCCGGGTCGGCCCGCACGAGCGCCTGCAGGGTCGCGGGGTCGCCCACGGCGATCGCCTGCCCCCGCTCGCGACCGAGGGCGAGGGCGTTGAACCACCGGCGGTGCGCCTCCCCGACGACGTCGACGGCGTCGCGGGCCAGCAGCAGCCACGTGTCCATCAGGACGACGACCGGGTAGCCGCCCTCGACGCGCGGCTCGGCCCCGGGAGTCGCGAGCACGATGCGGCGCCCGGGCTCGACCCGCTCGAGCACGGTGGCTCCCCCGGACGTGACGACCTCGTGCTCGGGGAAGGCGCGGGCGTACTCCTCGGCCGTGCGCAGCTGACCCACGACGGGCGAGCGCAGCCGGTGGCCGCCGCACTCGGGGCACGTCCACGGCGGCTCGACGGCCGTGCCGCACCAGCGGCACGCCGGCGGACGCGACGGTCCGGCCTGCGCGAGCGGTCCGTGGCACGCGGCGCAGCGGGCCGGGGTCCGGCAGTCCTGGCAGGCCAGAGACGCACGGTAGCCGCGCCGCGGGACCTGCACGAGGACCGCGCCGTCGCTGCTGCGGACGGCCTCGAAGACCTGGTGCGGGAGCCGGGCGGGCGCACCGCCGGCGACCGACCCGTCGGTCACGTGGACGGTCGGCCAACCGAGCCGCCGGGTCGTGGTCTCGGGCACGACCTCGGCGCACCAGCCGGAGGCGACGAGGGACTGGGCCTCGACCGAGCGGGCGAACCCGGCGAGCAGCACCCCGGCGCCCTCGCGGGCGGCCCGGGTCAGGAGCACCTCGCGGATGTGCAGGTAGGGCGCGCGGGGCTCGACGAAGAGGTCGTCGCCGTCGTCCCACGTGACGACGAGCCCGAGGTCGCGCACCGGTGCGAACGCGGCCGCCCGCGTCCCGAGGACGACCTGCACGTCGCCCCGCGATGCTGCGAGGAAGGCCTTGTAGCGGGCGGCGGGCTTCTGGCCCGCGGTGAGCAGGACGTGCCGGCCCGGCCCCAGGACCTCGGCAAGGACGCGATCCCAGTGGGCGGCGTCGCGCTGGTCGGGGACGCACACGACGGCGCCGCGCCCCGACCGGAGGGTCGCGAGCACCGCCTCGGCCGCGCCGCGGGCGGGGTCGCGGTCGGGCAGGCAGCCCCAGACGACCCGCGGGGAGCCACCGTCGGCCAGCGCGGACAGCAGCCGTGGGCCGTCGGGCCACAGGGTCCAGGCGTCGTCGTCGAGGGCGGGCAGCGGCTCCGGCGGCGCGTCGGGTCGCGGCCGGGCCTCGGCGGCCGCGTGGCGCGGGGGCACCGCGAGGCGCAGGACGTCGTTGAGCGTGCCGGCCCAGCGGTCGGCGACCTCGCGGCACAGGCCCAGCACCTCGGGCGTGAGCACGGGCTCGGACGACACGACCTTGGCGATGGGCGCGAGCGTGCCCTCGTGGCTCGTGTCGTCGCCGCGACCGACGACGAACGCGTCGGTGAGGCGCCCCGCGAAGCGCACCTTGACGCGGCAGCCGGGCACCACGTCGGCGTCGAGCGCCGCCGGGACTGCGTAGTCGAAGAGCCGGTCGAGGTGCGCGAGCGGCGTGTCGACGACCAGGCGGGCGACGGGGCGGGTGGCGGCGACCGGCGCCGGTCCCGTGGGGCGCGGTGTCGTCGCCGCGGGACGCGGTGTCATCGCCGCGGGACGCGGGGCAGCGGCCCGGCGCGTCGTCGCCGGGACGAGCTCGAGCTGGCCGTCGTCCGTCACGCCGCCGTTTCTACCAGCCGGCGCCGACGCCCCGTCCCGCCCGCCGACCGACGGGGCTTGACAGCCCGGGAGGCGCGAACCTAACCTACAACCAAATGGTTGTATCAATGGATCTCAGCGACGCCGAGGTGGACCGCCTGTTCCACGCCCTGGCCGATGCGACGCGACGCGACATCGTCCGCCGCACCGTCCAGGGCGAGCTGTCGGTCAGCCGCCTCGCCGAGGCCTACCCCATGAGCTTCGCGGCCGTGCAGAAGCACGTCGCGGTCCTCGAGCGGGTCGGCCTCGTCACCAAGGTGCGTCGCGGACGGGAGCTGCTCGTGCGATCCGAGCGCGACACCGTCGACCGCGCCCGACGCGCGCTCGACGAGCTGGCGGCGGTCTGGGAGGGCCGCGTCCAGCGCATGACCGACCTGCTGGACGAAGACTCAGGAGACTGACATGGACCTCACGATCGACAAGGACCTGGAGAACGCGACGCTCACCGTCACCGCGACGTTCGCGCACCCCGTGGAGAAGGTGTGGGACCTCTACGCCGACCCGCGCAAGCTCGAGCGCTGGTGGGGCCCGCCGTCGCACCCCGCCACGGTCGTCGAGCACGACCTGCGCCCCGGCGGCGTCGTGCGCTACTTCATGACCTCGCCCGAGGGCGAGCAGTACCACGGCCGCTGGGACGTCGACGCGGTCGACGAGGGCAAGCACTTCGAGGCGCGCGACGGCTTCGCGGACGCCGACGGCAACCTCGTCGACGGGATGCCCGTCACGACGATGGTCTACACCTTCGAGTCCACCGACTCGGGCGCGCGGATGACGTCCGTCGCGCGCTACGCCTCGACCGAGGACCTCGCGAAGGTACTCGAGATGGGCATGGAGGAGGGCATGACCCTCGCGATGGGCCAGATGGAGGACGTCCTCGCGGACGCCTGACGACCGCTCCCCCGCCACGACGAAGGCCCCCACCCGTCCGGGTGGGGGCCTTCGCGCGGGTGTCAGAGACCGGCAGCGGCCTTGAGTGCCTCGGCACGGTCCGTGTTCTCCCACGGCAGGCCCGGACGGCCGAAGTGGCCGTACGCGGCGGTCTGCGCGTAGATCGGGCGCAGCAGGTCGAGGTCGCGGACGATCGCGCCGGGGCGCAGGTCGAAGACCTCGAGGACGGCCTCGCGGATGGTGTCGACCGGGACGACCTCGGTGCCGTAGGTGTCGACGTAGAAGCCGACCGGCTTCGAGACGCCGATCGCGTACGCGACCTGGACCTCGGCCTTGGTGGCCAGGCCCGCGGCGACGATGTTCTTGGCGACCCAGCGCATCGCGTAGGCGGCCGAGCGGTCGACCTTCGACGGGTCCTTGCCGGAGAACGCGCCGCCGCCGTGGCGGGCGTAGCCGCCGTAGGTGTCGACGATGATCTTGCGGCCGGTCAGACCGGCGTCGCCCATCGGGCCGCCGATGACGAACTTGCCGGTCGGGTTGATGTGCAGGCGGTAGTCCGAGGAGTCGATCTCGTACTGACCCAGGACCGCGTCGATGACGTGCTTCTTGAGGTCGTTCGGGAGCTGGTCCTCCAGGTCGACGCCGTCCTCGTGCTGCGTGGACACGACGATCGCCTCGACGCGGACGGGCTTGTCGTCCTCGTCGTACTCGATCGTGACCTGGGTCTTGCCGTCCGGGCGCAGGTACGGCAGCGTGCCGTTCTTGCGGACCCTCGGTCAGGCTGCTCGGCGAGGCGGTGCGCGATCGTGATCGGCAGCGGCATGAGCTCGGGGGTCTCGTCGCACGCGAAGCCGAACATCAGGCCCTGGTCGCCGGCACCCTGGGAGTCCAGCGGGTCGGTGGCGCCACCGACCCGGGCCTCCTCGGCCTTGTCGACGCCCTGCGCGATGTCGGGCGACTGCGCGTCGAGCGTGACCTGCACGGCGCAGGACTCGCCGTCGAAGCCCTTGGTGGACGAGTCGTAGCCGATCTCGAGGACGCGGTCACGCGCGATCCGCGCGATGTCGGCGTAGGCCTCGGTCGTGACCTCGCCACCGACGAGCACGAGACCCGTGGTCACGAAGGTCTCGGCGGCGACACGGCTCTTCGGGTCCTGCGCGAGCAGGCGTCGAGGATGCTGTCGCTGATCTGGTCGGCGATCTTGTCCGGGTGTCCCTCGGTGACGGACTCGGACGTGAACAAGCGGCTCACTCAGTTCTCCTGGTCGTTGGCTGTGGAATCTGGGGCAGGCACGGGGCGGCGAACCGCCCGTCCCACGGAGTGTAACGACGCACCTCGG
>JAQIJP010000035.1:0-23462 GCA_036946185.1 Aeromicrobium erythreum
GTGCGTCGTCCCCCGCGCCGTGGTCTGATCGGGTCGTGGACCCGTCGTGCCTGTTCTGCCGCATCGTCGCCGGGGACGAGCCGGCCTTCGTCGTGCTGGACGAGCCGGACGTGGTCGGCTTCCTCGACGTCCGTCCGGTCTTCGAGGGACACGTGCTGCTCGTGCCGCGACGCCACGTCGACACGCTGACCGAGCTGCCCGACGACCTCGTCGAGCCCCTGTTCGCGACCGCCCGTCACGTCGCCGCGGGCGTGCGCGACGCCCTCGGTGCCCAGGGCACCTTCGTCGCGATGAACAACACCGTGTCCCAGAGCGTCCCACACCTGCACGTGCACGTGGTCCCGCGCACCAAGGGCGACGGGCTGCGCGGGTTCTTCTGGCCCCGGACCCGCTACGCCGACGACGCCGCGGCCGACGCCGTCGCGGACCGCCTGCGGGTCGCGCTGCGACGTGACGACGGCGCCCCGCCGCACGGGCGGGACGCCGTCGAGGGCGCCTGACGCGTCAGGCCAGCTTCTTCTGGCGGTAGAAGTCGTACGCGTCGGCCTTCAGCCCGTACGACAGCTTGCGGTGGGTCGTGCCGTACGTGCCGCGCTGCTCGTAGGCCCAGTAGGACGTCTTGGCGTCGTTGGCCCACTTCTCGAAGATCACGACGTGGCGGCTCGTGCTCGTCCCGTTCGGGTCGATGATCGTGTCGCCCTTGCGCAGGTTCGCCTTGCTCGTGAAACGCGTGCTGACCGACGGGTCCGCGAGGCCGACCGTGTTCAGACCGGGCTTCCCGTAGCCGTAGGCCATGCTGACGTAGCCGGAGCAGTCGGTGCGGTAGCCGCCGTAGGTCGCCGACTGGCTGTACGGCACCGGACCACCGTTGTGGGCCGTCATCCAGGTCTTCGCCCGGTTGATGACGGTCGTGCCGGAGATTGTGGCCTTCGTCTCGACCGACGACGCCGCGGTGACCTTCGCGCCGGACGCGTCGGCCGAGGCACTCTGGGCGACGCCGACGGCCCCGACCGGCGCGACGAGCGCGGTGCCGGCGAGCGTCAGGACGAGCTTGCGGGTGATGCGGTTCATGGTTCCCCCTAGCGATGACCGGGTCGGTCCCGGCTCTCGTCGGCGACGCTAGGCAGCCGGTCTGCGAACTCGCTGCGAACGTCCTGCGCGGGGGTTGCCAGCGGCGGTCGGGACTTGGTGACATGGGGCCATGTCCATCTCGGGGGAGAACACCATGACCACGACCACCACGACCACGTCGCCCCGCGGCGTCCGCCGGGTGTCCGGCGCGCTGGGCGCGCTCGTCCTGGCGCTCGGCGGCCTGCTGGCCGTCGCCTCGCCGGCGTCGGCCGTGTCCCAGGCCGACGCCGAGGCCCAGCTCCGGGCCGTCGGCATCACCTGGACGTCGAGCGGCGGCTGCACCGACCGCAGCAACCCGACGTGCACGTCCTTCGAGGGCCTGCGCCAGACCACGATCGACGGCGCGAAGACCCTCAAGCGGGCGAGCGGCTGCGCGCTGACCATCACGGGCGGCACGGAGACCGGCCACGCGGGCGGCACGCAGAGCCACTCGACGGGCTACAAGCTCGACTTCAGCCGCACGAGCTGCCTCACGTCCTACGTCACGAACACCTTCACGTACGCCGGCAAGCGCAGCGACGGCGCCTCGTTGTACCGGGCGGCCTCGGGCAACCTCTACGCCGACGAGGGCAACCACTGGGACGTGCTGTTCACGTCCTGCGGCGGCTGCTGATCAGGCGTCGAGCGCCTCGGCGATGCGCGTGAAGGCGTGCACGTCGAGGCGCTCGCCGCGGTCCTGCGGGTCGACACCCGCCGACCGCAGGGCGGCCTCGGCGGCCGCGGGCGATCCCGCGACCCCGGCGAGGGCCGCGCGCAGGGTCTTGCGGCGCTGCGCGAACGCGGCGTCGACGACCGCGAAGGTCCGTCGGCGCAGGTCGTCGTCGCCGGGGGTCTGGCGGCGGTGCAGCGACACGAGGGCGGAGTCGACGTTGGGCACCGGCCAGAAGACCTGGCGCCCCACGGTGCCGGCCAGCGCCACGTCGGCGTACCAGGCCGCCTTCACGCTCGGGACGCCGTAGGTGCGCGAACCGGGTGCCGCGGCGAGCCGGTGCGCGACCTCGGCCTGGACCATCACCAGGACCGACCTGATCGACGCGAACGTCTCCAGGAAGTGCAGCAGCACCGGGACCGACACGTTGTAGGGCAGGTTCGCCACGAGCGCCGTCGGCTCCGGACCCGGCAGCTCGGCCACGCGCAGGGCGTCCGCCTCGACGAGGGTGAACGACGCGCCGGGCGCGCGGTCCTCGACGGTCCGCGGCAGCCGGCCGGCCAGGACGGGGTCGACCTCGACCGCGGTCACGTGCCGAGCGACCTCGAGCAGCGCGAGCGTCAGCGACCCCAGACCGGGACCGATCTCGACGACGACGTCGTCGGCACCGACACCGGCCGCGCGCACGATGCGGCGGACGGTGTTGGTGTCGACGACGAAGTTCTGCCCACGCTGCTTGGTGGGTCGCAGCCCGGTCTCGGCGAGCAGGGCGCGGACGTCGTTGCTGCCGAGCAGCCGGTGCTCGCTCAGCCGACGCCCACCTTCGACGCGCACGACCACTGACCCCAGCCCGAGCGGGCCTGCAGGATCTTGGCGTACTTGATCTGGACCTCGCGGCTGTGCTCGTGCGGCAGGCCGGGTCCCCCGACGCTGTGCCACGTCTGGGCGCTGAACTGCAGGCCGCCGTAGTAGCCGTTGCCGGTGTTGATGTGCCAGTTGCCGCCGGACTCGCACTGCGCGATCTTGTCCCACACGCTGTCGCCGGAGACCGACGGGGCGTCCTCGGCGTCCGCCGTGCCGCGCGCGACGATGCGGGGCTTCGGCTTCTCGAGCGTCGTCGACGTCAGGACGAGCCGGTTGCGCTCCTTGCCGTCGGCCAGGGTGATGAGGACCTGCTGGCGCGTGCGGCCGTCGGAGCCCGGCTCGAGGACCTTGGTCTCGCCCTTCGGCATCGAGTCGTCGTCGCGGTACTGCACCGGGGCCTTGTCCCGTGCGGTCACGGTCTTGTCCTGCATCTTGATGCGGGTCACCCGGATCGTCCGGGTGTCCTTCGTGACGTACCCGTCCCGCGGGAGGCTGAGCTCGTCGGCGTCGCCCAGGCGGACACCGGCCACGTCGACGACCCCGGCGGCCGTCGGGGCCGCGGTCGTGATCGTCCGCTTGCGCCCGTCGGCGACGACGGTGATCCGCTTCGGGTTGCTCACGACGATCTCGGCACCGCCGCGCGGCAGCCGGGCGGACATCGCCCGGTCGACGCGCGTGTCGGACCGCGGGGTGATGTCCAGGTCCGACAGCGCCTTGCGAACGGTCGGCGCGTGCGTCGAGGTGCGGGTGATGCGGCCGTCGACCGCCACGGTCAGCGGGCGCCGGTACTGGACGGTGATCGTGTCGCCGTCCTCGACCGGGGCGGAGGGCGTGGCGCGGGTGGTGTCGCCGTCGACCTTGACGCGGTCGGCCTCGGCGACGTCGACGTCGCGCGACGCGAGGACCGAGTCGACCGAGCCCGCGAAGGTGCGGACGGTGTCGGTGCGGCCGTCGACCCGCAGGGTGACGGTCTTGGTGAGGACGCCGTAGGCGGCGGTGCCGGTCACCAGGACGGCGAGGACGGCGAGGTTGACGGCCATCGCGAGGCGGGTGCGGCCGAGGAGTCGGCGCAGCCCGCGCGGGGCGGCGGGGGTGGTGGTGCTCGAGGTGGTGCGGGGGTCGTTGCTGGGGTGCACTGAGTTCCTGAGGGGTCCGGGGACAGGGCAACCTGTCCACCATGCGCAGGCGTGCGCGATCAGGTCAAGTGTGGCGGGGCCAGGGTCCACCGAAGGCGCGGTCGGTGTTCTCGTCGATCGCGTGGCACAGCTCGTCGACCGCAATCCCCCGGAATTCCGCCATGAATCGCACCGTCAGCGGAACCAGGAACGACGCGTTCGGCTTGCCACGGTGCGGCGTGGGTGTGAGGAACGGCGCATCGGTCTCGACGAGGATCCGCTCGATCGGCGTGATCGCGAGCGCCTCACGGAGCGGATCGGCGTTCTTGAACGTGACGGTGCCCGAGAACGACAGGTAGGCGCCGCGGTCGAGGCAGGCCCGCGCCACGTCGGCGTCGCCGGAGAAGCAGTGCATGACGGTGCGGTCGGGGACGCCCTCGTCGTCGAGGACCGCCAGGACGTCGTCGTGCGCGTCCCGGTCGTGGATGACGAGGGTCCGCTCGTGGCGGTGCGCGATGCGGACGTGCTCGCGGAACGACCGGTGCTGCGCGGCACGGCCGTCCTCACCCGTGCGGAAGTAGTCGAGCCCGGTCTCCCCCACCGCGCGCACGTGCTCGCTGCGGGCCAGCGCGTCGATCTCGGCGAGCGCCGCGTCGAGCGTGCCCTCGGCCTCGAGCCGCGGCGCCTCGTTGGGGTGCAGCGCCACGGCCGCGACGACCGCCGGCTGCTCCGACGCGGTCCGCACGGCCCAGCGCGACCCCTCCAGGTCGCAGCCGACCTGGACGATGCGCCGGACGTTGACCGCCGCGGCCCGGTCGAGGGCGTCGTCGACGTCGATCAGCAGGCCGCCCTTGATCCGGTGGTCGAGGTGGCAGTGGTTGTCGACGACCGGGGCGGGCAACGGCTCGGGCGCGTCGGGCCAGGGCCAGTCGGGGTCGCTCACGCGTCGGCCGACTCGATGCGCGGGAACAGGCTCGGCACCTTGGTGATCGTGGTGCCCGCGGGCAGCCGGCCCCACGTCGCGACGTCCGCGACCCGCTGCTCGGCCAGCGGGCCGATCGCGTCGCCGCCGAGCGAGACCCACAGCTGCGCGCACGCCTTCGGCATGACCGGGTTGAGCAGCACCGCGAGCGCCCGCAGGCCCTCGGCGGCGGTCACGAGGATCGTCGCGAGCCGGGGGTCGTCCGGGTCGGCCTTCGCGACCGCCCACGGCGCCTGCTCGGTGATGTAGCCGTTGAGCGCGTCGACGACTCGCCAGACGGCTGCGACCGCGTCCTGTGGGGCGAGCGCGTCGATGGCGGCGTCGGCCTGCGCCGTCGCCTCGCCGACCAGGTCGACGACGGCCTGCTCGGCCGGGCCCAGGTCGCCGGCGGCGGGCAGCCGGCCGTCGAAGTACTTGCCGATCATCGCCGCCACGCGCGAGGCCAGGTTGCCGAAGCCGTTCGCGAGCTCGGCGTGGTACCGGGCGTGGATGTCCTCCCACGAGATCGAGCCGTCGCTGCCGAACGTGAGCGCCCGGCTGAAGTAGTAGCGGTAGGCGTCGGAGCCGAAGACGTCGACGATCTCGTCGGGCCGGATGCCGTTGGCCTTGCTCTTGCTCATCTTCTGGCCCCCGACGAGCAGCCAGCCGTGCGCGAACACCCGGTGCGGCACCGGCTGGCCCGCGGCCATGAGCATGGCCGGCCAGATGACCGCGTGGAAGCGCGCGATGTCCTTGCCGACGAGGTGGACGTCGGCGGGCCACAGCCGGTCGAACTTCTCCTGGTCCACCCCGTAGCCGGCGGCCGTGACGTAGTTGAGCAGCGCCTCGATCCACACGTACATGACGTGCTCGTGGTCCCACGGGACCTGGATGCCCCAGTCGAAGGTCGAGCGGCTGATCGAGAGGTCCTTGAGGCCCCGCCGCACGAACGAGACGATCTCGTTGCGCGCGGACTCGGGCTGGATGAAGTCGGGGCGCTGCTCGTAGAGCGCGAGCAGCCGGTCCTGGTACTGCGACAGCGGGAAGAAGTAGTTCTCCTCGGTGACGTACTCGACCCGCGAGCCGTCGAGCGACGAGACCTTGAAGCCCTCGTCTTCGCCCTCGCCGTCGGCGACGTCGTCGTCGGCCACGAACTCCTCGCCGCTGACCGAGTACCAGCCGCTGAACCCGCCCTTGTAGACGGCGCCGCGGTCGTGCAGGTCCTGCCAGAACGCCTGCGCGCCGGCCTCGTGGCGCGGCTCGGTCGTGCGGATGAAGTCGTCGTTGGCGACGTCGAGGGTGCGGAGCATGGGCTTCCACTCCGACTCGACGAGCCGGTCGACCCACTCCTGCGGCGAGACGCCGTTCTGCTGCGCCTTGCGCAGGACCTTCTGGCCGTGCTCGTCGGTGCCGGTCAGGTACCAGACGTCCTCGCCGCGCTGGCGGTGCCAGCGCGTGATGACGTCGCCCATCACGGTCGTGTAGCCGTGCCCGATGTGGGGCGCGTCGTTGACGTAGTAGATGGGTGTCGTCACGGAGAAGGTCGATTCCGGCACGTCGACCAGTCTAGTGAGCGGCCCCACCCGCGGCGGGGGCGGTCAGGGGCGGGTCCGGGACCTCAGGAGTGCGCGGCCTCGTACACGGTGCGGCGCCGGACGCCGGTGCGCTCGACGACCCGCGCGACGGCGTCCTTGCGGCTCAGGCCCTCGGCCTCCGCGGCGCGCACGAGCTCGCGCAGCGCGTCGGCGTCGAGGTCGACGGGCGCGGCGACGTGGCCGGTCACGACGAGGGTCACCTCGCCCCGCACGCCGTGCTCCTGGGCCTCGACCCAGGCGACGAGCTCGGCGAGGGTGCCGCGGACGACCTCCTCGTGGGTCTTGGTGAGCTCACGGCACAGGGCGGCCCGGCGCTCGGGCCCGAACGCGTCGGCCATCGCCTCGAGCGTCGCGCCGGTGCGGTGCGGCGACTCGAAGAAGACCATGGTGCGCGGCTCGGTCGCGAGGGCGGACAGGACGGTGCGTCGCTCCCCCGCCTTGCGCGGCGCGAAGCCCTCGAAGGTGAAGCGGTCGACCGGGAGGCCGCTGACCGCGAGCGCCGTCAGCACGGCGGAGGGTCCCGGCACGGCGGTCACGTCGGCGCCCGCGGCGAGCGCGGCGTCGACGAGCCGGTAGCCGGGGTCGGAGACGCTGGGCATGCCGGCGTCGGTCACGAGCAGGACGGTGCGCCCGGCCGTCAGCTCCTCGACGAGCTCGGGGGTGCGCTCGCGCTCGTTGCCCTCGAAGTACGACACGACGCGCCCCGCCACCTCGACGCCCAGGTCGCTCGCGAGCCGGCGCAGCCGACGGGTGTCCTCGGCGGCGACGACGTCGGCGCTGCCGAGCAGCTCGACGAGCCGCGGCGACGCGTCGTCGACCCGACCGATGGGCGTGGCGGCGAGGACGAGCACCCCGCCATCGTCCCACCCGCCGAGTCCCCGGGTGAGCGGTGGATCCTCAACCGAAAGGGGCGCGTCGCCAGCGGGCGGTGGATCCTCAACCGTCTGAGCGCTGAGGCGGTTGAGGATCCACCGCTCACGGGAGCTCTGGAGACGTTCCACACGCAGGAGTCCTCAGGGCAGGATCCACAACCCGGCGAGCCGACCGCGCGCACGACCTCCCGGATGCGCCTGGATCGGAGCATGCGTCGCCCCGCACCCGTCCCACCTCAGCTGACCACGCGAGCGTTCCACCGCTCCGAGGCCCGAGCGCTGGGCATCACGCCCCGCCAGCTCCAGCACGACCGCTTCGTGGAGGTGTTCCCACGCGTCTACCGCCTGGCCTCGACGGAGCTCGACGCTGTGGGTCTGCTCGCGGCAGCCCGCGCCAGTCTGCCGCCCGACGCCTGCATCAGCCACCAGACGCGGTTCCTGCCGCTGGGACTCGACGTCCGGGCGACGACACCGCTCCACTTCACCGTGGACCGCGACCTCCACCTGGACGTACCGGGCATCTTCCTGCACCGCACGGCGCGGTTCCCGCCGCATCGCGACGGCGCGATCGACGTCGAGGGCGCCGTGCTGGGCACCGCCACCACGCTGCGGCTCATCGACCTCGTCCAGATCATCGACTGGCTCCTGCACCGAGGTCTGCTCGACCTGCGCCGGCTGAGGACCCTCATGCACGACGACCCCTGGCGACCCGGGATCGCGGCGGTCGAGGCTGCCCTCGAGCTCATCGATCCCAGGAGCCGGTCGTTGGCGGAGAGCGAGACACGCGTGCTGCTCGTCTGTGCCGGGCTGCCTCGACCGGAGAGCAACCTCGACGTCCACGAGGAGGGTGAGTTCCTCGGCTGCGGCGACCTCGTCTACCGCTGGCTGCGCCTCGTGATCGAGTACGAGGGACGCCAGCATGCGCTGTCGACGGACCAGTTCCAGCGCGACATCGTCCGGTACGCCCGGTTCCGTGAGGCCGGCTGGAGCTACGTCCAGGTCACCCGGTCCACGCTGGCACGGCCGCGGGCCATGGTGCTGAACACCTTCCGTGTCATGCAGGCGTGCGGCTACGACGGACCGGCGCCATCGTTCGGCCGGCGGTGGCTCCAGCTGTTCGAGCAGCCGGTCCGTCACGAGCCTCAGCGGCTCGCGTCGAGCTGAGCGGTGGATCCTCAACCTTCTCGGCGCCGAGACGGTTGAGGATCCACCGCCCCACGGCGAACCGGCCCTTTCGGTTGAGGATCCACCGCCCCACGGCGAACCGGCCCTTTCGGTTGAGGATCCACCGCCCGCCCCGGGAGCGCCTACCATCGGGGCGTGGGACGGATCCGGGGGCTGCGCTGGGACTGGCTGGGCCCGCTGTCCCTCACCGTCCTCGCCCTCGTCCTGAGGCTCTGGAACCTCGGGCGGCCGAACCGGCTGATCTTCGACGAGACCTACTACGCCAAGGACGCGTACTCGCTGCGCCGCTTCGGCTACGTGCGCGACTTCACCGAGGGCGCGAACGCGAAGATCGCGGACGGCCGCCTCGACGGCCTGTTCACGAACGACCCGAGCTGGATCGTCCATCCCGACGGCGGCAAGTGGCTCATCGCCGGCGGCGAGTGGCTGTTCGGGATGAACTCGTTCGGCTGGCGGTTCAGCGCCGCGCTGGTCGGGTCGCTCACGGTGCTCTTGCTCGCCCGGCTGGTCCTGCGCCTGACCGGCTCGACCTGGATCGCGTGCCTGGCCGGCCTGCTGCTCTGCCTCGACGGCATGCACCTCGTCATGAGCCGCACCGCGCTGCTCGACGTGTTCCTGACCTTCTGGCTCGTCGCGGCCGTCGCGTGCCTCGTCGCCGACCGCGACTGGATCGACGCGCGGCTCGACGGACCGCGCCGCCTGTTCCGGCCCTGGCAGCTCGCGGCGGGCCTGTGCTTCGGGATGGCGGTCGGCACCAAGTGGAGCGCGGTGTGGGTCCTCGCGGTTCTCGGCGTCGCGACGGTCGGCTGGGAGCTCGTCCGCCGGCGCGACCTGCGCGCCGGGCTGTGGGTCGCCCCGCTCGCCTTCGTCACGATCGTCGGCACCGCCTTCGTCGTCTACCTCGCGACCTGGAGCGGGTTCCTGCTGCACGCCGACCTGTACGAGCAGCGGTTCGGCCTGGGCTACGGCGACTACCCGCCGTGGGGCGCCTACGTCGAGGACCCGACGGGCGGCCCGTTCGGCGGCGTCGTCGACGCGTTCCGCTCGCTGTGGCACTTCCACGTCATGACGTACGACTTCCACACCGGCAGCTACCTCGCGGGCAAGACCCACCCGTACGCCTCCGACCCGGCCGGCTGGCTCGTCCTCGACCGACCCGTCGCCTTCGACGCCCAGAACGACCTGCCCGCGGCGTCGTGCGGCGCCCCGGCCGACTCCAGCTGCATGCGCGAGATCACGGCCCTGGGCAACCCCGCCGTGTGGTGGACGGGCTCGGTCGCCGTCCTCGTCGCGGTCGTCGCCTGGGTCCGCACCGTGCTGCGCGACCACGTCACGCAGCGCGACGCCCGCTGGGCCGGTCCGCTCGTCGTCGCGCCGCTCGTGCTGGCGGTGCCCGCCACGATCGCCGTGCTGGTGCTGCCGCAGGGCGCGCGGACCCCCGTCGCGGCGGCGATGGCGATCGTGCTCGCCGCGACGCTGTGCCTGGAGCGGCGGTGGTCGATCGCGCTGCTCGGCGTCGCGTCGACGTGGCTGCCGTGGTTCCTGTACGACGACCGCCCGATCTTCTCGTTCTACGCCGTGACGACGCTGCCGTTCCTCGTCCTGGCGACCTGCCTCGTGGTCGACGCGCTCCGGCGACGCGCCGCGACGCCCCGGCAGCGGGCCGGGGTCGCCGCCGGCGTCGGCGTGCTGGTCGGGGCCACGGTCGCGCTGTTCGTCTACTTCCACCCGATCCTGACGGACGCCCTCGTCCCGTACCAGGACTGGTACGCGCGGATGTGGTTCGGCCGACGCTGGATCTGAGCCGTCAGGAGCGGGCGGCGTGCCCCGCGAGCGAGAGCTCGATGATCCAGGCGACGTCGGCCGCGGCGCGGGACGGGTCCTTGGAGGGTCGCGTGACGTGGCTCAGCACGAGCCGGACGATCGACTCGACCGCGACGTCGAGCTCGTCGTCCGCGAACGGGACGTCCGGGAAGTTGTCGAGCAGCGCCTGGCGCACGACGACGCCGGCGGTGTCGACGATCTCGCCGGACTCCGTCGTGAGGATCTTGAGGAAGTCGGCGTCGTTCTCGCTCGGGACCGAGCCGACGATCGTGCGGATGAGGACGCTCTCGCGGCCGAGCTCGAGGACACCCTCGCAGGCGCTGCGGATGCCCTCGACGAGTCCGTCGGCAGCGGCCATCCGCTCGCGCACGACGTCGAGGAAGCGGCCCAGCTCGCGCATCGCGAGGGCCTGCGCGACGTCGTGGCGGGTGCCGAGCTCGTTGTGGACGGTCTGGCGGCTGACGCCGACCGCGCCGGCGATGCCCGACATCGTGACGGCGGACCACCCGGAGTCCTCGACGACCCGCTGGGCGGCGTCCAGGAGCCGCTCGCGCAGCAGCCCCTGCACGGACTCACGGTAGGTGGCGGTCATGGCACCAGTGTCTCGTCCAGGGCCAAGTCGTCGTCGGCGAGACGCGCGGGGTCGACCCGCCGGTGCTCCCCGACCCAGCCCCGCGCGGTGCGGATCTCGCGCGGTCGCCCGAGGCCGACGGCACCGAGCACCGTCGCGTCGGCGTCGAGGTAGAACGCCGTGAAGTCGCGCCCGGTCAGGTCGCCGCGCACGACGACGTCGTGGCCGGCCTCGGGCCAGCCCGTGATCTGCAGGGTGCCGCCGTACTGGTCGGACCAGCACCACGGGACCTCGCCGTAGGGCTTCTCGTCGCCGGCCATCGCGCGACCGACGGCGGCGCCGTGGTTCTGCGCGTTCTGCCAGTGCTCGACGCGGTGCCGACCACCCCGGACGAGGTCCGGCATGGCGGCGACGTCACCCGCGGCGTAGACGTCGGGGGCGCTCGTGCGGCCGACCTCGTCGACCGCGACGCCGCCGAGGTCGGGGTCCAGCGCGATGCCGGCCGCCTCGGCGAGCGTCACGGCGGGCGCCATGCCGACGGCCTCGACGACCACGGGCGCGGTCCAGGTCCGGCCGTCCTCGGCCTCGACCGTCACGGCGTCGTCGTCACCGGGGCGGATCGCCCGGACGGCGACCCCGGTGTGCAGCGTCGTGCCCTCCGCCTCGTGCCAGCCCGCGTAGAGCCGGCCGAGCTCCGGGGGCAGCACGCGAGGCATCGGCAGCTCGGCGGTCTCGAGCAGCGTGACGGCGCAGCCGAGCTCGCGGGCCGATGCGGCGATCTCGGACCCGATCAGGCCGGCGCCCACCACCACGACGTCGGGCCGGTCGGCGAGTCGCTCGCGCAGCGCCTCGGCGTCGTCGACCGCACGCAGCGTGATCGCGCCGGAGTCACCCTCGGCGAGGCGCCGGGCTCGTCCGCCCGTGGCCAGCAGCAGCCGGTCGTAGCCGAGCACCGAGCCGTCGTCGAGGGTGACCTCGTGGGCCGTGGGGTCGATCGCGGTGACGGTGGTGCCGGTGCGCAGGTCGATGCGGTTCTTCTCGTACCAGGCCACGGGCTTGATCCGGACCTCGTCGAGCGACTTGTCGCCGCGGACGAGCTCCTTCGAGACGGTGGGTCGCCGGTACGGCGCCTCGGCCTCCGCGCCGATCAGCACGACCTCGCCGTCGAAGCCGGCGAGCCGGGCGGCGCCGGCGGCGCTGACCCCCGCGACACCGGCCCCGACGATGACGATCCGGCTCATCGGGTCAGGCCACCTCGACCATCGTGAAGTCGGCCTTGGCCGCGCCGCAGTCCGGGCACGTCCAGTCGTCGGGGATGTCCTCCCACTTCGTGCCGGGCGGGAAGCCCTCCTCCTCCCAGCCCTGCGCCTCGTCGTACACGAACCCGCACTGCTGGCACTCCCAGACCTTCACTGCTGCGCTCCTTGCTCGGCCTGCCGGGCCTGGGCGGCCCGCGTCTCGGCACTGATGATGTTGCCGTCCTGGTCGTTGTGGGTGAACTCGGCCTCCGGGACGAAGTCGACCTGCTCGCGCACGCCGCAGTCGGGGCACGTCCAGTCGGGGTCGACCTCGGCGAACGGCGTGCCGGCGGGCCAGCCCTCGCGCGGGTCGCCGGTGGCCTCGTCGTACACGTACTCGCAGTTGGGGCAGACGAACCGGGCCATCAGGCGACCTCCTCCAACGTCGGGGTCTGACCGGAACCGTAGCGACGCAGGTAGGCGTCGCGCATCCGCGGGTGCAGGTTCGCCCGGGTGACGTCGCCGTCGTAGTGCGACAGCACGCGGCGGTCCATCACGCGGCGCCACACCGCGGGGATCCAGGTCGCGACGATCATGCCGGCGTAGCCGGTCGGCAGGACCGGGGCCTCCTTGAAGTCGCGCAGCGCCTGGTAGCGGCGGGTCGGGTTGGCGTGGTGGTCGCTGTGCCGCTGCAGGTGGTACAGCAGGACGTTGGTGCCGATGTTGTTGCTGTTCCAGCTGTGCGAGGGGTTGACCCGCTCGTAGCGGCCGGACTCGAGCTTCTGGCGCTTCATGCCGTAGTGCTCGAGGTAGTTGACCGACTCCAGCAGCCAGATGCCGAGGACGGCCTGGACGAGCAGGTACGGGAAGATCTGCCAGCCGAACGCGGCCATCGACAGGCCCCACAGCAGGACGGTGAACATCCAGGCGTTGATGAGGTCGTTGCGCAGGCTGATCGGCGACTTCTTGAGGCGGGCGAAGCGCTTCTTCTCCAGCGACCACGCGCTGCGCAGGCTGCCGACGACCGTGCGGGGCATGAACTCCCAGACGGTCTCGCCGAGCCGGCTGCTCGCGGGGTCCTCGGGGGTCGCCACGCGGACGTGGTGGCCGCGGTTGTGCTCGATGTAGAAGTGCCCGTACGCCGTCTGGGCGAGCGCGACGCGGGCGAACCAGCGCTCGAGCTCCTCCTTCTTGTGGCCCAGCTCGTGCGCGGTGTTGATGCCGATGCCGGCGACCATGCCCATGCCCGTCGCGAGGCCGAGCTTGTCGTACCAGGTCAGGTTCTCGGCGATGCCCGGCAGGACGGAGCCCTGGATCGGGTCCCAGCCGAAGATCGTGCCGTTGCCGAGCAGGAAGCAGCCCCACAGGAAGCCGAGGATCTGCAGCGGGATGAACGCGTAGGTCACCCAGCGGTAGTAGCGGTCCTCCTCGAGCGCCTCGATGAGCTCGTCCGGCGGGTTGTTCGGGTCGAGGCCGGCCAGCAGGTCGAACAGCGGGATGATGACGAACACGAAGAACGGTCCGAAGTACCAGAACACGTGCCAGCCCGTCGCGGCGACGAGCCCCCACATGATGAGCGGGATCATCGGGATGAGCGCCCCCATGATCCACAGGTAGCGCTTCTTGTCGCGCCAGCTCACGACCTGTCCGTCGACCACGGCCTCGACCGTCATGTCCACTCCTTCGCCGGGGCGGGACCCGGGTCGTCCCGCCTGCTTGACACGAAGGTATCGAGTGTCAAGCAACTTGACAAGAGCAAAAGAAGTGTCAAGTGTCGGCCGTCACAGGACCGCGGACGAGAGCGGCTGCCCCGCGAGACCTCGGAGGGAGGCGGGGCAGCCGCAGGCGGGAGGGGAAACTCTCCCGCCGACCTGCGCTCGGACGCAGGGACCGTGGGGCGTCAGAACATCGAAAAGGCGTTGATGATGCCGGGCGCCAGGACGACGATGAACAGCACCGGGAAGATGCAGGCCATGAGCGGACCGAGCAGCTTGACCGAGACCTTGCCGGCCTTGGCCTCGGCCCGGAGCTTGCGCTTGAGCCGCATCTCCTTGGACTGGATCCGGACCAGGGACGACATCGACGACCCGTGCTCCTCGGCTTGGATGACCCCGCGGATGAAGGAGCGCAGGTCCTCGCTGCTGGTCCGCCGCTGTAGCGCCTCGTAGGCCGCACGACGCGACATGCCGAGCTGCACGTCCTGCACGGTGCGGACCAGCTCGTCCGCCAGAGGGCCTCGCGCGGCCGCCGCGGTCTTTGCCAGCGCGGACTCGAAGCCCAGGCCGGCCTCGATCGCGATGACGATCTTGTCGAGCACGTCGGGAAGGCTCCGGGTGATCTCGTCCTGGCGCTCCGTCGCCCGGCTGTAGACCAGCAGGTCGGGCAGGAAGTACCCGACGACCACCGCGGCGATCCCCATGAGGACGAGGATCGGGGTCCCGCTGAGGAGCAGGAACTTCGCCGTGAACAGGCCGATCGCGATCGGGGCCACGACCTTCACCACGGCGACGTTGCGCATCGACCACCCCCGCGGGGTGGCCGGCGAGGACGAGGTTCCGCTCGATCCGACGGAACATCCCGCCCGTCATGACCCGCCTCTCGGGCCCCTCCAGCTCGTCGAGCTGCTTCATCCGCTTGGTCGACTCCTGGCCCGCCGAGACGGCCACCTGCAGACGGGCCCGAACGGCCTTGTCGGTGCCCCCGACGAGGCCGAGCGAGAAGGACAGCGCGACCAGCGCGCCAGCAATGAAGAGCACTCCCAGGATCAGCATGACCGGCTCCTAGACCTTGATGTTGACGATGGCGCGCATCCAGAAGAAGGACACGATGTACAGGACGACGCTGAGGGCCAGCAGCAGACCACCGATCAGCGACGAGAACAGCGGGTCCATGTACCCCGGGCTCATCACCGCGTACGTCCCGGCGAGCCCGACGGGCAGCAGCATCAGGACCCAGGCCGATGCCTTGCCTTCCGAGGCATACGCGTTGATCTTCTCGCGGATCTCCGCGCGATCACGGATCGTCTCGGCGACGACGTCGATGATGTCGTTGAGGTTGCCGCCGGTGTCGCGCTGCACCTCGACGGCCTCGGCGAACCAGCGCAGGTCGTCGCTCTCCATCCGCGCCGCCGTCTCGAGCAACGAGTCGACGAGGTCGCGTCCGACGCGGGTCTCGTTGACGACGCGACCGAGCTCCTGACCCATCGGTGCCGCAGCGTCCGCCGCGACCGAGGCAAGCGCCATCGGCAGGCTCTGCCCGGCCCGCAGCGCGGACGCCACGATGCGCAGGGTCGTGTCGAGCTGGCCGGCGAAGGCCTTCTTGCGCCGACGGACCTTGATCCCCAGCCAGGCCTTGAGCCCGAACGGGGTCAGGATCGCCAGCAGGACGCCGAAGACCCACGACACCAGCACCGAGCCCACCACCAGGCCGCCGAGGCCCACCAGTCCGGCCGTGATCACGACGAGACTGAGCGGCCGCTTGACGTCGGCCGCCTCGAGGTCCTCGGCCCGGATCGGGACCCAGGACCGGTTCTTCAAGGCCACGTCGACCCTGGAGGAGACCGCGCCGACGGCGGCCTGCGTCCACGGCCGGTCGGGCTCGGCCGTCACGGCGCGCCGACGGCCCTTGGGGACCCGCGGCGCCGAGTCGCCGAGCAGCGCGAAGGCGAGCGCCCCCACGGCGAGCATCAGCAGGAGCGCACCTGCCAGGAGCATGGACATCTCAACCCCTCCATCCGGACGGCGTGAACGTGCTCGGGTCGAGCTCGATCCCGAGCTCCTCGAAGCGGTCCGAGAAGCGGGGCCGGACGCCCGTCGGCTCCTGTCGACCGCGGAACCGGCCCTTCTCGTCGATGCCAGCAGCGAAGTTGAACAGGAAGGCGTCCTGCAGCACGACGACGTCGCCCTCCATGCCGAGGACCTCGGTCACGTGGGTCACCCGACGACTTCCGTCACGCAGTCGCTGGATCTGCACGATCAGGTCGACGGCGGAGGCGACCTGCTCCCGGATCGCCCGCAGCGGCAGGTCCATGCCGGCCATCAGGACGAGAGTCTCCAGACGGGCGATGCAGTCCCGCGGCGAGTTGGCGTGCAGCGTGCTGATCGACCCGTCGTGGCCGGTGTTCATGGCCTGCAGCATGTCGAGCGCCTCGCCGCTGCGGCACTCGCCGACGACGATGCGGTCCGGCCGCATGCGCAGCGAGTTGCGCACGAGGTCACGGATGGTGACCTCGCCCTGACCCTCGATGTTGCGGGGCCGCGACTCCAGCTGGACGACGTGGTCCTGCTGCAGCTTGAGCTCGATCGCGTCCTCGATCGTCACGATGCGCTCGTCACGGGGGATGAAGCTCGACAGCACGTTGAGCAACGTCGTCTTGCCGGTGCCCGTGCCGCCGCTGACGAGAATGTTGAGCCGCGCCTCGACGGCTGCCCGCAACAGGTCGGCGATCTGCGGCGACATCGAGCCGAACTCGACGAGGTTCTCGACCGTCAGGGGCGTGGACGAGAACTTGCGGATCGTGAGCGTCGAGCCGCGAACCGCGAGCGGTGGGATCACGGCGTTGACGCGGGAGCCGTCGGCGAGTCGCGCGTCGACCATCGGCGACGACTCGTCGATGCGTCGGCCGACCTTCGACACGATCCGCTCGATCGCGCGCCGCAGGTGGTGCTCGGAGGAGAACCGCAGGCCGCTCAGCACGATCTTGCCGTCACGCTCGACGTAGATCGTGTCGTGCCCGTTGACCATGACCTCGGTGATGCTGTCGTCCTCGAGCACACGCTGCAGCGGACCGAGGCCGAGCGCGTCGTCCTCGATGTCCTGCAGCAGCCGGTTGCGCTCCTCGGTCGTGAGCAGCAGCTGCTCCTCGTCGATGATCTGGACGAGCTCTTCACGGACGAGGCCGTGCAGCTGCTCCTCCGTCACCGACGAGTCGTTGATGCGCGATCCGATCCGCTTGAACAGCTCGTCGGTCGCGCGCGCCTTGACCGTGTTCAGCGCGTCCGCGACGGACGGCACGGCACTCGGGCTCGGCGCCACGATGGTCGGCGACGGCACTCCCGTCTCGACGATGTGCTGCAGCTCGGCGCGGTCGCGCGCCGTCGCCAACCGGTCGCTCAGTCCCATGTCAGGCCACCTCCAGCCGTCGGTGCTTGCTCTCGGTCAGCGAGACCTGGCGCTGCAGGCGCGCCATCAGGTTGCCGATCGCCTTGACGAACGGTCCGCCCTTCTTGCCGCGCAGCATGAGCGGACGGCCGTGGTTGGCCGCGAGCTGCACGTCGCTCGAGCGCGGGATGACCACCTCGACCGGGATGCCGATGACGGCCTCCACGTCCTTGACCTTGAGCCCGGACTGCTTGTCCGCGAGGTTCAGCACGAGCATCCGCGAGGCCGGCATCAAGCCGAGCTCGATCAGCAGGTCGGCCTCCTTTCGGACCCCTCGAACGCACGAGACGTCCATCGTCGACACGAGGACCGCGTCGTCCGTGCTCTCCAGGGCGGCGAGGGTCGGCTCGTCGAGGCCGGCCGGTGTGTCGACGACGACGTAGGAGAACTGGCTCGACAGCTGGTCGAGCAGGCGCGTGATCTGGGCGCCCGTCACGTTCTCGTTGGCGGCCGGGTTCTCCGCACCCGGGAGCACGAACAGGCCCGCCGAGTGGACCGTCAGCATCGTCTTGAGCAGCAGCGTGTCCTCCGCGGCGGCCGAGCCGAGCGCGTGCTCCATCGTCTGCACCGGAGTCAGGTCGAGCGTCGCGGCGACGTCGCCGAACTGCAGGTCGAGGTCGACGAGCACGACGTCGTTCGGGTGCTGGGCGGCCAGGCCCAGGGCCAGGTTCGTGGAGATGCTCGTCTTCCCGACGCCGCCCTTCGGTGACAGGACGGTGACGACCCGGCGCTGCACGGGCGTCGCGTTCGGTTCGAGCGGCACCTCGGGTGCCGCCCCGACAGCGGGGGCGTGCATCGCGGCGCGTCGCAGCAGCTCGACGAGCCGCTGCTCCTCGACATCCTCCGGGAGGATGTCGCGGAACCCGGCGCGCATCGCGTCGAGCACCCCGCTCGGGCTCCGGCTCGCCGACGTAGACGAGGTCGATCGACGGGTAGGCCGCATCGGTGCGGGCGGCGATGTCGAGCGCCTTGTCGAAGGCGATGTCCTCGCACAGGAAGATGATGTCCGGCAGCATTGCGGGGTCGAGCCCGCGCAGCAGGTCGAAGCGGTCGGACTCGACGGCCTCGCGCGGCAGCACGACGACCTGGGTGCCCGGCAGCACGTTCAGCCGGGCGGCGATCCCCGTCTCGGCCCCCAGGACCACCACGCGGCTCATCGGAGCACGTCCTTGGGGTCGACCGCCTTGCCGGGGACGACCGTCGTGGCAGCGTTCTGCTTCGTGAGCCAGATCTTGCCGAACTCAGCAGCGTTCGCGATCCGCTCGGCCTGCCGGGTCGTGACGGCCAGCGTCACGTTCGCCTGGGCCGCCCCGGAGTCGGCCACCTTGTTCAGGTCGATCCGCGTGACCACGACCCTGTTCTCGACCATCTTGCTGTCCTGCGGGTAGCTCAGGATGACTCCAACCGTGTCACCCGCGACCAGCTGACCCCCGACGATGCGCTGCGCGTCGAGCGCCAACGTCATCTCCTGCGCTCCCCGAGGGACGCCGTTCACCGCTTCCGGCTTCGCGTCCGGGTCGACCATCCGGGACGCGAGCAGAACCTCACCTGCCTCGAGGCTCACGCCGGTCACGCGTCCGGAGACCTGTTCCAGGCTGCGCACCGCGTCCTTCGGCACGGCGCTGCTGGGCAGCTTGACCGTGCGGACCGAGGCCCCCAGCTCCGAGGCCGGGGTGCCCTGCTTGACGGCCGAGCGGACCTGGACGACCGAGACCAGCTCGGCTCCGTCGAAGGCCCTCTGGTCGGCCTGCTTCGCCCACAGCGCCACGACGGCGACGCCCATCAGCGCGAGCACGCCGGCGGCGACGATCGCGATCACTTTCTTGTTCATGTCGATGGTTTCCCTTCATCGATCCGCGGGGGCTCACTCGGTGAGCTTGGCGGCGGCGGCACCGAAGTTGGCTCCGCCGGGTGAGTAGCTGAAGTTCGGGTCACGAGCTCCGGACTTCGTGAAGTAGCCCTGCAAGCCGTTGCAGGCCAGCGAGACGGTGAGCTGCCCGATGCCGAGCAGCGACGAGAGCAGGCTGCTGACGGTGTTCAGCAGCTTCTCGATGAGCGTGAAGGTCTGGTTCACGAGGTTGTAGGGGTTGAGCGACCAGCTCGAGGTCGGGCACCCGACGCTCGCGTCCTCATAGCCGGACGGCGTGTTCGGGTAGCGCCATCCCGTCACCTTGAACGGCGCGTAGCCGACGATCTTGACGCCGATCTTCGGCGGGACCTCGAGGCACGTGAGGCCACCGATCGCCGAGCCGAACCCGGCGCAGGCCGAGAGCTTGAAGCCCAGCTTGTTCTGCAGCGTGGACTGCGGCTTGTAGATCGGCAGCAGGATCGTCTTGCCGACGTCGACCTGCTTGCCGGGACCGAATCGTGCGGCGCACGACGTCGGCATCGCGACGGCGCTCTCGACACCGCCGAGGAAGGTGTTCAGGTCGCTGCCGACCTTGACGGTGCAGGACCCGAGATCCTGGAACGTGCCCGAGAGCAGGCCCGTGACGACGTGCTCGCCGGTCAGCCACAGACCGCCCTTGAACGTCAGCAGCTGGGTGCCGTCGGTGTCGGTGCACGTGTCCGTCTGGGAGGTGCCCAGCAGGTTCATGATGCTGTCGAGCCGGAAGACGCTCAGGCTGCTCAGGATCGGGGCGAGCATGTTGCGCAGGCTCTGCAGGAAGTCGGTGCGGATCGAGATGCGGTTGGAGGTCGCGGACTCGGTCGCGGTGCCGGCGTTGGCGCTGGAGTTCTTCCAGGTGCAGTAGCTGACGCCGAGCGGCAGCACCGGGGTGCCCACCGTCGGGTAGTTGTTCCAGGTCGCCGTGGCCCGGGCGCCGACCTCCTTGCGGTCTACACCCACGAAGCTCAGCAGCGGCGTCGCGACGTTCTTGCTGAACGACACCTTGACGCTCGACCCGGACAGCGTCGCCGTGACGGGTGCCGTGTCGCTGCCCAGCTGGTCGTCGACGAGCGACTGCGCCTGGGTGGTCACGCCGGCGGCGGTGCATCCCGACGGCGTCTTGATGCAGAGGTAGGCGACCTTCTTCGCGGCGGCGTCGACGGCGTCCTGCGCCTGGTTGCGCTGGTACTCGGTGTTGCCGATGTCGATGCTCATGCCGAGGCCGGCCAGCAGGACGGCGATGCTCAGTCCGATGACGATGGCGGTGGTGCCTCGTTCGTCGCGGCGGGGACGACGGATCAGTTCTCGCATCGCGCGACCCCTGTCCCACTCACGCCGTAGCTGCCGAACATGCCGGTCGGCGACGGGATCGTGGCGGCGACCACGACCTTGACGGTGTCCGAGGTCGCCGAGCACGTCGACGGGACCGAGACCGTGTAGGACCGCGTGTTGCCGTCGGCTGTCTTGAGGGACCCGACGACCGTCGTCGCGGACTTCGCCGGGTCGATCGCCAAGTCCCGCGCCGCGACGGCGGCGTAGTGGCTGGCCTGCGTCTGGTTGGTGTAGCGCGACCCGCCCTCAACGACAGCGGTGATACACGTGATCACGAGCGGCAGGACGAGGGCGAACTCGACGGCCGCGGCGCCCCGCTCGCGGCGGCGCACTGGTGCACGACGGTGAAGCGTCATCAGTGGCTCCCTCCCCGCGTGTCGCAGGGCACTGGACAGAAGTGTGGGTGAGGCCGGCTCCCCAGTGGCCTCATGGCGTCGGGGTGGGACCGGGAGGTCCCGGCCCCACCCCGACGAGTCGCTACGGCGTCCCGAGCTGCCGCGGCGTTGGTCGCCCGAGCGACCGTGTCACGTCCGCCGGATCAGCGGAACGAGATCGTGTCGACGAAGGACGTGATCGTCCCGCCGAACAAGGCCACGGCTGCGACCACCACGATCGACACGAGGCCCACGACGAGTGCGTACTCGACCGCAGTCGCCCCACCCTCGTCGCGCCGAGCGGCGTCGACGTCGTTGACGGCATGCATGGCCGGCTTCTTACTTGAAGCTGACGCCGTTGACGAAGGTCGTGATCGTGCCCTTGAACAGCGCGACCGCACCGACGACGACGATCGAGACGAGACCGACGACGAGCGCGTACTCCACCGCGGTGGCGCCCTTCTCCTCGCGCTTGGCCTCGAGGCTGGTCAGGTAGGCCAGGACGTAGCTGAATGCGTACATGGTATTTCTCCCTCTTGTCTCGCCACCGGATGTCGGTGGCGCTCCCTTGGGAGAAAAGTTAAGGGACTAACGACCCGGGCACTATGGACGTTACGGGTGATCTTCGATTAGTCCAATCGGACTACGGAGTCCCGGGTCCCTGGCCCATCAGGGCTGGTCAGGGGAAGAAGGAGATCCCCGCCACGAAGTCCTTGAACGGGGGGACGAGCCCCACCACGGCGGCCACCACGACCAGCGACACCAGCCCCACGATCAGGGCGTACTCCACTGCGGTTGCTCCCGTCTCAGCACGACGCTCGACGTCCATCGCGACCACCTCCCAGGACCACGCTAGGCGCTTCGGGCCACCGCCGGGCCCGAATCGGCGGATCGCACGAGCCGCCCGGCGAGAATCACGCTCCGTCGCAGTCCCGGGACCAGGCCGAGGGCGAGCAGCGGTGTCCACAGCGCGCCCCAGTAGAGGTTGTCGGGGCGGCCGCCCAGCCCGACGGCCACGAACAGGATCGCGAGCGCCAGCGTGCCTTGCGGCAGCTCTCGTCCCAAGGGGCCCAGCCACCCCAGCAGGGCGACCACCGTGGCGGCTGCGGCGACGGCGACGGGCGCGGCCCACAGCAGGCTCGAGAACCAGCTGGCGTTGACGACGAACGGCCAGCCCTGCAGACCGGTCCACCCCGGCCCGGTCGCCCGGGCCGGGACGTGCTCGTGCACCTGCCAGGCGTGCCAGGCGTAGAAGCCGGCGGACAGGACCAGCACGCCGGCCCATCCGGTGGCCTCGGCCCGCCGACGCGACCGCAATGCGACGAGGAAGCAGGCGATCGGCACGACGACGGCCATCTCGCGGATCGCCACGGCCAGCAGAGCGACGGGCAGGGCCGCGACCCACCAGCGTGACCACACGAGGAGAAGGGCCGTGAGCACCAGGACACCCGCCCAGACCTCGTGGAACCACAGCCGGTCGACGAGCAGGGCGGTCAGCAGGCTCAGGCCGACCACGATCGTCGCCGGGTACCACTCCCAGCGGCTGGTCGTCAGCTTCTCCAGACGACGCATCGCCAGCAGGAACCCGATGAGGACGAGGCCGGCGAGCAGCACCATGGCCCCCTTCTCACCCACCGTGGCGAGGATCCAGGCGAGCGTCGGCTCCCGCACCGTCGGCACCGGCGACGTCGGGGCGCCGACGGCGATCTGCTCCCGCGCGACGGCGGCGTAGTAGCCGACCCCGTCACGGGCGGCGTCGCCCTGCATCGCTCGCACGATCGACTCGTAGAGACGCTGGTCCGTCGGCCCCGCCGTCCCGCGGACGACGAAGTCCGTCGGCACGATGGAGCCCCGCAGCAGCCCCCACAGCAGAAGCGCCAGGCCGCCGGTGAGCTGGACGACGGCGGACCAGCGCGGGTTCAGACGATGCATCCCGCCATCCTGGGCGACGTCTGGGTCATGCCGGCTCAGGCCGGGACGGCGTTCAGGATCGGCTGGAGACCGACGAGAACCATGTCGGCCTTGCTGATGCAGGTCTGCAGCACGAGCGGCGTGCGCGGCAGGTCGCGGACCCGGGTCTTCCCGCGTGGGTGCACCTCGCGCACGGTGACCTCGTAGAAGCCGGCCTCGACGCCGTCGCCGCTGATCCGGATCGTCGACCCGTCCTTCAGCCGGGAGATCCAGGCCGACCCGCCGCAGTAGTCGTGCTCCGAGACGAGGACCTGGGACTTGGTCGGGATGGAGATGGCGATCGGGCCGCGACAGGCGTCGAGCGGCCCGGCGAAGTCGTCGAGCGTGGCCTCGGCGTAGATCGTCCGCGTGAAGTCCGGATTGACGCGTCGCGGACCGGCGATCCCGGGCAGCTGCGCGGACACGAACTGCTCTCCCCCGCCCGGCGCGGGCGCGTCGGAGCACGCCGACAGGGTCGCCGCGAGCACCGCGACGACGCCGACGAGTCCGATCCTGAGCACGGACCCAGGCTACGCCCGGGCTGCAGCGGTCGTCGCGCGACGACCGCCCGGCCCTCCGCGAGCACGGCGTGCCCCGACCCGGGGCCTCACGACCGCGAGTTGCCCTGGATCCGCGCGAAGGCCTCGCCCACCCGCTCGACGACGTCGGGGTGCCAGACGATCTCGCGGTAGGCCATCGTCTCGAAGGACAGCGCGGAGATCGGGTCCATCGCGGGCGAGCGCAGGATCATCT
>JAQIJP010000036.1:0-24177 GCA_036946185.1 Aeromicrobium erythreum
ACAACGTGGCGGGCTACAGCCTCACGACCGGCAAGAAGCTCTGGACCGCGAAGCTCGACATGGGCACGGGCTCGATCTGCTGGTTCTCCGACCCGGACTCCTCGAAGGTCAAGACCGTGTCGCTCGCGTTCTCGACCGACGCGCGGCTCTGCACGCGCGTCGTGACCCTGTCGGTCGCGACCGGCAAGGTGCTGCACGACATCGACCTTCGCAAGGGCGGCTGGGCGCAGGACGGCGACTCGCTCAACATCAGCTACGTCGCCGACGGCGTCACGGTCGCCGACAAGGACTACCTGCTCGACAACCGCAACACGATCTACGAGGTCGGCGGCAAGCTCCCGATCGCGGTCGGCACCCTCGGCGAGGACGTGCGCACGTTCCGCTTCGCCCAGGCCGCCAACAGCAAGACCTTCGTGGTGCCCGTGCGCACGCGCGACGGCCGCGGCTGCCGCATCGAGGGGTACACCCTGACGCCGTTCAAGAAGATCTGGTCCGTCGACGGCACGAAACTGCAGCCACCGGAGGAGAAGGACTGCCTGTTCGTGCCGTACACGCAGGACGCCTCGTGGCTCACCTCCGAGGGCACGTCCAAGCACGTCCTGATCAAGCTCGACCCGGCCACCGGCGAGCTCGTCGGCCGGCGCGTGGTCGCCAAGTCCGAGCAGCCGCCCAAGACGAAGTTCCACCAGAACTTCGCCGCCATCTTCGAGGACGCGGCGCTCGGGGTGAAGGGCGGCGACATCATCGTCCGACAGCCGTTCGGCCTCGTCCGGTTCTCGATGAAGGGCCAGAAGATGAAGTGGCGTTTCGACGGCAGCGCGATGCTGATGCAGAACGACCCCGACGACCTGCTCGACGACGCGCCGGACTTCAACCCGCGGGCGCTGAGCGGCGACGGCAAGTACGTCGTCGCGACGGCCACCAACGCGACCGCGAGCGAGATCCTCGTGCTCGAGGTCCGGACCGGAAAGCTCCGCGCGCGCTACCCGCTGCCCACGAAGTACCGCGACGGCTTCGCGGTCGAGCCGCGCCTCGCGCTGTTCGACAAGGGTGTCGTCATCGTGCGCGACTTCGAGAACTGGGACCGCGAGTACCTCAGCGAGCCCGACCCGGCCACGACGAAGGACGTCTTCGACGTCGGCATCTTCACCTGGCCGAAGGTCGCCGAGGAGAAGGACTAGCGGCCACGGACACGGCGTCGGGCGCGGCGAGCCGGGCCGCTACGATCGCGGGCGTGACTCTCGAGCTGCTCCCCGCCGTCGACGTCGCCGACGGACAGGCCGTGCGCCTCGTCCAGGGCGAGCTCGGCAGCGAGACGACCTACGGATCCCCTCTCGACGCCGCCCTGCAGTGGCAGAGCGACGGGGCGGAGTGGATCCACCTGGTCGACCTCGACGCCGCCTTCGGCAAGGGCTCGAACCGCGAGCTGCTGGCCGAGGTCGTCGGCCGCCTCGACGTCCAGGTCGAGCTCTCGGGCGGCATCCGTGACGACGCCTCGCTCGAGGCCGCGCTCGCGACCGGCTGCCGACGCGTCAACCTCGGCACCGCGGCGCTCGAGGACCCGCAGTGGTGCGCCAAGGTCGTCGGCGAGTTCGGCGACCGGATCGCGGTCGGCCTCGACGTGCGGGGCCGCACCCTCGCGGCACGCGGCTGGACGCAGGAGGGCGGCGACCTGTTCGAGGTGCTCGAGCGGCTCGAGCGTGACGGCTGCGAGCGCTACGTCGTCACCGACGTCACGAAGGACGGCACGCTGCGCGGCCCGAACCTCGACCTGCTGCGGCAGGTGTGCGACGCCACGCCGAAGCCCGTCGTCGCGTCGGGCGGGGTGTCGAGCCTGGACGACCTGCGGGCGCTCGCCGGCCTGACCGGCATCGGTGTCGAGGGTGCGATCGTCGGCAAGGCGCTCTACGCGGGCGCCTTCACGCTGCCCGACGCGCTGGCCGCCGTCGCGGAGGCCTGAGCCCCGCCCGAACCCCTCGGACCGCCCGCACCCCACGGACCCCTCGGACCCCCGGACCCTGAGCCTGCCGAAGGGTCGGCTCGGGCGACCCTTCGATGAGCCCAGGGTCCTTGGGTCGGGTGAGCGGGAGGCCGAGACCTCCGTAGGATCGTCGCCGTGAGCGTCGCGGTCCGAGTCATCCCCTGCCTGGACGTCGACGCCGGACGCGTCGTCAAGGGCGTCAACTTCGTCGACCTCGTCGACGCCGGCGACCCCGTCGAGATGGCGCGCGTGTACGACGCGGAGGGCGCCGACGAGCTGACGTTCCTCGACATCACCGCCTCGTCCGGCGACCGCGCGACGACCTACGAGATGGTCGGCACGACGGCCGAGCAGGTCTTCATCCCCCTCACCGTCGGCGGCGGCGTGCGCACGGTCGAGGACGTCGACCGGCTCCTGCGGGCCGGCGCCGACAAGGTCGGCATCAACACCGCGGCCATCGCCCGCCCGGAGGTCATCGCCGAGATCGCGCACCGGTTCGGCAACCAGGTCCTCGTCCTGAGCGTCGACGCCCGACGCGAGCCCGAGCAGCCGAGCGGCTTCGGCGTCACCACCCACGGCGGACGTCGCAGCGCCGGCCTCGACGCCGTCGAGTGGGTCCGGCGCGCCGAGGAGCTCGGCGTCGGCGAGGTCCTGCTGAACTCGATGGACGCCGACGGGACGAAGAACGGCTACGACCTGGAAATGATTCGGGCGGTCCGTGACGTTACCCAGGTGCCGCTCGTCGCGAGCGGTGGCGCCGGTCGGCTCGAGCACTTCGCTCCCGCCGTGGAGGCCGGGGCCGACGCAGTGCTCGCCGCGAGCGTGTTCCACTTCGGCGAGCTGACGATCGGAGCGGTCAAGGACGCGTTGCGTTCCGCCGGACACAGTGTCAGACAGCAGTAGCAGCCCCCCGCAGCCCGCCGACGAGCTCTTCGTCGCGTCCGACCGCGTCATGGCGCGCGGCGCCCGCCTCCTGGGCGACGGCATCGTCCGCCAGAAGGCGCTGTTCACCGTCTCGGTCGTGTGCAGCGTCCTCTTCGGTGCGATGACCGTGGCCGACGCGTGGGTGCTCGGCTGGGCCACCGACCACGTGATCCGCCCGTCGTTCGCGCGGGGCGAGGTCCTGACCGGGGCGCTCTGGACCTCGATCTGGCTGTTCCTCGGCGTCGCGGTCCTGCGCGCGATCGGCATCGTCGGGCGCCGGCTCGTCGGCGGCATCGTCTACTACCGCCTCGTCGCCGGTCACCGTCGGCTCGTCACGCGGCGCTACCTCGCCCTGCCGATGTCGTGGCACCACCGGCACCCGACCGGCCAGCTGCTGTCGAACGCCAACGCCGACGTCGAGGCGGCCTGGGCCGTGTTCATGCCGCTGCCGATGGCGGTCGGCGTCGTCGCGATGCTCGTCGCCGCGGTCGTCGCGATGCTGCTCGCCGACGTCGTCCTCACGCTCGTGGGGCTCGTGGTCTTCCCGGCGCTGTTCGGCATCAACGTCTTCTACCAGCGCTGGCTCTCGCCGAAGGCGGCGCTGGCGCAGTCGCTGCGCGGTGACGTGAGCGCCGTGGCGCACGAGTCGTTCGACGGCGCGCTCGTCGTGAAGTCGCTGGGCCGGGAGGCCGACGAGACGGAGCGTTTCCGCCGGCACGCCGAGGCGCTGCGCGACGCCAACATCGCCGCGGGCCGGATCCGCAGCGTGTTCGACCCGCTGCTGGAGATGCTGCCCAACCTGGCCGTGCTGGCCGTCGTGCTGATCGGGATCGGGCGGGTGCGCTCGGGCGCGGCCGAGCCCGGCGACGTCGTCCAGGTCGCGTACCTGTTCACCGTCGTCGCGTTCCCGGTGCGGGCGATCGGCTGGGTCCTGGGCGAGCTGCCGCGCAGCGTCGTCGGCTGGGACCGCGTGCAGGGCGTGCTCGGCGCGACGGGCGAGATGCCGTACGGGCCGCGCGACGCCCGGGCCGACGGGGCTGCCGACCTGCGGCTCGAGGGCGTGCGCTTCTCGTACGACGGCTCGACCGAGGTCCTGCGCGGGGTCGACCTGCACGTCGCGCCCGGTCGGGTCGCTGCCGTCGTGGGGGCCACCGGAGCGGGCAAGAGCACCCTCACGACGCTGCTCTCCCGCCTGCTCGACCCCACCGACGGGCGGGTGCTGCTGGACGGCACCGACGTCCGCGAGCTCACGCACGACTCGCTCGCGCAGGCCGTCGCGGTGGTCCCGCAGGGCAGCTTCGTCTTCGACGACACGGTCCGCGAGAACGTCACGCTCGGGGCCGACGTCGACGACGACGCCGTGTGGGAGGCGCTCCGCACGGTCCAGGCCGACCGCTTCGTGGCCGAGCTCCCGGCGGGTCTCGACACGCAGCTGGGCGAGCGGGGCACGACGTTGTCCGGCGGCCAGCGCCAGCGGCTCGTGCTGGCTCGCGCGCTCGTGCGCCGACCGCGACTGCTCGTGCTCGACGACGCCACCAGCGCCCTCGACCCCGACGTCGAGCGCCGCATCCTGCTCGCGCTCGCCGAGCGCACCGCGCAGGGCGACGGCCCGACCGTCGTCGTGGTCGCCTACCGCAAGGCGACGATCGCCCTCGCCGACGAGGTCGTGTTCCTGGCCGACGGCGCGATCGCGGCGCAGGGCACGCACCCCGAGCTCCTGGAGCGGTCGGAGGACTACCGACGGCTCGTCGACGCGTACGACCAGGCGAGGGAGGCGGCCGGATGAGCGACGTGACCGATCCCCGGGAGAGCGGGTGGCGGGTCGTCCGCCGCGGGCTCGCCCTGTCGCCCGAGGTCAAGGAGGGTCTCGGCGTCACCCTGCTGCTCGCCGTCCTCAGCACGATCGGCGGCACGGCCGTGCCGGTCGTCGTGCAGCGCGCGATCGACTCCGGCCTGGGCGACGGCGGGAGCACCGACGTCGAGTCCCTGTCGCGGTGGCTGCTCGTGGCGGTCGCCATGATCCTGCTGACGGCCGTCGTCGCCTACGTCATGCGCGTCCGGCTGTTCGTCGCGAGCGAGCGGGGGCTCACGACGCTGCGCGTCACGGCCTTCCGGCACGTGCACGACCTGTCGATGCTGACCCAGAACGCCGAGCGGCGCGGGGTCCTCGTCTCGCGGGTCACGTCCGACATCGACCAGGTGTCGCTGTTCCTGCAGTTCACCGGCATCATGCTCGTGCTCAGCCTCGGCCAGATCGTGGTCGCGACGGTCGTGATGGCGTTCTACTCCTGGCAGCTCACGCTCGTCGTCCTGGCGGCCTTCGTGCCGCTGTTCGTGAGTCTGCGCTGGTTCGCCGGCCGGCTGAGCCGGGCGTACGACACGGTCCGGCGCACCGTCGGCGAGATGCTCGCCGTGATCGCGGAGCCTGTCGTGGGTGCCTCCGTCGTGCGCGCCCACGCGATCGAGACCCGGACCCAGCGCCGCGTCGACGAGGGCATCGACCGCAACCTGCGCGCCAACGTCCGCGCGCAGAGCCTCGTCGCGTTCACCTTCGCGGCGGCCGGCCTGTCCGGCGGTCTCGCGATCGCGGGCTCCGTGGCGGTCGGGGTGTGGCTCGGGGTCGCCGATCAGCTCTCGATGGGCACGGTCATCGCCTTCGCGTTCCTCGTCGGCCTCGTCGTCGGTCCGGCCCAGAACGCGACCCAGGTCCTCACCGAGGCCCAGAACGCGATCGCGTCGTGGCGCCGCGTCATCGAGCTCCTCGACACCCCGGCCGACGTCGTCGACCCGGCGCGCCCGGTCGCGCTGCCCGACGGCGTCCTCGGCGCCCGGTTCGACCACCTGACCTTCGCGTACCCCGGGGGGCCGGACGTCCTGACCGACGTCGACGTCACGATCGAGCCGCGTCAGCGCGTCGCCGTCGTCGGCGAGACCGGGTCGGGCAAGACGACGTTCGCCAAGCTGCTGACCCGCCTCGTCGACCCGCGGGAGGGCCGCGTCCTGCTCGGCGGGGTCGACCTGCGCGACGTCGCGTTCGCCGACCTGCGTCGGCACGTCCTGATGGTCCCGCAGGAGGGCTTCCTGTTCGACGCCACGCTCCGCGAGAACCTGCGGTACGGCCGCGACGGGGCGACGGACGCCGAGCTGCTGGACGTCGTCTCCCGGCTCGGGCTCGACGACTGGTTCGCCGCGCTGCCCGCCGGCCTCGACACCGCCGTCGGCCAGCGCGGCGAGTCGCTGTCGGCGGGGGAGCGGCAGCTCGTGGCGCTGCTGCGCTCGGCGCTCGCCGACCCGGACCTGCTCGTCCTCGACGAGGCGACGAGCGCGGTCGACCCTCGCACCGAGCTACGGACGACGCGTGCGCTGGAGCGGCTGCTCGACGGCCGCACGAGCGTCACCATCGCGCACCGCCTGACGACCGCCGAGAACGCCGACCGCGTCCTCGTGTTCGACGCCGGTCGCCTCGTCGAGGACGGCACGCACGCCGAGCTCGTCGCCGCGGGCGGCACGTACGCCCGGCTGCACGCGAGCTGGGTCGCGCAGTCGCAGCTCGGGGTCGCGGCCCCGTAGGGCGCGGGTGGGAGGATGGACCCCGTGACCGACCTGGACCCCGCCGTCGCCGCCCGGCTCAAGCGCACCGACACCGGCCTCGTGCCCGCCGTCGTGCAGGACGCGTCGACCCGCGACGTGCTCATGGTGGCCTGGATGGACGACGAGGCGCTCCACCGCACGCTCACCACCGGTCGCGGCACCTACTGGAGCCGCAGCCGCGAGGCGTACTGGGTCAAGGGCGAGACGTCCGGCCACGTGCAGCACGTCCGTGAGGTCCGCCTCGACTGCGACGGCGACACGCTGCTCGTCGTCGTCGACCAGGAGGGCCCGGCGTGCCACACCGGCGCGCGCACGTGCTTCGACGCGGACCGGCTGCTGTGAGGTCCCGCAACCTGCTCGCCCCGGTCGTGCTGGGCCTGCTGGCCGCGGGCGGCCTGGCCTTCCTGGCCATGTCGCGGGACTGGGGCGGCACGACGGTCCGGACCGCGGGGCTGCCGCCGGACGACGTCACGGTCACCGGCACGACGGCGCTCCCGCTGGCCTCGGCGCTGGCGCTCGTCGTGCTGACCTCCGGGCTCGCCGTCCTCGCGGCCGGTCCCCGGCTGCGCCGCGCCATCGGCGTGCTCGTGGTCGTCGTGTCGATCGGTGCGCTCGTCGTGCTGGCCACGGGTCAGGGCGCGCTGGACGCCGCTGTGCGCGACGCCGTCGAGCAGTCGCCCGCCTTCGCCGGGCGGCGCGCCACCCAGGGGGCCTCGCTGGGCGGCTGGGCCGTCGCGGCCGGGGCGTGCTTCGTCGTCGCCCTGGCGCTCGGCGTCGTCACGACCCGCTTCGGCGGCACCTGGTCGACGATGAGCCGGCGGTACGAGAACCCCGCCACGCGGCCGGACGACCCGGACGACCTCTGGAAGGCGCTCGACGAGGGACGCGACCCGACGGCCTGACCGGGCCCTCCGGTAGACTCCTCGCCGGTCGCCGGACGATCAGGAGCCCCGCGTAACCCTCCCCGGGCGCTCTCGTTGATCGTCGTGTCAGTCGGATGACCGACGGTCCAGTGGAACGGAGGGTGCTCGTGCGCGTGCTGGTGCATGACTTCAGCGGACACCCGTTCCAGGTCCAGCTCAGCCGTGAGCTCGCGCGCCGCGGTCACGACGTCGTCCACTCCTCCTGCGCCGCCTACGTCTCCGGCAAGGGTCGGCTGGCCGCCGAGCCCGGCGAGTCGATCGTCTTCGAGACCGTCGGCGACGGCATCACCTTCGAGAAGGGCGGCTCGTTCGTCCGACGCCTGGTGAACGAGCTGCGCCTCGGCGTCGACCTCGTCCGGCACGTCCGACAGGTCCGGCCCGACGTCGCCCTGATGTCCAACGTGCAGATCCCGACGCTCGTGGTCTTCGCCGTCGCGATGCTGTTCGTCCGCGTCCCGTGGGTGCTCTGGCACCAGGACGTCTACTCGATCGCCGTGCGGTCCTTCGCCGGCGAGAAGCTCGGCCGGGGGTTCACCCTCGTGGCGTCGGCCTTCGACCTCGCCGAGCGCTGGACGTCGCACCGCGCCCGGGAGGTCGTCGTCATCGCCGACTCCTTCGTGCCGGTGCACGAGCGCTGGGGGACCGCCGCCAAGGTCACCGTCATCCCGAACTGGGCGCCGCTGGACGAGATCGTGCCCGTCGAGCGCAAGAACGACTGGGCCGTCGAGCAGGGCCTCGACGACGTCTTCACGCTCCTGTACTCCGGCACCCTCGGCCTCAAGCACGACCCGGGCCTGCTCGTCGAGCTCGCCGCCGCGGTGCGCGAGCGCGGTCGCGACGTCCGGCTCGTCGTCGTCAACGAGGGTCCCGCCGTCGACGTCCTGCGCGCCGACGCGGCCGCGGCCGACGTCCCGATCACGCTGCTGCCCTTCCAGCCGTACGACCGCCTGCCCGAGGTGCTCGGCACGGGCGACGTGCTCGTGGTGCTGCTCGACAAGCAGGCCGGCGCCTTCTCGGTGCCGTCCAAGACGCTGTCGTACCTGTGCGCCGGCCGCCCGGTGCTCGGCCTGATGCCGGCCGAGAACGCCGCGTCCGACCTGGTCCGGACCGCCGGCGGTGCCGTGGCGGCTCCCGAGTCCTCCTCGGTGCCGCGGCTCGCCGACTGGGTCGTCGAGCTCGTCGACGACCCGTCGCGCCGCGACGAGATCGGCCGGGGCTCGCGCGACCTCGCCGATCAGGAGTTCGCGCTCGCCCGCTGCGCCGACTCCTTCGAGACCATCCTGCGTCGCAGCAGCCGGGGGGCGGCATGAGCACGGAGCAGTCGACGCGTCCCGACGCCGCCGCGCCCACGACGCGGTCCGACGTCCCCGTCCGGGTCGTCCTGGGCCCGCTGACCCGCCTGGGTCGCGAGCTCGTCCGCTCCACCGACGACGCGCAGCTGCGGCTCGTCTCCCGCGGCCCGCGCGACACCGACCGGCTGGACGTCGAGCACGTCGTCGACGTCGACGAGCGCGACGCCCGCGCGCTGGTCGGAGCAGGCACCGGCCCGGTCGAGGTCGTCGTGTGCGCCCTCGGCCCGGTCCACCCGGAGCCGGAGACCGACGTGACCGACGCCGTCGAGCGCGAGCTCGGCCTGGTCGGCGCGGTGCTCGACGCGGCGGGGGAGCGCCCCGTGCGGGTCGTCCTCGTCTCGTCGGTCGTGGCCCTGGCCCCGGGCGCCGACCGTCGCTACTACGCGGGCTGGAAGAACCTCGTCGAGGCGCGGGTGCGCGCGCTCGCCGCCGGCCGCGCGAGCGTCGCGGTCCTCTACCCCGGTCGGCTGCTCGACGCCGTCGACCGGACCCGCCCCTGGCACCGCCTGCACGCCACGTACGCGCGGGTGTGCCGCGGCATCGAGCAGGCCCTCGCGGGCCGCTCCACCTCCGCCGTCGTCGGGCTCGACGCCCGGCTGTGGCTCCTGACTCGGGCGCTGCGCCTCGTGCGCGGCGGCCTGCTGCCGGCCTCGGCAGCACTCCCCACCCCCCTCACCGACCGGCAGGTTTCCTCATGACGAAGAAGCGTGTTCTCGACCTGTTCCTCACGATCGTGGGTGCCGTGGTCTGGCTCCCCGTCGTGCTCACCGCCGCGGCCCTCGTGCTGCTGCTGTCCGGGCGTCCGGTGCTGTACAAGTCCGTCCGGCGCATCTCCAAGGACCGGCAGATGCGGATCATCAAGTTCCGCACGATGATCCGCAACGCCGACAAGGTCGCGAACCGCGAGACGGTCCCCGTCCAGGGCGACGTGCGGTTCCTGAACATCCCGGCGGACTCGCCGCTCTACACGCCCATCGGCCGCGCGATCGAGCGGGTCGCCCTGACCGAGCTGCCGCAGTTCCTGCACGTCCTGCAGGGCCGGATGAGCATCGTGGGCAACCGCCCGCTGCCCGAGAACGTCATGCAGCTGCTGCGCGACGAGCACCCGCACGCCGACGACCGGTTCCTGTCGCCCGCCGGGCTCACCGGCCCCGCGCAGCTCGTCGGCCGCGAGGCCCTGACCGACGCCGAGCGCCTGACCCTCGAGGCCGCCTACTGCCGCGCGGTGCACCACGGGTACACGTTCCGGCTCGACCTGGCGATCCTGTTCGCGACGATCTTCGGCGTCCTCGGGATCACCAAGGCCCTCGACTACCAGGGCGTGCTCGACCTCATCGACCGGCACTCGCGTGCCCCGCGTCGTGTCGCCGCGGCCCGGCCGGTGCCGGACGAGCCCATCCAGGTCATCGGCCTCGACTGAGCGCGGGTAGGCTGGATCCACTCGGTCGTCACCCTCCCAGGAGCTCGAATGTCGCACGGAAACTCGCCCGCCGCCTGGACCGCCGTCCTGCTCTGCCTCGCCGGCTTCGTCGTGGGTGCGATCGGCCTCATCCCCGAGCCGAACTGGATCATCTTCACGATCGGCGTCGTCCTGACGCTCGTCTCGGGCATCGTCGGCAAGGTCATGGCGGCCGCGGGCCTCGGCATCGACCGTCCCGCCGGTCACTGACCCACGGTGGCGGCGCTCGACCCGTCCCCGTCCGTCGCGCGCTCGCGCGGCGAGCTGCTGCGCGCCCCGCTGCTGCTGGGCGCGGCGGGCCTCGGCGTGGTCGCCGCATTGCACCTGCGTGACCCGCACCAGGCCGGCTCCTGGGGCGGCTGCCCGTTCCTGGCCCTCACCGGCCTGCCCTGCCCCGGCTGCGGCGGCCTGCGAGCCGTCAACGACCTGACCAACGGCGACGTCGTCGGCGCGATCAGCAGCAACGTGCTCGCGGTGCTGCTGCTCGCGACGTCCGGCGTGCTGTGGCTCGTCTGGACCTGGCGGCGCGCTCGCGGCCAGGACGCGCCGCTGCTCCGGATGAACCTCACCGCCGGCCTCGTGCTGCTCGGGCTCTTCGTGGCCTTCGGTGCGTTCCGCTGGACGCCGTGGGGTGCCTGGCTGGCCCCCTGAGCGGGCCCTAGAAGTCGTCGAACCAGATGTCGGCGAAGCCGAGCAGACCGGTCAGCAGGACGATGGCGATCGCCGCCGCGACACCGATGAACCCGGTGATGACGCCGGTCAGCGCCTGGGAACGGCCCGGACGGGTTGGGTCCTCGCGCTGCTCGGCGAGGGCCATGAAGCCCAGGACGATCGCGGGCACGGCCATCACGAGGTTGCCGACGAGGCAGAGCGCCGCGCAGCACAGACCGATCGTGATGCTCGCGATGCCGAGGATCATCGACCAGAGCGCCTTCGGGTCCTGCGCGGGCGGGGGCTGCGGTACGTAGCCGCCGGGAGGAGTCGACCACCCACCCGGCGGTGGCGGCGGTCCCGGGGGCTGTCCCCAGCCGGGCGGCGGTGCGCTCGTCATGGCGGCAACCTACCGCCCACGACCGACGACGGGGCCGTGCCGATGCGGCACGGCCCCGTCGGGGTGGAGGTGCAGGTCGTCAGAAGTCGGAGTTGAAGCTGTACGAGAGCCCACCGCTGATGAGCGCCCACAGGATCCAGGCGATGCACAGCACGATCCCGATCGCGCCGGTGATGATGCCGGCCAGGCCCATGCCCTCGCCCTTCTGCGTGCCGTTCGACGCGCTGATCTCCTTGCGACCGATGATGCCGAGGGCGACGCCTGCTCCACCGCCGACGATGCCGATGGGCGGGCAGCACAGCGTGAGGACGATCGAGACGATCCCCAGGATCATCGAGATGAGCGCCTTCTGGTTCTGCTGCGGCGGCTGCGGGCCGTAGCCGCCCGGGGCGCCGTAGCCGCCATAGCCGCCTCCGCCGCCGGGGCCCTGCGGCGGGGGCGGGTAGCCGGGGCCGTTCGCGCCCGGGGGCGGCGGGTATCCGCCGGGGCCGTTCGCGTCCGACGGCGGCGGCTGGACCGAGCCGTAGGACGGGAGGCCGGACGAGGTCGGCTGCTGCGGCGGCCCCTGGGGCTGCTCCGGCCGCTGCGGCTCGGAGGGGTTCGGCGGCGGATCGTTCGTCGTCATGCAGCGACCCTAGTGTCTGACCGTGGCCCGCGCACCGGCCCCTGAGGACGTCCGAGCGAGCCGACCGCCGGAGGCCGTTCCCCGCGCGCGGGCCGACGGGTCTACCCTGGGAAGCCACGAGTGGTCGAGGAGGGGAGGTCCCATGAGCGTCCTGGACGACATCCTGGCCGGGGTCGCGGAGGATCTCGCCGTGCGGATGGCCGCCACGAGCCTCGACGACCTCAAGGCCCAGGCGAACCGGCAGGAGCCGGCGCTCGACCCGATGCCGGCGTTCCGGGCCGACGGCGTCTCCGTCATCGCCGAGGTCAAGCGGTCCAGCCCCAGCAAGGGCGCCCTCGCCGCGATCAAGGACCCGGCGGGCCTCGCGGCCGACTACGCCGCCGGTGGCGCCGCCACGATCAGCGTGCTCACCGAGCAGCGCCGCTTCGGCGGCACCCTCGACGACCTGCGCGCCGTCCGCGCCCGGGTCGACGTGCCGGTGCTGCGCAAGGACTTCATCACCACCTCGTACCAGCTGTGGGAGGCCCGCGCCGCCGGTGCCGACATGGCGCTGCTCATCGTCGCGGCGCTCGAGCAGCCGGCGCTGGAGAGCCTCGTCGAGCGGGCGCGCTCCATCGGCCTCACGCCGCTCGTCGAGGTCCACGACGAGCACGAGCTCGACCGCGCCGTCGACGCCGGCGCCGACCTGATCGGCGTCAACGCCCGTAACCTCAAGACCCTCGAGGTCGACCGCTCCACGTTCGAGCGCCTCGCGCCGCGGATGCCGGACCACGTCGTCCGCGTCGCGGAGTCGGGCGTCCGGGGCCCGCACGACGTCATCGAGTACGCCCGCAACGGGGCGCACGTCGTGCTCGTGGGCGAGACCCTCGTGCGCGGCGAGGACCCGCGGGCGACCGTCGCCGACCTCGTCGCCGCGGGGTCGCACCCGGCCGTGCAGCAGCGGGGCTGAGCCGTGCACGTGCTGCCGGGTGGTCGATGGCGGGTCGAGCGCTGAGCTCGCCCGTCCCGTCCCCGACCCCGTCGAACCCCCTGCACCCCACGAGGTACCCGTCATGACGACCTACGCCCAGCCCGACGCCACCGGCCACTTCGGCCGGTTCGGCGGACGCTTCATGCCCGAGGCGCTCGTCGCGCCGCTCGACGAGCTCGACCGGGCCTGGAGCGAGGCCAAGGCCGACCCTGCCTTCACCGCCGAGCTCGACCGGATGTTCCGCGAGTACGCCAACGTCCCGAGCCCGCTGTACGACGCGACCCGGTTCTCCGAGGCCGTCGGCGCCCGCGTCCTGCTCAAGCGCGAGGACCTCAACCACACCGGCGCCCACAAGATCCGCAACGTGCTCGGGCAGGCGCTGCTCGCCAAGCGGATCGGCAAGCCGCGCGCCATCGCCGAGACCGGTGCCGGGCAGCACGGGGTCGCCTCCGCGACGGCCTGCGCCTACCTCGACCTGGAGTGCACCGTCTACATGGGCGAGGTCGACACCGAGCGCCAGGCGCTCAACGTCGCCCGGATGCGGATGCTCGGCGCCGAGGTCGTGCCGGTCACGACGGGCAGCCGCACGCTCAAGGACGCCATCAACGAGGCGCTGCGCGACTGGGTCGCGAGCGTCGACCACACGTCCTACCTGTTCGGCACCGCGGCGGGGCCGCACCCGTTCCCGACGATGGTCCGCGACCTGACTCGCGGCATCGGCGACGAGGCGCGCGCCCAGTGCCTGGAGCTCCTCGGCGGCCTGCCCGACGCCGCCGTGGCGTGCGTCGGCGGCGGGTCGAACGCCATCGGCCTGTTCACGGCCTTCGTCGACGACCCCGACGTCCGGCTGCTCGGTGTCGAGGCCGGCGGCGACGGCGTCGCGACGGGTCGGCACGCCGCGCCGATCACGCAGGGCGACGTCGGCGTGCTGCACGGTGCCCGCTCGTACCTGCTGCAGGACGAGGACGGCCAGACCCAGGACTCGCACTCCATCTCCGCCGGACTGGACTACCCGGGCGTCGGACCGGAGCACTCCTACCTCGCCGAGTCCGGACGGGCGCAGTACCGCCCCGCGACCGACGCCGAGGCGATGGCGGCGTTCGACCTGCTGTGCAAGACCGAGGGGATCATCCCCGCGATCGAGTCCGCGCACGCGCTGGCCGGCGCCGTCATGCTGGCCCGCGAGCTCGGCCCGGAGGCGACGATCCTCGTCAACCTGTCCGGTCGTGGCGACAAGGACGTCCACACGGCGGCCGAGTACTTCGGCCTGCTCGACGGTCCGGTGGTGCTCGAGGAAGGCGTCGAGGAGTGAGCGTGGCACCCGGGACGAGCACGTCGCTCCTCGACGAGCTCTTCGCACGCACCCGTGCCGAGGGCCGGGCCGCGCTCGTCGGCTACCTGCCGGCCGGCTTCCCGGACGTCGAGACCTCGATCGCGGCGCTGACCGCGATGATCGAGGGCGGCTGCGACCTCGTCGAGATCGGGCTGCCCTACAGCGACCCCGTCATGGACGGCCCGACGATCCAGGAGGCGGCGGAGACGGCGCTGGCCCACGGCTTCCGCACCAGCCAGGCCTTCGACGTCGTGCGCGAGGTCGCCCGCACCGGCGCGCCGGCCGTCGTCATGACCTACTGGAACCCCGTCGAGCGCTACGGCGTCGACCGGTTCGCCGCCGACCTGGCCGCCGCGGGCGGCGCCGGGCTCATCACCCCCGACCTCATCCCCGACGAGGCGCAGGAGTGGGAGGCGGCGTCGCGGACGCACGGGCTCGACCGCACCTACCTCGTCGCGCCGTCGTCCACCGACGTCCGGCTCGCCATGACCGCCGAGGCGGCCAGCGGGTTCATCTACGCGACGGCCGTCATGGGTGTCACCGGTGCCCGCGAGCAGACCAGCTCTCTCGCGCCCGAGCTCGTCTCCCGGCTCCGCGAGGTCACCGACAAGCCGGTCGGCGTGGGTCTCGGCGTCAGCAACGGCGCGCAGGCCCACGAGATCGCGCAGTACGCCGACGCGGTGATCGTCGGCTCCGCGTTCGTCCGGCGACTGCTCGACGCACCCGACGCGGCGAGCGGCGTCGCCTCGGTGCGCGAGCTCGCGCAGGAGCTCCGGGCGGGGGTGCAGCGATGACCTCGACGGTCGCCGCGCTCGCCACGTCGATCCCCAGCCCGCCCACCGGTGTCTGGCACATCGGCCCGTTCCCGCTGCGCGCGTACGCGCTGGGCATCATCGTCGGCGCGCTGCTCGCGATCTGGATCGCCGAACGTCGGTTCGTGGCCCGGGGCGGCCGCGCCGGGGCCGTCAGCGACGTCGCCCTGTGGGCGATCCCGTTCGGGATCGTCGGCGCCCGGATCTACCACGTCGTCACCGACCCGGAGCTCTACTTCGAGGCCGGTCGCACCTGGTGGCACATCTTCCTCATCTGGGAGGGCGGCCTCGGCATCTGGGGCGCGATCGCCGGCGGGGCGCTCGGCGCCTACATCGCGTGCCGTCGCGAGGGCATCCGCTTCAGCCTGCTCGCCGACTCCCTGGCCCCCGGGCTGCTCGTGGCCCAGGCGGTCGGCCGCCTCGGCAACTGGTTCAACCAGGAGCTCTTCGGCAAGCCGACGACCCTGCCGTGGGGCCTGGAGATCGACGACGTGCACCGCCCGCCGGGCTACGAGCAGTTCGCGACGTTCCAGCCCACGTTCCTGTACGAGCTGCTGTGGAACCTCGCGGCCGCGCTCGTCATCGTGCTGATCGACCGTCGCCACCGGCTCACGGGCGGCCGGGCGTTCGCGCTCTACGTCATGCTCTACACCGCCGGGCGGTTCTGGATCGAGCAGCTGCGCATCGACACCGCCAACATGATCGGGCCGTTCCGGCTCAACGTGTGGACGTCGATCGTCGTGTTCCTGCTCGCGCTCGGCTACTTCCTGTGGTCGCGCCGTCGCGACCGGGGCCGGCCCGCGGACGACACCGGCGAGGACGCCGCCGACGCCGCCGCCGAGCCCACGGCAGGGGAGCCTGACCTTCGGTGACGCGGCGGGTCCGGCGCACTAGCGTCTGACCCATGAGCGAGACCCCCACCACCGGGCTGCCCGACGCGGAGCAGGTCCGGCACGAGCACCCCGACGTCAACGGCGGCTGGCTGCGGCCCGCCGTGTTCGGCGCGATGGACGGCCTGGTGTCGAACTTCGCGCTCATCATGGGTGTCACCGGCGGCAGCAGCGACCCCAAGCCGGTCGTCGTCGCCGGGCTGGCCGGGCTGGTCGCCGGCGCGTGCTCGATGGCGGCGGGGGAGTACACCTCCGTCGCGAGCCAGCGTGAGCTCGCGCAGGCCCAGGTCGCGATCGAGCGGGCCGAGATCGTCGCCAACGAGGGTGCCGAGGAGGCCGAGCTCGCGGCGATGTTCGTCGAGAAGGGCGTCGAGGAGGAGGTCGCCCGCAAGGTGGCCTCCCAGATCCACCGCGACGTCGACACCGCCGTCGCCGTCCACGCGCAGGAGGAGATGGGCATCGACGTCGACGACCTGCCGTCGCCATGGGTCGCCGCAGGGTCGTCGTTCGTCTCGTTCGCGATCGGCGCGCTCATCCCGCTGCTGCCGCTCATGCTCGGCGTCGTGTCGTCGGTCCCGACGATCCTGCTCTCCCTCGTCGCGCTGTTCGCGTGCGGGGCGATCGTCACGCGCGTCACGAGCCGCTCGTGGTGGTACGGCGGCCTGCGTCAGCTCGTCCTCGGCGGTGCGGCAGCCGGCATCACCTACCTGATCGGCGAGGCGATCGGCACCCAGGTCGGCTGATCCGGCCACACCCCGACGGGGCTGAGGGTGGCCTTGCTCGCCGAGTCGGGGAGCGCGAGGTAGGCTGACGTCGCTTGGGCCAACGTCGTCCCGGGTTCGACTGGTTTCCCCGTACGACGACGAGGTGGTTCCCCGTGACACGCTTCTCCGCCCAGCCCTCCGCGCAGGGTCTCTACGACCCGGCGAACGAGCACGACGCCTGCGGTGTCGCGTTCGTCGCGCACCTCTCGGGCGAGCCGACGCACGACCTGGTCCTGAAGGGCCTCACGGCGCTGCGCAACCTCGACCACCGCGGTGCCGTCGGCGCCGAGGAGAACACGGGCGACGGCGCGGGCATCCTGATGCAGGTGCCCGACCGGTTCCTGCGCGGCGTCGCCCAGGACGAGGCCGGCGTCGAGCTGCCGGCCGCAGGTTCCTACGCCGCCGGCCTGGCGTTCCTGCCGGCCGAGGCCGAGGCCGCCGGCGAGGCGCGCGGACGCATCGAGGAGATCGCCCGCGAGGAGGGCCTCGAGGTCCTCGGCTGGCGTGACGTGCCGGTCAAGCCCGAGATCCTCGGCTCGATGGCGCGCGGCGCGATGCCGTCGTTCGCGCTCGTGTTCGTCACGACGCCCGGCCGCGACCGCAGCGGCATCGACCTCGACCGCTGGACCTACGCCCTGCGCAAGCGCTCCGAGCACGAGGTCGGCGTGTACTTCCCGTCGCTGTCGGCCCGCACGCTGGTCTACAAGGGCATGCTCACGACCGAGCAGCTCGACGAGTTCTTCCCCGACCTGCTCGACGAGCGGATGGAGTCCGCGCTGGCGATCGTGCACAGCCGGTTCTCGACCAACACCTTCCCGAGCTGGCCACTCGCGCACCCGTTCCGGTTCGTCGCGCACAACGGCGAGATCAACACCGCGCGCGGGCAACCGCAACTGGATGCGCGCCCGTGAGGCCACGCTCGAGAGCGACCTGATCCCCGGCGACCTCGACCGGCTGTTCCCGATCTGCGACCCCGAGGGCAGCGACACCGCGTCCCTCGACGAGGTGCTCGAGCTCCTGCACCTCGGCGGCCGCGAGCTGCCGCACGCCGTCATGATGATGGTGCCGGAGGCGTGGGAGAACAACCACGAGATGGACCCGGCCCGCCGGGCGTTCTACGAGTTCCACTCCTCGGTCATGGAGGCCTGGGACGGCCCCGCGTGCGTGTGCTTCACCGACGGCACGCAGATCGGTGCGGTCCTCGACCGCAACGGCCTGCGCCCGGGCCGGTTCTGGATCACCGACGACGGCCTGGTCGTCCTGGCCTCCGAGGCCGGCGTCCTCGACCTCGACCCCGCGTCGATCGTGCGCAAGGGCCGCCTCGAGCCGGGCCGGATGTTCCTGCTCGACCTCGACGAGCACCGCGTCATCGAGGACGAGGAGATCAAGGGACGGCTCGCCGCCGAGCAGCCGTACGACGAGTGGCTGTACTCCGGCCTCGTGCGCTTCGAGGACCTGCCGGACCTCGAGCACATCGTCCACACGCACGCCTCCGTGACGCGCCGCCAGCAGGTCTTCGGCTACACCGAGGAGGAGCTGCGCAAGCTCGTCGCCCCGATCGCCCGCACGGGTGCCGAGGCGATCGGCTCGATGGGCACCGACACGCCGATCGCGGCGATCTCGGAGCGTCCTCGGATGCTGTTCGACTACTTCAGCCAGCTGTTCGCGCAGGTCACGAACCCGCCGCTCGACGCGATCCGCGAGGAGGTCGTCACCTCGCTCGCCGGCACGATGGGCCCGGAGACGAACCTGCTCGCGCCGAGCCCCGCGTCGTGCCGCATGCTGCAGCTGCCGTTCCCCGTGATCGACAACGACGAGCTCGCCAAGATCCGGCACATGAACAAGGACGGCGACATGCCGGGCTTCAGCGTGCACGTCGTGCGCGGCCTGTACGACGTCCACGGCGGCGGTGCCGCGCTCAAGGCGAAGCTCGACGAGATCTGCGCCGACGTCAGCCGGGCGATCACCGAGGACGGCGCGCGCATCATCGTGCTGTCCGACCGGCACTCCGATGCCGACCGCGCCCCGATCCCGTCGCTGCTGCTCACCGGCGCGGTGCACCACCACATGGTGCGCGAGAAGCTGCGCTCGCAGGCCGGCCTGCTCGTCGAGGCCGGTGACGTCCGCGAGGTCCACCACGTCGCGCTCCTGATCGGCTACGGCGCCACGGCGGTCAACCCCTACCTGGCGCTCGAGTCGGCCGAGGACCTCGCCCGGGAGGGCGTGTTCGTCGAGGGCGTCGAGCCGGCCAAGGCCGTCCGCAACCTCGTGTACGGCCTCGGCAAGGGCGTCCTCAAGGTCATGAGCAAGATCGGCGTCTCGACGGTCGCGTCGTACACCGGCGCCCAGATCTTCGAGTGCATCGGCCTGTCCCAGGACGTCGTCGCCGACTACTTCACCGGCACGTCCAGCAAGCTCGGCGGCGTCGGTCTCGACGTCATCGCGCAGGAGGTGGCCGCGCGGCACGCGCGCGCCTACCCGACCTCCGGCATCGTCGGCCCGCGCCAGCTCGAGGTCGGCGGCGAGTACCAGTGGCGCCGTGAGGGCCCGGAGCACCTGTTCGACCCGGAGACGGTCTTCCGCCTCCAGCACTCGACGCGCACGGGTCGCTACGACATCTTCAAGCAGTACACGCAGCGCGTCGACGACCAGTCCGAGCGGCTCATGACGCTGCGCGGCCTGTTCGCGTTCAAGGACGGCGAGCGGACCCCGGTCCCGATCGACGAGGTCGAGCCCGTCAGCGAGATCGTCAAGCGCTTCTCCACCGGCGCGATGAGCTACGGCTCCATCAGCCAGGAGGCGCACGAGACCCTCGCGGTCGCGATGAACCGCCTCGGCGGCAAGTCCAACACCGGCGAGGGCGGCGAGGACCCGGAGCGGCTCTACGACCCGGAGCGTCGCTCGTCGATCAAGCAGGTCGCGTCCGGTCGCTTCGGCGTCACGAGCGAGTACCTCTCGAACGCCGACGACATCCAGATCAAGATGGCGCAGGGCGCGAAGCCCGGCGAGGGCGGCCAGCTGCCCGGCCCGAAGGTGTACCCGTGGGTCGCCAAGACGCGGCACTCGACGCCGGGCGTCGGCCTCATCTCGCCGCCGCCGCACCACGACATCTACTCGATCGAGGACCTCAAGCAGCTCATCCACGACCTGAAGAACGCCAACCCGTCGGCCCGGATCCACGTCAAGCTGGTCTCCGAGGTCGGCGTCGGCACGGTCGCGGCGGGCGTCTCGAAGGCCAAGGCCGACGTCGTGCTGATCTCCGGCCACGACGGCGGCACCGGTGCGTCGCCGCTGACGTCGCTCAAGCACGCCGGCGGTCCGTGGGAGCTCGGTCTCGCCGAGACGCAGCAGACGCTGCTGCTCAACGGGCTGCGCGACCGCATCGTCGTGCAGTGCGACGGCCAGCTCAAGACCGGTCGTGACGTCGTCATCGCGGCGCTGCTCGGCGCCGAGGAGTTCGGCTTCGCGACGGCCCCGCTCGTCGTCAGCGGCTGCATCATGATGCGCGTGTGCCACCTGGACACGTGCCCGGTCGGCGTCGCGACGCAGAACAAGGCGCTGCGCGAGAAGTACTCGGGCAAGGCCGAGTACGTCGTGAACTTCTTCGAGTTCATCGCCCAGGAGGTCCGCGAGCACCTCGCGGCCCTCGGCTTCCGCTCGATCGACGAGGCCGTCGGCCACGCCGAGGTCCTCGAGACGCGTCGGGCCGTCGACCACTGGAAGGCCTCGGGCCTCGACCTGTCGCCCGTGCTGTACGTGCCCGAGCTCCCCGAGGGTGCCGCGCTGCACAACACGACCGGCCAGGACCACGGCCTCGACGTCGCGCTCGACGCCGAGCTCATCCGGCTGTGCTCCGACGCCCTCGAGAAGGGCGAGCCGGTGCGCGCGCAGCTGCCGATCCGCAACGTCAACCGCACGGTCGGCACGATGCTCGGGCACGAGCTCACCAAGAAGTACCGCGGCGACGGCCTGCCCGAGAACACGATCGACCTCACGTTCCTGGGGTCCGCCGGCCAGTCGTTCGGCGCGTTCGTGCCCCGCGGCATCACGCTGCGGCTCGAGGGCGACGGCAACGACTACGTCGGCAAGGGCCTGTCCGGCGGACGCATCGTGGTCCGGCCGCCGCGGGACGCGGCGTTCGTCCCCGAGGAGAACATCGTCGCGGGCAACGTCATCGGCTTCGGCGCGACGGGCGGCGAGATCTTCCTGCGCGGCAAGGTCGGCGAGCGCTTCTGCGTCCGCAACTCCGGTGCCTCCGCCGTCGTCGAGGGCGTGGGCGACCACGCCTGCGAGTACATGACCGGCGGACGCGTCGTCGTCCTCGGCCCGACCGGACGCAACGTCGCGGCCGGCATGAGCGGCGGCACGGCGTGGATCCTCGACCTGGACCACGACCTCGTCAACCCCGAGATGGTCGAGCTGCGCGCCGTCGCCGACGACCACGTCGAGGAGCTGCGCACGCTGCTGACGAAGCACCTGCACGAGACGGGCTCGACCGTCGCCGAGGCGCTCCTCGACGACTTCGAGACCGCCCTGACCCGGTTCACCGAGGTCATGCCCGTCAACTACCGCAAGGTCCTCGACGCCCAGAAGCAGGCGGAGGCGGAGGGACTCTCCGACGAGGACACGACCGCACGCATGATGGAGGTGGCCGCTCGTGGCTGATCCCCGTGGTTTCATCACGACCCCCCGCAAGGTGGCCGAGCGCCGTCCCGTGGAGGAGCGCGTCAACGACTGGAACGAGGTCTACCCCGGTGGGCCCGGCAAGGCGCTGCTGCCGATCATCAGCGAGCAGGCCGGGCGCTGCATGGACTGCGGCATCCCGTTCTGCCACCAGGGCTGCCCGCTCGGGAACCTCATCCCGGAGTGGAACGACCTGGTCTGGCGCGACGACTGGGACGACGCGATCGACCGCCTGCACGCGACGAACAACTTCCCGGAGTTCACCGGGCGGCTGTGCCCGGCGCCGTGCGAGACGGCCTGCGTCGTCGGCATCAACCGCGACCCGGTCACGATCAAGAACGTCGAGGTCTCGATCATCGACCGGGCCTGGGACAGCCGGAACGTGCGGCCGCAGCCGCCGGAGTACCTGACCGGCAAGACCGTCGCGGTCGTCGGCTCGGGTCCGGCCGGCCTGGCCGTCGCGCAGCAGCTGACCCGCGCCGGCCACACGGTCGCGGTGTACGAGCGCGACGACAAGCCCGGCGGCCTGCTGCGCTACGGCATCCCCGAGTTCAAGATGGAGAAGAAGCACGTCGACCGTCGCATCGACCAGATGCGGCGCGAGGGCACGGTGTTCCGCACCGGCGTCCGGGTGGGGGAGACCCTGACCGGCTCGCAGCTGCGCGATCGCTACGACGCCGTCGTGCTGGCGATCGGCGCCACGGTCCGTCGTGACCTGCCGGCGCCGGGCCGCGAGCTCGCGGGCATCCACCAGGCGATGGAGTTCCTGCCGCAGGCCAACCGCGTCGCGCTCGGCGAGGACGTCGAGGGTCAGATCACCGCCGAGGGCAAGGACGTCGTCATCATCGGCGGCGGCGACACCGGCGCGGACTGCCTCGGCACGTCGATCCGCCAGGGGGCCCGCTCCATCACGAGCCTCGAGATCATGCCGCAGCCCGGCGAGGACCGCCCGGAGCACCAGCCGTGGCCGACCTACCCGATGACGTACCGCGTCGCCTCGGCCCACGAGGAGGGCGGCGAGCGCGTCTACGCCGTCTCGACCAAGGAGTTCATCGGCGACGACGACGGCCACGTGTCCGGCCTGCGGATCGCCGAGGTCGAGATGAAGGACGGCCGCTTCCAGGAGGTGCCCGGCACCGAGAAGGTGATCCCGGCGCAGCTCGTGCTGTTCGCGATGGGCTTCACCGGGCCGGAGCAGGAGGGCCTCGTCGAGCAGCTCGGCGTCGAGCTCGACGAGCGCGGCAACGTCAAGCGCGACCGCAGCTACATGTCCAGCGTGCCCGGCGTGTTCGTCGCCGGCGACGCGGGTCGCGGCCAGTCGCTCATCGTGTGGGCGATCGCCGAGGGGCGCTCCGCGGCCCAGGGCGTCGACGCCTGGTTGACCGGGAAGCCGAGCCCGCTGCCGCGTCCGGTCAACCCGACCGACCGCCCGCTCACGGTCTGACCCGGCCGGGTGTCCGGGGGCCCGCGAGGTGACTCGTGAGTAGGGCCCCCGGACCCCTAGGCTGGACCCGTGCGTAGAGCCAAGATCGTCTGTACCCTCGGTCCCGCCGTCGCCAGTGCCGAGCGCATCCTGCAGCTCGCCGAGGCCGGCATGGACGTCGCCCGACTCAACATGAGCCACGGCGACCACCCCGACCACGAGCAGAACGTCGCCCACGTCCGGGCGGCGGCCGAGCGGACGGGCAAGGCGATCGCGATCCTGGCCGACCTGCAGGGTCCCAAGATCCGGCTCGGCCGGTTCGCGGACGGCCCGATTCAGGTGGCCGTCGGCGACCGGTTCACCATCACGACCGACGACGTCCCGGGTGACCAGGACCGCTGCTCCACGACCTACAAGGGCCTGCCCGGCGACGTCTCGCCCGGCGACCAGATCCTCGTCGATGACGGCCGCGTGCGGCTCCGGGCCCTCGAGGTGTCGTCGACCGACGTCGTCACGACCGTCGAGACCGCCGGCACGCTCAGCAACAACAAGGGCATCAACCTGCCCGGCGTCTCGGTCAGCGTCCCCGCGATGAGCGAGAAGGACATCACGGACCTGCGCTTCGCGCTGCACCAGGGCGTCGACTTCGTGGCGCTCTCGTTCGTGCGCAACGCCCGCGACGCCGACGACGTCCGGCGGGTCATGCGCGAGGAGAACATCACCCGCCCCGTCATCGCCAAGATCGAGAAGCCGCAGGCCGTCGAGAACCTCGACGACATCATGGACGCCTTCGACGGCGTCATGGTCGCGCGCGGCGACCTGGGCGTCGAGCTGCCGCTCGAGGACGTGCCGGTCGTGCAGAAGCAGATCGTCGAGAAGGCGCGACGCAACGCCAAGCCCGTCATCGTCGCGACGCAGATGCTCGAGTCGATGATCTCCGCCCCGCGGCCCACGCGTGCCGAGGCCTCCGACGTCGCCAACGCGGTCCTCGACGGCGCCGACGCCGTCATGCTGTCGGGCGAGACGAGCGTGGGGGAGTACCCCATCCAGACGGTCAAGACGATGGCCCGCATCATCGAGTCCACCGAGGACCACGGCCTGCCGCGCATGGCCGCCTACACGTGGACCCCGCGCACCCGCACAGGCATCATCTGCCGCGGTGCCTCGCAGGTCGCCGAGTCGATCGAGGCCAAGTACGTCGTCGCGTTCACGACGATCGGCGGCTCGGCGCGCCGGATGGCGCGCTACCGCTCGCCGATCCCCGTCGTCGCGTTCACGCCCGACCCGCTCACGCGCAACCAGCTCGCCCTGACGTGGGGCGTCGAGACGTTCCTCGTCCCCGAGGTCAAGCACACCGACGAGATGGTCATGCAGGTCGACAAGGCCCTGCTCGAGG